>NZ_JBVKDU010000005.1:380394-984958 GCF_055633595.1 Amycolatopsis sp. NPDC114504 | reverse complement strand
GCGGGAGAGAAAAAAAAAAAAACAAAACAACGCGGGGATTGTGGTGGTGTCTGTTGTTTTTCCTCTTTTGTTGTGTTCCCCCCCCCCCCCCCCCCCCGCTTCCGTAATTCGCTTGCCCCGCCGCCGTTCGGCGCTGCACTGTGCCCCGATGGAGATCCGTCCCACGACCGAGCAGGACCGCGACGTCTTCGTCGACACGCTCTTCGCCGCGTTCGGGCGCTTCCCGGAACCTCCCGGCGAGGGCGGCCGGGTCTGGTCGGCGCTGGAACCGGACCGGTGCCTGTTCGCCGTGACGGCGGAGGGGAAGCCTTTCGGCACCGCGGCCGCGTACTCCTTCGAGCTGACCCTGCCCGGGAAGGCCATCGCCCCGGCCGCCGGGGTGACCGCCGTCGGCGTCCTGCCGTCGCACCGGCGACAGGGCGTGCTCACCGCGATGATGCGGCACCACCTCGCCGACGTGCGGGCGCGCGGGGAGTTCCTCTCCGTCCTGCTGGCCAGCGAGGCCGTGATCTACCGCAGGTTCGGCTACGGGCCGGCGACCACCACGCACCGGCTGACGGTGGCACGTCATCGAGCCGCCTTCGCCGTCCCGCGGGCCGCGGCCGATCCGGTGCCCGGCTCGATCGAGGTCCTGCCGCGCGCCGAGTGCACCGGGCTCCTGGAGGAGGTCTACGACCGCTACCGCCGGGCCCGGCCGGGTGCGCTGTCCCGGCCGCACCACTGGTGGACCCGGGGCGCGGGCCGGCCGCCGATCGCCCCGGCGCCGCGGTACGTCGCCGTCCACCGCGACGCCGGCGGCGTCCCGGACGGCTACGCGACGTACCTGATGGAAGGGCCGGGCACTCTGACGGTCGACGAGACGATCGCGGCCGACGACGCCGTCGCCACGGCATTGGCCCGGTTCCTGCTGGACCACGACCTGGCCACCGAGGTCGTGTTCCGGCAGTGCCCGCCCGATCACCCCTTGCGCTGGCAGCTGGCCGACTTCCGCGCCGGCGAGGTGACCGACGAGACGGACTGGCTCTGGGTCCGGCTGCTGGACGTCCCGCGGGCGCTGACGGCCCGCGGCTGGGCCGCCGACGGCGAGCTGGTCCTCGACGTCGAAGACCCGTTCCTCGGCGAGCGGGGCCGTCACCTGCTGACGGTCCGGGACGGCAAGGCCGAGTGCGTCCCGACGGACCGGCAGCCCGACCTGTCCCTGGACGTGACCGACCTGGGCTCGTTGTACCTGGGCGGCACGGCCCCGAGCACGCTGGTGCGCGCCGGGCACATCCGGGCCCACCACCCGGAGGCGGCCGGTCTCGCCGACGCGCTCTTCCGCGCCGAGCGGGCGCCGCACTGCCTGCACTGGTTCTGACCGGGCGGCTTCCGGTCAGACGGCGGGGACGGGCGCGAGCCCGAGTTTGCCCGCGAGGCGCCCGATCCAAGCCTCGACCTCCGCCGGCTCCCGGTCCGGCAGCCCGAAGATCGTCTCGGTCACGCCGAGGGAATCCAGGTGCGCCAACCGGTCCGGGTCGGGCCGCTCGCCGAGCGCGCAGATCCGGGGCGCCCCCGCCCGTCCCTCGGCGAGCCAGATCTCCTTCAGCAGGGCCACGTGCCCGTCGAGATCCGTGTCCGCCGGCGTTGTGATCCAGCCGTCCGCGTGGCGGGCGATCCAGCGGAACGTCTTCTCCGTCGGGCCCGCGCCGAGCAGCACCGGGATGTGCGCCTGGATCGGCTTGGGCCACGCCCAGCTCGGGCCGAACGAGACGAAATCCCCGTCGTAGGAGGCTTCTTCGCAGGTCCACAGCGCGTTCATCGCTTCGAGGTACTCGCGCAGTGCCGTGCGGCGGCGGTTGCCCGGGACGCCGTGGTCGGTCAGCTCGTCGACGTTCCAGCCGAAGCCGGTGCCGAGCGTCACGCGGCCGCCGGAGAGGTGGTCCAGGCTCGCGATCGTCTTGGCGAGGGTGATCGGGTCGCTCTCCACCGGCAGGGCCACCGCCGTGGACAGCCGGATCCGCGACGTCACCGCGGCCGCCGTCGCCAGCGCGACCCACGGGTCGAGGGTGCGGCTGTAGCGGTCGTCGGGCAGGGACGCGTCACCCGTGCGCGGGTGCGGTGACTCCCGCTTCACCGGGATGTGGGTGTGCTCGGGCACGTAGAAGGTGGCGAACCCCGCCTCCTCCGCGGCGCGCGCCGCGGAAGCCGGGGTGATGCCTCGGTCGCTGGTGAACAGCACGATTCCGTAGTCCACGCGAGGAGCGTATTAGAACGTGTTTCAGTTTTCAAGGTCGGCCGCGAGTGCGAAAAGTGGCAACGTGGACGCGGAGAGTAACATCGAGCCTCGCTCGAGCGATGATCGAAGCGACCTGGGTGCGCAGGCGAGGAGCGGTGCGCCGGCGCGGGACGCGACAAGGTGGAGACCCGGGAAAACGTGGAGGCAGGGTGGAATCGGTAATCCATTGTGGACTTACGGTGTCCCAGCCAGTGGACGCACCGGCGGGGCGGGTTGGCGGGCGAATGCCCGTTTCCAGTACCGTGGTCCACAGGTCGAGAGGCGCTGCGACGGACCGCCGGGTCCGCCACGCTCGACCGGGATCCACCGAACAAGGGCGCCTCCCGGATGAGGGAGGCTGCCGGTGAACCCGATCACCCCGCGAGAAACCCCCAGCGAACCCGACGCCACCGCGCGCCTGCGCGAGCTGCTCGGGCAGCGGGTGGCGGTGCTCGACGGCGCGTGGGGCACCATGCTGCAGGGCGCCGGGCTGACCCCGGCCGACTACCGCGGCGACCGCTTCGGCGACCACACCCACGACGTCACCGGCGACCCCGACCTGCTGAACCTCACCCGCCCGGACGTCATCCTCGACGTGCACCGCCAGTACCTCGCGGCCGGCGCGGACATCACCACCACGAACACCTTCACCGCCACCAGCATCGGCCAGGCCGACTACGGGCTCGAGGCGCACGTCCACGAGATGAACGTCCGCGGCGCGCAGCTGGCCCGCGAGGCCGCCGACGAGTTCGGCGGCCGGTTCGTCGCCGGGTCCATCGGCCCGCTCAACGTCACGCTCAGCCTGTCGCCCAAGGTCGACGACCCGGCATACCGCGCGGTGACGTTCGAGCAGGTCAAGGCCGCGTACGCGGAGCAGATCGCCGGGCTCGCCGAAGGCGGCGTCGACCTGCTGATGATCGAGACGATCTTCGACACGCTCAACTGCAAGGCGGCCATCGCCGCCGCCCGCGACGTCGCGCCCCACCTGCCGCTCTGGATCTCCGTCACCATCGTCGACCTCAGCGGCCGGACGCTCTCGGGCCAGACCGTCGAGGCGTTCTGGAGCTCGGTCGAGCACGCGAAGCCGCTGGTCGTCGGCGTGAACTGCTCGCTGGGCGCCGAAGAGATGCGCCCGCACGTCGAGGAGCTGTCGCGGATCGCCGGCACCTACGTCGCCTGCCACCCGAACGCCGGGCTGCCGAACGCGTTCGGCGGCTACGACGAGACACCGGAGGAGACCGCCGGGCTGATCGGCGGGTTCGTCCGCGAAGGCCTGGTCAACCTGGTCGGCGGCTGCTGCGGCACGAGCCCGGCGCACATCGCGAAGATCGCCGCCGCGGCGAAGGGCGTCACGCCCCGCGAGGTGCCCGCGCCACGCACACACACCCGGTTCAGCGGCCTCGAGCCGTTCGGCATCGGCGCCGACACCGGCTTCGTGATGATCGGCGAGCGCACCAACGTCACCGGCTCCAAGCGGTTCCGGCGGCTCATCGAGTCCGACGACCACCAGGGCGCCGTCGACGTCGCGCTGGAGCAGGTCCGCGGCGGGGCGAACCTGCTCGACGTCAACATGGACGCCGACCTGCTCGAGTCCGAGCAGGCGATGACGACGTTCCTCAACCTCATCGCCACCGAGCCCGAGGTGGCCCGGATCCCGGTGATGGTCGACAGCTCCAAGTGGAGCGTGCTCGAAGCCGGCCTGCGCTGCCTGCAGGGCAAGGGCGTGGTCAACTCGATCAGCCTCAAGGAGGGCGAGGAGCCGTTCCTCGCCCAGGCCCGCACCATCCGCAACTACGGCGCCGGCGTCGTCGTGATGGCCTTCGACGAACAAGGCCAAGCCGACACGGCCGACCGCAAGGTCGAGATCTGCGGCCGCGCGTACGACCTGCTGACGCAGCAGGCCGGGTTCGCGGGCGAGGACATCATCTTCGACCCGAACGTCCTGGCCGTCGCCACCGGTATCTCCGAGCACAACGGCTACGCGAAGGCGTTCATCGAGGCGCTGCCGCGGATCAAGGAGCGCTGTCCCGGCGCCCGGACCAGCGGCGGCATCTCGAACCTCTCGTTCTCCTTCCGCGGCAACGACATCGTGCGCGAGGCGATGCACTCGGCGTTCCTGTTCTACGCCGTGCAGGCCGGGCTGGACATGGGCATCGTCAACGCCGGCCAGCTCGCGGTCTACCAGGACATCCCGGCCGACCTGCTCGAACTGGTCGAGGACGTGCTGTTCGATCGCCGCGAAGACGCCACCGACCGGCTGGTGAGCTTCGCCGAAAACGTCAAGGGCAGCGGCACCAAGCGCGTCGTCGACCTCTCCTGGCGCGAAGGCACCGTCGGCGAGCGGCTGTCGCACGCGCTGGTGCACGGCATCGTCGACTTCATCGTCGACGACACCGAAGAGGCGCGGCTGCAGATGGCCCGACCCCTCGACGTGATCGAGGGCCCGCTGATGGACGGCATGAAGATCGTCGGCGACCTGTTCGGCTCCGGCAAGATGTTCCTGCCGCAGGTCGTGAAGAGCGCGCGCGTGATGAAGCGGTCCGTCGCCTACCTCGAGCCGTTCATGGAGGAGGAGAAGGAGAAGGCGCGCCTGGAGGGCCGGCTGGAGTCGTCGAGCGGCCAGGGCAAGATCGTGCTCGCGACGGTCAAGGGCGACGTCCACGACATCGGCAAGAACATCGTCGGGGTCGTGCTCGGCTGCAACAACTACGAGGTGATCGACCTCGGCGTGATGGTGCCGGCCGCGAAGATCCTCGACACCGCGGTCACCGAAGGCGCCGACGCGGTCGGGCTGTCCGGCCTGATCACGCCGTCGCTCGACGAGATGGTGGCCGTCGCGACCGAGATGCAGCGCCGCGGCCTGAAGCTGCCGCTGCTGATCGGCGGCGCCACGACGTCCCGCCAGCACACCGCGGTCAAGATCGCGCCGGCCTACGACAACGCGACGGTGCACGTCCTCGACGCGTCGCGGGTGGTCGGCGTCGTGTCCGACCTGATGGACCCGGACCGCTCGGTCGCGCTCGCCGAGAAGAACCGCGCCGACCAGGACGTGCTGCGCGAGCAGCACGCCAGCAAGCAGCGGCGCCCGATGCTGACCCTCGAGCAGGCCAGGGCGAACCCGGAGCGGGTGTCGTTCGACGGCCTGCCGACCCCGGCGTTCACCGGCCGCCGCGTGGTCGAGCCGAGCATCACCGAGCTGCGCGAGATGGTCGACTGGCAGTTCCTGTTCCTGGCCTGGGAGCTCAAGGGCAAGTACCCGGCCATCCTGGAGCAGCCGGTGGCCCGTGAGCTGTTCGACGACGCGAACACGCTGCTCGACGAGATCATCGCGAACGGCAGCTTCACCGCGAAGGGCGCGTACGCGTTCTGGCCGGCGCACAGCGAAGGCGACGACATCCTGCTCGAAGGCGACTACGCGCACGTCGGGTTCCCGATGCTGCGGCAGCAGACGTCGAAGCCGCTGGACCGCGCGAACCGCTGCCTGGCCGACTACATCGCGCCGGTGGGCGACCACCTGGGCGGCTTCGCGGTCGCCATCCACGGTGCCGGCGCCTTGGCCGCGAAGTACGAGGCCGAGCAGGACGACTACCGCGCGATCATGGTGAAGGCGCTGGCCGACCGCCTGGCCGAGGCGTTCGCGGAGTACATCCACCTCAAGGCCCGACGCGACTGGTTCGAGCCCGACGCCGAACCGCTGCTGGAGGACCTGCACGCGGAGCGGTTCCGCGGCATCCGCCCGGCGCTCGGCTACCCGGCCAGCCCCGACCACAGCCAGAAGCGGGAGCTGTTCGAGCTGCTGGAGTCGGACGAGCTGGGCATGGCGCTGACCGAGTCGTACGCGATGACGCCGGCGGCGAGCGTGTCCGGGCTGATCTTCGCGCACCCGGAGTCGAAGTACTTCACCGTCGGGCGGCTCGGCCGCGACCAGATCGAGGACTACGCGCGGCGCAAGGGCGTCGAGATCGGCGAAGTCGAGCAGTGGCTGCGGCCGAACCTGGCCTACGAGCCCGAGGCGTAGTCCTTCAGTTCGATGTCCGTGGCGAAGTTGTCGGTCGCCTTGAGCATCAGGCGGAGCAGGAAGCGGGACTTGAACGTCCAGTCCCGCAGCTTGATCCGCAGCCGGGACGGCGGCGCGAGGAACGGGCCCGCGCTGCCGCGCTGCGAGACCTTGGCGTAGCCGCGCATCTGCTCTTCGTAGCGGGCGAAGGCGGCGCGGTGGTCGCCGTCCGCCTCGAGGAGCTCGCCGGCGAGCACGTACGCGCCGACGATCGCCAGGCCGCTGCCGAAGCCGCCGAGGGTGTTGCCGTAGGCGGCGTCGCCGAGCAGGACGACCCGGCCGCGGGAGTAGTGGTCGATCGTCACGCGGGCGAGCGAGTCGAGGTAGAACTCGCGCGCGTCGGGGAGCTTCTCGATCAGCGCGGGCACCCGCCAGCCGGCGTCGCGGTAGGCCTCGGTCACGAGCTTCCGCTGGGTGTCGGTGTCGGTGCGGTCGTAGTCCAGCTCGGGCGAGGCGAAGACGAAGAACGCCGACGCCTTCGGGCCGCCGACCGCGGCCATCCGGCCCGGCTCGTTGTACATCACGGCGGTGCCGTCCGCGACCTGCTCGCCGAGCTCGGCCAGTGCGTAGTAGTGGCCGAGGAAGTGGACGTAGTCGCTTTCCGGGCCGAACGCGAGCCGCCGGACGTTCGAGTGGATGCCGTCGGCGCCGACGACGAGGTCGAACCGGCGCGGGGCGGCGGTGGCGAAGGTGACGTCGACGCCGTCGGCCGTCTCTGTCAGCGCGGTGATGGTGTCGCCGAAGAGGTACTCGCAGTGCGGCGCGGTGCGCTCGTACAGGATGTCGGCCAGGTCGCCGCGGCGGATTTCGATGTCGCCGCCGGTGAACTCGCCGGGGATGACCGCCTGCGGCCGTCCCTCGGCGTCGATGATCGTCTGGTCGGTGCCGCCGGTCTGGTGGGCGAGGACGTCGTCGAGGATGCCCATGCGCTCCAGCACAGTCCGGTGGGTGTTGCCCTTGAAGTCGATGGCCTGGCCGCCGGGGCGCACCGACGGGGCTCGCTCGACGACGGTGACGGTGCAGCCGTAGCGGGTGAGCCAGAGGGCGAGGGCGGGGCCGGCGATGCTGGCGCCGGAGATCAGGACGCTGAGGTTTTTCAAGCCGTGGTTTCTCATGGCACCGAGCTTCGCCGGGCGGGCTGACCGGTCCCTGGCGAAGCGCTGACGGCGGCCGTCAGCGACTGTCGCGAATGGACCGCGCGCGGACGGTGACGGCGGAAAATTCCCGGCCGTGACCTGGACATTCCCGACGGTTTTCGCACGTTGACCACAGCCGGTCACCCGGGCACCATTTCCCGGGGGAGAGGGGGCGGCGATGCTGGACAGCGAAACGCGACCGGCGGCCACCGCGCTCGGCGAGCTGCTGCGCACCGGGGAGCGCGCACTCGAGGCCGACGGCGACCTGCGTGCCGGCCGGGAGTGGTTCGACCGGGCCTACCGGGCCGCGGAGGCCGGGTGCGACGGCCCGGGGATGGCGCGCGCCGCGCTGGGCCTGGCCGGGCTGTGGGTGCACGAACACCGGAGCGCGGCCGCGGCGGCGTTGCTGCAGGCGCGGTTGCGCAGTGCCCGCACGGCGGTCGACCCGGGGTCGTCGCTGGCCCTGCGGCTCAAGGCCCGGCTCGCGGGCGAGGCCGACTACGTGGCGGGGGAGAGCAACGAGATCCTCGCCGTGCTCGAAGAGGCCAAGCGCGCGGGCGACCCGGTCGCCTGGGCCGAGGCCGCGAGCCTGGCCCACCACTGCCTGCTCGGCCCGGACCACGGCGGCCAGCGCCGCGCGCTCGCCCAGGAGCTGATCACCGAAGGCTTCCGCACGGGCCGGCGCAGCGACCTGCTGATGGGCCTGCTCTGGCGCACGGTCGACCTCTTCCTCGACGGCGACCCGCACGCCCAGCGCGGGCTCGCCGACCTGCGCGGCCTGCTGGCCGAGCGCGACCACCTCGCGGTCGGGTTCGTGCTCGACGCGATCGACGTCATGCTCAGCATCCGCGCCGGCCGGTTCGACGAAGCCGAGGCGCGGGCGGCGGCCTGTGCCCTGCGGGGCGAGCAGGCCGGCGACGCCGACGCGATCGGCTGGTACACCGCGCAGGTCGGGGCGGTCCGCTGGTACCAGGGCCGCATGGCCGAGCTGCTGCCGGTCCTGCGGGAAACGGTGCATTCGCCGACGCTGAGCGCGGTGGACAACGCGTTCGTCGCCGGGCTGGCCGTCGCCGCCGCTTCGGCCGGGGACGAGCGCGAGGCGGCCGGTGCGCTGGCCCGGCTGCGCGGGCAGGACCTGGCGCTGCTGCCGCGGTCGAGCAGCTGGCTGGTGTCGATGTACGGGATCGTCGAGTCCGCGTACCTGCTCGCCGACGTCGACTCGGCGCTCGCCGCGTACGCGCTGCTCACGCCGTTCGCGCGGCTGCCGATGATGGGCAGCCTCGCCGTCGCCTGCTTCGGTTCGGTGCAGCACGCGCTGGGCGTGGCGATGCTGACCGCGGGCGAGACCGAGCGCGCCACGGAGCACTTCCGGGCGGCGGTGCGCGACAACCTCGCGCTGGCCCACTGGCCGGCCGCGGCCCTTTCCCGCGCCCGGCTCGCGCAGGCGCTGGGGCCCGGCTCGGCCGAAGCCGGACGCGAGCTGGCCGCGGCGACGCGCGAGGCCGAGCAGCTCGGGATGGTGCTGCCCGTCTTCGCCGGCCGCGTCGCGGACCGGCGGGTCACGTGCCGGCGCCAGGGCGGCCACTGGCTCTTCGCCCTGGACGGGCGGTCCGTCGAGGTCGAGCACAGCGTCGGGATGGGCTACCTCGCGACGCTGCTGGACAACCCGGGCCACGAGCTGACCGCGGTCGAGCTGGCGCACGGCGTGGTCGCCGAGGCGACGTCCGCGCAGCCGATGCTCGACCAGACGGCGACCGCGCACTACCGGCGCTGGCTCGCGAACCTCGAGGCCGAGCTCGACGAGCACGAGGCCAACCACGACGCGGGCCGGGCGGAAAAGGTGCGCACCGAGCGCGACTGGCTGCTGGGCGAGCTGTCGGCCGCCGCGGGGCTCGCGGGCCGGGTCCGCGAGTTCGCCGGCGCGGAGGAGAAGGCGCGGATCGCGGTGGGCAAGGCGATCCGCCGCGCGCTGACCCGGATCGCCGCGGCGGACGCCGTGATCGGCGACGTCCTGCGCGACGGCGTCCGCACCGGCACCCGCTGCTCCTACCACCCCGGCTGACGCCTACTCGACGGCGCCGTTCTGGGTCAGCAGGGTCTGGTACCAGGCGTCGTACGGGTGGTTCGAAGCCGGGTAGCTGGCCAGGGGCGTCGTCGCGTCGCCCGCCGAGTCGAAGTCCCAGCCGCGGACCAGCTTGCCCGACTGGCGGGCCGAGGTGATGAACGCCGACTCCGTCGCGGTCGCGCCGTAGAACAACGCGCCCTCCTGCAGCTCGGCGCTGTCGCCCTTCTGGAACTCGTCGAACGCGACCTGCCGGTAGCGGATCCGGTCACCCGTGACGCTCGCGGTGTCCGCGCGCAGGGTGTTCGACGGCGTTGGGCCGTCCGCGCCGGTCCACACCTTGACGCGCCGGGCGCCGTTGGTGGCGGTGTCCTTGGCGAACCGCGCGTCGGACGTCTTGGCGTTGCCGGTCCACGCGACCGTCGTGGCCGACAGCGTGCCGGTCCAGTTCCAGTTCTGGCTGCTGCTCTGGCTCTGGTGGATCTCCCGCAGGTGCGTCGCGTCGGTGAAGGCGACCGTCGGCTGGACGCCGTTGTCGTACTGGTGGCTGGCCTGCCACGTGATCTCGCCGTCGGTGCCGAGCTTGCCGACGTGGTACCAGAGCGTGCTCGCGCCCTGCGACTGGTGGACCTCGACGAGGTCGCCGTTGTCGTTCAGCGCGACCGCCGGGGTCTGGCCGCTGTCGTACTTCCCGTGCCGCAGCCAGGTGACGCGGCCGTCGGCGCCGTAGGTCCCGGTCCAGTACCAGAGCGCGCCGCCGCCGGAGTCGTGCACCTCGACGACCTGCCCGCGGCCGTTGATCGCGACGGCCGGGTGGTAACCGACGTCCCGCTTGTACTCGGAGCGGCTGCCGCCGTCGCCCGAGAGCAGCGGCAGCACGCGCCCGCGCAGCGCGTCCACGGTCGGCGACCCGGCCGGGTAGTCCTGCGCGCGCAGCAGCCGGCCGCCGAAGACCGACTCCAGCTCCTGGTTGACCGCGACGAGGTTGCCCTCCGCGAAGTTCGCGTTGTCGGTCAGGTTGTCCTTGAGGTCGAGCATGACGACGATCGGCGCGGCCGTCGGGTGCGCCGCCGACCACGTGTTCACGGTGCTCAGCCAGTCGCGCAGGTTGTTCGACGCGGGGTTGCCGCCGCTGTGGTCGACGGCGTTGCCGGGCGAGTCGTGCCCGACGCCGTAGTCGTGGTTCGTGGCGTAGCCGTTGTCGTGGATGTCGTACTCGATGAACCGGACGCCGTGGTCGAGCTGGTAGGAGATCGAGTTCTTCGCGCCGTCGACGCTGCCCGAATAGCTGTTGTGCGTCGCGCGGAAGACCGAGGAGGTGAACGGCGGGCTCGCGGCTTCGGCCGTGCCGCCGGTCAGCAGGGCGGCGGTGGTCAAGGCGGTGACGGCCAAGGCGGGCAGTCGGGTCATCCTCGGAGTCCTCACGTCGGGAACGGGACGGTCCCATCCTGGCCCGTGCCGCGAAGCTCCGGGTGGAACTCCGTGGAACACGGGTGGAACGCCTAGAAGGCGACAGCTGGACGTTCGAGGGAGGAAACGCCATGACCCAGACCGGTGGACCCCAATACCCCGACCCGACGCGGCCGGTGCCGCCCCAGCCCGGGATGCCGCAGCCCGGGATGCCGCAGCCGGGGATGCCCCGGGCCGGGATGCCGCCCCAGCCGCCCGCCGCGCCGAAGAAGTCGAAGCGGCGGCAGAAGATCGTGCTCACCGTGTTCCTGATCGTCGTCGCCGGGATCCTCGCGCTGGTCTGGGTCGCGACCCGGTCGAACGGCGAGAACGCCCAGGTCGGCAACTGCGTCACCGAAAGCGGCGAGAACTACGTGAAGATCGTCGACTGCGGAACGCCCGAGGCGACGCTCAAGGTCGTCGCGCGCGTCGAGGACAAGACGCAGATCGAGGCGCAGATCAGCGCGTGCACGCCGTACCCGGACGCCGACTCGGTGTTCTGGCAGGGCAAGGAAGGCGAGACCGGCGTCGTGCTCTGCCTGGCGAAGACCGGCAAGTAGCCCGATGGCGGGCGGGAAGTTCTCGTTCACCGGCTCCGGCGAGGTCCGGGTCTCCAGCGGCGGGCGCACGCTCGCCGCGGCGGGCGACGTGATCGTGATCGGTGACCGGGTCTTCCGGCTGGCCGAAGTGGACCGGGTCGCCTACCACGCGGCGGCCCGGCCGCACCAGGCCAGCTACGCGCTGGGCCTGGCCCGCGGCCCGGTGTGGAGCCGGTTCGTGTTCGACGCCTTCCGCCGCGGCAGCGAGCTCGAGGACGCGCGCGAGACGTGGCGGCGGCTGGTCGAACTGGTCGAATCGGCGGCCTGCCCGCGGATCGCGCGCGCCGCGGTCGACGCGATCACGGCCGGCGCCACCGCCCGCTTCGGCGGGGGCGCGCACCCGCGGATCGACGCGGACGCCGAAGGGCTGCGCCGGCGGCGGTGGTTCGCGCCGAAGGTGCCGTGGGCCGCCGTGCTCGGCACGGACCTGCGCGCGGGCCAGGTGCGCGTGTGGACCGGCGGCCCGGAACCGGAGCTCGTCACCGCCATGGCGGGCTGGAACGCGGTGGTCCTGCCGCGCGTCATAGGAATGATGGTGGCGCAGGAAAAAGAATCACCGGAAAGTCGATGATAACGGTATTTCGGCAATGGCCGGTAAATGCTCACGGAATGGGAGATCGAGTGTCCGTTCTGTCGCATTTGCCGGACCGTTCGTCGATTTATGCCAAATCGCCGCGCGGATTCGGTACTTGGCCGGGCTCCGCGTAGTCATTATCCGAGGAACGGTTGTGCGCGGGCACCGAAAAGCCCGTGAGGGGTTGGGGAGGCAGTGGGTGTGGCGAACGACTGGCCGCTGGTCGGCCGCGAACAGGAGCTGGCGTTCGCGCGCCGCGCGCTGGCCGACCCGGAGGTGTGCGGGCTGCTGCTGACCGGGCGCGCCGGCGCCGGCAAGACCCGGCTCGCCAAGGTGCTGTTGGCCGAGCTGGCCGGCGGCGGGGCGCGCACGCACTGGGTGCGCGCGATGTCGTCGGCCTCGACGATCCCGTTCGGCGCGTTCGCCCACCTCCTGCCCGGCAGCGCGGACGGCTCGGGGGACCGCGCGCACCGGCTCAACCAGGTCGCCGGCCACCTCACCCGCGGCGCGGAGGGGCGCCGGCTGGTGCTGTGCGTCGACGACGCGCACCTGCTCGACGACCTGTCCGCGACCCTGGTGCACCAGCTGGCCGCGACCGCGTCGGCGTTCGTGCTCGTGATCGCGCCGCACGGCGTGAGCGTGCCGGACCCGGTGTTCGCGATGTGGAAGGACCGCGTCGCCGAGCGGCTGGACATCGGCGAGCTGACCCGTCCGCAGACGACCGAGCTGATCACCGCGGCGCTGGGCGGGCGGCTCGACGACGGCGCCGAGCACCGGCTGTGGGGCCTGACCCTGGGCAACCCGCTGTTCCTGCGCGAGCTCATCCAGGGCGGTCTCGACAGCGGTTCGCTGTCGGCCGAGGACGGCGTGTGGCGGTGGAGCGGCGCGCTGATGGCGACGCCGCGGCTGGTGGAGCTGATCGAAACCCGCACCGACCGGGTCGACGCCGACGAACGGCGGCTGCTGGAGCTGCTCGCCTTCGGGGAGCCGCTGGGCAGCGAACCGCTGGTGCGCCTCGGCGCCGGCCGCGTGCTGGCCTCGATGGAGCAGGCCGGGCTGGTCGTGTCCGAACGGACCGGGCGGCGGCTCAACGTCCGTCTCGCGCACCCGCTCTACGCCGACGTGATCCGGCGCCGGACGTCGCCGCTGCGCCAGCGCGACACGTACCGGATCCTCGCTCAGACCCTGGACCTCACGGGCGCACGACGTGCCGAGGACAAGCCGCGGCTCGTGCGGTGGCGCCTGGCCGCCGGGCTGCCGACCGACCCGCAGCTGGTCCGCGCGGCGGCGGAGACGTTGCTGCGCAAGGACTTCCCGCAGGCCGAGCAGCTGGCGGCCGAAGCCGTCCGGATGGGCGGCGGATTCGGCGCGAAGTTCCTGCTCGCCCAGGTCAGGGTGGCCGGCGGCCGGCACGCCGACGCCGACTCGCTGCTGTCCGAGCTCGCGGGCGAAACGGTGTCGGACGCGCAGCACGCCCGCGTCGCCGCGACACGGGCCCGGAACCTGGCGTTCGGCCTCGACCGCTTCGAGCAGGCCGCCGCGGCGCTGGACACGGCCGAAACGGCGGTGTCCGGGGCGTTGGCCTCGGACGAGCTGGCGACCGCCCGGGCGGCCCTGCGCGCGGCGGCGGGCGCGTCGCGCGAGGCTTTGGACCTGCTGGGGCCGGTGCTGGACCGCAACCGCCGCGGCGACGCGCTCCGGCTCGCGGCGCTGGTGGTTGCGGCCGGGGCATTGGCGTCGACCGGGCGGACGGAGGCGTGTCTCGGCGTCGTCGATGAGGGACTGGAGATCGCGTCCCGGATCTCGGACGCCTTCGCGCCGGGGGCGCGGGTCCGGCTGGAGCACGCGCGGATCGTCGCGCTGTGCCGGGCCGGCCGGCTCGAGGAGGCCGAAGACCGGGCCGGCGACGACTACCGGGACGCCGTCCGGGACCGGTGGGGCCCGGCGGTCGCGGGCGCGGCGGCGTCGCTGGGGACGGTCGCGCTGGCCTACGGCAACGTCCGCGGCGCGATCCGCTGGCTGCGGGAGGCCCTGGCCGCCGACGCGCACGACCAGCCGCACGAGTTCCGCCCCGCCGTCGCCGCGGCCCTGGTCCGCGCGACGGCGATGAGCGGCCGCGTCGCGGAGCCACTCGGCGACTGGGACGGCGCGTGGGTCGCCGCGGCACGGGGCGAGCTGTCCCGGGCGTTGGCACTGGGTGCTTCGGCGGCTTCGGCCGCTTCGGAAGACGGCCGGCTCGCGATCGCGGCCGAGATCCGTCACGACCTGGTCCGGTTCGGGGGTTCGCCCGGCGCGATCCCCTCCGCGGGCGGGATGGCGGAGCTGTACGCGGCGCACGCGTCGGCGGTTTCGGACGGTGCGGCGTTGGACGAGGTGGCGTCGTCGTTCGCCGACGCGGGCGCGCGGCTGCTGGCGGCGGAAGCATCGGCCGAGGCGGCGCGGGTGTACCGCGAGGAGGGCAAGAACGGCAGCGCGGCGATGTCGGCCCAGCGCGCGCGGGCGTGGCTGGCGTCCTGTGAGGACGCTGCGACGCCGGCCCTTTCGTCCTTGGAGACACCGTTGGATCTGACGGTCCGGGAGCTGGAGATCGCCCGCCTGGTGGCGACGGGCCTGACGAGCCGCGCGGTGGCGGACCGGCTGGTGGTGTCGGTGCGCACGGTCGACAACGTGCTGCACGGGGTCTACGCGAAGCTGGGTATTTCCGGCCGCCGCGAACTGGCATCGGTGGTAGGCCCGCTCGTCTCGGGGAGTAGTCCCGGCGACGGTCCATAGGTAGTCCGCGGCGGAGGCGGCGCGGAAGCCGAGTAGCCGCTACTCATGACCCGGCCGCCCATTGGTCCGAGACTGGATGACAACGGAGGGGCGAGGGCTTCACCGATCCGAATGTCAGGAGCGCACACGATGACGAATTCATCCGGGAACCAGTTCAACGAGCAGGCTTCGGCCGGTGGTGGCGGGGACATTTTCCAGAACGAGCAGGGTTCGGGTGGTTCCGGGGGGAACCAGTTCAACGAGCAGGCGTCGACTGGTGGCGGCAGCGGCAGCATCTTCCAGAACCAGCAGGGTTCCGGCGGTCACGGCGGCGACCAGTTCAACGAGCAGGCCTCGACCGGTGGCGGGCGTGGGGACATCTTCCAGAACGAGCAGGGTTCCGGCGGTCACGGCGGCAATCAGTTCAACGAGCAGGCCTCGACGGGCGGTGGCCGCGGTGACATCTTCCAGAACGAGCAGGGTTCGGGTGGCCGCGGTGGCGACCAGTTCAACGAGCAGGCGTCGACTGGTGGTGGGCGTGGGGACATCTTCCAGAACGAGCAGGGTTCCGGTGGCCACGGTGGCGACCAGTTCAACGAGCAGGCCTCGACCGGCGGCGGGCGTGGGGACATCTTCCAGAACGAGCAGGGTTCGGGTGGCCGCGGTGGCGACCAGTTCAACGAGCAGGCCTCGACCGGTGGTGGGCGTGGGGACATTTTCCAGAACGAGCAGGGTTCGGGTGGCCGCGGTGGCGACCAGTTCAACGAGCAGGCCTCGACCGGCGGCGGCAGCGGCAGCATCTTCCAGAACCAGCAGGGTTCGGGCGGTCACGGTGGCGACCAGTTCAACGAGCAGGCCTCGACCGGCGGCGGCCGCGGGGACATCTTCCAGAACGAGCAGGGTTCCGGTGGCCACGGCGGGAACCAGTTCAACGAGCAGGCCTCGACGGGTGGCCGCGGTGACATCTTCCAGAACGAGCAAGGCTCCGGCCGCGGCGGGAACCAGTTCAACGAGCAGGCGTCCGCCGGCCACCACGGTGACGTGTTCCAGAACGAGCAGGGCTCGGGCGGCCACGGGAACCAGTTCAACGAACAGGCCTCGACCGGCGGCGGCGTGGGAGACATCTTCCAGAACGAGCAGGGCTCGGGCGGTCACGGTGGGAACCAGTTCAACGAGCAGGCCTCCACAGGTGGCCGTGGGGACATCTTCCAGAACGAGCAGGGTTCCGGCGGTCACGGTGGGAACCAGTTCAACGAGCAGGCCTCCACAGGTGGCCGTGGGGACATCTTCCAGAACGAGCAGGGTTCCGGCGGCCACGGTGGCAACCAGTTCAACGAGCAGGCGTCCACGGGCGGCGGCCGCGGGGACATCTTCCAGAACGAGCAGGGTTCCGGCGGTCACGGCGGGAACCAGTTCAACGAGCAGGCCTCCACGGGCGGCCACGGCAGCATCTTCCAGAACGAGCAGGGCTCGGGCGGCCACGGCGGCAACCAGTTCAACGAGCAGGCCTCGACCGGCGGCCACGGAAGCATCTTCCAGAACCAGCAGGATTCCGGCCACGGCGACAACCAGTTCAACGAACAGGCCTCCACGGGCGGCCACGGCAACATCTTCCAGAACGAGCAGGGCGCGAGCGGCCACCACGGCGGAAACCAGTTCAACGAGCAGGCGTCCACCGAGCACCACGGCCACGAGAGCCACGAGCACGAGCACCACCACGCCGGCGGTCACCACCAGGACCACCACGACGAGCACCACCACCACGACGCCGACCACTACTGAGCCGGCGAAGAACAGTAAGGAATGAAGGAGCGGTCATGCAGGAGCCGAGTGGCGGGGGGCGCATCGCCCTCGACACCCTCGACCTCGCGGTCAAGGGAGCGGCGGCCTACGGACGGGACGATCTCGTCCAGCGCCTCACCGACGCCCGGCGCCTGCTGTCCGAACCGGACGTCACCGTCTACGTCGTCGGGGAGTTCAAGCAGGGCAAGAGCTCGCTCATCAACGCCCTGCTGACCGCGAAGATCTGCCCGGTCGACGACGACATCGCGACCGCGGTGCCGACTGTCGTCCGGTTCGCGCCGGAGTCCGGGGCTCTGGCGACCTACGAGCCGGCCGACCCGTCGTCGCCGCCGTGGACCGAGCGGATCTCCCTCGAAGACCTTCCCACCCACGTCAGTGAAGCCGGGAACCCCGGCAACGTCCGCAAGCTCAAGTCCGTCACGGCGTCGATCAGCCGCCAGCTGCTCTCCGGAGGGCTGGTGCTGGTCGACACCCCCGGCGTCGGCGGCCTCGGCTCGCTGCACAACGCCGTCACGGTCAGCTCGCTGCCGCGGGCGCACGCCGTCCTCTTCCTCTCCGACGCCTCGCAAGAGCTCACCGGCGCCGAGCTGCGGTTCCTCCGGACGGTGAAAGAACTCTGCCCGAGCGTCTACTTCGTCCTCACCAAGATCGACCTCTACCCGCAGTGGCGGCGCATCCTCGAGCTCAACGCCGGCCACCTCGAAGCGTGCGGGATCGCCATCGACACCGTCGCCGTCTCCTCGGAGCTGCGCACCGTCGCGGCGCGCTCGGCCGACCAGGAGCTGAACGTCGAATCCGGCTTTCCGCAGCTGGTCAAGCGGCTGCAGAGCGTCGTCGGCGACGCCGAACGGTCCGCGCTCAACGCCGTGGGCCTGCACGTCGGGTCCGCGGTCGGCCAGCTCAACGCCGCCCTGCGCGCCCGCCGCACGTCCCTCGCGCACCCCGAGCAGTCCGCCGCGCTCGTCGCGGAGCTGACCCGGGTCAACGACCGCGTCGACGCGCTGCGCAGCCAGTCCGCGAAGTGGCAGCAGCTGCTCTTCGACGGCTTCGCCGACATTTCGTCCGATGTGGACTACGACCTGCGCGCCCGCTCTCGCGGTGTGCTGCACGAGGCCGAAGAGGCCATCGAAGAAGGCGACCCCGCCAAGAACTGGGCCGAGTTCGAGAAGTGGCTGCGCCAGCGGCTCGCGAACGAGACCCTCGAGAACTACGCGACCTTCATCAAGCAGGCCCGCGGCCTCGCCTCCCGCGTCGCGGAGCACTTCGAGCTCGCCGAGTCCCAGGCCGTGCTGCCGCGCGAGGTGCAGGCGCCGGTCCAGGTCGTCGAGGAGATCGACATCGACTCGTCGTTCACCGGCGTCAAGACCCGCGGCACCACCGGGATGGCCGCGTTCCAGAAGGCCTACAGCGGGTTCCTGATGTTCTCCATGCTCACCAAGATGGCCGCGCTGGCCATCCCCACGCCGTTCGGTGTCGCGGCCGGCCTGCTCATGGGCCGCTCCGGCTTCATGGACGAACGCAAGCGGCAGCTGGAAAAGCGCCGCGGCCTGGCCAAGACGGCCGTGCGCCGGTTCGTCGACGAGTTCAACCTCCAGGTCGGCAAGGACTCCCGCGACGCGATGCGGACCGTCCAAAGAGAACTCCGCGACGCCTACAGCGCGCGCGTCGAAGAACTTCAGCGCTCCTTGACCGAAGCGCTCGCCAACGCGAAGAAGGCCGTCGTCGACGACGACGCCGAGACGGGCGAGCTGAAACGCCTGGAGGCCGACATCGAAGCCCTCGAAGTGCTCGGCCGGCGTGCGGACGAGCTCACCCTGCGCAGCGCCCCCAAAGCCGTGCCCGCACCCGTCCCGGCGGTGACGCGATGACCCCCCTCTACGTCCAGGTCCGCGGGTTCGTCGCCCGCGCGTGCGCCGGGTACGCCGGCACCCCGGCCGAGCCGCAGCTGCGGCAGATCGCCGGCCGGCTCGCCGAACCGCTGCGCGTCGCCATCGCCGGCCGCGTCAAGGCCGGCAAGTCCACCCTGCTCAACGCGCTCGTCGGCCAGGAGCTGGCGGCGACGGACGCGGGGGAGTGCACCCGCGTCGTCACCTGGTACCGCAACGGCCCGACCTACCGGATCATGCTGCACCCGGTCCGCGGGATGCCGCGCCAGCTGCCGTTCGGCCGCCTTTCCGGCACCCTCGGCCTCGAGCTCGGCATGGCACCCGGCGACGTCGACCGGCTCGTCGTCGACTGGCCGTCGCCGGCACTGCGGGCGATGACGCTGATCGACACGCCCGGGCTGGGTTCGGCGCGCTCGGAGGTGTCCGAACGCACCGAGGTCGCGCTGGTCCCCGAGGGTGACGGCGTCGGCACCGCGGACGCCGTGGTGTACCTGATGCGCCACGTCCACGGCGACGACGTCCGGTTCCTCGACGCCTTCCACGACGACCCGGCGCAGCGGCGCCCGGTGAACACCATCGGCGTGCTGTCGAGGGCCGACGAGGTCGGGCACGCCCGGAGCGACGCGCTCGACTCGGCCGCCAAGATCGCCGAGCGTTACGCCCGCGACTCCCGGGTCCGCGGCCTGTGCCAGACCGTGGTCCCGGTGGCCGGCCTGCTGGCCAGCTCCGCCGCGTCGCTGAAGGAGTCCGAGTACCGCGCGTTCCGGCTGCTGGCCGCCGCGCCGGAGGCGGAGGTGGCGAGGCTGCTGACATCGGCCGACCGGTTCGCCCGCGCGGAGTCCGAAGTGGACGTCCCGGCGGCCGAGCGCGCGGACCTGCTGGCCCGCTACGGGCTGTTCGGCGTCCGGGTGGCCGTCGAGCTGACGCGCAGTGGCCTGGTGACCGGCGCGCGGGCACTGTCGGGCGAGCTGCTGGCCCGCAGTGGCCTGCACCGGCTGCGGTCCCTGCTGACCACCCAGTTCGCCGCGCGCGCCGACGTCCTCAAGGCGCGTTCGGCGCTGCAGGCGGCCGAACTGGTGCTGCGCGCCTACCCGGACCGCACCGGCGGGCTCCTGCACGAATGGGAGCGGATCGTCGCCGGGGCGCACGAGTTCGCCGAGATCCAGCTGATCGACTCGATCCGGCTCGGCGTCGTGCTCTTCACGACCGACGAGGCCCGCGACGCGGAACGGCTGCTCGGCGCGGCCGGGGTGGACGTGGCGAGCCGGCTGGCCCTGCCGGGGGACGCGGGCCGCGCCGCGGTCCGGCAGGCGCTCGGCGCGCAGCTGCTGAGGTGGCAGCGGCGCGCCGAGCACCCCGCCTCCCCGCGCGACGTCCGCGACGCGGCCCGCGTGCTGGTGCGCACCTGCGAAGGAATCCTGCTCAGCGAAGCCAGGGCGGAGGTCTTGTCGTGAACGAGCTGCCGAAGAAGATCAAGAAGGCGGCCGCGGCCGTCGCCGGCGCCGTCGCGTCGGAGGTGGCGGGCAACGCGCTCACGCCCGGGTCGCCCGCCGCGTCGGCACCGCCGCCGCAGCCGGAACCGGCCGCCGCCCAGACCCCGCACGACACCCCCGCCCACGAGTACGTGCCGCAGGTCGAGACCAGCACCGTCACCCGGGGCGAAGACGGCCACGTGGAAGCGCAGACCGGCACGGTCTGGCACCCGGAGACCGCCGACGGCCTGCCGCTGAAGGAGCTGCCGACCGTCGAGGAGTTCGAGCAGATCGAAGTCCACGAGGACGAGTTCGGCAACTTCGTCATCGACGCGACCGAGCGGTTCGTGGTGCACAACAACGGCCGGGACGAGGTGTACACCGACCACCAGCACATCGTCGTGCCCGGGGACGGGACGCCCGGCGACACGGACATCGACATCGTCCAGGACGCCGACATCGTCATCCACGAGAACCCGGACGGCACGATCACCGTGGAGCACGAGGGTTCGCTGACCTACGAGCTCACCCCGGACGCGCCGGGTCACGGCGACATCGAGGTGTTCCAGGAGGAGACCGTCGTCCTCGACGAGGCCGAAACCGGGCCGCCCGGGATCGACGTCGGGGTCACCGTGGACCAGCAGGCCAGCGCCGACGACCCCTTCGGTGAGCCGGCCGGGCCGACCATCCACCAGACCGAGGTGATCGCCGACAAGGGCCGCGGGGCCACGGTGACCGCGCAGGTCACCGCGCCGGCGCCGTCGCTGCCCGGGACGCCGTCCGCGCCGGTCGTGACGTTCAGCCGTCAGCCGTCCACTGTGGACACGGGGGCGCCGCAGCCCGTCGCGGTCGAGACTACGACGACACTCGCCGCCTCGAACTCGCTGGCCGAGCACCCGGTGGCGAAGCACAGTTTCGCCACCGAACCCCAGCCGGAGCACCACGACGCCGGCGAGGTCACGGGCACCCGGCCGCACCCGGCGGAGAAGGAGCACCCGTTCGAGCCGCCGCGCCACCACGAGCCGGCGCCCGACGAGCGGCCGGAGCCGGACCACCACGCGCCGGACGCGGGGCACCCGCCGGACGACCCACCCCCGGAGCCGCACGACCTGCCCCCGGTGGAGCCACCCGGCCCGCCGGCGCACGAAGACCACCTCGAAGAACCGGACCGGGTTCCGGACGAGCACCCGACTTTCGATCACGCGCACACCGCCGGCGGAGGCTGACATGGGCTACGGACTGGGCATCGACCTCGGCACGACCTTCACGGCCGCCGCCGTCGACAGCGCCGGCCACGTCGAGATGGTGTCGCTCGGCGACCGGACGGCGGCCATCCCGTCGGTCGTGCTGCTGCGGGCCGACGGCAGCGTGCTGGTCGGGGACGCGGCGAGCCGGCGCGCGGCCGTCGAACCGGACCGCGTGGCGCGGGAGTTCAAGCGGCGCCTGGGCGATCCGACGCCGGTGCTGCTCGGCGGCGCGCCGCACTCGGTGGCGTCGCTGATGGCGCACCTGCTCGGGTACGTGGTGCGGACGGTCGCCGGGCAGCAGGGCGGCCGGCCGGACCGGATCACGCTGACGCACCCGGCGAACTGGGGGCCGTACAAGCGGGAGCTGTTCGAGCAGGTGCCGCGGCTGACCGGGATCGACCGCGTCGGCCTGATCACCGAGCCCGAGGCCGCGGCGGCGCACTACGCGTCGCAGGAGCGGCTGGAGGACGGCGCCGTCGTCGCGGTGTACGACCTCGGCGGCGGCACGTTCGACGCGACCGTGCTGCGCAAGCGCGGCAACGGGTTCGAGATCCTCGGCAGCCCCGAGGGCATCGAGGGCCTCGGCGGCGTCGACTTCGACGAAGCGGTGTTCGGGCACGTCGACCGGGCGCTCGACGGGAAGCTGTCGCAGATCGACCCGGACGACTCGGGCGCGGTGGCCGCGGTCGTGCGGCTGCGCCAGGAATGCGTGCTGGCGAAGGAAGCCCTGTCGGCCGACACCGAGACGGCCGTTCCGGTGCTGCTGCCATCGGTGCAGACGGAGGTGCGCCTGACCCGCGGCGAGTTCGAGGAGATGATCCGCCCGTCGATCACGGCGACGATCGGCTCGCTGCACCGGGCGCTGCGCTCGGCGAACCTGCGCCCGGCCGACCTCGGCGCGGTGCTCCTGGTCGGCGGCTCGTCCCGGATCCCGCTGGTGTCCCAGCTGGTATCGGCCGAGCTCGGTCGCCCGACGGCGGTCGACATCCACCCGAAGTACGGGGTGGCGCTGGGGGCGGCGGCACTGGCGTCCGGCCGGTCCGGGCTGGTCCAGGCGACGCGGTCCCAGCCGGCGATCCGGCCGGTGCCCCCGCCGCCCCCGGTCCCGCGCGTGCCGGCGCCCCGCGAGGAGACGAAGACGCTGGCGACGCCCGGGTTCGGCGCGGGGGCACCGCCGCCGTCGCTGGGCCGAGCCAAGACCGAGGCGACCCCGGGCCGGCGGGCGTCGCGGCGTGGTGTCGTCGTGGGGCTGTGCGCGGTGGCGGTGGTGGCGATCGGCGGGGTGGCGGTCGCGGTGAGCAGTTCGGGCGGGAGTCCGTCCGGTGGAACCCCACCGGCGACGAGCTCGGAGAGCGAGACGCCGACCTTGGTGTCGGTGCCGTCTCCGGAGGCCCCGGAGACGACGCACACGACGGCGGCGGTCCCGCGCACGAACCCGGCGACGACCCGGCGGAAGACCCCGCCCCGCACGACGACACCGACGAAGACGACCACGCCGACGACGACCACCACACCGACGACCTCGACGAGCACGAAGCCCACACCGTGAGGTGAGGAGTTCCGCCACGGTCGCGGTGAGGTGGCGGGGGAGAAGTTCCCGGCGGCGCGAGGGTTCGGCCGTGGTCGCGGTGGGGTGGCGGGGGAGAAGTTCCCGGCGGTGCGAGGGTTCCGCCGCGGTCGCGGTGAGGTGGCGGGGGAGAAGTTCCCGGCGGCGCGAGGGTTCCGCCGCGGTCGCGCCGGTGCGCGGCCGCGGGGAGCGGTGCCGGCCGCCGGGGTGAGGGGCCGGGTCGGCGCGTGCGGTTCGGGGGCCGGCCCGGTCGCCGGGTAGTGGGCCGGCTCCCACCGAGGGGGTGGGAGCCGGCCCAGCTGGTCCGGAGGCGCTGCGGCTGAGCCGTGCGGCTCCGCCGCGATTCGGCCCGGCTCGGTCGGGGTGAGTGGCCCGCTGTCCTCGGAGGCGTCCGGGCGTGGCGGCGCGATTCGGCCGGGTGCGGTGAGCGGCGGGGTGCCCCGGAGCCGGTCCGGCCGGCCTGCTCGCCGTCACGTGGCGCGGCTCAGCCGCTGCTCGGCGTGGCCGCAATGCACCCCCACACCGCCGGTAACCTCGCCCCATGGCGGCAGAGCACGTGATCGTGACGTCCACGACCGACTCCGAGACCGCGGCCCGCGAGCTGGCCGCGCAGGTCATCGACGAGCGGCTCGGCGCCTGCGCACAGGTCGTCGGGCCGGTGACCAGCGTCTACCGCTGGGAGGGCGAGGTGCGGACCGACCAGGAGTGGCGCGTCGAGATCAAAACCACCGCCGCCCGGGTGCCCGCCCTCACCGAGCGCATCAACCACCTGCACACCTACGACCTGCCCGAGGTCATCGCGACGCCGATCGAAGGCGGCAGTGCGGACTACCTCACCTGGGTGACCACCGAAAGCGGGAACGGTGGTTAGCTTCCGGGTATGGACATCGGAACGCGGTTCGAGCAGCTGACCACCGCCCACCTCGCCGACGCGTGCATCCGCGCCGGCCTCCCCGTGCGCTGCGCCCCGGCGGCGACGCGCGCCGTCGTGCCCGGTAGCCGGCTGCTCGGGCCGGCCGTCCCGGCTCGGCACGTCGGCAGCGTCGACGTCTTCCTGGAAGCCTTCGAGCACGCCCCCGCGGGCGGGGTGCTCGTGGTCGACAACGGCGGCCGCCTCGACGAAAGCTGCGTCGGGGACCTGATGGTGCTCGAAGCGCGCGCCGCCGGGCTCGCCGGCGTCGTCATCTGGGGCCTGCACCGCGACACCGCCGACGTCCGCGCGATCGGTCTCCCCGTGTTCAGCCTCGGCTCGATCCCCACCGGCCCGCTCAGCCTCGGCCCGCGCGTCGACGGCGGGCTCGGCGAAGCGATCGTCGGGACCTGGCGGATCGGGCCGTCGGACCTCGTCGCCGGGGACGACGACGGTGTCGTCTTCCTCCCGCTCGACCGCGCGGACGAGCTGTTCACCCTCGCCGAAGGCATCCGCGACACCGAACGCCGCCAGGCCGAGCGGATCCGGGCCGGCGAGTCGCTGCGGGACCAGGTTCGCTTCGCCGACTTCCTCGCCGCCCGCGAGGCGGATCCCGGCCTGACGTTCCGCGCGCACCTGCGGGCCGTCGGCGGCGCGGTCGAGGAGTAACCGAAAGTGTGACGTTCCGCCGAAGGGGGTATCCGGGGCGCTGCGGCGGCGCGGGAGGCGGAACCATGAACACGCTCATCGACTTCGGCAGGGACAGCGAATACCACTTCGCCCGCGGACTGCGGGCCTACCTCGCGCGGGTCGCCCGCGCGGTCGGCGTCGGGTACGAATCGTGTTCGCTGGACCTCGACGTGCCCACCTCCGGCTACGTCGCCCTCGACCGCGAGCTCCCGGACCGTCCCGGCCACGACCTGGCGCTGATCTGGCACGAGGTGCACGGCTGGTCGGCGGTGGTCGAGCCCGCGGGCGGCGACGAGCCGGAGGTGCTCGCCTACCTCGGCGGGGCCGAGGTCATCCCGCCGCCGCAGGCCGTCGTGCGGTTCGTCGACCGGCTGGAGGTCGCCGGCCCGGCCCGGCCGCCGGTGCTGCGGGAGCCCGGCCGTCACGAAGAGCTCGTCGACCGGCTGCCGGTCACCGGGCCCGAAGGACTGCTGCGGGCGAGCTCGCCCGGGTGGTGACGCGCGCCGGGACGCCTAGGATGGGCCGCCAGTGATCCGTCCACCGAGGGAACCCCGTGAGCAGCGCCGAGGCATCGAATCCCGTCCGCGTCCTCCTCGTGGAGGATCACGACATGGTGGCGGAGGCGCTGCAGCTGGCCCTCGAGCGCGCCGACGGGATCACCGTGGTCGGCCGGGCCCGCTCGCGCACCGAAGCCGTCGCCGACACGCGCGAGCACGCCCCGGACGTCGTGGTGCTGGACCGGCGCCTCGCCGACGGTGACGCCCTCGGCGTCATCGCGGAGCTCGGCTCCGGCGGTGCGCGCGTGCTGGTGCTGACCGGGGACGCGACGCCGGCGGTCGCCGTGCAGGTCGCGAAGGCCGGCGGGGCGGGGCTGCTGCTCAAGTCGTCGCAGCTCGGCGTGCTGGAGTCGGCGGTGCGGGACGTCGCCGCGGGCGGCGTGGTCTTCGACCCGGAGCTGCTGCCCGAGATCTTCGACCGGCTCACCGGCCGGCTGCCTGTCCGCGGCGCGGAGCTCACCGCGCGGGAGCGAGAGACCCTCGACCTGCTCGCGGAGGGCGCCACCACCGAGGAGATCGGGGCGCGGCTCGGCGTCTCCCGCAACACCACGCGCAACCACGTGCAGCGGGTGCTGGAGAAGCTCGGCGCGCGGTCGAAGCTCGAAGCGGTCGCCGTGGCCCGCCGGGAGGGCCTCATCGGCTGATGCACCTGCATCACCCGCGCGGTCCCGGTTTGCATCTCGTCCGCTGGAGGACTGCCCGGCAGGCTGGACGCCGTGGACATCCCGGCGCCGCTCGTCGCGGAGTGCGGCCTGACCGATCCGGCGGGCGGTCTGGCGCTCGTGCGCCGGTTCGCCCGGCTCACCCTGACGGCCTGGGCCTGCGGCACCGTCGTCGACGACGCCCTGCTGATCGTCACCGAGCTCGCGACCAACGCCCTGCGGCACGGTGCCGGCCACCCGGTGCTCCGGCTGAGCGTCGGGGACGGGCACGTGCGCATCGAGGTCTTCGACGACGACCCGGCGCCACCCGTGCGGCGGCCGCCCGGCGCCGACGGCGGCTGGGGCCTGATTCTCGTCGAGCGCCTTTCCCTGGCCTGGGGCACGACGAGCCACGGTCTCGGAAAGGTGGTCTGGTGCGCGCTGTCCGCACCGTCGGCCGAGCTGGCCCGCTGACGCACCGTGCCGGGCGGGCGTCCGTCCGGCACAGTTGCCGCATGGACGACGAGCTTCCGCCGGGCGACGACCAGGGCACCGAGCGCGAAGAGCGGTTCCGGCTGCTGGTGCGCAGCGTGCAGGACTACGCGATCTTCCTGCTCGATCCCGAAGGGCGCATCGCGAGCTGGAACGCGGGCGCCGAGCGGATCAAGGGCTGGTCGGCCGAAGAGATCGTCGGGCAGCACTTTTCCGTGTTCTACCCGCCGGAGGACGTCGCGGCGGGCAAACCGGCGCGGGAGCTGGAGATCGCGGCCGAGGAGGGCCGGCTGGAGGACGAGGGCTGGCGGGTCCGCAAGGACGGTTCGCGGTTCTGGGCGAACGTGGTGATCACGGCGTTGTTCGACGAAGGGCGCCGGCTGCGGGGGTTCGGGAAGGTCACCCGCGACGTGACGGAACGCCGCGACGCCGAGGAAGCGTTGCGGAAGAGCGAAGAGCGGTTCCGGCTGCTGGTGCAGACCGTCCAGGACTACGGGATCTTCATGCTGGACCCCGAAGGCCGCATTTCGAGCTGGAACGCCGGCGCGCAGCGCATCAAGGGCTGGTCGGCGGCGGAAGCCATCGGCCGCCACTTCTCGATGTTCTACCCGCCGGAGGACGTCGCGGCGGGCAAGCCGGCGCGGGAGCTGGAGATCGCGGCCGAGGAGGGCCGGCTGGAGGACGAAGGCTGGCGGGTCCGCAAGGACGGCACCCGCTTCTGGGCGAACGTCGTCATCACGGCGTTGTTCGACGAGCGGGGCCGGCTGCAGGGCTTCGGGAAGGTCACCCGCGACATGACCGAGCGCCGCAACGCCGAGCAGGCCCTGCGCGAACGCCGGCGGCTCGTCGGCCACCTCGTCGAGGCGCAGGAGGTCGAACGGCGCCGGATCGCCTGGGACGTCCACGACGAATCCATCCAGTCCATGGTCGCCGTCGGCATGCGCCTGCAGCTGCTCGCCTCCCGGCTGCCGGAGCCGCACGCGAGCGCCGTCGCGGGGCTCGACGATTCGGTGCGGGCCGCCATCGGCAGGCTGCGGGGCCTGGTGTCGCGGCTGCGGCCGCCGGAGCTCGACCGGCACGGCCTGGCGGAGGCCGTCTCCGCCTACGTCGAGGAGGTCGCGGGCCGCTGGGAGCTGGCCCACTCGGTGCGGGACGAGCTGACCGCCGAGCCGTCGGCCGCCGCCGCGATCACCGTGTACCGGATCTGCCAGGAGGCACTCAGCAACGTCCACCGGCACGCCCGGGCCAGCCGGGTCGACCTTCACCTGTCCACAGTGGACAACGGGACGCTCGTGCGGATCGCCGACGACGGCACCGGCACGGCGGGGGAGGACGCCGGCGCGGGCCACTTCGGCCTGGTCGAGATGCACGAGCGGGCCGAAGCGGCCAACGGCTGGCTGTCGGTGACGAGCGTCCCCGGCCGCGGCACGGCCGTCGAGTTCTGGCTGCCGATGCTGCCCGACGCGGCGGGGCTCGAACCGTGACCGAGGTGCGGGTGCTGATCTCCGACGACGACGCGATGATCCGCGCCGTCCTCAAGGAGGTCCTCGACGAGGAGCCCGACATCGCGGTCGTGGCGGTCGCCGTCGACGCCGACGAGGCGATCCGGCTCGCCGAGCACCACCGGCCCGCGGTCGCGGTCCTCGACGTCCGGATGCCGGGCGGCGGCGGGGCCCGGGCGGCGCGCGAGATCGCCCGCCGCAGCCCGAACACCGCGATCCTGGCGTTCTCGGCCTACGCCGACCGGGCGTCGATGGCCGCGCTCGCCGCGGCCGGCGTCACCGAGTACCTGGTGAAGGGCGTGCCGAACACGACGATCGTCGAGGCCGTCCGGCGGCTGGGTCAGCCGGCCGGCCCGGGCATCAGCACGCCGTAGAAGTCCATCGGCAGCAACGTGAACAGCCGCTTCACGGCGCGAGACCGGCCGGGGTCCACCGTCAGGCGCGCTCCGGCGGCATCGGCGAGGAGCTGCGCGCGCAGCAGTGAGTTCAGGCCGGCGACGGAGAAGAACGTGACGCCCTCGAGGTCGACGACGACCTCCCCGACCGGGGCGTGGACGCGCGAGCGCAGGACTTCGTCGAGCTTGCGCGCGGTGCTCAGGTCGACCTCGCCGGCCACCCGGACGAGCAGGGTGCGCGGGGTGGGGCGGGAGACGCGCAGGGACAGGTGTCCGACGGCGGCGATCCAGCCGGCGGTGGTGAGCTCGTGGTCGGCCGAGCGAGGTTCAGGAACCATCGCGGGCACACCCTTTCGTCGGGCAGCGTGGGGCGGACCGGACGTGGGCGGAGGATTTCGGCCGTGGACAGCGCCTGCCGCCCGGGCGCGGAAACGTCCGGCAGCGGCTGACGGCTCAACCGTGAACCCTCAGCATAGTGCATATGCACTAGCCGAACCACCGCGCGTGCTCCGCCGGGGAGCCTCACCCGCGCAGCGAGGCCACCGGCTTGCCCGTCCGGTCGCGCAGGAGCTCCCGCAGCGTGCCGGGGTGCTCGTAGCCGACCTTGCGGGCGATGGCTTCCAGCGACAGGCCCGTCGTGCGCAGCAGGTGCGCCGCCTGCTCGACGCGCAGGTCCTGCACGAACCGCACCGGCGACGTCCCCAGCGTGCGCCGGACCGCGCGCTGCAGCGTGCGTTCGCTGACGCCGAGGTCGTGCGCCGCTGCCGGGAGGCTGATCGGCTCCGCCAGGCGTGCCCGGACCCAGCCCTCGAACGCGGCGACCGTCGGGTCGTGCCCGGCCAGCGCGCTCGCGATCGTGTACGCCGACTGCGACGGGCGCTCGTCGACGACCAGGTACCGGGCGATGAGGTCGGCCAGCGCGGGACTGCGGTGCCGGACGATCGCGAGCGCCAGGTCGACGTGCCCGAACGCCGCGCCGGCGGTGGTCACCCCGGGGGAGGCGACCACCATCCGCGTCTGGTCGAGCTCGACCCCCGGGTAGCGCGCCCGGAACACCGGGGCCAGCCACCAGCTGGTGGTCGCGCGGTGCCCCTCGAGCACGCCGGTTTCGGCCAGCAGGAAGGTGCCGGTGCAGGCGGACGCGATCGGCGTCCCGGCCGCGCACGCCCGGGCGACGGTCCGCCGGCTCGGCGCCGCACCGGGCCCCGACACGTACGCGATCAGCTCGTCCGGCCGCCGCTCGGCCAGCGCGGGCACGACCAGCAGCTCGGCGTCCGCCACGTGCCGCAGCGGTTCCGTGGCGACGACGTGCCCGGCCCCGGTCCGCACGCGCCGTTTCGCGCCGACCGTGGTGACGTCCCAGGCGGGCGGCGGCCGGTCCAGCTCGCCCCGCAGGGCGTTCGCCGTGTCGAGGACGTCGTGCACCGCCGCCAGTCCCGAGTCGAACACCCCGTCGTACGCCAGCACCGCGATCTTCATGTCGGAAACGGTAGCAAAGGTGTCGTTTCTGCCACTGACGCTGGCCCGGCCGCGGGCCTAGCTTCGGTGAGGTCCGAACGAGACGAGGAGCGAAGATGAAGATCGGTTTGCTGGCCCGGATCGAGGCCAAGCCCGAGTACGCCGACAAGGTCGAGGCGATGCTGCGCGACGCGGTCGAGCTCGCGAAGGAGGAGCAGCACACCCTGGCGTGGTTCGCGTTCCGGCTGGACGCCACGACCTTCGGGGTGTTCGACACCTTCGGCGACGAGCAGGGCCGCCGCGCCCACCTCGAGGGCCGGATCGCCGCCGCGCTGACCGAAGCGGCTGCGACGATGCTCAGCGCACCGCCGGAGATCCGCGAAACCGACCTGCTGGCGGTCAAGCTGCCGTGACGATCCCGCCCGGCGGCCCCGCACCCGGGGGCCGCCGGGCGGAGCAGGAAGGAGCAGGCGTGCGCACCACCGTCGTCAACCTGAAGGGCCACCGCGACGACCCGGACTACGCCGACGTCGTCTACGTCGGGCGGGCCATGCACCGGGGTGGCTGGCACCTCGCGGGGTCGAAGCTCGCCAGCCCGTTCAAGCCGGGGAAGGACGGCTCCCGCGAAGAGGTCCTCGTGCAGTACCGCGAGCACCTGCTGTCCCGGCCGGACCTGCTCGCGCTGTTGCCTGAGCTGCGCGGGAAGCGGCTCGGGTGCTGGTGCGTGCCCGAACTGTGCCACGCCCAGGTGATCGCCGAGCTCGCGGATCACGGCCCGTAACGAAACACACCCCCTCCGCGAGTAACCTGGCGACACGAGGGGGTGATCGACGGTGCCCGCGCGACGTCACGGCGGCTTCGATCAGGCTGAACTTCCGGCGGCTCACCGGATCAGGTGGTGGTTCGCGGCGGTGACGGCCGGGCTCGTCGCGGCCGGCTTCGCCGTCGTTCCCTACCTGCCGTTCTTCCAGAGCTGGACGTTCGTCCGCGACCCGAAGGTCGCGAGCGTCATCACCTGGACCGTGCTGCAGACGTCCGTCGTGATCATCTCCGCGGTGCTCACGCTGTACTTCATCGGCCGGGCCCGGCTGGAGGCCGCCGCCTTCCGCGCCAACCAGATCGACATCCGCCTCTTCGCCGACGAACGCCCCGGCGACAGCCACGACCGCGCGATCGACTCCGCCGTCGAGCTGACCGCCGCGTTCAAGCGGATCCTCAACGACTCCCGGCTCTACACGCCGACGCCGGTGCCGGGGGCGGGGAGCTCCTACGACTTCATCCAGATCGTCGAACACGCCGGCGACGCCGCGGAAGGCTGGTGGAAGGCCGCCACCAAGCTCGTCCGGCTGGCCCAGCCGCCCGCCGCGTTCACCGTCACCGGCACGGTCCGGCCCGGCAACACCACCGGGCGCTACCAGCTGATCCTGGAGCTGGTCCGCGTCCCGCGGTTCGCCGCCAGCCCGCTGGTGATCGAGGACGAGAACTGGCCGCGCGTGCTGCACCGCGCGGCGAACGCCGTCGCCGCGCTCGTCATCCCGCGCAGCGCCTACGTCCGCACGAACATCCACTGGGCCGCCTGGCGCGGCGCGAAGATCCCGTACGAGCTGTTCGACGCGTACCAGCGCGCCAACCACTTCATCGTCAACCGCCGCTACGACGAGGCCCTCGCCGAGTACTACCGCGCGGTGAGCCTCGACCCGTCGAACGTCTACATCAGACTCGAGATCGCCGCCCTGCAGGAGCAGCTCGACCTGCACCTCGACGCGCTCGCGACGTACGACGACGTGATCACCTTGTGCAGCCGGGGTCACCCGAAGCTGGCGCGCTGGTGGATCGGCCCGGACTTCGCGCGCCAGCCGCGGCACGCGGGCCGCGGGCGGGCCGTCGCGCTGCTGATCGCCCGCTACCGGCACGCGCTCGTCCTCGGCCACGGCGACTCGGTGGCCGGCTCGTGGTGGGTGCGGCGCACGACGGCGGGAGTGCCCGGCGACGCGCGGGCACTGCGCCGGGCCGAGCTGCGGGTGGCGCTGGAGCTGCGGTTCCGCCGGTACGTCGACCTCGACGTGCGGGTGCGGCCGTACGCGATCCCGCCGGAGAAGCGGCTCGAACTGCACCGCCGCGTGCTGAAGGTCCCGGCCGACGAGCTCGTCGTCCACGAGGCGACGCCGGCGCAGCTGGCCGAGTACAACCAGCGGGCCGCCGAGATGCGCTCGTACTTCGGCGCCCTGTCGCAGTACGAGATCGAACGGCTCGTCGCCGACTACCGCCGGTTCACCCGGCGCTGGCGCGGCAGCTGGCGGCAGCTGACGAACCGCGCGCTCGACCTGTCGCTGGTCTGGACGGTGGTCCGGCGGGCGATGGCCGACGTCGAGCCGGTGACCGGCGCGGTCCCCGTGCCCCAGCCCGCCTACCCGGGCAGCCGCGTGCGGCTGGCCGACGTCTGCCCCGACCGCCGCTGGCCGCCGGACCCGCGGGCGCTCGACGACACCGTCGAAGCCGCAGGCGCCCGCAAGTCGTGGGAGGAGTGCTACAACGCCGCGAGCGTGTACGCCGTCGCGATGCTCGAAGTCGGCCCGCGCGGCGAACGCGACCTCCGCGACCGCGCCCGCAACCCGCGTCTCGTCGGCGAAGCGCGGGACGAAGTGGCCCGCCGCGCGATCCGCGAGCTGTACCACGCCGCGACGATCAGCCACAGCGGCCGGCTGCCCGAGCGCCGGTCGTGGGTGATGGGGGAGGACCCCGACCTCGTCGCGCTGCGCGGGCACGAGCTGTTCCGCGTTTTCGAGATGGTGACGTTCTCCCCGGACCGCGCCGCGCCGCTGCGGCCGCAGCGCGCCCACGTCTGGGAACAGGTCAGCTACGTCCGGCAGCTCGTCGCGGAGATCGCCGCCTGCCGCGCGCACTTCTGGCGCGCCCGGGCCCTCGACCCCGACGCGGTCCCGGACGGCCGGACGCTCGACCGCTGGCGCGCGGCCGACCGCGACGCCTGGCGCCGGCTCGCCGAGCTCGCGACCGGCAAACAGGACTGGTACACGCGCTACCAGGCGATCTGCGCGTTCCGCGCGTGGTCGGCCGACTCGGGCTACCCGGGGTCGGTCGCCGGGTTCCCGCTGTACTGCGAGGAACGGCTGCACGGCTGGCTGCGCGGCGCCGCCGGCCCCCGGGCGAAGACCGGTCTCGACGTCAACGTCGTGGTCCGCGAGTACGTCCGCCAGTGCGACCAGCGCCTCGACCAGCTGACCGCCGACATCGCCGAGCTCGAGAACTCCCTGGTGGCGGAGGACGGTTTCGCGGCCCGCGCCGAGCTGTGGACGGCGCTGTCGTCGTGGTTCGACGACGACATCGCCGACGGCTCGTCCGCCGCCGAGCGGCGCGAGCGGTTCCGGAAGCTGGCCCGGGCCTAGGAGCTGTCCGCGATCACCGTCTCCGGCCGACACCTCGGCCGGCCTGGCCCGGGGCGGGCGACGCCGATGCCGTCCAGCAACGGAACCAGCTGCGCCGCAGCTAGATCACTTACCGGACACGCCTTAGGCTGGTTCGCGTGCGAACGAGGCTGCGGCGGCTGCGGGCCGGCGACCGGGACTACACCTGGCGGGCGGCGATCGGGTCCGTGCGCGGCGACGGCGTCGATCTCCACCGGTGCGTCCGGGTGCGGGTGTGGGGCGCGGGCAAGAACGGCCGCGCGCTGGAAGCCGACCTGCTCTCGAAGGCGACGAGCATGGGGTGGACCCCGGCCGCGACCGACGGCTCCTACCCGGCGTCCGGCGACGTCCGGCGGCTGGTCGAGCACGCGCTGACGCTCGGCTGGGACCCCGATGCCCGCGGCGGGACCTTCCGGCTCGCCGAGGAGCACGGACTCGAGCTCCCGGGCTTCCTGATCACCGACCGCGTGCGCGACCCGGGCGCGCCGGACCCGACCGAGCGGGTCAGCCGGGCGTCCGAAGCCTAGGACTGCCTGGTGTAGCGGTGTTTCACCCCGACCGGGAAGTACTCGGGATCGCCGGCCGGGCGCAGGTCGACGTCGGGCAGCTGGCGCTCGGCCGGGACGTAGTGCGCGAACTCGCTGTTGAGCCGCCGCAGCTGGTCGCGCACGGCGACCGCGATCCCGGCGGCGTCGGCGGTCGCGCCCGGCGCCGTCTCGACCGTGATCCGCAGCCGGCGGTCCCGGTCGGCGTCCTCCACCGACTCGATGACGAACTTGCCCGTCACCGTGTCGCTGATGCCGGGCTGCTCCAGGCCGACGGTGACGTTCTCCGGGTAGACGTTCGCGCCGAAGAACGACACCGTGAACAGCGACCGGCCGAACACGTACACGAACGGCAGCTCGGGTCCGGGCGGCGGCGTGAACCCGTGGCGGGCGCAGAAGTCCAGCAGGTCCGCGTGCGGCAGGAGCCCGCCGTCGTCGGCGATGTGGTAGCGGATCAGCGGGATGCCGCCGTCGCCGCTGAAGACGAGCGTGCCCTCGTGCTCCTCGAAGAAGCGGCTCGCGGGGTCGTACTGGACGAGCGTCGGGAGGCGCGCGTCGCCGAAGACCTCGCGGGCCAGGTCCGGCTGGCCGGCGAGGAACCGGCGGATGCCCGCCGACTGCGGGGTTTCGGTGCCGAGGACACCCGCGTCGGCCGTGCCGTACAGCGACGCGATGTCCCGGACCGGGTCGGCGACCCCGGCGCGGCCGGCGACGAGCTCGCGCCACTGCTCGCTGAAGACTTCGCCGGCCAGCACGAGCTTGATCGCGTACGCGGGCCAGTCGACGCCTTCGGCGACGCCGGTGTCGACGACGTCCTTGACGAACGGCGGATAGCCGAGCAGCACGACCTGCTCGAAGTGCGGCGCGAGCTCGGGGAGCACGCGCAGGATCTCGGCCTTGTTGTTGCCCGGCGCCACGACGGTGATCGGGCAGCCCTTGGCCGCGAGGTGGCGCACGCACGCCGTGGTGAACAGGCCGCCCACCCAGGTCCCGAGCGGGAAGCAGACGACGGCGAGGGTGCTGCGCCGGTCGGCCTCGAACGCGTCCACGAGCACGGTTTCGAACCGGCGTGCGACGTGCAGCTCGTCCTCGAGCGCACGCGGCCAGATCGTCGGGTGGCCGCTGGAGCCGGACGAGACGGCGATCATGTCGAGCCCGTCGAACGTGCCGCCGCGGCACAGCTCGGGCAGCGGGTACTTCCGGTGGTAGCCGGCCTTGTCGAGCAGCGGCAGCCGCCGGAAGTCGGCCATGGTCCGGATGGCATCGGGTGCGATGTGGTGCTCCCGCAGGAACTTCCGGTATGCGGGCACGGTCTCCGCGGTGCGGCGGAAGAGGTCCAGGACGTGGTCGGCGGCGGGTGGTTCGGGTGGACCGAAGAAGGTGCCGAACGCCTGCCGCACGCGGGTTTGCCGACCGAGGTCCATGATCGGAGCATAGTCGCGGGCGCGTGTCATGATGGGCGGCGTGAGCACCTCCGCGGAGCAGCAGCCCGCTAGCCCGCCGTTGACCCTTTACCTGGTCAAACGGCTCGAGCTGGTGATCAGGGCGCTGCTCGACGACGCGCTGCGGCCGCTCGGGCTCACGACGTTGCAGTACACGGCGCTGACGGTCCTCGAAGCCAGCGGCGCGCTGTCCTCGGCCCAGCTCGCGCGGCGCTCGTTCCTGCGTCCGCAGACGATGCACGAGATGGTGCTGGCGCTGGAGAAGCGCGGGCTGATCGCGCGGACCCCCAAGCCGGACAACCGCCGCGTCCTGCTGGCCGGCCTGACGGAGACCGGGCACCGCCTCCTGGCCGACTGCGCCCCGGCGGTGGCGGAGGTGGAGGACGTCCTCCTGGCCGACCTGAGCCCGGGCCAGCGCGCGACGTTCCGCGAGGGACTCCAGCACGGCGTCCTGGCACTGGGCGCGTTGTCGTCCCAGCGACGTTCTCAGGAAGCCTGACCGGCGGGCCTGCGGGTGGGGGACCGCGCTCCGCCAAGTGGCGGGTTCACTCAGGCTTGCCGACCCGAAAGAACTAGGCCGGTCGAGTGGTAGCGACGGGTGGCGCGTAGCGCGCGTGTGGCGTCGGGCGTTGGAGGGTAAGTCCCAGACCTGCATCTCGCATTTTGGAGGTTCGCCAACCGTGGCCAGGGCGCGCGACAAAGGTGACGCGACAGCTACCGCCCGGCGCTTGCTGCTCGTGGCCGGGGCGATGGTCGGGTTTTGGCTGGTTTCGTGGTGGGTCGCGGGCCATGCTCAGGCGGCTACGCGCGAGGTGGACCCGATCGGCGGGGTGGTGGCTGGAGTGGTTCAGCCGGTTTCTTCGGCGCTGGGAAACGGGGCTGGTTCCGCGGCGGCCGGTGGGGTTGAGCCCGTTTCGCGGGCTGTTGCACCGGTGGCCGAGCCCGTGGCGCGGGTTGTCCGCGCTGCCGCGCCGGTTTCGCCGGTGATGAGTGCGGTAACGCCTGCGGTCGAGCCGATCTCGCGGACCATGCGTGCCGCCAAGCCGGTCGTCCTCGAGCCCCTATCGCGAGTAACGCGTTCTGCCGCAACGGTTGCCGAGCCCGTGGTGCGGTCCCTCGAACCTGCTCTCGAACCGGTCACCCAGGTCGTGCGGGCCGCCGCGCCCGTCGTGCGAGCAGTCGCCCCGGTGCTCGATCCGGTGCTGGGCGCCGCCGGTGTCGTGATCAAGCCCGTTGGCCCCGTGATCAAGCCCGTCGGCGATCTCCTGTCACCCGTGGCCAAGCCCGTCGGCGACGCCCTGACCCCGGCCCCCGTCGTGGTGCGACCGGTGAGCGACGGCGTCGCCGACCCACTCGCCCCGAAGCAGACCCGCGAGCCGTCGGTCCTCCCCACCAGCGAGGCGGAAACCGCGCCGCTGCAACAAGAACCCACCGCAGCCGGCCCGAGTGCGACCACCACGCCGGACCGGACCTACGGCCGCCCAACCAGCCCGACCACCGAACCCGCCACCGCGCAGTCCCGGGCCACGCACCGCACGCCCACGGCCGCCGAAACCTCGTCGCAGCCGATCCGCGTCCCCGGGAACAACGTCCCCGCGCCGCGGTCGCCGGCTCCCGAGGTTGCCGCCTGTGGGCCCGCTCCCACCGTGCCGCCGGCCTTCCTCACCCCCGGTCACGGGCCCCGCGCCACCCCTGCCTGCACGCCGTCGGAGGGGGACTTCGTCCCGCTCTGGCGGGCCTGCGAACCCGGTACCGGCCCCGGCTGATCCCACCCCGGACTTCCGCCCGTCGCGTTTTCGCGGCGCGATCCGCGCTGCCCGCGACACAGCATCGAACTGCAACCACGCGTGAAGAGGGGCGTCATGGAAGCGAACGTGTTCGATCTCGGAAAGCTGCGAAGAGACGCGGTGGTCACCATCCGGCTGGAGGCGATGGCCAACGTCAGGCTCCTGACGGAGGTCAACCTCCAGGCCTACCGGCGCCGGCAGTACTACCGGATGCACGGCGGGGTGGCCACCGCGCCGATGTTCAAGATCCACATCCCGGCCAACGCGCACTGGTTCCTGGTGCTCGACGTCGAGGGGCTGGAGAACCTGCCCCTGCGCCCGCGGGTGAGCGTCGAGCACGAGCCGGCCGTCATGGCTCGTGGACGCACCGGCCCCCGGTGAACGTCATCGCGACCTTCGCGGCCCCGATCTCGCTTTCGGGGCCCGCGAAGGGGTCGCGGTCGAGCACCACGAGGTCGGCGCGGTGACCGGGCCGGATCGTGCCCGTGTCGTCGAGGTGGTTGACGTGGGCCGAGCCCGCCGTGTACGCGGTGATCGCCGCGGCCAGGTCGATCCGCTGCCCGGGTAGGAACGCGGGCACGTCTTCGCCGTACGGGATCCGGTTCACCGCCACGTGGATGCCCTGCAGCGGGTCGGGGCTGCTCACCGGCCAGTCGCTCCCGGCGGCCAGGGTGGCCCCGGACCGCAGCAGCGCACCGAACGGGTACTGCCACGACGCCCGTTCCGCACCGAGGAAGGGGATGGTCAGCTCGTCCATCTGCGGCTCGTGCACGGCCCACAGCGGCTGGATCGTCGCGGTCGCGTCGAGCCGCCGGAAGCGCGGGACGTCGTCGGGGTGCACCACCTGCACGTGCGCGAGGTGGTGCCGGTGATCGCTCGCGCCGTTGGCGGTGCGGGCGGCTTCGACGGCGTCGAGCGCGTCCCGGACCGCGCGGTCGCCGAGGGCGTGGAAGTGCACCTGGAAGCCGTGGGCGTCCAGGAGCGTGACGTGCTCGCGCAGCTCCACCGGGTCGACGAAGCTCAGTCCACTGTGGCCGGTGCGCAGGTAGGGGCTGAGCAGTGCCGCGGTGTGGTTCTCGGCGATGCCGTCCAGCATGATCTTGACGGTTTCGGCGCGGAACCCGCTGCCGCGCAACGACTCCCGGCGCTCCAGCAGGTCCGGGAGCTGCTCGGCGCCGCGGGCGCGGTCCCACCAGAGCGCGCCTGTGACCTGGGCGGTCAGCAGGCCACGTGCCGACGCGGTGGCGTACGCGCGCGACGGGTCGGGCATGCCGCCGTACTCGCCGAGCAGCGGGTCCTGCCAGGCGGTGACGCCGAGCGAGTGCAGGAGCCGTTGCGCCCGCAGCAGCCCGGCGAGCCCGTCGGTCTCGGTGACCGGCGGCAGCAGCCGCGTGACCAGGTCCATCGCGCCTTCCTGCAGGACGCCGGTGGCGCCGTCGGCGTCGCGCTCGATGCGGCCGTCGGGCGGGTCGGGCGTGCTCGCGGTGATCCCGGCCCTGGCGAGCGCGACGCTGTTCAGCCAGACGCCGTGGTGGTCGCGGTTGACCAGGACCACCGGTCTGTCCGGCACGACGGCGTCGAGCAGCCGGCGGTGGGGGAGACCGCCCGCGAAGGTGTCGAGCGACCAGCCGCTGCCGATGAGCCACTCGAGCCGCGGGTTCGCCCTGGCGTACGCGACGACGGTGTCGAGGCAGCTCACGACGGTGCCGGCGCCGGTGAGGTCGCAGCGGCCGAGCTCGACGCCGCCGCCGACGGCGTGCACGTGCGCGTCCTGGAAGCCGGGCAGCAGCAGGCGGCCGTCGAGGTCGACGAGCTCGGTGCGCGGGCCGATCAGCGGTCCCGGATCGTCGCCGACGGCGATGATCCGATGGCCGCGGACGGCCGCGAAGCCGGCCCGGCCGCCGGGGGTGAGCACGGGGCCGCGGGTGAAGACGAGGTCGGCGTGCATGCCACCGATCTTCCCGCATCCGCGGGCGTGATTCGGCCGGTGCGCGGACGTTTCGGGCTGTCGTGAATGAGTCATCCGGGACGTCCGGCGCCGGGACCGCCCCATTCCGGACATCGCGGGCCGGCGATCCGCCCCGGAATCCGCACCGGACCTGCGTCCGCACTGGTCCGCAAATGAATCACCACGCCGACCAACGGCGGATTTACAACGTTGTACCAACGATGTAAAAGTTATCCCGCACCGGCTCGCACGCCGTGGAAGGGGCCACCGATGTCCTCCCGAGAACGCGCTCACCTGACCCGCCGGGACCTGATCCGGCTCGCCGGGGGCTCGGCCGCCGCCGTCGCCGCGGCGCTCTGGCTGCCCGCGACGGCGGCCACCGCGGGCACCTTCGGCCCGATCCGGCCGCCCGCGACCCCGCTGATCGTCCGCTCGCCGTACCTGTCCACCTGGCAGCCCGCCGACAACCTCCCGGGCACCTGGTCGAGCTTCTGGACCGGGCACGTCACCGCCCTCTGCGGCCTCGCCCGCATCGACGGCGTGGCGTACGTCTTCGCCGGGTCGCCCGCGCTGCCGTCCGGCCCCGCCCTCACCCCGATGACCCAGGTCAGCCTGCAGGTCACCGGCACGCGCTCGACGTACGTCCTCACCGGCGGCGGGGTGAACCTGACCGTCACGTTCTTCTCGCCGGTCGACCCGGCGAACCTGCAACGCCAGAGCGTCCCGTTCGGCTACGTGACCCTGCAGGCCGCCAGCGCCGACGGCCGCGCGCACGCCGTCGACCTGCACTTCGACACCTCCGCCGAGTGGGTGCACGGCAACACCGCCACCCCGGTCACCTGGACCCAGCAGCAGTCCGGCGGTCAGACGCTGCTCAGCTGCACCCCGGCGAGCCCGGGCGTCCTGCAGGAGAACGGCGACCAGGCGAGCTGGGGCTCGCTCGTGCTGGCCGCGCCGGCGTCCGGTGTCAGCTGGCAGATCGGGCAGGACACCGTCGTGCGCGCCGCGTCCGCCGGTCAGGGCGCGCTGAACAACACCAGCGACACCGCCCAGCCGCGCGCGATCAACGACCGCTGGCCCGTGCTGGCCTTCAACAAGAACCTCGGCACGATCCCGGCCGGTGGCTCGTCGACCCCGTTCACGCTGTCGATCGGGCACGTCCGCACGCCCGCCGTCCGCTACCTCGGCGCCGAGCTGCGCCCCTGGTGGACGCACTACTGGGGCAGCTGGCAGGACATGGCGGTCTGGTTCGCCGGCGACTACGCGAGCGCGCTGAGCGCGGCGACCGCGATCGACCAGCGCCTGCACGACGACGCCGTCGCGGCCGCCGGCGGCGGGACCACCGGCGAGCACTACGCCGGGATCTGCGCGCTGGCGCTGCGCCAGGCCTTCGGCGGCACCGAGCTCGTCGACCGCGGCGGCGCGCCCTGGGGATTCCTCAAGGAGATCTCCTCCAACGGCAACATGTCCACTGTGGACGTCACCTACCCGGCGTTCCCCGCCTACCTCTACCTGTCGCCGGCCTACCTGCGGCTGATCCTGGAGCCGCTGCTCGACTACGCCGAGCGCGGCGGCTGGCCGATGCAGTTCGCCGAGCACGACCTCGGGACGCACTACCCGGACGCGACCGGGCACAACGACGGCAACGAGGAGAGCATGCCGGTCGAGGAGTCGGCCAACATGCTGATCATGGCCGCCGCGCTGGTCCAGCGGCTGCCGTCGGCGGACGCCGTCTCCTTCGCGAACACCCACTACCGGATCCTGAGGCAGTGGGCCGAATACCTGATCGGGAACACCCTCGACCCCGGCTTCCAGAACCAGACCGACGACTTCACCGGCTTCATCGCCCACAGCGCCAACCTCGCGCTCAAGGGCATCATCGGCGTCGGCGCGATGGGGGCCATCGCGGCGGCCGCCGGCAACACCGCCGACGTCCAGCGCTACCGGTCGACCTCCCGCGGCTACGTCAGCCAGTGGGTGACCCTCGCGCAGGACTCGTCGAACCAGCACCTCAAGCTCGCTTACGACCAGCCCGGCACGTGGAGCCTCAAGTACAACGGGTTCGCCGACCGCGTGCTCGGCCTCGACCTCGTCCCGCTCGGGGTCGCCGCGCAGGAGGCCGCCTGGTACCAGGGTCGCGCGGGCGCCCACGGCGTCCTGCTCGACCCGCGCAACAACTACACGAAGGCTGACTGGGAGCTGTGGACGGCGGCCTGGCTCACCGACCAGCCGAACATCCGGAACACCCTGGTCGAGGGCGTCTACAGCTATGCCAACACGACACCGCAGCGGGTGCCGTTCAGCGACTGGTACGTCGTCGCCGACGCCACCCAGCGCGGCTTCCAGGCCCGCCCGGTCGCCGGCGGCTACCTGGCCCTGCTGACGCGCCCGGCGGCGTCGGCCACGGTCTGGCGCAAGCTCCAGAACCAGCGCTCGGGCAAGGTGCTCGCCGTGTCGAACATGTCGCTGGCCGACACCGCCGAGGTCACCCAGTGGTCGGACAACGGCACGGCCGACCACCTCTGGGCCGTGGTCGACAACGGCGACGGCACCGTCCGGGTCGTCAACCGCAACAGCGGCAAGATCCTCGCGGTGCACGACCAGAGCCTCGACAACGGCGCCCACGTGCAGCAGTTCCAGGACAACGGCACGCCCGACCACAACTGGCGGATCGTCGACGCCGGCGGTGGCTGGTCGAAGCTCGTCAACGTCCGCAGCGGCAAGGTCATGGCGGTCGACCAGCAGTCCACGGCGGACGGCGCCCAGGTCACCCAGTGGGACGACAACGGGTCACCGGACCACCTGTGGCGGTTCGTCTGACGTCGTTTGCGAGACTGGCGGCGTGTGCGCCGACCCCCTCCGCCGGTTCCTCGACGAACGGGACCCGCCGACCCCGTGCCTCGTCGTCGACACCGACGCCGTCGCGGCCCGGGCGCGCGGGTTCCTCTCGGCGTTCCCGGGCGCGCTGATCCGGTACGCCGTCAAGGCCAACCCGGCGCCCCCGGTGCTCGACGCGCTGGTGGCGGCCGGGGCCGGCTTCGACGTCGCCGGACCCGCCGAGCTGGAGCTGGGCCTCGACCGCGGCGCCGGCCCGGCGGACCTCGCCTACGGCAACCCGATCAAGAAGCCCCGCGACATCGCCTTCGCCTTCGAGCGCGGGGTCCGGGAGTTCACGTCGGACGCGCCCGGCGACGTCGACCACCTGGGCCGGTACGCGCCGGGCTCGGCCGTGTCGATCCGCGTGGTGCTCGACGCGCCCGACTCGGTGACGCCGTTCGGCCGGAAGTTCGGCTGCGACCCGGCCGAGGCCCTGGACCTGGTGCTGCGCGCGGCCGCGCTCGGGCTGCGCCCCGGCATCGCGTTCCACGTCGGGTCGCAGCAGCCGGACGTCGCCGCGTGGGAGATCGGCATCGCCACGGCGGCGAAGCTGTTCGCCGAGGCCTCGGCGCAGGGCGTCGCGATGACGCGGCTCAACCTGGGCGGCGGCTTCGCGACGACGCACCGGACGGGTGTCCCGTCGCTGGACGCGTACGCGGCGACGATCGAGACGGCCCTCGGCACGTACTTCCCCGGCGAGCGGCCCGAGCTGATGCTGGAGCCCGGCCGGGTGCTCGTCGCCGACGCGGGACTGCTGCGGACCGAGGTCGTGCTGGTCGCGCAGCGCGGCGAGCGACGGTGGGTCTACCTCGACATCGGCCGCTACAACGGCCTGGCCGAGGCCGAGAACGAAGCGATCGCCTACCGCTTCGAGCCGGTCGAGCCACACGACGGCCCGGCCGGGCCGGTGGTGCTCGCCGGGCCGACCTGCGACGGCGACGACGTCCTCTACCAGCGGACGCCGTACGAGCTGCCGGTGTCCTTGACCGCCGGCGACCGGCTCGACGTGCCGGGCACCGGGGCCTACACCGCGAGCTACGCGTCGGTCGGGTTCAACGGCATCGAGCCGCTGCGGACGTACTGCGTCGGGAGGTGGGGCGATGTCTGAGGTCGGCCGGTTCACCGGGCGGCACGTGCTGGCGGAGCTGCACGGCGTCGACGCGGCCCTGCTCGACGACCCCGAGCGCCTCGGGGAGCTGCTCCGGGTGGCGGTGACGGAGGCGGGCGCGACGGTCGTCGACGTCGTGGCCAAGCGGTTCGCCCCGCAGGGCGCCACGGTGATCGCGCTGCTGGCCGAGTCGCACGCGTCCGTGCACACCTACCCCGAGCACGGGTCGCTGTTCGCCGACGTGTTCACCTGCGGCGAGCGCGCCGACCCCGAGCACGCGCTGCGGTTGCTGGCGAAGTCGCTGGACGCCGCCGCGGTCCACCTGTCCGTCCTGCACCGGGGAGAACGCTGATGCCCACGATCCACGAACCGGTCGGCGCCGGCCTCACCCGCGTCTGGGCGGTCGACGACGTCGTGTTCGACGCGCGCACGCCGTTCCAGGAGGTGCTGATCGGCAAGACCGCGCAGGGGGTTTCGCTGTTCTGCGACGGCGAACGCCAGAGCACCGAAGCGAGCCAGCTCGTCTACCACGAGGCGCTGATGGTGCCCGCGCTGCTGCTGGCCGAGCGGGTGCGGCGGGTCCTGGTCATCGGGTCGAGCGAGGGCGTCGCCTCCCAGCTGGCCGTGGACGCGGGCGCCACGCTGGTCGACCACGTCGACATCGACGAGGAGGCGGTGCGGGCCTGCGCCGAGCACCTGCCCTACGGCTACACGACCGCGGACCTCGCGCGGAGCGACGGGCCGATCCGGGTGTCCTTCGAGGACGGCTGGGCGTTCCTGGCCGCCGCCGAAGCCCGCGGCGACACCTACGACGTGGTCGTGATCGACCTGCCGGACGAGAACACCGACCCGGACGCGCAGCACAACCGCTTGTACGGCACGGACTTCCTCGGCCGGTGCGTGCGGGTGCTGGCCCCCGGCGGGGTGGTGACCTGCCAGGCGGGCTGCCCGACGCTGTGGCGCAACGAGACGCTGCTCGCGTCGTGGCGGCGGTTCCGCGAGGTGTTCGGCACGGTGCTGTACTTCGGGTCCGACGAGCACGAGTGGGCCTTCCTCTCCGGGCGCGCGGACCGCGTCGAGGAACCGGGCGCGCTGGTGGCGCGGCGGTTCGCGGAGCGGGGGAGCCGGGCTTCGACGCTGGACGCCGAAGCGCTGCTCGCCGGCGCCACCCCGCCGTACTCGCTCCGGCACGATACTGGTCTGAACCAGTACTGACCGACGATTCTTCGATATGCACAACCGGCGAAGGGCGAAATAGCGGGAAATGGATTTCCCGTACTCCCGGTTGTCGTGTTACTCCGTTCAGTGGCCGTCGAAAAGGTTGCGATCGCGCTACGATCCGTTTCGCGCGCGATCATCGTGATCAAAAGGCACCGTGGCCCATTTGGAGGAGCGTCATGCTCGGTATGTTGGTCGTAGCCGGAATGATTCTGTCCGCCCTCGCCGCACCCGTCGATTCCGCGGCGGCATCGGCTCCGACCGAAAAGATCACGCTCGACATCAAGACCATCAACGGGTCCGGCTGCCCGGCCGGCACCGCCACGGCCTCGGCGGACGTCGCGTCCGACAACACGTCGTTCACGGTGCACTACACGAACTTCACCGCCAAGGCCGGCGGTGGCGCGTCCGCGCTCGACGCCCGGAAGAACTGCCAGATCAACGTGCTCGTCCATGTGCCACAAGGGTTCACGTACGCGATCGCCGAAGCCGAGTACCGCGGTTACGCGCACATCGAGAGCGGGGCGAGCGCGCTCGAGCAGGCCAACTACTACTTCGCCGGGACGTCACCGACCGCGCGGGTCCGCCACACCTACCCGGGCCCGTTCCACGGCGTGTGGCGGGCGAGCGACGTCACCGACGTCGCCGCGCTGGTGTTCGCCCCGTGCGGTGAGGACCGCAACCTGAACATCAATGCGGAACTGCGGGCGGACGCGGGCACCTCCTCGGCGACGAGTTACATCGAAATGGATTCCGAGCACGCGAGTGTCGACACGATTTACCACTTCGCGTGGAAGACCTGCTGAATTCGGCGGAATTGCCCGGATGACCCGCTCACCGGAACGTCTCCCGGCGAGCGGGTCCGTTCGCGTTATACGTGCGTGACCAGAAGTGTCACTCCCGCTTCGCCGCCGCAGTCGACGAAGACCGGGCCGACGCCGTTGCCGATGTGCTGCGACACGGTCGCCTTGGCGACGAAGTGGCCGGGTCCGGCGTCGATGATCCGGATGTTCTCCAGCGCCGGGTGCTCCGGGAAGCCGCCGAGCACGGACTTCAGCCCGGTGCCGCCGCCGCAGTCGCCCGTGATCGTGACTTCCTGGCCGCGGTGCGTCGTCGGGTTCGGCGTCACCTCGACGGTGGCGCGGGCGCCCTGGGGTGGTTGTGTGGTCATGGTCCCCTCCGAAGTTCCTGATGCCGCCGACGCACCGCCGGCGATGCCGATGCTCACCGCCGTGACGAGCCCGGCCGCGGTGGCCAGGCCGATCACCGTGCGGGTGGACTTGCCGCGCATGGGGTTCTCCTCCCTCGACCCGGGGTTCGCCGGATCTGCTTCGTCAGTCGCCGCGGGAGGGGTGGCGGGTTCTCGACGAAGCGGAGTGAGACGTGGATCACAGTCGACGCGGACTGTCCACAAGGGACGCTAGTCGAGTGCGGCGGAAGCCGGCAGCTCGGCCGGTTCGCCCTTCGCCGGTGCGAGCGTGCATCGTCGTTCGAACCGCTCCATCAGGACGGTAGCGATCAGGAGGGCCACTGGGGTGCTCACCGCGATCCACATGCCAGAAGAGCTACCCAGGCCCGCCGGAGCTGAATCGCCGAACTGACCGCGGAGAAGCGGGCCGGGACCGGGAATCCGCGCCTGGCCTGGGCCGGGCCGCTCAGGTCACCGGTTGCTCTCGATCCTCCGCGGACAGCCGCGCGATCACGTCCAGCAGCCCGGCGCGGAACGCGTCGTCCTCGCCCAGGACGCCGAGCAACGCCGGCTCGGCCCGCACCGCGCGTTCGTGCACCGCGGCGCCGCGCGCGGTCAGCCGGGTCAGGTGACGCCGCGCGTCGGCCGGGTCCGGTGTCCGGGTGACGAACCCGGCCTTGGCGAGCCGGTCGAGCGTGCGGCTCATCGTCTGGTCGGTCACCTGGCAGCGCTGGGCCAGCGTCCGCTGGGGGAGCGGCCCGTCGCGCAGCGTGTGGAGCGCGATCAGTCCCGCGTGGGTGAGCCCCATGCCGTCGAGCACGGCCGCCCAGCGGTGCTCCACCAGGCGCGCGGCGACCGCGAGCAGCCGGCCCGTCGGCCACGTGCTCAGGTCCGGTTCGGGGGTTGTGCTCACCGTCACTCCGGGTCGTCGTGCAGAATGTTCAGCTTGCTGAACAATTGGGCGTGTTCGCCCTCGAAAGGACCTTAGCGACCATGAACGACAAGCCGCGCCGGCTCCGCTGGCTGATCCCGGCCCTCCTGGTGATCGCCTGGCTCGGACTGGGCGGGTTCGGCGGGCCGTTCGCCGGGAAGCTCAGCGAGGTCGCGAAGAACGACAACGCCGCCTTCCTGCCGCGCTCGGCCGAAGCCACCGAGGTCTCCGACGAGCAGAAGGCCTTCACCCCGCGCCAGGTGCTGCCCGCGACCGTCGTCGCCGAGCGCACCACCGGCTTGACCGCCGAGGACCGCCGGTTCCTCGACGCCAAGGCCCAGGAGCTGGGCGGCATCCCCGGCGTCGTCGGCCCGCTCGGCAAACCCGAGAACGCGCCGCGCGACGACCAGGCCGTGCAGCTGGCCGTGCCGATCCTCGCCGACGGCAACCCCGGTGACGTCGTCAAGGAGGTCCGCGCGGCGCTCACCGGCGCCCCGGCCGGGCTCACCGTGCTGGTCACCGGGCCGGCCGGGCAGATCGCCGACCTGGTCAAGGCGTTCGGCGGCATCGACGGCATCCTGCTGCTCGTCGCCGGCGGGGTGGTCGCGCTGATCCTCATCGTGGTCTACCGCAGCCCGCTGCTGCCGTTCCTGGTGCTGCTCTCGGCGGTGTTCGCGCTCGGGCTCGCCAGTCTCGTCGTCTACCTGCTGGCGAAGCACGACGTCCTCGCGCTCAACGGCCAGAGCCAGGGCATCCTCTCGATCCTCGTGTTCGGCGCGGCGACCGACTACGCCCTGCTGACCGTCGCCCGCTTCCGGGAGCAGCTGCGGGACACGCCGAGCCGGTTCGACGCGCTGAAGCTCGCCTGGCGCGCGACGCTCGAACCCATCGCCGCCTCGGCCGGCACCGTCATCCTCGGGGTGCTGTGCCTGCTGTTTAGCGACCTGAACTCGAACAAGGGCCTCGGCCCGGTCGCGGCGATCGGCATCGGCGCCGCGCTGCTGGCGTCCACCACGTTCCTGCCCGCCGTGCTGGCGCTGTGCGGCCGCGGCGCGTTCTGGCCGTTCAAGCCGGCGCTCGGCTCGCCGCACCCGGAGACGTCGGGGATCTGGGGCCGCGTGGCGCGCCTGGTCGGCGGCCGGCCGCGCACGGTCTGGGTGGTGACGGCGCTCGTCCTGGGTGTCGGCGTCGCGTTCCTGCCGCAGCTCAAGGCGTCCGGCACGGCGCAGTCCGACGTCTTCCTCACCCAGGTCGAGTCCGGGACCGGGCAGGACGTCCTCGGCCGGCACTTCCCGGGCGGGCTGGGTGCGCCCGTGATCACGATCGCCGACACCGGCGCCGTGCCCGCGGTGCTGGCGGCGTCCAAAGTGGACGGAGTCGCGGAGTCGGTGCCGCTGCCCAAGGTCGTGAACGGCCGGGTGCAGATCCTGTCCGTGCTGAACGATCCGGCGGACTCCGAAGCGGCCGTCGCCACGGTCGGCAAGCTGCGCGACGCCGTGCACGCGATCCCCGGCGCGGCCGCGAAGGTCGGCGGCCCGACGGCGATCCAGCTCGACACGCAGCAGACGTCGGAGCACGACCGCGCGCTGATCATCCCGATCGTGCTGCTGGTGATCTTCCTCGTGCTGGCCCTGCTGCTGCGGTCGTTGCTCGCGCCGCTGCTGCTGATCGCCACGGTGGTGCTCTCGTTCGCCGCGACGATGGGCGTGTCCGCCCTGGTGTTCAACCACATCCTGGACTTCCCGGGCGCGGACCCGGTCGTGCCGCTGTTCGGGTTCGTCTTCCTGGTGGCACTCGGGATCGACTACAACATCTTCCTGATGACGCGGGTGCGCGAGGAGGCGCTGACCCGCGGCACGCGCGACGGCACGCTGCGCGGGCTGTCGCTGACCGGCGGCGTGATCACCTCGGCCGGGGTGGTGCTCGCCGCGACGTTCTCCGCGCTCGCGGTGATCCCGATCCTGTTCCTGGCCCAGATCGCGTTCATCGTCGCGTTCGGCGTCCTGCTGGACACGTTCCTGGTGCGGTCGCTGCTGGTGCCGGCGCTGACGGTCGATGTCGGGCGGCGCATCTGGTGGCCGTCCAAGCTGGCGAAGGCTACGAAATCGCCCGCTTGAAGTCCGGGCACTCGACCAGCGGCACGTGGTCGCAGGTCGCGGCGTGGCGGAGGCTGTCGCGCATGCGGGTGAGCCGGTCGATGGCGTCGTCGAGCTCCGACGCCTTGACCGCCATCCGCTCGCGCAGCGCGTCGTCGCTCGGCGTCGCCACCAGGAACCGGGCGATCTCCGCGATCGTGAACCCGGCGCCGCGCGCGCAGGCCACGAGGTCGAGGCGGCGCAGGACGTCCGGGTGGTACGTGCGGCGCAGGCCGTTGCGGCCGGCCGGTTCGACGAGCCCGCGCTTCTCGTAGAACCGCAGCGCCGAGGGCGCCAGCCCGGACTTCTCGGCGACTTCGGCGATGTCGAGCAGGGTCATCGGGTTCCTCCTTGACTTGAAGCGTAGTTCAAGTCGGACGATGACGGCCATGAAGATCCACCACCTCAACTGCGGGTCCGTGCGGCAGATCGAAGCCCCCGGACTGCCCACCGCGCACGCGGTCAACCACTGCCTGCTCGCCGAGACCGAGCACGACGGACTCGTGCTGGTCGAAACCGGCCTCGGCCTCGACGACGTCCGCGACCCCACCGCCACCCTGGGCGGCGACTGGGTCACCATGGCGCAGCCGCTGCTGGCCGAAGACGAAACGGCCGTCCGGCAGATCGCCCGGCTCGGCTTCGCCGCGGCGGACGTGCGGCACGTCGTGGTCACGCACCTCGACGTCGACCACTGCGGCGGCCTGCCCGACTTCCCGGACGCGCGGGTCCACGTCCTCGCCGCGGAGCTGGACGCGGCCTTGGCCGAGGCGCCGAGCTTCCGCTACCGGCCGGCGCACTGGGCACACGGTCCGAAGTGGGAGACCTACGACGCGCCGGCCGGGGACGACTGGTTCGGCTTCGCCTCGGTGCGGCTGACCGGCGTGGAAGCGGACCTCCGGCTCGTCCCGCTCGGCGGGCACACGGCGGGCCACGCGGGCGTCGCGGTCCACGACGGCACGCGCTGGCTCCTGCACTGCGGCGACGCGTACTACTTCCACGGAGAGCTGACGGCGGACCCGGAGCCGCACCCGGTGCTGGACGTCGTCCAGACCCGCTCGGAAATCCACCACGACCTGCGCCTGGGGACGCAGGCACGGCTGCGCGAGCTGGCGAGGCGGCACGGCGACGAGGTGACGCTCTTCAGCGCCCACGACCCGTGGGAGCTGGAGCGGCTAGGAGTCGCGGCGGGCGCGTGAGTCGGCCGTGACCTCGCCGGTGAGGTAGGCCGTCGTCCCGGTCAAGGACAGCAGCCGTTCGAGGGCGGGGGGCCGGTTGTCCAGGTGCAGGCGGGCGCCCGCGCCGGTGACCGCGCGGTGGACCAGCAGCAGGGTGGACAGCCCGGAGGAGTCGCAGAAGGCGATCCCGCCGCAGTCGAGCCGCACGTCCCGCACGTCCGGGTGGTCGGCCAGGCGGGCGGTGACCAGCTGCAGCAGCAGCCCGGCCGTGGCGAACTCGAGCTCGCCGACGATCGCGACGCGGGCCGTCGCGTCGTCCGGGGCGGTCCAGGTGCAGGTCAGCCCGCTGGTCATGCCGACCGCTCCGATCCGGCGGGCGGCTTCGCCAAGTGCGTGCGCGCGGCGCGGAGCAGGCCGGTCGCGCGCGGGAAGTCGCGCAGCTCCGCCTCGAGCAGGTCGAGGGCGGGCACCAGCGACGCGGCCGGGACGCCCCGCGCGGTGAGGATCCCGGCGGTCCAGGTCAGGAACCCGGTGAACAGGTCGTCGTCGCCGACGTACAGCGCGGTCGCCAGGAACTCGACGATGTGCGCGAGGTCCTCGGCCGTGTGCTGGCGCTGCAGGTCGGTGTAGGTCCGCATCGCGGGGACGCGCTCCTCCAGGCCGGTCAGCACCGCCTTGACGAGCCGGCCGGAGCTGCGCGTGACCAGCGTGTACTCCTGGTCGGCCAGGTGCGGCAGGTCGTCGAGCGGCTGGTGCCCGGCGAGCGGGCGGGGGAGCGGCTCGGCCAGCCGGTCGGCGGCCGAGCGGGCGTCCGGTGCCCATGCTTCGGCGCCGAGCAGCCGGGCGTACCGGCCGTCGGGGCCGAACGCGGCACCGCCGGCGATGACCGGGGTCGCGGCCGCCTGGCACGCGGTGATCGTGGCGTGCGCGGTCGGCAGCCGGGTGGCGATCGACCCGGACAGCGCGACCGCGTCCGGCCCGGTGCGGTGCAGGTGGGCGACCAGGTGCGGGGCGGGCACCTGCGCGCCCAGGTAGTCGACCCGGAAGCCGCGCAGCCGTAGCACCTCGGCGAGCAGCCGGGCGGGCATCGCGTGCCACTCGCCGTCGACGCAGGCGACGGTGACCCGGCCGAGGTGCGGCTCCGGCCGCTTCAGCACGTAACCGAAGGTCGCGATGACGCGGTCGTTGATCGCGGTCGCCGCGTGCTCCTGGGCGACCGTGAGGCGGTTGGCCGCCCACTCCTGCCCGACCCGGCGCTGGACCGCGCCGATCACGTCGAGCAGCAGGCTCTCCGGGTCGGCGCCGTCGTCGAGCGCCTGGATCACGACGTCGCCGGCGGCGTACTCGTCACCGGTCGTGACGGCGTCCCAGAGCCGTTCGGCGTGCTCGGCCACCCCGGGGGTGCGGGTGGGGGTGCTCATGCGGTGTACCTCCCGCGCCCGTGGCCGCCGACCGCGGCCAGGTGCTGCCCGCGCGGCGCGGTGATCGCCAGCACGGCCATGTCGTCGTGGGTGCCGCGGCCGATCCACTGGGACGCGAGCATCTGGATCCGCTCGACCACCGCGTCGGCCGGCAGGTTCGCGCACTCGCCCAGCGCCTGCCGGAGCCGGTCCTCGCCGAACATCGCGTCGCCCAGCGGGCCGCCGCGCGCCTCGACGATCCCGTCGGTGTAGAGCAGGCACGTCTCGCCCGGGTCGAGCGTGATGTCCGTCCCGGACGACCGGATCTCCGGCAGCACGCCGATCAGGCTGCCGTGGGTGTCGGCCTCCTCGACGCGGCCGTCCGCCCGGACGATCAGGGGCGGCGGATGGCCCGCGCACGTGACGCGCAGCCGGACGGTGGCGCCCTCGCGGCGGGCCGAGGCCAGCACGAGCGTGACGAAGCGGGCGTCACGGCCGCTCGCGAGCGAGCGGTTCAGCAGGCTCAGCAGCCCGTGGTGGTCGCCCGCCATCGGCAGCAGCGCGCGCAGCGTGGTGCGGATCTTGCCGGTCAGCACGGCCGCTTCGAGACCCTTGCCGCAGACGTCGCCGAGCACGGCCAGCGACTCGTCGCCCGCACCGGTGGTCGCCGGGTGCACGTCGTAGAAGTCGCCGCCGATCCGCTCGCCGTCGCGGGCCGGGCGGTAGCGGCCGGCGAACTCGATGCCGCCGAGCTGCTCCAGGGTCGGCGGCAGCAGCTCGCGCATCAGGGTGTCGGTGATCGACGCCTGCAGCGCGAACACGCGCGCCGCCGACATCGCCGCGCCGGCCCGTGCGGCGAACAGGCGGGCGAAGAGCTCTTCCTGGTCGGTGAAGGAGGCCCGGTCGCCGCGGCGGAGCAGGACCAGGGCACCGGCAGGGACGCCGTGGCCGGGCAAGGGCGTGACGACGATCGACCCGACCGGGCCGAACCCCGCCGGCAGCACCCAGGCGGGCGCCGCGTCCGGGTCGAGCCAGCGCGAAGGCACCGGCGGGAAGCCCTGCAGCGCCTCACCGAGGCCGGGCAGCTCGTCCGGGTTGATCTCCAGCCGGAACCGCGCCGGCTCCTCGCCGCGCACGCAGGAGACGGCGGGGAAGTTCCCGGCCGTGGTGGGCGCCAGCACCAGGGCGGCGTCGGCGAGGTGCTGCGCGGCGAGCCGGGCGGCGACCTCCATGCAGCGCTCCAGGTTGAGCGAACCCAGCAGAGCGGCGGAAGCGTCGCTGAGGAACGCCGTCCGCTCCTGCTCACGGGCCAGCGCGTCCCGGGCCAGGCGGGCGTCGGTCTCGTCGACCAGCCACCACGTCACGGCCTCGCCGTGCGGGATCGGGTGGGCCGCGAAGGCCCGCTCGCCGACCTCGCCGCGGACGACCTCGCCGGCGCGGTGGTCGTGCGCGCCGGCCAGCCAGTCCGCCACCGTGCCGGTCAGGGCTCGGCCGGGCCCGGCCGCGGGGAAGAGCGTGCGGGCGGCCTCGTTGAGCGCGAGGACCACGCCGCCGTCGTCGGCGCAGAGTGCGGCCGTGGGCGCGGCGGCCCAGCCGCGGTCGCCCGTGTCGGGTGTCCGGCGCGCCGTGCGCACCGGGTCACCCACGGGCGCCCCCGGGGTCGTCGGTCGCCAGCTCGGCCCACAGTGTCTTGCCGCTGGGCCGGCACAGCTGGCCCCAGGCCGCCGCGCAGCGCTCCACCAGCAGGAGGCCGCGGCCGCCCTGGTCGGACGGCGTCCGGCGGTGGGCCGGCCCGCCCCCGCCGTCGTCGACCTCGATCCGCAGCTTCGCGGCGCCGGTCAGCAGGCGCACGTGGTAGGGCGCGCGGCCGTGGCGGAGCGCGTTGGACGTCAGCTCGTCCACCACCATGACGGCGGTGCCGACCACGCTCGCCGGGAGTCCGCGCAGGACCGTGCGGACCCAGTGGCGGACCTTGGCCAGCTCGGTGAGGTCGGCGGTGATGCCGAGCTCGTGCCGGATCGCTCGCAGGTTCACGTCCGCCTCCTTCGCCGTTGCGGGCTCCGGGACGAAGCCGTCCCCTTCTTCATGCCCGGATCCGGGTCCGATGACACGGGTTTCGGCGGCCGTCATGTTTCTTCGGTCCAGGACGCCCGCACCGCGGCGAGGCTCGGGTGCAGCGGCATGAGGTCGCCGAGGCCGAGCAGCTCGATCGGCCGGGTCACGGCGTACGCGGTCGACACGAAGGCCAGCTTGCCGCCCGCGTCGTGCAGCCCGGCGGCCAGCCGCAGCAGGACCTGCAGGCAGCTGGAGTCGCAGTAGCCGACCTCGGCCATCTCCAGCACGACCCGCCGGGCGCCGGGATCGGCGGGGAGCAGTTCGGCGAGCTTCGGTGCGATCGCGAGGTCGAACTCGCCGCGCAGGGTGTAGACCTCGAGGCCGCCGTCCTCGTGGATCTCGACGGACCACCCGGCACCGGAAAACCGTTGCCGGGGCCGCGTCGCGTCGGTGGTCATGCGGGCTCCAGAAGGGGGGATCGGGGGCACGGGCTGGCGGCTCAACCCTGCTCCGGACGCAATCTACCAGCGCCCCCGATCCCGGGCAGCACGTCCCGTCACCGTCCTTTAAGGACTTCGGTCGGCCGGTCGGGCTCGGCCACCGGTTCGGGGGCCGGGGCGCCCGGTGCCACGATGGCGACGTTCACCGTGCGGGTCAGCCGTTCGTAGGGTGCCCGGTGCTCGCCGTCCAGCAGCACCGCCAGCGGCGTCCAGACGCCGACGACGAACACCGACGCGGCCAGCGCGACGGGCAGGAGCAGCTGCTCGGGGTGGTTGCCGAGGTCCCAGCGGTCCAGGTCCAGCAGCCACCACGTGAGCCACAGCGGCGAGAGCAGGACGCCGTTGCGGACCAGCAGCGCGATCGGCCCGGCCCGGCGGCGGCCGCGCCGCACCACGCGCAGCAGCATCGCCCGCTTCCCGGGCGTCGAGCCGGTCACCGCGGGAAGCACCACGAACCAGACGAGCGCGAGGATCACCACCGGCGTGTCGCGGTGTGCCAGGTCCTCGCCGAACAGCGTCAGCAGGCCGAACAGGAAGCCGAGCAGCGCGGCGAACCCGAGCAGGTCGGTGGCCAGCGCGAACAGCCGCCGGGTGAACGTGACCTTCGTGGCGTAGCGGCGCCGGTCGTGCTCGGGCTCCGGCGAGGGCAGCAGGCGGCCGAGCGGGCCGGCCACCAGCCAGCCCACGACGACGCCCGCGGTGTTGAGGATCAGGTCGTCGACGCTGAAGAGCCGGTACGGGCACGGGTAGACGAACCACAGGCCGGTCAGCTGCGTCAGCTCGAAGAACAGCGACACGCCGAAGCCGACCACCGCCGCGGGGACGAGCCGCATCTTCTGCGCGTAGCGGACGTAGAACCCGAGCGGGGCGAGCATCACGACGTTGAGCGCGGTGGTCCAGACCGCCGGGTTGTGCAGCAGCGCACCCGGGCTCCAGTGCCCGCGGGCGCGCTGCGAAACCACCTCGACGAAGTAGAACGGCCGCAGCTGCGGAGAACTCGCGTACGTGTGACCCGCGCAGTACGCCGGGTCGGCGGGCAGCGGCAGCACCGTCTGCGTGGCGATCGCCAGCAGGTAGAACAGGAACGCGTAGAAGACGAACGTCGGCCAGCCGCCGGCGCGGCCCCGCCGGCGGTAGCTGACGAAGGCGGCCGGGAGCATGACGGCCAGCACGAGGAACGGGAAGAGGATGAGGGCCGTCCGGACGGGGACGAGGTAGGTGGCGACCACGGAGCCGGTGGTACCCAGCCGAGCCGGGAGCGAAGCGTGCTTCCCCCGGACGGCTGGGCGGTCACCGGCCGGGACTCACTGCGGGGGCGCGTCCTGCTGCCCGCCGCCCTGCTTGTGCAGGTACTCCTTCACCTTGTCCGAGCCCTGGTCGATCTTGTCGGCGTGGTCGCCGAACCGCTGCTTGGCGGCGTCGGCGACCTTGTCCACACCCTGATCGGCCTTGTCCGGGTCCTTCCCGAGCGCTTCCTTCGCCTTGTCGAACAGGTTCATCCCTCAGGCCTTCCGTCGCGGAATCCGATCTTCGGACCTTTCGAGGAGAACACCGGCGCAACCGGCCCGCAACCGAACGGCCGCAGGCACTCACCTGTCGGGGGTATCGGCACCCCTTTCCGGGGTGAAAGCTCCGCGCCCGGGTTTGGAACCGGCGGGATCGGGTAGCGGCCGATCGCTCACGGTCTCGGGCACATCGTCCGGATCGTCCCGCGACCTTGGCTTCGGCGGCCCGGCGGCGTGAACCGTGGGCCGTCGTGGCCCGTATATGCGGTGAGACCGCCGTCCCCGCCGCAGGGGAGCGGCGGCCGACCCGTGAACCGTGATGTGAGGCCGCGCCATGATGGGAACCACCGGACTGCCGTTGCCGCGGCGTGCCCGCCGCCGCACCCCGGACGGAGGTGCGCCGCTGCCGGACTTCGGACTGCCCCGGGTCGCCCGGCGGCACGCCGTCGCGGGCGTGGTGCTCTCCGTCCTGGCGGCGCTGCTGGTGCTGTTCGCGCTCCTCGCGCCGGAGGACCTCAACTCGTTCTCGCCGGAAGCGCTGGTCCGCATACCGGTGGAAGGCCTGATCGTCGCGGCTTTCGTGCTGGTCCTGCCGCCGCGGGCACGCCGCGTCGTCGCCGTGCTGGTCGGGCTGCTGCTGGGGCTGCTCACCGTGCTGAAGGCGCTCGACACGGGCTTCTACGCGACGCTCGAGAAGCCGTTCGACCCGATCTACGACTGGAGCTTCTTCAACGCGGGCGTCGAGTTCCTCGCCGGGGAGATCGGCGACGCGGGCGCGTACGCCGTGCTGGCGGGTGCGGTGCTGCTCGCGATCGCCGTGGTCGTCTTCATGGTGCTCGCGATGCTGCGGCTGACCCGGATCGCGGCCGGCCGGCGGACCGGCGCGACGCGCGTGGTGGCCGTGCTCGGCGTGATCTGGATCGTCTGCTCGCTGTTCGGCGTCGAGATCGCGCCGGGGCAGCCGGTCGCGGCCCAGAACGCCGCCGCCCTGGCCTACGACGACCTGCGCCAGGTGAGCACGGACCTGCGGGAGCAGCAGCCCTTCGGTGAGCTGGCCGCCGAGGACGCGTTCCGGAACACCCCGGGCGACCAGCTGCTGGCCGGTCTGCGCGGCAAGAACGTGATCCTGACGTTCGTGGAGAGCTACGGCCGCGTCGCGCTCGACGACCCGGGGTTCGCCCCGAAGATCGGCGCGACGCTCGACGCGGGCACCGCCGAGCTGAAGGCGGCCGGCATCGGCGCGAAGAGCGCGTTCCTGTCGTCGTCCACGTTCGGCGGCGGCAGCTGGCTCGCGCACTCCACCGTCGAGTCCGGCATGTGGATCGACAACCAGCAGCGGTACAACAACCTCCTCGACAGCGACCGCCTGACCCTCGGCGGCGCGTTCCAGAAGGCGGGCTGGAAGACGGTCTGGGACGTCCCCGCGCACACGAAGGACTGGCCGGAGGGCCAGCGGTTCTACCACCCGGACGCCTACTACGACTTCCGGAACATCGGCTACAAGGGGCCGGGTTTCGCCTACGCGACGATGCCGGACCAGTACACGTTCTCCATGCTGCAGCGCAACGAACTCGCGAAGAGCGCGCAAAAGCCGGTGATGGCCGAGGTGGACCTCGTCTCCAGCCACGCGCCGTGGTCGCCGCGGCCCTGGCTGGTGGACTGGAACCAGGTCGGTGACGGCTCGATCTTCGCGCCGCAGCCGGGCGCGGGGGAGGCGCCGGAGTCGGTCTGGAAGGACCCGGCGAAGATCCGCGACGCCTACCGCGACGCCACCGACTACTCCCTGAAGACGCTCATCTCGTTCATGCAGCACTACGGCGACGACAACACCGTGCTCGTGTTCCTCGGCGACCACCAGCCGCCGGTGGTCACGCCGCAGGGCGCGGTGCACGACGTGCCGATCACGATCGTGGCGAAGGACCCGAAGGTGCTGGACCGGATCTCCGGCTGGGGCTGGACGGACGGCCTGCACCCCGCCGCGCAGGCGCCGGTCTGGAAGATGGACTCCTTCCGCGACCGGTTCCTGACCGCGTTCGCCCACTGACCGCCCCCTCCTGACTGTCCACTGAGGACACTCCGTCCGGCGGCTTCCGGTTCCCGCCCGGCGCGCCTATCCTGGTGGCGCCGGGCGGGGGAGCCCGGCCGATCCACGGACACGGGAGGGTAAGTGGATCCGCAGGGCCGGTCCGGCTCGGCGCACCCGCCACGCGGCGTCGTGCCCTACTACCTGGCGGTCGAAGCCACCGCCGTCGTGTTGCTGCTGGCCGCCGTCCCGGCGACGAAGCCGCAGCCGCGGGACTGGCTGTTCTTCGCCGTCCTGCTCGGCTCGGCGGTCGTGCAGGCCGAGCTGTCGGCGAAAGCCGAGCGGATGCGGCGGTTCCTGTCGAGGAACCCCCACGTCAGCGTCGCGTCGGTGTGGTACTTCGCCGCGCTGCTCGCGATGCCGCCGGTGCTCGCGTCCGTGCTCGCGGTGCTGGTCTACGGGCACCTCTGGCTGCGGATGGCGCGGGTGCCCGGCGTGCGGCTGTACCGGCTCACGTGCTCGGTGGCGACCTACGTCGTGAGCATCTTCGCCGCTCACGGCGTCGCCGGCGTCTTCGGTTCCGACGTGGCCGCCACGATCGCCGCCGGGATGGCACTCTTCCTGGTCAACACGCTGCTCGTGATGGTCGGGTTCAAGCTCCACGAGCCGGGCCGCCCGTTCCTGTCGTTCGCGGGCACGGCGTCGGAGAACCTGCTCGACGCGGCGACGCTGTGCCTCGGCGCGGTGGCCGCGGCGCTGCTGCCGGTCCGGCCGTGGCTGGTCCCGCTGCTGGTGCTGCCGGTCGTGCTGCTGCACCGGGGTGAGCTCGGGCGGCGGCTGGAGCTGCGCGCGCACGACCCCAAGACCGGGCTGCTGACCATCGAGGAGTGGCGGGCCCGGGCCGAGGCCGAGCTGGGCCGCGGGGGCGTCTGCGGGATCCTGATGCTCGACCTCGACCACTTCAAGCGCGTCAACGACACCCACGGGCACCTGGCGGGCGACGACGTCCTGCGCGCGGTCGCCGGCGCCGTCCGGGGCGAGGTGCGGGTCTACGACTCGGTCGGCCGGTTCGGCGGGGAGGAGTTCGTCGTGCTGCTGCCCGGGATCGGCCGCGTCCACTCCGTGGCCGTCGCCGAGCGGATCCGGGACGCGGTGGCGGCGCTGGCCGTGGTGGTGGCGGACGGGACGAGGATCACCGGGCTTTCGGTGTCGATCGGGGTGGCGGTCCACTCGGCCGCGGGCCGCGGCGTCGACGACGTGCTGGGAGCCGCGGACAAGGCCGTTTACGCGGCGAAGAAATCCGGCCGGGATCGGGTTTGCGTCAGCCGTTGAGGAATTGTGCGTGCCTTCCGCCATCCGTCCAGGGTCGCGGGCTAGCCCGGATGGAGCAGTGTGGTGACTTTCCGCTGCGCTCGCATTCACTGGCCCGATGAATTGCCGGTAATTCTTCCGCTCTCCTAGGCTTCGTAAGGTCGGGGTTCTCCGCTTTGAGGAGTGGTCATGCGAAGGAAATTGGCGGTTCTCGCGGTCGCTGCGTTTTCCCTGTTCGGATTGTCGGTCGTGCCCGCGGCCGCGGCCGGCGGCGACTTCGCGCCGCCCGGCTGTTTCGGCGAGCGCTACGGAACACTCTTCGGTCAGGGCGTTTCGGTCAGCTGTTTCCCCGGCGAGGGCTACGGGTACCGCGTGATCGCCCACTGCGCCAACGGCTCGGCGTTCTGGTTCGTGGCCGGCGATTTCGTGCCGTACGGATTCGGCCCGGCCGTCGCGGAATGCGCCGGGGCGCTGCTCGTCCCGTCGCGGGTGGTCTCCTACCAGGTCGACGAAATCTGATTTTCCGCGGGAACCGTCCGGCCACCCATTTCCGGGTGGCCGGACGGTGTCGTGTCCGGGTTTTTTCGGCAGGTGCGGCGGTCGTCCACCGCGTCCCGGTCCCGGTCGATTCCGAGCCAGGTGCGCGTGATCGCCCGCGGCTGCGGGATGTGCGGGGCGTACCGGCCGTTCGGCACGGCCGCCGCGGGTAGTCGCGGAATCGGGCGATCGAGCAGAGCGATTCGCCGACCGCGCTCGGGACGGTGGCCGCGGCGGCGAGCCGGGCGTGCCCGGAGACGTCGTCGGCGGTCAGCGGTTCCTCGAGCCGGCACAGGTCGAGCGGGCCGAGCGCGGCGGCCGTTATCCACTGGATCGCGTCCACCATCAGTCGCACGGCGGCCCGACGGCCTCCCGGACCGCGGTGAGCCGTTCGAGGTCCTCGCCGTCGGCGGGCATGTCGATCTTCACCTCGACGCTGGCTCGCCCGGCGGCCTTCGCGCCGGCGAAGAGGTCTCGCCACCTCGCCTCGACCGGTCGCGAGTCCTGCCCGACGAGCCGGGGAGCGGGTGGTCGCGCAGCAGCGCGGCGACGGAGCTGCCCCAGTGCCGATCGTGGACGAGTAGCCGAGCCCGTGGCCGCCGTCCTCGGTGGTCAGCTCGATGCCCGGAGCTCTAAGGGTCGGATCGTATAGGAAATACGATCTGACCGGCGTGAGAGGGGGCCGGGGGTGCCGCTGAGGGGGACGGTCATGCACGTCTGCTGCCCCGCAGACTCTGGTTCCGGCCACCGCCCCCACTCACATGCTCTACTTGGTCCAGACCTTCGTCGACGCGGACAGGCAGGACCTGTTCGCGGTTCTTCGCGTTCCGGAAACACGTTGCCCCGCAACCGATCGCGCCGTCCAGTCCACAACGGACACACGTTCGCCTCCGCGAATTCCGGACAGAAGACCGGACAAATCTGGACCACTCGCACGATCCGCCCGCACACTCGGCCCACGGTGAGTTTCTTTCCCCCTGCCTCGAAGGAGACCTCATGCGTCGAAGAATCGTCCTCGCCCTCGGCGGCGCCGCCGTCCTGACCGCGTCCCTCGCGTCGGCGTCGCTCAGCCCCGCCGTGGCCTCGCCCGGGCTGGTCGCCGCCATGCAGCGGGACTTCGGCTTGACCGCCGCCCAAGCCGAAACCCGCCTCGGCCAGGAGGTGACGGCCGCGCGGGTGATGCCGGCCGCCCAGCGAGCCGCCGGAGCCGCCTTTGGTGGCGCCTGGTTCGACCCCGCGCTCGGCAAGCTCGTCGTCGGCGTGACCGATCCGGCCGCGGCGGACGCGGTCCGGAAGGCCGGTGCCGAGCCGGCGACCGCCCGGGTCAGCGCCGCGAAGCTCGACGCGACGAAGGCCGCGATCGACGCCTCCGCCAAGGCCGCCCCCGCACCGGCCGCCGTCAGCGGCTGGCGCACCGACCCGCGCGCCGGCAGCGTCGTCGTCACCCTGCGGCCCGGCGCGCACGGCGCCGACGTCGACGCTTTCCTGGCCAGGGCGGCGAAAGCCGGTCCGGTCACGGTGGCGACCGCACCGGCCGCCGCGCCGTTCTCGGCGGGCACCGTCGGCGGCGACCCCTACTACATCAACGGCAACACCCGCTGTTCGATCGGCTTCTCCGTGCAGGGCGGCTTCGTCAGCGCCGGCCACTGCGGCGGCGCGGGCAGCTCGGTGGTCGGCTGGGACGGCTCGGCGATGGGCAGCTTCGCCGGTTCTTCCTTCCCCGGCAACGACTATTCGTTCATCCGCATCGGCAACGGCTGGTGGACCGCGCCGGTCGTGCTCGGCTGGGGCACGGTGAGCGACGCGCTCGTCCGCGGCTCGTGGGTCGCGCCGGTCGGCACCTCGGTGTGCCGCTCGGGTTCGACGACGCACTGGCACTGCGGCACGGTGCTGGGGCTCAACGAGACCGTCAACTACTCCCAGGGCGCGGTCTACCAGATGACGCGCACGAACGTCTGCGCCGAACCCGGTGACTCCGGTGGTTCCTTCATCACCGGCGACCAGGCCCAGGGCGTGACGTCGGGCGGCTGGGGCAACTGCAGCTCCGGTGGCGAGACGTGGTTCCAGCCGGTGAACGAGATCCTGCAGACCTACGGCCTCTCGCTGGTCACGGCGTAGTCATCGCGTAGCGGGTCGCGCATGGCACCGGTCGCGAGGTCCTACCCTGGGCCGATGATCCCGATCGGTGTCGTGCGCACCGCCCGCACGGAGCTCGAGCACACCCCCGTCCAGGCGGGCGCGAACCGCGCCGAAGAAGGCACGATCGAGCTCGACCCGCGCTTCGCCGAAGGCCTGGCGGGGCTGGCCGGGTTCGGCTACGCGTGGCTGCTCAGCCTGCTGGACCGCCCCGACCGGCCGGGCACGCTGACGCAGGTCCCGTACCTCCTTCGCCGCGAAGGACGCCGGATGGGCATCTTCGCCACCCGCGGCCCGCGCCGCCCGAACCCCATCGGGCTCAGCCTGGTCCGGATCCTCGGCATCGAGCACGCCACGATCCGCTTCGCCGGTGTCGACCTGCTCGACGGCACCCCCGTGCTCGACGTCAAGCCGTACGTGACGCGGTTCGACCGGCCGCCCGGCGACCCCGCGTGCGGGTGGTTCGACGCGCTCGACGTCGAAGACGGGACAACTCCGTCCGACCTGAGCGATGAATCCGGCGGGCGCCGCCGGTAGGTACCGGTGAGGCCGCGCCACCAGGGGGCGGCAGGATCCACCGGGAGTGGTCATGAGCGTGATCGTCGTCGAGTTCCTCACCCTGGACGGTGTCGTCGGGGACCCGGACGGCTCCGGCGGCACGGCCACCGGCGGCTGGGCGTTCCGGCACGGACCGGAGGCCGTGGCCGGGGACAAGTTCCGGCTGGGCACCCTGCTCGAAACCGGCACCCTGCTGTTCGGCCGCACCACGTGGGAGCTGTTCGCCAAGCTGTGGCCCGGCCGCACCGGCGCATTCCCCGACCGCCTCAACGCGGCTCGGAAGCTGGTCGCTTCGCGGACGCTGAACGACGTGTCCGCGTGGCAGAACTCCTCGCTGCTGCAAGGAGATCTCGTCGACGAAGTCACGAAGGACACGGGCGATCTGGTCGTCATCGGCTCGGTCGGCATCGCGCAGACGCTCGCCCGCCACAGCCTGGTCGACGAGTACCGCCTGCTCGTCTTCCCGAGCGTGGTGGGGGAGGGCCGGCGGCTCTTCGAAGCCGCCGCGGACCTCACGATGGTGTCCACCACGCGGGTCGGGCCCGCGGTGCTGAGCACCTACCGGACGCGTTAGGTCCGCAGGAGGCTCGCGAGCCAGTCGCCGAGGACCTGCTGGACCTCTGCGCGGGTCCGCGCGGGGTCGTCGGCCGCGGCGATCATCCTCGCCGCCTCCATCACCGCGCTGAGCACCAGCTGCGCCAAGGCGCGGACGGGCGTCTCCACGATCAGCCCGTCCGCCCTGGCCTGCTCCAGCACGGCGACGATCAGGCCGAGGCCGTACTCCGCCTCGATCTCGCGCCAGACGTCCCAGCCCAGCACGGCGGGCGCGTCGGTCAGCGAGATGCGGCGGATGTCCTCGCGCAGGCAGGCGTCGAGGAAGGCGCCGAGGCCGAGCATCATGCCGGTCAGCGGGTCCGCGCCGTCGGCGAACGCGGCCTCGACCTCCGCGGTCAGCTCGCGTTCCAGCTCTTCGACGACGGCGCGGAACAAACCCTGCTTGTCGGAGTAGTGATGGTAGAGCGCACCGCGGGTGACGCCGGCGGCGCGGGTGATCTCGTCCGCCGGGACGGCCTGGTAGCCGCGGGCGGCGAACAGTTCGCGCGCGGCGGCGACCAGGGCGGCCTTCGTGCCGGCGGAACGGTCCTGCTGGGTACGTCGCACCCGCCTAATCTGCCATGACGCCCGCGAACTCGACGATGTGCCCGGCCAGCGCGGCGGGCTGGTCTTCGGACAGGAACGTGTAGGCGTCCGGAACCTCGACGACCCGCGCGTCCGGCAGCAGCGCGGCGAGCCGGTGGGCCAGCCGGATGGGGAACAGCTTGTCCTCGGGGCTCCAGGCGAGCAGCACCGGCCGGTCGAAGGTCCGCAGCGCCTCGGCGGCGGCGAGCGTGTGCCGCGGGTGGACGTCCCGCAGCAGCTTGCGCAGGTCACGGCGCACCCCGGCGGACTTCCGCAGCGGCGAGAGGTAGGCCTGCGCGACGGCGTCCGGCAGCGGCCGCTTGGTCACCCAGCCGAAGAGCACGGGCAGCGGGTACAGCGCGCGGATCCGCAGCAGCTGCCCGAGCACCGCCATCGACCCGGGGATCCGGGCGACCGGCGGCAGCGCCTTGAAGATCGGCGGGAAGAAGTACTCGAAGCAGTCCGACGGCGTGAGCACGACCCGCCCGACCCGCTCCGGGCGCCGGCTGAGCAGGATCTGCGTCAGCGCGCCGCCGGTGTCGTTCGCGACGATTGTGACGTCCCGCAGGTCCAGCGCGTCGAGGAAGTCCGCGATCAGGTCGGCGTTGCCGGTGGGTGAGAGGTCGGCGTCCGCGCGCATCGGGAGGTCGTGCGAGCCCAGCGGCAGATCCGGGGCCAGGCACCGGAACCCGGCGGCGGCGACGTCCGGCACCACCTTCCGCCACAGTTCGGCGTTCGTCAGCACCCCGTGGACGAACACCACCGGGGCGCCCCCGCCCCGCTCGAAGTACCGCACCTCGCCGGCCGGCAGCCGGACCCGGTGCTCCTGACCCAGGGATTCGCTCCGCTTCGTCATGAGGCGAGGATACATACGTGGTGTATGTATGTAAATTGCCGCGCGACTACGCCTCGCAGAGCCGGCGGGGGAGGGAGGCGCGGTGGTGCCCCGGACTTGGCTTCGGGGAAAGGTCGGATCCGGGGGCACCACCGCCCGCGGGACAGCTGACACGGTGTCCTGCGGTGAAACCACCCTACGAACCGCCGGGCCGCCTGACCAGGGCCTCGATGCGGTGTCGAAGGTTTGTCGCCCGGTCGGTCACCGGACCTACCGAGAGTGGAGCGCATCGGCCGGCCCGGGCTCGTCCGGTGGCCGGTCGCCGTGGCGGTGGACGATCCGCCATTCGTGTAGGCGAGGTCGCCACTCGCGCCCGCGGCGACGACTTCGAGGCGGTAGTCGGCCAGGAACTCCTCGCTACGACTCGAGCCGGCGGCAGCGCGGCGCACGCCCAGTTCGTCACGAAGGGTTACGGCCGGACGACCATCGCCGACGTCGCCGCCGAGGCCGGGGTCGCGCCCGAGACGGTCTGTTCGGCGTTCAAGAACAAGGCGGCGCTGCTGCACCGCACGTGGGACGTCGCGGTGGGCGACGACGAGGACGTGTCGATGCTGGAGCGTCCGGAGCTGCGGGCCGTGTTCGCCGAGCCCGACCTGCGCACCCGGTTCACGGCGTTCGCCGTGGTCGACACCTCGGCGACGCGGCGGACCGCGCGACTGCACCTCGCCGTGCGCGGTGCGGCGGCGAGCGGCCCCGCGGCGGCGGCGATGCTCGCCGAGATCGACCGGCAGTGGCCGGCGGCCATGGCGGACCACGCCCGGGCGGCCGCGGCCACCGGGCAGCTGGCCGTCGATGAGGACGAGTGCCGCGACGTGGTGTGGTCCACGACGGACGGGATGCTGTGGCACCGGCTCGTCGAGTGTCAGGGGGTGGCCCGATGACCGCTACGCGGCCTGGCTCGGCCGGCTGTGGGTGGCGTCGTTCGTGGTAGCCTTCGGTTGAAACTTCAACCGATTTGCGTGCCGCGCGGGGAGCCCTCGATGTCGATCTTCCGCCTGAACCATGCCGTGCTCTACGTCCGGGATGTGGCCGAAAGCGTCGCCTTCTACCGCGACGTCCTGGGCTTCGACTACATCGAGGGCGGCGACGCGCACCGCGGCGCGGCGTTCCTGCGGGCGCCCGGGTCGACCAACGACCACGACCTCGGCCTGTTCGAGCTCGGTGCTCAGGCCGAGGACTCCGGCGCGGGCAAGACGTCGGTGGGGCTGTACCACCTCGCGTGGGAGGTCGACACGCTCGGCGACCTCGAACGGCTCGCCGGCCGCCTCACCGAAGCCGGCGCGCTCGTCGGCTCGTCCGACCACGGCACCACGAAGTCCTTGTACGCCAAGGATCCCAGCGGGCTCGAGTTCGAGGTCGTCTGGATCATCCCGCGCGAGCTGCTGACCGACGACGACCGGGCGAAGAGCGGCCGGCTCGACCTCGCGGCGGAGCTGGCGAAGTACGGTCCCGACGCGCGCAGCGGCGTCGGGATCTCGCGTCCCTAGGCGGTGACGCGGGCCGGTGCCTCCTCCGGCGTCCGGTTCAGGGCCGGGAGGTTGCCGAGCGCGAACCGGCCGGGGCCGACGAACGCGACGACGAGCAGGCTCCAGCAGAAGAGGGTCGCCGCCTCGCCGCCGTTCTGGATCGGGAACAGGCCGTCCGGCAGGTGCGCGGTGAAGTAGGCGAAGGCCATCGACCCGGAGCCGAGGATCGCGGCCGCCCGGGTGCCGAGGCCCAGGCAGACGAGCGCGCCGCAGACGAGCTGGATCACCGCGGCCCACCACCCCGGCCACACTCCGACGGCGGCGGGGGCCTTCGCGCCGAACAGGCCGAACAGCGTCTTCAGGCCGTGGCAGGCGAACAGGAAGCCGATGACGATGCGGTAGAGCCCGATGACGTGGTCGCGGGCCGGGTCCAGGCGGTGCATGGTGCCTCCGTGAGGGGGGTCGGGCGGCCTCGTGCCGGCCGGCGGTGTCGCCGGCCTCCGTGGATTCGGTGTATTCCAGATATACCGGCCGGGCCGGGGTGCCACACCCGTCGAAAGTTGCTTAACCGGTTTTTACTGTGATAATTCCTAGTGGTCTGTACCTTTGGATTTGCCATGCGGCGTAACCGGAACCGCCAGACAGGTGATCTACGTCCTGTGGTCCAGACCAGTTAGCGGGCTGGTCCGTGTTTCGCGATTGTTTCCGATTTTTTTCGTCCGGAAACAATCGCCGGGGTAGTGACATGCTCGGCGGTTGTGACACGTCTCCGGCGAACATGTTCGGCGCGAACGTGCCCGGAACGAACATGTTCGCTACAGTGGGGGCATGGCTCCGGAAGGCACGTACAACCGCCGTGAGCGCCCGGCGAAACCGGCGCTGACCCGCGAAGGCATCGTCGCGACCGCCGTCGCCCTGATGCGCGCCGAGGGCGTCGAGCGCGTCACCATGCGCCGGCTCGCCCAGGAGCTGGACACCGGGGCGGCCTCGCTCTACGTCTACGTCAAGGACACCGAAGAGCTGCACGCCGCGGTGCTCGACGAGCTGCTCGCCGAAGTCGACCGGAGCGGCACGGGGGACTGGCGCGAACGCCTCTGGGCGGTGCTGGACTCCTACCGGTCGGTGCTGTTCGCGCACCCGAGCCTCGCCCGGGTCGCGCTGGTGACCCGGCTGAGCGGGCCGCACTACCTGACGCTCGTCGAGGCGGTGCTCGCCCTGCTCGACGAGGGTGGCATGGCGCCCGGGCAGGCCGCCTGGGCGGTCGACGTGCTCCTGCTGACCGCCACGGCGACCGCCGTCGAACACGGCAGCCGCCGGGAGAAGCCGGGGGCCGCCCGCGAGCACGACGTCATGACCGACTCCCTGGCCGCGGCCTCCCCGCGGACCCATCCGCACATCGCCGCGCTGGCCGCCGACCTGGTGTCCGGCCCCGGCCCCGCCCGGTCGCGGTGGGCGTTCGACGCGCTGCTCAACGGCGCGCTCGCCACCCCGCGGCCCGAACCCGAGGAGAACCGATGACCCGGATCGCCATCGTCGGCGGGGGCCTGGGCGGCCTCACGCTGGCCCGCGTCCTGCACGCGCGTGGCATCGCGTCGACCGTCTACGAGCTCGACGCCTCACCCGCCGCCCGCGACCAGGGCGGCACCCTGGACCTGCACGAAGAGTCCGGCCTGCGCGCCCTCGCCGAGGCGGGCCTGACCGCGCCGTTCCGCGCCGTCGCCCGGGAAGAGGGCGAAGCGCTGCGCATCCTCGACCGCGACGGCGTCGTCCGGTTCGAGGAGACCGCCGAAGCGAGCGGCGGCACCCGGCCCGAGGTGGATCGCGGGGCCCTCAAACGGATCCTGGTCGAGTCCCTGCCGGACGGCGTCGTCCGCTGGGGCACCAAGGTGACCGCGGTGTCCGCCGGGCGGATCACCCTGGACACCGGCGAGATCGCCGAAGCGGACCTGGTCGTCGGCGCGGACGGCGCGTGGTCGAAGGTCCGGCCGCTGCTGTCGGACGCCGTTCCGGTCTACTCCGGACTGTCGTTCGTGGAGGCCCATCTGTCCGATGTGGACGAGAAACACCCGGCCGCGGCGGCGCTCGTCGGCCAGGGTTCGATGTTCGCGCTGGCCGGTGGGAAAGGCCTGATCGCCCAGCGCAACGGCGGCGGCCGGATTCGCGTGTACGCCGCCGTGCGGACCGAAGACCCCGGCACGGTCACCGGCCTGACCGACCACGAACGCCTGCTCGACGTCTTCGCCGACTTCGACGCCGGGCTGCGCGCCCTCATCGCGGAGAGCGACGAGACCCTGGTCCCGCGCCCGATCCACGCACTGCCGGTCGGCCACCGCTGGGACCGGGTGCCGGGCGTGACCCTGCTCGGCGACGCCGCGCACGTGATGTCGCCGTTCGCGGGCGAAGGCGCGAACCTCGCCATGCTCGACGCCACCGAACTGGCCCTCGCCCTGGCCGCCCACGACGACGTCGAAAGCGCTCTCTCCGCGTACGAAACCGCCCTCTTCCCGCGGTCGGAAGAAGCCGCCCGCGACTCGGCGGACAACCTCGAAGCCTGCTTCCGGCCGGACGCGCCCGCCGCCATGGTCGAGCAGATGCTGGCCCACGCCGATCACCACTGAAAGGAACCTTCGTGACCCGGACGCTGCGTCCACACCCGGGACTGGACATCCCCCTCGTCGACACCGGCGGCGGCGACCGCACCGTGCTCGTCCTGCACGGCGGCGCCGGCCCGCGCGGCGTCGAGCCGATCGTCGAGCACTTCGCACCGCACGCGCGCGTGCTCGCGCCGACACACCCGGGCTGGGCCGGCACGCCCCGCCCGGACTGGTTCTCCGGCGTCGACGACCTCGCCGTCACCTACCTCGACCTCCTGGACGACGAGGACGCGAACGACGTCCTCGTGGTCGCCAGCTCCTTCGGCGGCTGGGTCGCGTCCGAAATGGCGGTCCGCGACCGCGGGCGCCGGATCGGGCGGCTGGTGATCCTCGACGGCATCGGCGCGGACGTCGAAGGCCACCCGATCAGCCTGCCGCAGCCACCGCCCGGCGCGCCCGGGCCGGACCCCGCCGACATGGCCGCGCTGCGGGCCTACGCGGGCGAGCGGATCGCCGACCCGAAGCTGCTGCGGCGCCTCGTGCGCGTCCGGATCCCGGCGCTGCTGGTCTGGGGTGCGGACGACGTCGTCGTGCCGCCGGAGTTCGGCAAGGTGTACGCGGCCGCGTTCGCCGACGCGCGGTTCGAGGTCGTGGCGGGCGCGGGGCACGTGCCGCATGTCCAGGCCCCGGCCGAAACCTTCCGCTTGATCGACGAGTTCGCCGGACGAGCTTGATCGTTCACCCCGTAGGGTGGCTCCATGGTGGACGAAGAAATCGTCTCGGACCGCATCCGGCAGATCGCCGCCACCCTCGCGGACCGGGCGGGCGAGCTGACCGGGGAGCTGGTCCAGCTGTACGCGGCGGACCTGCCGCAGCTGGTCAACGACGACGAGCGCATGGTGAGCCTGCTGTCGGCGAGCGTCTACCAGAACATCGAGACCGCCCTGCAGATCTTCCGCCACGGCATCGACCCGGCGACCGTCGAGCCGCCGGCGGCGGCCATGGAGTACGCGCGCCGGCTGGCCCAGCGCGGCACCCCGGTGTTCGACCTGATCCGGGCGTACGACCTCGGGCAGGCCGCGATGCTCGACTTCGGCTTCCAGGAGTGCATCCGGCTCGTCGATGACGCGGCGCTGCTCGGGGCCATGATGCGCCGGCTGCTCAAGGTCGCCTACGAGTTCATCACGCGGGTGGTGCGCCAGCTCGTGAGCGTCTACCAGGACGAACGCGACAAGTGGCTGCTCAACCGGAGCGCCGCGCGGGCGGCGAAGGTGCTGGACCTGCTGAGCGAGAACGGCGGTCCGGCCGACGTCGACGCGGCCGAGGCGGTGATCGGCTACCGCCTGCGCGGCACGCACGTGGGGATGGTCGTCTGGCACGCGTCCGAGGCCCACGACGTGCTGTCGCTGCTGGAGTCGGTCGCCGGCGCGGTGCTGGCGCGCGCCGGCGGCGAGGGACGTCCGCTGTTCGTGCCCCGCGACGAGGCCGGCGCGTGGGCGTGGCTCCCGGTGGCGTCGGTCCGCCGCGAGCACCTCGACGCCGTGCTCGCCGAGGCGGACCCCGGCGTGCGCGTCACGGTCGGCGACCCCGGCACCGGCGTCGGCGGCTTCCGCGACACCCACCAGCAGGCCCGCCGGGTGCACGCGCTGGCGCTGGCCGCCGGCGAGCACTGCGACCGCGTGCTGACCTTCCGGGACGTCGGCACGGTCGCGCTGATGACGACCGACCTCAACGCGGCCCGGCTGTGGGTGGCGAGCACGCTCGGGCCGTTGAGCGCCGACGACGAGAACTGCGCGCGGCTGCGTGACACCCTGCGCGTGTTCCTCGCGGCCGGTGGCAGCTACACGACCGCCGCGGGCGAGCTGACGATGCACAAGAACTCGGTGCAGTACCGCGTCCGCAAGGCGCAGGAGCTGCTGCCGCGCGAGCTCGCGGAGAGCAGGCTGGACGTCGAGCTCGCGCTCAACCTGAGCCACCGCCTGGGTGCGGCCGTGCTGTCGCCGGCGTGATTTTGGTACCCCGGACCACCCTCGCCCAAGATCGTTGGTGCCCGGGCACGAAGCTGCGATGAGCCGATCGGCCTACCTTCCGTGTATGGGTGAAAACGGTGGGATGCTCGCGCTGGTGCGGCTACGCCGAGGCGTCGTCGGCGAAAGCAGACGCGTCTGCCACCTGATCCCCGTCCCCGCCCCCGGCGAGGTGCCGGCGCAGCTGACCGCGCTGTGCGGCGAAGGGATCTACCCCGGCGAGGCCGAAGTGCTCGACGGGCTGCGCGGGATGCCGTGCCACGCCTGCCTGATGCGCAACGCGCCGTCGGGACCGGGCCTGCTGGCGAACGCGGGCTGAGCCGGCCGCCGGCGCCGTGACAGGCTGGTGCGGTGATCGACGAGACGTCCCGGCCGGTGGTCGTCCTGCTGGCCCACCCCCGGCCGGGGAGCTTCAACCACGCCCTCGCCGCGCGGGTCCGTGACACGCTGAGCGGCGCCGGGCGGCCGGTGTTCTTCCACGACCTGTACGCCGAAGGCTTCGACCCGGTGCTCACCGCGGAAGAGGCCTACACGAGCGGGACCCGCGCGGAAGAGTTCCTCGCCGCCGAGCCGGATCCGCTGGTGCGGCGCCACCGTGAGGAACTCGGCGAAGCGGGTGGGCTCGTCGCGATCCACCCGAACTGGTGGGGCAAGCCGCCCGCCATCCTCAGTGGCTGGCTCGACCGGATCCTCGTCCCCGGCGTCGCGTACCGCCTCGACGACGCCGGTGGCGCGCCGGAGTCGCTGCTCTCGCTGCGGGGGCTGCTGGTGGTGAACACCTCCGACACCACCGAGGAGCGCGAGCGGACGCTCTTCGGCGACCCGCTCGACGCGATCTGGCGGCGCTGCCTCGCGCCCTACCTCGGTGAGCCGGACGTGCGCCGGCTGGTGCTGCGGGTGGTCGCCGGCGCGGACGAACGGCGCCGGGCCGGGTGGCTCGACGACGCCGAAACCGAGGTCCGGCACCTGTTCGGTGGTCACTGACCGGTTCCGGCCACTTCCGGTGAAGACCTTGAGACGGTTTCCCGCGGCGTGCGACTCTCGGCTCGACCGGCTACCGGACGCACCGAGGGGGACCCGTGAGCATGCTCGAGCGGATGGCCGAAGAACGTCGGCTGCGCCAGGAGAACGCCCAGGAGGCACCGGCCGGGCAGGAGTGGGGCACGTGCGTCGGCGTCCACGAAGTCGGTGACCGGCGCCGGAAGATCGCCAGGGTGCTGCTGGCGAGCGGCATGGTGATCACCGCCTACCTGCCCCTGAACGCCGTCGCGCCGGCCGTCGACACGCCGGCACTGGTGCAGACCAAGGCGATCGGCGACTGCTGCGGCGAGCACGTGGTGGTCCTCGGGATCGGCGACCAGCCGGGCCACGGCGACGTCGTCGCGGACTGACGGCGTGCGCACCGTCTCCCTGGTCACCCTGGGCTGCGCGCGCAACGAAGTCGACTCCGACGAGCTCGCCGCCCGCCTCGGCGGTTCGGGCTTCCGCTTGGCCGAAGCCGGCGACGAAGCCGACGTCGTCGTGGTGAACACCTGCGGCTTCATCGAAGCGGCCAAGAAGGAGTCGATCGACACGGTCCTCGCCGCGTCCGGCAAGGGCGCGAAGGTCGTCGCGGTCGGCTGCATGGCCGAGCGCTACGGCCGCGAGCTCGCCGACGCGCTGCCGGAGGCCGACGCCGTCCTCTCGTTCGACGACTACCCGGAGATCGGCGACCGCATCGAGGACGTCCTCCAGGGCCGGACCGCGCCCGCGCACACCCCGCGCGACCGGCGCACGCTCCTGCCGATCACGCCGGTGCGGCGGACCGCGGTCTCCGCCCACGTGCCGGGACACGGCGGCCCGGCGAGCGGCCCGCGGGTGCTGCGGCACCGGCTCGGCGGCGGCCCGGTCGCGCCGCTGAAACTGGCGTCGGGCTGCGACCGGCGGTGCACGTTCTGCGCGATCCCGAGCTTCCGCGGCGCGTTCGTCTCCCGGCCGCCCGCCGAGATCCTCGCCGAGGCCGAATGGCTCGCCGGCCACGGCGTGCGCGAGCTGGTGCTGGTCAGCGAGAACTCGACGTCCTACGGCAAGGACCTCGGCGACCTGCAGGCGCTGGAAAAGCTGCTGCCGGAGCTCGCCGCCGTCGCCGACCGCGTCCGGGTCAGCTACCTGCAGCCGGCCGAGCTGCGGCCCGGCCTCGTCGAGGCGATCGCCGGGACCCCGGGCGTCGCCCCGTACTTCGACCTCTCGTTCCAGCACGCGAGCGGCCCGGTGCTGCGCCGGATGCGCCGGTTCGGCGACCGGGAGCGCTTCCTGCAGCTGCTCGAACGGATCCGGACGATCGCGCCGGACGCCGGGGTGCGGTCGAACTTCATCGCGGGCTTCCCGGGCGAGACCGACGCCGAGTTCGCCGAGCTGAAGCTCTTCCTGGAGCAGGCCCGGCTGGACTCCATCGGCGTCTTCGGCTACTCGGACGAGGACGGCACCGAGGCCGCCGGCCTGCCGGGCAAGGTCCCGGCCGCGGTGCTCGCCGAGCGGGTCGAGGAGCTGTCGGTCCTGGCCGACGACCAGGTCTCGCGCCGCGCGGAGGAGCGGCTCGGCGCGGTCGTGGACGTGGTCGTCGGAACCGGCGGACGCGGCTGGGCGGCGCACCAGGGACCCGAGGTCGACGGGCACGTGACGTTCGCCGGGGTGGCGCCGGAGCCGGGTTCGCTCGTGCGGGCCGAGGTGATCGGCACCCACGGCGTCGACCTCGAAGCCCGCGTCCTCACCGAAGACCGCTGAGGGCGAGCTTCGCCGCCTGCGCGATCAGCCGGTCGTCGGGCGACGCGTCCTCGGCCTTCTTGTCGGACATGACGACCAGCACGATCGGCGCGCGCCCCGGCGGCCAGACGACGGCGATGTCATTGCGCGTCGCGTAGCCGCCGGTGCCGGTCTTGTCGGCGACGGCCCAGCCCGCCGGCGCGCCCGCCCGGATCAGGGCCGCGCCGGTGGTGTTGGCGCGCATCATGTCGGTGAGCACCGTCCGCTTCTCCGGCGGCAGCGCGGCGCCGAGGGTGAACACGCGCAGGCTGGTGGCCATCGCCCGCGGGGTGCTGGTGTCGCGGACGTCGCCGGGCGCGAGGTCGTTGAGGCCGGGTTCGGTCCGGTCGACGTGCGTGGTCGTGTCGCCGATCCCGCGCAGCGCGTCGCCGAGCCCCCGCGGCCCGCCCAGCTCGCGGAACAGCAGGTTGGCGGCGGTGTTGTCGCTGTAGCGCAGCGCCGCGTCCATCGCGTCGCGCAGGGAAATGCCGGTGGTGACGTGCTTTTCGGTGACCGGCGAGTTCGGCTGGAGGTCGGCGCGGGTGTACTTCAGCACCTTCGCCAGCCCGTCGAGGCTCGTGCGCTGGAGGACGGCCGCGGCCGAGAACGCCTTGTGCGTCGAGGCGTAACCGAAGCGTTCGTCGGCGCGGTGGGTCAGCTCGCGGCCGGAGCCGGTGTCCACGGCGTACACGCCTAGGCGGGCGCCGAACTCACGCTCCAAGGGCGCGAAGTCCGGTTGCGGGGCTGCCGCCGTCGTCGATGGCTTTGCTGCCGGTGCCGGTGCTGGGGCCTCGGCGGCTTGAGTGGTGCAGGCGGTGAGCGACAGGAGAGCCAGCGCGACGAACGCGGCCCGCCGGACGTGGGGGAGCGGCACGGGACAACCTTTCCGATCTTGATCGACATCCGCAGTCTCACCGGCTTCGCTCATGCTGTCCAAGACGGAAGTGAACGGTTCGATGCCGGAATCGCATAGAGTGGGGTCGTGGACCTGGTCGGCGGCTGCAGGGCGTTCGTCAGCGTGAGCGAAGCGGGGAGCTTCACGGCGGGCGCGGCGGTCGCGCGGATCCCGCAGCCGGTCGCGAGCCGGCGCATCGCCGCGCTGGAAGCGCACTTCGGCGAACGGCTCTTCGACCGGACGACCCGCCGGGCGCGGCTCACGCCGTTCGGGCGCGACGTGCTGCCCTCCGCCCGGCGGCTGGTGCAGCTGGCCGACGCGCTCGAACACGACGCGCGGCAGGCGCGGCTGCGGCCGATGCGCGTCGCCGTCCCGGACACGTGCGGGGTGCGTTCGCTGGCCGAGCTGGCCGCCGAAGCCCGCGCGCAGGAGGTCCACCTGGAGTTCCGCGTCGCGCCGCCGGGCGAGCGGGCCGAGCTGGTCCGCACGCAGGAGGTGCGGGCGGCGCTCGTCGCGGTCCCGGCCGACGAAGGCGTGTGGTCGGTGCCGCTGGGGCTGGCCGGGGTGGTCGCGCCGCCGGCCCGGGTCGTGCACCTGGAGACGTTGCGGGCCGGGCGGTCCGGGGGACCGCGGCGGCACGTCCGGCTCCAGCCGGAGGACGACGTCCCGCACGTCCGCGACCGGCTGCTGCGGGTGCGGGACGCCGTGGGCCTGCCGCCGGCGCAGGTGGCCGTGGCCGGATCGCTGACCGCGGCCGCGGCGGCGGTGTTCGGCTCGGCGGACCTGCTGCTGTGCTCGGCCGCGCAGGCCGACGAGCTGGGGCTGCACTGGCGCCCGGTCGGCGAGATCTCGCTGGCGCGCGGCTTCGGCGTCGCGGCGACTCTGGGCGAAGACGCCGACCGGTTGCGCGGACTGTCGTCGGCGGTCGCCCGGTGCCTGGGAGCCGAGGCATGAGAGCGGAAGGGCTGGTCCGGCAGCTGCGGGCGGAGCTGGACGAAGGCGGGCTGCGCGGGTCGTTCCTGGTCCGCGACCTGCGGTCGGGGCACGAGCTGGGGATCGACCCGGACCGCGAGTACCCGATCGCGTCGCTGGTGAAGGTCCCCCTGGCGGCGGCGACCCTGGAGCGCATCCGCCGTGGCGAACTGGACGGCGCGACGCAGCTGGAGGTCGCGCCGGGCGGAGTCACCACGCCCGGTCCGATCGGGCTGACGCGCTTCCGCCACCCGGCCCGGATCGCCGTCGACGACCTGCTGTACCTGAGCACGGCACTGAGCGACGGCGTGGCGGCCGACGTCCTGTTCGGTCTCACGCCGCCCGACGCCGTGATGCGGGCGCTGGAGGGGTGGGGTCTGCGGGGAATCGCCGTGCGCCACCTGATGGCGGACCTCGTCGACACCCCGGCCGAGCGGTTCGACGCGGGCGAGGTCGACCTGGCGCACGCACTGGCGATCGGCGCGGGCACGGCGGGCCAGGGGCACCGGCTGCCCCAGCTCGACGTGACCCGCGCGAACGCGGCGTCGGCGCGGGCGGTGCTGGAGCTGCTGCAGGCGCTGTGGACGCCGTCGCGGATCGATCCCGTGGTGGCCGCGGGTGTGAGGGAACTGATGGCGCACAACGTGATCCGCCACCGCTTGACGCCGGACTTCGCTTCGGACGCGGCGAAGTGGTCGTCGAAGACGGGAACGCTGCTGAACCTGCGGCACGAGGCCGGAGTAGTCGAGCACGCGGACGGCCGGGCGTTCGGCGTGGTGGCGCTGACGGAGTCCCGCGTCCCGGCGGTACTCCAGCCCGAGGCGGACGTGCTGATGGCCCGGGTGTCCCGAGCCCTGCGCGACCACCTGCGCGGAGCGTGAATATCGGTTGGGGCCGGCGGCGGCGCGGACCTAGGCTCCGGCGGTGTCCTTCACGAGACCCGAACCTCCGTACTACGCGGTGATCATCAGCAGCAAGCTCGACGCGGGCAACCTAGACGGATACGCACCCATGGACGCCCGGATGGGCTCGCTGGGGAGGGCGCAGCCGGGCTACCTGGGACGCGAGTCCCGGACGGACGCCGACGGCCGCGAGCTGACGGTGCTGTACTACCGCGACGCCGAGTCGATCACGGCGTGGAAGCAGCATCCGGAGCACCTGGAGGCCCAGCGCCGCGGCCGGGAGCAGTGGTACGCGGACTACCACATCGAGGTGGCGAAAGTGGAGCGCGCGTACGGCTTCCAGCGCCCGGAGTAGGCCGGGCCGGTCGTCATGAACGACTCGCACCCGACGCCACTTCGGGTGCGCCGACCGCAATGACCGCCGCACGGCCACGGAAGCGACTCCGGGGCCACCGGCCGCAGTCCTCAACCTGGCCAACGGTCCGCCCTTGCCGCGAAGGCGCCCCAGGGGCCAACGCCCGCAGGTCCCCGACCGCGACACCCCCACCTCGGCCACGAAGGCGACCCCGGGACCACCGCCCGCAGTCCTGAACCCGGCAAACGGCCGTGCCTCGGCCACGAAGGCGCCCCAGGGGCCACCGCCCGCAAGCCCCCAACCGGGGCGCGCCCACCCGACCAACCGCCCCCACCCCGAGCCGCTCAGGCCGGTGCCTTCACCCCGAACTCCACCTCCGCGGTCTGCACCGTCCCCGCAGTCCGCCCCGGTGCCGTCTGGTACTGCCAATACAGGTTCGTGTGCGCGATGACCGCCCCCGGCTCAGGTGCCCCGTACGCCGACAGGTCCTCCGTCGTGTGCGCGTCGGACACCAGTGTCGCGTCGTAGCCGCGGGTGAACGCGCCGTGGAGGGTGGACCTGATGCACACGTCCGTCTGGGCTCCCGCCACCACCAGCCTGCCGATATCGCGGGCCGCCAGCACCGCCTCCAGGTCGGTGTCCTCGAACGCGTCGCCGTAACCCTTGTGCACCAACGGTTCCGACTCGCGCCGCACCAGTTCCGGCACGTACTCCCACTCCTCGCTCCCGCGGGGCAGCCCGTCATCGGTGTGTTGCACCCACACCACCTCGGTCCCGCCCGCGCGCGCCTTCTCCACCAACGCGACGATGTTCGCGAGGACGGCGGCGCGGTCGTGGGCGCCGTCCATCACGCCGTTCTGCACGTCGACGATCAGCAGAGCGGTGTTCGGGCGATCGGTCAATGTCGTCATGGGGCCACCCTAAACGCGGGCACCGACAGTTTTCGCGCAGTAGCATGACCCGCCATGGACTACGGGATGCTGCTGCTCGGGATCGTCCTGCTCATCACGGTCGTCGGCCTGGGATCGTCGTCCACCGAACGCAGGCTCGGCCGCCGGCTCGATCGGATGGAACGGAAGCTGGACGCCATCGTCGCCCAGCTCGGCGTGACCGTCGTCGAGCCCGGGCTCGACGAGGTCACCGCGTTGCTGCGCGAGGGCAAGAAGATCCAGGCCATCAAGGTCTACCGCGAGAACACGGGCGCGGACCTCAAGGAAGCGCGCGACGCCGTGGAGCGGCTCGCCTAGGACGTCCCGCCGAGGCGCTTCGCCGACACCGCCGCCCACACGGCGTCGAAGTCCTCGTACCGGTCGCCCTCGGCCAGGCCGCCGAGCGAACCGAGCACGGAGTCCCCGCCGCCGGCCGCCGCCGCGCGCCGCAGGAGTTCGTCGCGGCCGCACGGGTAGGCGGTCTGGGCCAGGTGCTGTTCGAGGCTGGAACGGTCCGGTGCAGACATGATTTCCGCGTACCCGCCGCGACCGCCCCGAAACTCACCCCACGACGATCGTGTGGTCCCCGCGCGGCACGAGCTCCCCGATCACCGGATACCCCGGCACCTCCCCGGCGACCAGCAGCCCGCCGGACGTCTGCGCGTCGGCCAGCAGCAGCGCCTCGTCCTCGGAGATCCGGGACAGGTCCACGTGCGGACGCACCCAGTCGAGGTTGCGGCGCGTGCCCCCGCTGACGTACCCGTCGCGCAGCGCCTCTCGCGCGCCTTCGACGTACGGCACAGCCGGCGGGTCCAGGCGCGCGGTGACGCCACTCGCCCTGGCCAGCTTGTGCAGGTGGCCGAGCAGGCCGAAGCCGGTGACGTCGGTGGCGCAGACGGCCCCGGCGGCCAGCGCGGCGCGGGCGGCGGCGTCGTTCAGCGTCGTCATGACGTCGATAGCCTGCGCGAACCGTTCGCCGGTCGCCTTGTGCCGCGAGTTCAGCACGCCGATGCCGAGCGGCTTGGTCAGCGTCAGCGGCACGCCCGCGCGGCCGGCGTCGTTGCGCAGCAGCCGCGCGGGATCCGCGATACCGGTGACGGCCAGGCCGTACTTCGGTTCCGGGTCGTCGATGCTGTGCCCGCCGGCCAGGTGGCAGCCCGCCTTGCCGCAGACGTCGAGCCCGCCGCGCAGCACCTCGCCCGCCAGCTCGAACGGCAGCGTCTCCCGCGGCCAGCCGAGCAGGTTGACCGCCACCACCGGCGTGCCGCCCATGGCGTACACGTCGGAAAGCGCGTTGGCCGCGGCGATCCGCCCCCAGTCGTAGGCGTCGTCGACGACCGGGGTGAAGAAGTCGGTGGTCGCGATCAGCGCCGTCGACCCGGAGATCTTGACGACGGCCGCGTCGTCGCCGGTGTCGAGGCCGACGAGGAGCTCGCCCGCCGGGTCGGTGGGGGAGCTGCCGGTGAGGCCGCGGACGGCCTCCTCCAGCTCGCCGGGCGGGATCTTGCACGCGCAGCCGCCGCCGTGGGCGTACTGCGTCAGTCGGTACTCCACCGCTTCATCGTGCCCGCCGGCCGCAACCTTGGCAGGATGGTCGCATGGTGCAGGGAGGCGTATCCGGCCTGGTGACCGGCACGGTCTTCAAAACCGGTGAACGGCAGGTCCTGTCGTTGGCGGGTTCGATTCCCGTCCGCCTCCGCCATGCCTGACCCCCGCCGCGCGATCCCGCGGACCGACGCGGTGCTGGCCGAGCCCCGGGTCGCCAAGTTCGCCGAGACGCTCGGGCGTGACCTGGTCAAGGCCGTGATCCAGGAATCGCAACGAGCCGCGCGAGCCGGGGAGATAGCCCCGCACGACGTCGTCGACGTCGTGCTCGGGCGGCTCCCGGCGAGCGCGGCGTCGCTGCGGCCGGTGGTCAACGCGACCGGCGTCGTCGTGCACACCAACCTCGGCCGGGCCCCGCTGTCCGCGGCCGCGCTCGACGCCCTGGTGGCGGCCGGGGGCGCCACGGATGTCGAGTTCGACCTGGCGACCGGTGAGCGGGCGCGGCGCGGGCGGGGTGCCCTCGCGGCGCTGGCCGCCGCCGTCCCGGACGCCGGTGGCGTGCACGTCGTCAACAACAACGCGGCCGCCCTGCTGCTCTGCGCGCTCGCGCTGGCCCCGGGCCGGGAGATCGTCGTCAGCCGGGGCGAACTGGTCGAGATCGGCGACGGCTTCCGCATCCCCGACCTCCTCGCGTCGACCGGCGCCCGGCTGCGCGAGGTCGGCACCACCAACCGGACTTCGGTGCGCGACTACGCCGACGCTCTCGGCCCGGACACCGGGTTCGTCCTCAAGGTCCACCCGTCGAACTACCGGGTCACCGGTTTCACGTCGGAAGCGGCGCTCGGCGAGCTGGCCGGCCTCGGCGTGCCCGTGGTCGCCGACATCGGGTCCGGCCTGCTGACCCCCCACCCGCTCCTGCCGGACGAACCGGACGCCGCGAGCGCGCTGCGGGCGGGCGCCACGGTCGTGACGGCCAGCGGCGACAAGCTGCTCGGCGGCCCGCAGGCCGGTCTCCTGCTCGGCGACGCCGACGTCGTCGAACGGCTGCGACGGCACCCGGCCGCGCGGGCGCTGCGCGTCGACAAGCTCACGCTCGCCGCGCTCGAAGCGACGCTCCGCGGGCCGGAACCGCCGGTGCGCGCGGCCCTCGACGCGTCGGTCGCGAGCCTCCGAGAACGAGCGGAGACCCTGGTCAAAGCACTGGAAGGCATTGACGCCCGGATGGTCTCGGTGTCGTCGGCCGTCGGCGGCGGGGGAGCGCCGGGTGTCGAGCTGCCCAGCGTCGCGGTGAGCCTGCCCGCCCGGTACGCCGTCGCGTTGCGGACCGGCGAGCCCGCGGTCGTCGGCCGGGTCGAGCGGGACCGGTGCCTGCTCGACCTGCGGACCGTCCGGCCGGAAGAGGACGCGAAGCTCCTGGAAGCCGTCCGCCGATGCGGGTGATCGTCACCGCCGGGCACGTCGACCACGGGAAGTCGACGCTCGTGCGCCGGCTGACCGGGATGGAGCCCGACCGGTGGGGCGAGGAGCGCCGCCGCGGGCTCACCATCGACCTCGGGTTCGCCTGGACGCGGATCGGCGACGACGACGTCGCGTTCGTCGATGTGCCGGGCCACGAACGGTTCGTGCCGAACATGCTGGCGGGCGCCGGGCCCGCGCCGGCGGTGCTGTTCGTCGTCGCGGCCGACGAGGGCTGGATGCCGCAGTCGGCCGAGCACCTCGCCGCGCTCGACGCGTTCGGTGTCCGGCGCGGGCTGCTGGTCGTCACGAAGGCGGACCGCGCCGATCCGGCGGCCGCGACCGAGGCCGCGCTCGGCGAGATCGCCGCGACGTCGCTGGGTGCCGTGCCGAGCGTCGCCGTCAGCGGGAAGACCGGTGCGGGTTTCGACGAGCTGCGCGCGGCGATCGCCGCGCTGGCCGGAGGGTTGCCGGCGCCCGATCCGGACGCCGATGTCCGGCTGTGGATCGACCGGGCGTTCACCGTTTCGGGCGCGGGCACGGTCGTCACCGGAACGCTCGCCGCGGGGACGATCGCCGTCGGCGACGAGCTGCTGCTCGGGGACGCGCGGGTCAAGGTCCGCGGCCTGCAGGCGCTCGGCGAGGCACACGACCGGGTGACGGCCGTGGCGCGCGTGGCGGTGAACCTGCGCGGCACCGCGCGGGCGGACGTCGGACGCGGCGACGTCCTGCTCACCCCGGACCGCTGGCAAGAGACGGCCGAGTTCGACGTGCGGCTGCACGCGACCGACCTCCACCGGAACCTGGTGCTGCACTTCGGGACGGCGGCGGTACCGGTGCGCGTCCGTCCACTGGGGACGGACACCGCCCGGCTCACGACGACGTCCGCGCTGCCGTTGCGTGTCGGCGATCGCGGGCTGCTGCGCGACCCCGGCGAGCACCGGATCGCCGCGGGCTTCGACGTGCTCGACGTCCGGCCGCCGTCGCTGGCCCGCCGTGGCGCGGCGCGCGCCCGGGGCGAGGAGCTGACCACCGATGATCTCGCCGGGGTGTACCTGCGCCGCTCCGGTTTCGTGCGGGCCGCGGACTTCTCGGTGCTGGGGCTGCCCGAGACGGGTGACCTGGTGGGCGGCTGGCGCGTCGACCCGCCGCGGTTCGCCGGGCTGCGTGCCGAGGCGGCGGCGATCGTGCGGGACTGGGACGCCCTCGCCGCGGGCATGCCGGTGGAGGCGCTGCGGCAGCGGCTCGGCCTGCCCGCACCGGAGCTGGTCGGCCCGCTGCTGGCCGGCACCGGTCTCGAGGTGGCGGGCGGGCTCGTCCGCCGGCCGGGCGGGCTGGCTCCGGCGGTCGAGAAGGCCGTGGTGGAGGTGGAAAAGCAGCTGGCCGAGCACCCGTTCCGCGCTCCGGAAGCCGATGACCTGCGGGCGCTGGGCCTGGGCCGCCGCGAGCTGGCGGCGGCCGTCCGCCTCGGCCGGCTGACGGCGGTGGCGGAGGGCGTGGTGCTCGGGCCGGACATCGAAGAGCGAGCCGCGACCGAGCTGCGCGCGCTACCCCAGCCGTTCACGGTTTCGGCGGCGCGCCGCGCCTTGGACAGCACCCGCCGGGTGATGATCCCGCTGCTGGAACGCCTGGACGCGGCCGGACTGACGGAACCACTGGGCGACGGGACCCGCCGGACGAGTGGTTAGGCCTGCGTTCCGGGGGTATGGCTACTACCGTGCGAAGCATGAGCGTGCGGAAGTGGATCGAAGGCTGGCCGGTGTACCGGCAGCTGACCGGTCCCGACCGGACAGCGCGCGCGGCGGCGGCCAAATCGGACGGTTCGGAGAAATGGCACGCCCGCACCGAAGACGCCGACAAAGTGGTCAAGTCGGTCTGCCCGTACTGCGCCGTCGGCTGCGGCCAGAAGGTGTACGTCAAGGACGGCCGCGTCACGCAGATCGAGGGTGACCCGGACTCGCCCATCTCCCGCGGCAGGCTCTGCCCGAAGGGCTCGGCCAGCAAGCAGCTCGTGACCAGCCCGAGCCGCGTCACCGAGGTCCTCTACCGGCGCCCCCACGGCACCGACTGGGAGCGCCTGCCCCTCGACACGGCGATGGACATGATCGCCGACCGGGTCCTGAAGACCCGCGCCGAGACGTGGCAGGACGCCGACGACCAGGGTCGCAAGCTCAACCGCACGCTCGGCTTCGCCAGCCTGGGCGGCGCGACGCTGGACAACGAAGAGAACTACCTGATGAAGAAGCTGTACACCGCGCTCGGCGCGATACAGATCGAAAACCAGGCCCGTATTTGACACTCCGCCACGGTTCCCGGTCTGGGGACCTCCTTCGGTCGTGGGGGCGCCACGACGTTCCAGCAGGACCTCGCCAACGCCGACTGCATCGTCATCCAGGGCTCGAACATGGCCGAGTGTCACCCGGTCGGGTTCCAGTGGGTGATGGAGGCGAAGGCCCGCGGCGCGAAGATCATCCACGTCGACCCGCGGTTCACCCGCACCAGCGCGGTTTCGCACGTCCACGCGGCGTTGCGCGCCGGGACGGACATCGCGTTCCTCGGCGGCTTGATCAACTACGTCCTCAGCGAGGAAAAGGACTTCCGGGAGTACGTGCTGGCCTACACGAACGCGGCCGCCATCCTGCGTGAGGACTTCGCCGACACCGAAGACCTCGATGGCGTCTTCTCGGGCTACGACCCCGAGAAGCGCCGGTACGACATGACGTCGTGGGAGTACGAAGGCGCGCCGACCGTGCCCGCGGCCGGCTCCACCGATCCCGAACAGCCGGGGGAGCCGGGCTCGGAGTCGCACCACGGCGGGGAAGCGCACCAGAAAACGGCCCGTGCGGACACCTACGGCAGCGGCGGCGCGGCGGTCGGCGCCAAGCCGAAGACCGACGAGACGCTGCAGCACCCGCGGTGCGTCTTCCAGGTGCTCAAGCGCCACTTCGCGCGCTACACGCCGGAGATGGTCGCCGACGTCTGCGGCCTGCCGGTCGAGCAGTTCCGCGAGATCGCCGAGGCGGTCACCGCGAACTCCGGGCGCGACCGGACGACGGCGTGGGTGTACTCGGTCGGCTGGACGCACCACACGGTCGGCGCGCAGTACATCCGCACGGCGTCGATCCTGCAGACGCTGCTCGGCAACATCGGCCGTCCCGGCGGTGGCATCCTCGCGCTGCGCGGCCACGCCAGCATCCAGGGCTCCACCGACATCCCGACGCTGTTCAACCTGCTCCCCGGCTACATCCCGATGCCGCACGCGCACCAGCACCAGAGCCTCGACGAGTTCGTCGAAGCCGACGCGGGCAAGACGGGCTTCTGGGGCAACATGCGCTCCTACGCCGTGAGCCTGCTCAAGTCCTACTGGGGTGATTCGGCGCAGCCGCATAACGACTTCCGGTTCGACTACCTGCCCCGGCTGACCGGTGACCACGGGACGTACGCGACCGTGCAGAAGCAGATCGAGGGGGAGTGCAAGGGGTACTTCCTGGTCGGGGAGAACCCGGCCGTCGGCTCGGCCAACGGCAAGTTCCAGCGGCTCGGCCTGGCCAACCTCGACTGGCTCGTCGTCCGGGACCTGCAGCTGATCGAGAGCGCGACGTTCTGGAAGGACGGCCCGGAGATCGAGACGGGCGAGCTGAAGCCCGAGGAGATCGGCACCGAGGTCTTCTTCCTGCCCGCCGCCGCGCACACCGAGAAGGACGGCAGCTTCACCAACACCCAGCGCCTGCTGCAGTGGCACCACAAGGCCGTCGAACCACCCGGCGACGCCCGCAGCGACCTGTGGTTCTACTACCACCTGGGCCGGATCATCCGGGAGCGGATCGGCGACGACCCCCGGGACGCGCCGGTGCGCGACCTCACCTGGAGCTACCCGGTCGAGGGGCCGACCGACGACCCGAGCGCGGAGTCCGTGCTGGCCGAGATCAACGGCCACGGCCCCGAGGGCCCGCTTTCGGCGTACACGGAACTGAAGGACGACGGCTCGACCTCGTGCGGCTGCTGGATCTACTGCGGTGTCCGCGCCGGCGGGAAGAACCAGGCCGCGAACCGGCAGCCGGGCCAGGAGCAGGACTGGGTCGCGAAGGGCTGGGCCTGGGCGTGGCCGGCGAACCGGCGGATCCTCTACAACCGCGCGTCGGCGGACCCGGACGGGAAGCCGTGGAGCGAACGGAAGAAACTGCTCAGCTGGGACGCCGACCAGGGCAAGTGGGTCGGCCCGGACGTCCCGGACTTCGAGCCGACGAAGGCCCCGGACCACGTGCCGCCCGAGGGGGCCAAGGCCCAGGACGCGCTCGGCGGCCGTGACCCGTTCATCATGCAGACCGATGGCAAGGCGTGGCTCTACGTCCCGGCCGGTCTCGCGGACGGCCCGCTGCCCGCGCACTACGAGCCGTTCGAGAGCCCGGTGGACAACGCGCTGTACCGCCAGCAGGAGTCGCCGACGCGCCAGACGCTGGACAGCCCGGCGAACCCGTACAACCCGGCGCGCAGCGAGGTCTACCCGTACGTGTTCACCACCTACCGGCTCACCGAGCACCACACGGCCGGCGGCATGAGCCGGACGCTGCCGTACCTGTCGGAGCTGCAGCCGGAGTTCTTCTGCGAGGTCTCGCCGGCCCTGGCCGCCGAACGCGGGCTGGAGAACGGCGGCTGGGCGACGATCGTCTCCGCGCGGACGGCGATCGAGGCCCGCGTCCTCGTGACCGATCGGGTGAAACCGCTGAAGGTCCGCGGCCGGACGATCCACCAGGTCGGCCTGCCGTACCACTGGGGCCCGAACGGGCTGTCCCGCGGCGACGCGGCCAACGACCTGCTGGCCATCGTGATGGACCCGAACGTGCACATCCAGGAGTCCAAGGCGGCCACCTGCGACATCCGGCCGGGACGGCGTCCGCGCGGCGCCGCCCTGCCCGAGTTCGTGGCCGAGTACCGGAGGCGAGCCGATGGCTGAGTACGGCACCCAGCCCCGGATGGGGTTCTTCACCGACACGTCGGTGTGCATCGGCTGCAAGGCCTGCGAAGTCGCGTGCAAGGAGTGGAACGAGGTGCCCGAGGCGGGCGGGCTCGACCTGCTCGGCACGTCCTACGACAACACCGGCGCCCTGGGCTCGAACACCTGGCGGCACGTGGCCTTCGTCGAGCAGCCGAAGACGTCCACTGTGGACCTCGGAATGCCGGACCTCGGGATGCCGGACGTCGGCGCGCCGGGGCAGGAAGACCCGGGCGTGCGCTGGCTGATGTCGAGCGATGTCTGCAAGCACTGCACGCACGCCGCCTGTCTCGACGTCTGCCCGACCGGCTCGCTGTTCCGCACCGAGTTCGGCACCGTCGTCGTGCAGCAGGACATCTGCAACGGCTGCGGCTACTGCGTCCCGGCGTGCCCGTACGGTGTCATCGAAAAGCGCGAGAGCGACGGCCGCGCGTTCAAGTGCACCCTCTGCTACGACCGGCTCGGCGCGGGGATGGAACCGGCCTGCGCCAAGGCGTGCCCGACCGACTCCATCCAGTTCGGCGAGCTCGACGAACTCCGTGAACGGGCCGACGAGCGGGTCCGCGACCTGCACGAGTCCGGCGTTCCCGAGGCCCGGCTCTACGGCCGTGACCCCGAGGACGGCGTCGGCGGCGACGGCGCGTTCTTCCTGCTGCTGGACGAACCCGAGGTCTACGGGCTGCCGCCGGACCCGGTGGTCACCACGCGGGACCTGCCGGCGATGTGGAAGCGGGCGGCGGTGACGGCGGCCGGCGTCGCCGTGGCCGTCGCGGCGTCGTTCCTGGGCCGGCGCCGATGAGCCCGCGCCGCGAACGGACGATGGTCGAGCCCGCCGAGTTCCGCTCCTACTACGGCAAGCCGATCCTCAAGGAACCGGCCTGGAAGCAGCCGGACGTGCCGCTGTACCTGTTCCTCGGCGGCGCGGCGGGCGCGTCGGCGACGATGGCGGCGCTCGCCGACGTCACCGGGCGGCCGGGGCTGGCCCGCGTCGGCAGGCTGGTCGCGTCCGGCGGTTCGCTCGCGAGCGTCGTGGCGCTGGTCCACGACCTGGGGAAGCCGACGCGGTTCCTGCACATGCTGCGGGTCCTGAAGCCGACGTCGCCGCTCTCGGTGGGGTCGTGGATCCTCTCGCCGTTCTCCGGGCTGGCCGCGGTGGCGGCGGCGTCCGAGGTGACCGGGCGGCTGCCGCGGATCGGCCGGCTCGCAGGCATCGGTGCGGGCGTGCTCGGGCCGGCGATGTGCACGTACACGGCGGTCCTGCTGGCGGACACGGCGACGCCGTCGTGGCACGAGGCCCACGGCACGCTCCCGGTGCTGTTCGCGGGCAGCGCGTTGACCAGCGGTGCGGGTGCGGCCCTGCTGGCGGTTCCCGCGAGCGAGCTCGGCCCGGCGGTCCGGGCGGGGCTCGCCGGGGCGGTCGCGGAGCTGGTAGCCGAGCACCACGTGGAAACCGGCCTGGGCCTGGTGTCGGAGCCGTACCGGACGGGCCGAGCGGGCAAGCTGCTGAAGGCGGCGAAGGCTTTGACGGCGGCCGGCGCGGGACTTTCCCTGCTGGCGAAGCGGAACCGCGCGGCGGGCGTGCTGGCCGGGACGGCGTACCTGGCCTCGGGACTGTGCACGCGGTTCGGCGTCTACGCGGCCGGGGTGGAGTCCACAAAGGACCCGAAGTACGTGGTGATCCCGCAGCGGGAGCGGCTCAGTCGGCGGGAAGGCCGCTGAAGAAGTCGCCGAGTGCGGTGGCCAGCGCGGCCGGGTTCTCCTCCGCCATGTGGTGCCCGGACTTGATCGCGTGACCGCGGAGGTCGGTGGTCCAGCCGCGCCAGACGGCCAGGACGTCCCCGTAGAGGTCTTCCAGGTCGTCGTCGCTGGACCACAGGACCAGTGCCGGGCAGGTGATCCGCTTGCCGGCGGCCTGGTCGGCGTCGTCGTGCGCGCGGTCGACACCCAGGCCGGCCCGGTAGTCCTCGAGCATCGCGGTGACCGTGGCCGGGTCGTGGATCGCGCGGTGGAAGTCGGCGAAGTTGCCCTCGCCGAGCCGCTCCGGGGTGTTCTTGGTACCGACGTTGTACCAAGCGTCAGGATCGGCGGTGATCACCCGTTCGGGTTTTTCGGGCTGGGCGAAGAAGAACCAGTGGAACCACTCGCGCGCGAACCGAGCGTCGCAGCGGGCGAGGGCTTCCCCGATCGGGACGGCGTCCAGGATCGCCGCGCCCCGGATCACCGACGGGTGGTCGAGTGCGAGCCGCGTCGCCACGTAGGCGCCGCGGTCATGACCCGCCACGAAGAACCGGGAATGGCCGAGGTGCCGCAGCAAAGCGACGCAGTCCGCCGCCATGACGCGTTTGCTGTAGGGCGTGTGGTCTTCGTCGGTCGGCGGTTTCGTCGATTCGCCGTAGCCGCGGGTGTCCGGGCAGACGACGGTGAACCGCTCCGCGAGCCGCGGGGCGACCCGGTGCCACGTCGTGTGGGTGCGCGGATGCCCGTGCACCAGCAGGAGCGGCGGACCGGAGCCGCCGTGGCGGACCCGCAGCGTCACCCCGCCGACGTCGACGTAATCGAGCGCGAAGCCGTCGAACACGATTCACCCCCGGCAGCGAAACTGCCGCACCCCGGGAACCCGAGGTGCGGCAGCGGCAGAACTACGGATCAGTTCTTGTCCTTGACGCCCTTGACGGCGTCCTTGATCTTCTCGCCGGCCTGCTTGAGGGAGCCCTTGGCCTGGTCGGCCTTGCCCTCGGCCTGCCACTGCTCGTTGCCCGTGGCGTCGCCGACAGCTTCCTTCGCCCGGCCCTTGAGCTCTTCACCCTTGTTCTCGAACTTGTCGTTCATGGGACGCACCTTCCGTCGCGGCGACATTTCCGGATCGGCCAGTCGCCAAAAGGGCCTTGTCGTTCGGTTACCCACTCGCGAGGCGCCTACACATCAGAGCCGGACGAGCGCCGTGAGGACCGTCACCCCCACGAGCAGCCACGCGACGTAGTCCCCGACGTGGCCCGAATGGCCCCGGTGCAGCACTTCGAGGGCCGCTCGGACGGGCCGGGGCCACGACGGGAGCCGGTGGGGCCAGAGGGCCACCGCGGCGATGCCGAGCGCCAGCAGCACCGTGAGGCCGCCGAACAGCACCCCGGACGTCGTCCACCCGGCTGTCACGGGCGGCAGGTGCGCGACGGCTCCGGAGGCGGGCAGGACGTCGTGCAGGTACCCGGCGCGGTCGGCCTCCTGCCGCCCGGCGGTGACCGCGACGTCCTTCAGCCAGGGGACCGCGAGCGCGGCGGCCAGCACCGCGACGATCGCGCCGGTCATCGTCGCCGGGGTGCGCGCGATGCGTCCGCCCGTCTCGGGTTCCTCGTCCGTCCCGGCGGTCCGGTCGCCGTCGTCCCGGCGCGGCGGCCGGCCGAGTCCGAAGTAGACACCCAGACCGGCGCGCAGCACCGCGGCCGCCGTCACGGCGGTGACGAGCACGAACACCGCCACCAGCCAGCCGTACCCGGCGTGCTCGAGCGCGTGTTCCGCGACGTCCTTGCCGAACGCGACGCCGAACGGCGGCAGCCCGGCCAGCACCAGCGCCGCCAGCACGAACAGCCCGCCTTCCAGCCGCGAGTGCCCGCACTTGCCGAACAGCTCGTCCTCGTCGACGCTGCCGTAGCGGTCCTTGAGCACCCCGACGAGCAGGAACAGCGCCGCCTTGGCCCCGGCGTGCCCGGCGACCACCAGCACGAACCCCGTGCTCGCCTGGCCGTCGGCGGCGGCCAGTCCACAGAGGAACAACCCGGTGTGCGCGATGGTCGAGTAGGCCAGCAGCCGTTTCAGGTGGCGCTGGGTGAAGCACAGGACGGCGCCGAGCACCGCGCTGCCGATCCCGAGCACCAGCAGCACCCGGGCGAACGCGCCGTCGTCGAGCACGCCGCCGAACACCGTGCGCCGGACCCGCAGCACGCCGTAGACACCCAGCTCGACCATGACGCCGGAGAAGAGCACGCACACCGGCGTCGGCGCGACCGCGTGCGCGTCGGCGAGCCAGAAGTGGAACGGTACCGCGGCCGCCTTGACCAGCAGGCCGGTGCAGACGAGCACGAACGCGGCGAGCACCAGCGCGTCCGCCGGCTTCCCGTCGAGGGCGACGCCGAGCTGGGCCAGCCCGAGCTGGCCGCCGCGCGCGTAGAGCAGGCCGATCCCCATCAGCGTGAAGTACGCGCCCAGGGAGTTCACGACGCCGAAGTTGAGCGCGCCCTGGACGGAGTCGGCCTCCTCGACGCGGTACCCGGTGAGCGCGTAGGCGACGCCGCTCATCAGCTCGAAGAAGACGAAGAGGGTGAACAGGTCCCCGGTGAGCAGGAAGCCGAGCATGCCGGTGAGGAACAGCAGCATCATCGCGTGGTAGCGGGCTTCGACCGCCTCGAAGTAGCGCCAGCTGTAGACCAGCGCGCACGTCGTCAGGAACGACGCCAGCAGGGCGAGCGTGGTGTTGAGGCCGTCGGCGGCCATGACGATGCCGAGCGACCGCGTGCCTTCGGGTTCGTGACCGCCGAGCCAGCTCACCACCCGGCCGTGCTGGACGGCCACCAGCAGCACCGCGGTCAGCACCGTGACGCTCAGCGCCGCGGTGGTCGCGACGACGTCGGTCACCACGCGCGGCAGCTTCGCGCCCAGGCCGAGCAGCACGCACGCGGCCAGCAGCGGCAGGGCGACGACGAGGGCCGGGAGCGCGCTCATCGCCTCAGCCGCGCAGCGCGCGCAGCTCGTCGGGATCGACCGTCCCGTGGCGCTTCGAGATCTGGATGGTCAGCCCGAGCAGCAGCGCGGTGATCGTCGCCGACACGACGATGTCGGTCAGCGTCATCGCCTGCACCATCGGGTCGACCACGGGCTGCCGCTGGTCCTGGACGACGATCGGGGCGCCGGCCCGGTCCTGGTAGCCGATGCCGAGCAGCAGCACGTACGTCCCGGCCTGCGCCACCGAGAGCGAGACGACGGTGTGGACGAGGTGCCGGCTGCGCACGATGCCGATCGCGCCGATCAGCAGCAGCCACGCGGCGACGCCGTAGCAGGCCATCCCCACCATCACACGGCCTCCTCGCGGATCAGGCCCTGGCCGAGGAACTGCGCCAGCAGCACGACGAGCCCGGCGGCGACCTCGATCCCGACCAGAACGCTCAGCACGGGCACGGTGCCGGCCGCCAGCAGCGACCCGAACTCGCCCTTCGGCAGGAAGTTGGCCAGGAACGTGCCACCGGCGACCAGCCCGGTGAGCCCGGCGACGACGTACAGGCCGGTCGCCGCCGCTTCGGCGTACTCGCACCAGTCGATCGGGCGCAGCCGCGCGAGCGCCGGGTAGCTGCCGGAGATGTAGAGCAGGTGCCAGCCGGTGGCCAGCACGACCCCGCCCTGGAAGCCGCCGCCCGGGGTGAGGTGGCCGTGCACCACGACGTCGACGCCGAGCAGGAGGGTCACCGGCAGCATCAGGTAGCCGGCCAGCTTGACCACCGGCAGGACGTACCCGCGCTGGGGCTCGATCCGCTGTCGTTCCTCTTTGGACGGTTGCAGCAGCGAGAGCGCGCCCACGACGGCCGCCGCGACGATCGTCTCCTCGCCCAGGGTGTCCAGCGCGCGCAGGTCGAAGTTGACCGACGACACGAGGTTCGGCGTCGCGCGGGCGATCGCGGCGGGCAGGGCCAGGTCGCGGTAGACGTGCAGGGTGCCGCCGAACTCGGGCATCCGCAGGAAGGCCGTCACGAACAGGACGGCGACGCCGAGCGCGCCGGCCGCGCACAGCCACGTCCGCGCCCGCGGCGTCATCGCCCGCCGACCTTCCGGATGGTGAGCAGCACGAGCAGCGGCACCACGGCCGACCCGATGGCCAGTTCCGACAGCGCGACGTCCGGGGCCTGGAGCGCGACGAACAGCAGGGCCAGGCACAGGCTGAACAGCGAGAGCGTGATCGCCTGGCGCCGCGGGTCCGGCGTGGCCACCACCGCGAACCCCTCGACGGCGACGAACGCGAGGGCGACGAGCAGCACGACCGTCGTCACGACGGCAGGTCCTCGTCGATCGCGCCCCGCCGCTGAGCCTCGACGCGCCCGGCGGCGGACTGCAGCACCGGCCCGGTCACCGCGAGCAGCACGACGGTGAGCAGGACGGCGCCCGACGCCAGTGTCCAGCCACTGGCCAAAGCCAGTCCGAGCCCGACGAGCGGCGCGCCCAGCGTCGTGACCGGGGCGAGCAGGTGCAGGCGGGTGAGCAGCGTCCGGGCCCGCAGCATCGCCAGCGCCGAGACCACGACGACGGCGACACCGGCGAAGACGAGGACCTGCGCGACGACCGTCATTCCGTCGTCCCCAGCAACCGGATGAACAGCAGCGTGCCGGCGAAGGCCAGCACGGTCAGTGTCAGCGGCAGGATCACCGCGCTCGACGGACCGTAGGCCTGCACGAGCAGGAGCAGCGTGAGCACGGTGACCGGCCCGGCGAGCTGCAGCCCGGCGAGGCGCCCGACGGCGTCACCGCGGGCGGCGAGCCACAGTGCCGGGCCGAGGCCGCCCACCATGAGCGCCACGGCGGCGATCAGCCAGCCGGTCACCGGCGCACCTCGTCCAGCACGCGCGAGTCGCCGTCGAGGAGCCGGTGGACGACGAGCCGGGATTCACCCGGGGGAGTGGCGACGACCATCGTGCCGGGCGTGCTGCCGACGACGAGGGCCGCGCAGGCCACCCGGGCGTCGTGGACCGCGCCGGGTTCCCGGGGGAGGTCCACCGTGTCGAACCGGCCCGCGCGCGGGTGCCGCACGACCTCGACCAGCACCTGGACGGATTCACGGACCGCGGCGCCCGGCACGGCGAGCAGCCAGCGGAACCAGCGGGCCCGGGGCCGCCACGCGCCGCCGACGGCCTTGCGCGCGGCGCGGGCGGCGAACGCGCACGGCACCGCCGCGACGGCCGCGGCCACGATCTCGGGCAGCGACGGCGTCGACAGCGTCAGCACCCACAGCCCGGTCAGGCCGAGCCACCAGGGCAGCACCTCGGAAGCCACGGCGGCCGGGTACCCCGCGGCCGCGTTCGCCAACCGGGCTCAGTGGGCCGGCAGGTGGCCGCCCATCCGCTCGATCCGCTTGATGGCCGGCTCCGCGAGGATGCCGTGGACCAGCACGGACACGGCGACGGCGAGCGCGCCGACCCGCCACAGCACGTCCTGGTGCTCGACCGGCAGCCGGTCGATCGCGTAGGCGAGGTAGAAGAGCGTGCCGATGCCGCGGACGCCGAAGAACGCGATCGCGAGCGTCGCCGGGCGCCCGGCCGAGGAGCCGAGCAGCGAGACCCAGCCGATCACCGGCCGCACCACCAGCACCGCGACCACGGCGATCACGACTTCCAGGGGGCGCAGGCCCAGCAGCAGCCCGTCCCCGATGGCGAGGCCCAGCCCGAGCAGGGCCAGCGGCACGAAGAGCCGTTCCAGCTGGTGGCCGAAGGCGTGCAGGACGCCGTGGTACTCGTGCTCCCGCTCCTGCTTGCGGACGCAGACGGCGGCGGTGAACACCGCGACGAACCCGTTGCCGTGCGCGAACTCCGCCAGCGCGTACGGCAGGAAGGCCAGGGCGAGCAGGACGAGACCGTCGCCGTACTCGGCCAGGCGCAGCCGGTCGGACGACGTGCGGAAGATCGCCCAGCCGAGCCCGCGCCCGGCGACCAGGCCGACCACCACGCCGGTCACGACCGGCAGCAGCAGGTCGACGAGCACCCAGGAGGGGGCCAGGTCCGGCCTGCTGCCCGCCATCGCCAGCCCGAGCAGGACGAACGGCATGGCCAGCCCGTCGTTGAGCCCCGCTTCGGTGGTCAGCGTGAAGCGGATTTCGTTGTCCCTGGCCAGTTCCGGCTCGACGTCGGGGTGCGGCACGCCGATGTCGCCCGCCAGCACGGGGTCGGTCGGCGCCAGCGCCGCGGCCAGCAGCAACGCCACCCCCGGCGCCAGCGCGAGCCACCAGTACCCGAGCGCGGCGATCGCGAGGATGGACAGCGGCATGGTCAGCGCGAGCAGCCGCCACGTCGAGCCCCAGCGCTTCAGGCCGAACGGGCGGTCGACGGAGAGCCCGGCCCCGGCGAGCGCGACGAGGATGCCCAGCTGGGTGAACGACTCCACGCCCTGGAGGTGGGCCGCGGGATCGCTCCAGCCGTTGCCGTACGGCGCGGGCAGCGGCAGCAGACCCAGGACGATCCCGGCGATCAGCATCACCAGGGGGACCGAGAACGGCCGGTCCGCGACGAGTTTCGGCACGATCGCCGCGGCCAGGGCGAGCAGTCCGGCCACGCCGAACAGCACCGTCAACGACGACAAAGTGTCCTCCTGCCCGCTCGTGCCGTGCCGCCCGGGCGGGAGGTCCGTGCGCGGGACCCGGCCGAGCGAGAGCCGGGTTCCGCCGACACCGCCGCCCGGTGCGGATGCGGGTAGCGTGACCGGGAGGTGGCGTCGCGTCCCGGGTTCCCGATGTGCGCGCGGCGAAACCGGGAGGAGGCGCCGTGACATCGGCGAACGGGGCCGGGCGGCCCTGCCGGTTCTGCGGCAGCACGGGCGGCCCGCGGGTCCCGGGCAAGGCCGGCCCGATCTGCCTCGACTGCGTGCGGGCCGGGCTGCGGGTGGTGCGCGACGGCGCCGACCGCGAGACCCCGGGCGGCGACGTGCTGGCGGCGGTGACGTCACCGCTGGCCGCGGTCTGCGAGTTCTGCGGCCGCCGCGAGCGCCGCACGTTCCTCGGCCTGCGGCGCCCGCTGCTGCGGGTCACGAGCGCCCAGCGGGACGCGGTGATCTGCGTCGACTGCCTGGACCACGCCGGCGACGTGCTGAACCTCGCGCTGCGTCACTGAGCGCCGCTCAGCGTTCCGGGTCCCACTCCACGAGCTTGTCGAACAGCTGCCGGTCGCCGTCGAGGGCGAGGGAGTCCAGCGGAACGCGGCCGTAGAAGGCGAGGAGCAGGTCGTTCGCGGTACCGCGCGCGGAGGAGTCGGCCCGGCCGTCGTCGGCGGCGAGGCGGTCGGTTCGCGCGCCGTCGGCGCCGAGCCGGTTGCGCCACGAGCGGCCCTCGGTGACGTGGTAGTCGGCGACGGCGGGTTCGTGCGGCCAGGCGACCGTCGTCGTGCAGATGGTGGTCAGGAACTCCTCGACGCCGTCGACCGCCACCTCGGCCGGTACCGGCCGAGGGGTCCCGGCCGCGACCTGGGCGTCGTAGGTGTGCACGGCGATCTCGGCTAGCTGACGCCGCGCGACGGCGGCACAGGTCAGCGGTGACTGCGAAGTGCCCCACCAGGCCCAGCAACGGCGATCCGGACCGGCCTCCCGCAGGGCGTCCAGGAGCTGCCGGGTCGACGCGGCCGACCACGCCAGCAGGGGTTCGAGTTCTCGAGGGGGACCCTGGTCGTCCGGCGGGGTGGATTTGCCGGTGGCGTCGGGCCCGGCGGCGATGGTGGCCGCCCAGGCGCGGCGGCCGTCGCCGAGGTGGCGCACCAGGTCGAGCAGTGTCCACTCGGGACAGGTCGGCACCCGCACGTCGAGACCGGGTGCGGCGGTGACCGCGGCGCGGAACGCCGTCGAGCGCTCGTCGATCAGGCGCAGCAGGTCGGGGTAGTCCAAGGTGTCGTGCACCGGTGGTGTCTATCACCGGGCTTCGGCGACCGGCCAGCGGATTTCCGCCGGATCGAGCCGGTACCGCCGCGGGCAGCGGCGGTACCGGCTCTCCGGTCACGCGGTCGCGGTGAACACGTACGACCCGGCGGGCACGAAGTACGACCCCGCCGCCGACGGCACCGCTTCCGGCGGCGCGACCACCGAACCCGGCTGCGACGTCGGCACCTGCACCGTCGCCGACGAACCGACCGGGACGGTCACCCGCAGCGTCAGCTTCCCGGCCGAGACCGACCAGTCGCTGACCGCGCCGCCGTACGGCGTCTCGTACGCCGACTTCGCCGACGTCAGCCCGCCACCCGGCCGCGGCGCCACCAGCAGGGACGCGTAGCCCGGGGACGCCGGCGACAGCCCGCCGACCGAGCGGTACAGGAAGTCGCCCACCGAGCCGAGGCCGTAGTGGTTGAACGAGTTCATCCCGGGGTCGTTGAACGAGCCGTCCGGCTTGATCCCGTCCCAGCGCTCCCAGATCGTCGTCGCGCCGTGGCCGATCATGTAGCCCCAGCCGGGGAAGTCCGGCTGCAGCAGCACCTGGTACGCAACGTCGGCGTGCCCGTGCGCGGCCAGCACCGGCAGCAGGTTCTCGACGCCGAGGAACCCGACGCTGAGGTGCTCGTTCGCGGCCGCGACGCGAGCCGCCAGCTTGTCCGCCGCCGGCTGGACGCGGGAAGCGGGCAGCAGCCCGAAGGCCAGCGCGAGGACGTACCCGGTCTGCGTGTTGGCGCCGACCGTGCCGTCCGCCTGCGTGAACCGGCTGGTGAACGCCGCGCCGATCTGGTCGGCCAGCGTCCCGTACTTCGTGGCCTCGCCTGCGTGCCCGGTGGCCGCGGCCATCCGGGACACCAGCCGGGACGACCACGCGAAGAACGCCGTCGAGATCAGGTCCTGCGCGGTGTTGTCGTTGACGTTGAGCCAGTCGCCGAACGTCTGGTGGTCGCGGATCAGGTCGGCACCCGACGTCGAACGCAGGTACTCGACCCACTTCACCATCGCGGCGAAGTGCTCGTTGATGACGCCGGTGTCGCCGTAGCGCTGCCACAGGGTGTAGGGCACGATGACGCCCGCGTCGCCCCAGCCCGCCGTGCCCGAGCCGTCGAGCACGCCCGGCGCGACGTCGGTGAACGACCCGTCGGCGTGCTGGGCGTCGACCAGGTCGTCGCTGAACTTGCCGAGGAAGTTCGCGACGTCGAGGTTGAACGTCGAGGTGCCGGCGAAGATCCCGATGTCGCCGGTCCAGCCGAGCCGCTCGTCGCGCTGCGGGCAGTCGCTCGGCACGGACAGCATGTTCGAGCGTTCACCCCACAGGATGTTGTGCTGCAGCTGGTTCACCTGCGCGTTCGACGTCGTGAACGTGCCGGGCTGCGCGCCGGCCGTCCACATCGCCCGCCCGGTCAGCGTCGCGGCCGTCGGGGCCGAGGGCAGGCCGGTCAGCTCGACGTACCGGTAGCCGTGCACGGTGAAGCGCGGCTCGTACGTCTCCGCGCTCCCGGTGCCCGCCAGGGTGAACCGGTCGGTCGCCTGCGCCGCGCGCAGGTTCGTCGTGTAGATCGTGCCGTCGGGGTTGAGCACCTCGGCGTGCCGCATGGTGACCGTGGTGCCGGCCGGGCCGGTCACGGACAGCCTGTTCCAGCCGCTGAAGTTCTGGCCGAGGTCGGCCACCCAGACCCCCGGCTTCGGCTGCGTCCAGGAGACGGGCTTGAACTCCTGCTGCACCGTGACGCCGTTGTCCACTTGGGACACCAGGTTCGGCTTCGCGCCGGCCTTGACGCGGGGTGCCGCCCACGCGCGGTCGTCGAACCCGGGCCGGTCCCAGCCGGTCGCGAGCCGGGCGTCGTAGGTCTCGCCCTGGTAGAGGTCGTCGGCGCGGATCGCGCCGTCGCCGGTCTTCCAGGTGCCGTCGGTCGCGAGCGTGGTGGACGTCCCGTCGGTGAAGGTCAGCTTCAGCTGCGCCGAGTACCACGGTTCGGTGCCGTACTTCTGGCTGCCGGCGATGCCGATGCTCCCGGAGTACCAGCCGTTGCCGACCATCGCGCCGACGACGTTCTCGCCCTGGCGGATCTGCCCGGTGACGTCGGAGACGCGGTACTGCAGGCGTTTCGTGTAGTCCGTCCAGCCCGGTGCGAGGACCTCGCCGCCGACCTTGGCGCCGTTGAGGTGGGTCTCCTGCAGGCCGAGCGCGGTGGTGAGCAGCCGTGCGCTCGCGACCGGCTTCGCGACCGTGAAGCTCTTGCGCAGCAGGGGAGCGGGGGCGCTGACGGCGACGTTCGCGCCCCACGGCCCGGTGCCGTACGCGGTCAGTGCCCGCGCCGCGGTCCAGGAGCTGTCGTCGAACCCGCGCTGCTGCCAGCCGGCCGGGCCGGTCTGGCTCGCCTTCCACGTGCCGTCGGTGCTGACGGTGGGTCCACCTTGGACGGTCAGCTTCGCGATCATCCCGGCGGGGCTCTGCGTGGTGTTCTCCGCGCTGATCGCGATCGTGTTCGACCCGGCGGTCAGCAGGCTGCCGACGTCGACGACGGCGGCGGTCTTCCACGAGTCCGTGACGCGCGGGGAGTCGCTGACCTGGGTGCCGTTGACCCACACGGTCGCGGTGTCGTCACCGGTCACGACGAGCGTGGCCTTCGATGGTGCCGCGGCCAGGTCGAAGGTCTTCCGGAAGAACCGGGTGGCCGGGGGCACGCCGCCGAGCGGGTCCCCTTCGGGGTACCAGACCCAGCTGGCGCCGGCGAGGTCCGGGCCGGCGGCGGCGCGGCCGAGGAAGGCGCCGGTCCATTCGGCCGCCGGGTCGCGCAGCGCGGTTTCGAAGCGCTGCACCGCACTCCAGCCGCTCATCCGGCCTTCGCCGTCCCAGACGCGGACCTTCCAGGTGTAGGCGGTCAGCGAGGTGAGCGCCGGTCCGCCGTAGGCGACGTCGGCCTGCTGCGCGGACGTGACGCGGCCGCTGTCCCAGACGTCCTTCCCACCGGCGGAAACGACGAGCTGGTAGGCCGATTGCCGTTGCTGCGCCGACGTTGCCGCCAGCTTCCAGCCGAACCGGGCCTGGGCCGGGTCGACGCCGAGCGGGTTCACCCGCTGCCCGACCGTGGCGCTCGCGACGGAGAGCGGAGTCTTGGCCGAGGCGCTCGGCGTGCTGACCCGCGTGCCCCACGGACCGGTGCCGTAGGTGCCGAGGTCCTGGGCGGCGGCCCAGGTCCCGTCGGCGAAGCCGGGCTGCTCCCAGCCGTCGGCCGCGGTCGTCGCGCTCTTCCAGCCGGCCCCGGTGGTGAGGTCGGTGGTGCCCGACGCGGTCGTGACGCGCGCCCGCCCGAGCAGGCCGGCCGCCCCACCGGAGTTCCGGACGGCGACGGCGAGGGTGTTGACACCGGGAGCCAGCGCCGGCCGCAGGTCCACGGCCAGCGCGGACCGCCACGAGTCCGCGATGCGGGCCGACGAGGCGAGGGGCTTGCCGTTGAGCCAGACGTCGGCGGTGTCATCGCCGGTGAGGACGAACTGGGCATCGCTGACCGCGGCGGCGGGGACGGTGAAGGTCGTGCGGAAGTAGCGCGTGGCGGCGGGTGCGGTCACCCGGGCATCGCCTTCCGGGTACCAGATCCAGTGGGCGCCGGTCAGCTCGACCGGTGGAGCGGCGCCGGCCGGCGGAACCGACGCGGCGGAGAGGACCAGGATCGCGGCGAGCGTGGTGGTGGTCGCGCGCCAGAGCTTCGAGGGCAGCATGCGGGCTCCCTTACGGCGGGGATGGGGCGGCCGGATTTAAAACGTTTCAATAGAGCGTGATACGTGACTGTAATCACGAACTCACACGTTGGCAATACTCCACCGGGACGTATGGGTGGTGAATCGCTTCGACAGTCGGCGGGTTTCATAAATCGTTTTACGGCTGGATAGTGCTCGCTGGTAACGCTCACATCGTTCGCTCCCGCCGGAGATCCTGCGCGTGCTGGCGGACGTCGTTGCCTTGGCGGCGCCGGTGGCCACGACATAGGTGACGGCCATATGGACGAGATCAACTTCGGCACCAAGTGCTGGTTCCAGCCCTGCCACGGCGCGGACCCACGGGGTGCAGGCCGACCCGGAGACCGGCGTCACCGGCTGAACTTCGGCTAGGAGATCTCCGTGCGCGCGACCACCGCGCTGCAGGTGATTCGCCGGTCAGCTCCGTTTTGGACAAGAGCGACGCCACGTGGATCGTCCGGAAGGGACTTGCCGACACCGGCGGCGCCCACGCCGGGGACGCCGCCGGTGCATATGACGAGGTTAGCCGGGTCGACGCTCAGCCCTGATCCGGCGCACAGCGACCACGACCGCCGCGCCCAGCAGCACCAGGACGATCGGCAACGCCGTGGGCAGCCACGGCCAGGCCCGGCCTTCGAACCCGACACCATCGGCGGGCAGCTCCAGAACCTTCGCGGTCCAGCGCGCGGTCGCGACGTCCGTGCTGCGCGAGAGCGCGCTCACCGCGGTGTCGTAGGCGAAGCCGGGCCGGTCGTGGACGTACTCGGGTGCGGGACCCCCGGTGACGCCGCGCGTCGCACCCGGCACGATCAGCCGGTCGAGGCCGGCGGTGCCGAGTGCCGCCCGCGGCAGGAACGTCAGGCCGTGCCGGGACCGGATCGGGCCGCCGTCGGCACTCACGGCGAGGGTGCGCGAGGACAGCGATTGGCCCTCGGTGTCGAACACCGACGCGAGCTCGATCTCGCCGACGCCGTTCGCGAGCAGCACGCCGATCTCGTCCGGGTTCCAGCGGAAGGCGGCGTTGACGATCGCGGCCGCGTCCGGCATCGACGCCGGTACGTGCACCGGGACCGTGGTGCCGTAGCGCGTCCAGCCGACCGCCTTCGCGGCGTCGGCCGCCACCGCGCGACCGGCCAGCCGCTCCACCCAGTGCAGCGTTCCGTCGATGCCCGACAGGATCCCGGCCGTGGTGACGACGTCGCCGTCGTCGACGAACCGCTGTCCGCGCACCCAGTGCACGGCCGGGTAGTCGTCGGCGAACGCCTCGAGCTTCAGCCAGTGGGCGGTGGCCGGGCGGCCGTCGAGCAGCCCGGTCGAGGCCAGCACGCCACCGCCGTTGCAGACGCTCAGCAGCTTCGCGCCGCGGGCGGCCTGGGCGCGCAGCCAGTTCTTGACCGGCTCGGTGCTCGGCTCGCCGACGTCCGGGAGCGCGGGCACGACGACGAGGTCCGGCGCCTTCGGGCCGAGCCGGGCGGCGAGGTCGTCGAAGCTCAGGTCGGGGACGAGGTCGAGACCGCCGGTCAGCGGCTTCGGCTCCCGCTTCGACGCGACGGTGTAGACGTTGAACCGGCCCGTCGCCGCGAGGATCTCGTACGGCGCCAGGGTGTCGGAGACGACGGCCCCGCGGTCGCCGACGACGACCACGGCGGTGGGCTTGGCCGGGTCGTGCGCCGCCACCGTCGCGGCGGGCAGTGGCCGGTCCGGCCCGGGGGAGTACAGCGCGTCGAACGCCGACAGCGCGGAGATCGCCGCGCCGATGCCCGGGACGGCCAGCACGGCGACGACCAAGGCGAACCACTTCAAGACGGTCTTCACGTCAGTGCCAGTACTCGGCGCGGCGCCACACCATGGCGGCGAGCATCAGCGGGAACATGATCACGTGCCCGGCGACCATCAGGGTGCCGCCACTGATCGCATCGAGCCAGAACGGGACGAGCAGCATGACGAACGGCAGGTACATGGCGGCGGCCATCTCGGCGATCCGCGGCCACGAGTGCCGGCGCAGCAGCATCGCCGCGGTCATGGCGACGGTCATGTTCGTAGCCATGACGAGCGCGTCGACGTCCGGGCGTTCCAGCCAGGCCGCCGGCCAGAGCGGGTGGAGCGCGACCATGCCGATGATCATGGCGGCGACCATCTCGGCGTAGTGCCCGGCGAACCGGGCGAGCTTGCGGGGGGTGGTCCGGGTGGTTTCGGTGGTGGTCATGATTCCCTCCAGGTTTCTCCTGGACGAGAGTCCCGGGTGCCGGCCGCGCGGGGACGTGCCGGAAGTCATGACCCGGGTCATGTGACCGCTCAGAGCAGCCCGAGGTCCCGGGCCCGCAGCGCGGCTTGGGTGCGGTCGCGGGCGCCGAGCTTCCCCAGCACGTTCGTCACGTGGTTCTTCACCGTGCCCTCGGCGAGGAACAGCTTCGCGGCGATTTCGCGGTTGCTGCGGCCGTCCGCGAGCTGGCGCAGCACGTCGAGCTCCCGCTCGGACAACGGCGCGACAAGCGGCTGGGGCGCCGGCTCGGGCAGCTCCGCGAACCGCGCGACGACCTTCGCGGCCACCGACGGCTGCAGCACCGACTCGCCCCGCGCGGCCGCCAGCACCGCCTCGATCAACCGGGCCGACGACACGTCCTTGAGCAGGTACCCGACCGCGCCCGCGCGCAGTGCGGCGAAGACGTCTTCGTCGTCGTCGAACGTCGTCAGCGCGATGATCCGGACCTCAGGGTGTTCGCGCCGAAGCCGCCGGGTCGCGGCGATGCCGTCGAGGACCGGCATGCGCAGGTCCATCAGGACGACGTCCGGCGCCAGTGCGGCGGCCTGGCTCAGCGCCTCCTCGCCGTTGCCCGCCTCGCCGGCGACGTCGATGCCGTCGTGCGTCGCCAGCAGGGTGGCGAGGGCTTCGCGGAACAGCGCCTGGTCGTCGACGAGCAGGACGCGGACCGGTGTCATCCCGGAACCTCCATGCTCAGCGCGCTGCCCTCGCCCGGCGCCGAGGTGAAGTCGAGCTTGCCACCCAGCTGCGCGGCCCGTTCCCGCAGCCCCAGCAGCCCGAAACCGGTCGACGCGCCGCCGTCGCCACCGGCGCCGTCGTCGCGGACCACGACCCGGACCGCGGTGTCCGCGTAGTCCAGCAGCACGTCGGCGTGGCCGGCGTTCGCGTGCTTGCGGACGTTCGTCAGCCCTTCCTGCGCGGTGCGGAAAAGCGCCTCGCGGTGCTCTTCGGGCAGCGGCCGTTCGACGCCGGACACCGTGAGCTCGGCCGGGACACCGGCTTCCGAGACCAGCGCCCGCAACGCGTCCGGCAACGGCGTCGGCCGCGGTTCGCGCAACGCCTTCACCGAGCGGCGCACCTCGGAAAGCGCGTTCTCGGCCTGCTCCTGGGCCTTCGCGAGGACGTCGTCGGCCTTGCCCGGGTCGGTCGGCAGCACCGCCCGTGCGGCCTTGACCTGCATCTGCACGACGGTGAGCGAGTGCCCGAGCCCGTCGTGGATGTCCCGCGCGACGCGGTTGCGCTCCTGCGCCGTCGCCAGCCGTTCGGCCTGGGTGGCGTAGTCGCGCAGCTTCTCGTGCGCTTCGGCGAGTTCGCCGCGCGACCGCTGTTCGCGCACCAGCAGTTCGGTGATCACGGCCGCGAACACCACCGAGACCAGCGTCCCCAGGCCCTCCCGCAGGCCCGCGCCCAGCGACATCCCGAGGTGCACCAGCGGCACCACGGCGATGACGAGCGCGACCACCGGCAGCGGCAGGCGCAGCAGCACGCACTGGCTGACCAGCACGACGAGGAACAGCGTCGCCCCGACGCCGGCGCTGATCGTGAACGTCACGAAGGCCAGCGGCAGCTGGACGCCGACGTACGCGGCGGGCCACGTCCAGCCTTCGCGGGTGCGGACCCAGCCGAAGCCCGCTGTCGCGAGCACCGTGAAGACCGCGCCGAAAACCAGCGCGAGCACGGGCTCCCCGGACCCGAGGACCCCGAGCACGATCGAGAGGAAGGCGCCGCAGGTCAGCACCCCGAGGGCCCGGTTCATGCGGCCACTCTGGGGCGTCCGGCGCCCGCGGTCAACCGTGCACTCACGCGGCCGTCCGGACTCCGGCCGCTTACGCTGGGAACGACGGCGAAGCCGAGACGGGAGTCCGACATCGATGTCAGTCCTCTGGGGCGTGTCCTTCGACGCCACTCCGCTTTCCGGCGTCGTGGTCGAGTTCCTCAAGACGGCGCGCCGGTTCGCCGGGCACCGCGTCCACCTCGACCTCGGCTACGACATCAAGGCCGACAAGGGCGCGTTCTTCCGGCCCTACCGCGACGAAGCCGGGCTGTTGCCGGGGTGGGTCACGCTCGACCGCGTCGAAGGCGTCGACGGGATTCGCGGCTACGACCGGGAGTTCGTCGAGCGGGTCCTGCGCGAAGTCGTCCAGCACGGCGACGAGACGTCGCGTCCGGAGATCGACCGGATCGCGGGTGAGCTGGCCGAAAAGATCGTGGCCACCTGGGAACGGCTCGGCGTCACGATGGTGATGGTCGAGAACGGCACGCTGCCCGAGAACCTCGTCTACACCGAAGCGCTCTACCGCGCGATCGACCGCTACGGCACCCGCCATCGCCTGGGCCGGTTCGTGTTCTGGCGCGACCACGACCTGATGTGGCAGAGCGAACCCGGCATCGCCAAGTACGGCCACTTCCCGTATCCCGGCGTCCCCGCGCCGCGGAACTCCCCGCACATCCACTACTTCGCGCTGCACGAGCAGGCGTTGACGAAAACCCTGGAGTGGGTTCCCGGCCTGCGGAACATCGACGTCCTGCCCAATGCGTTCGCCATCGCGCCGGCGGGGATCGACGAGCGCAACGCGGGTTTCCGCCGTGACCACGGCATTCCCGGCGACGTCCCGCTGCTCGCCCGGATCACGCGGATCATCCCGCAGAAGCGCATCGACCGGGACTTGCACCTGCTCACCCTGCTGCCGGACGCGTGGCTGTTCGTCGCCGGGGACGTCGCCGAGGCGCCGGCGGAGCACGACCGGCTGGTCGCACTGGCCGGGGTGCTCGGTGTCCGCGACCGCGTCGTGTTCGGCGGCTGGCTGACGCCGTACGACACCGCCGTGCCCGGCCGGTACTCGGTGCGCGACCTCCTCGCGCACGCGACGGTCGTGTCCTTCCTGACCTCCTACGACTACGAGAGCTACGGCAACCCGGTGAGCGAGGCGATCGCCTCCGGGACGCCGTACATCACCAGCGGCTACGAGCTGTACGACGTCGTCTACGGCCGCAAGGGTTTCCGGGCTCCGGTGCTGGACATCCGGGCCCGCGACCTGCCGGACGCGGCGTTCGCGCGTGAAGTGGCCGAGCTGATCACCGACGAAGGGAAACGGGCGGACGTGGTGCGGGCGAACTCCGAACTCGGGCAGGCGCACTTCGGGACGCGGGTCGTCGACGACCTCGTCGACCGGCTCTACCCGCCACCGATGGCGGCCGGCACGCGGCTCTCCGTCGTGCTGCCGGTCTTCAATGAGGCCGCGAACCTGCCGGAGGTCCTGCGGACGCTGCACGACCAGCGTGACGGCGACGCGCCCCTGGACAAAGGCCGGTACGAGGTCGTGCTGGTCGACAACAACTCGACCGACGACACCGTGGCCGTGGCGCACGCTTTCGCGGCGGCACACCCCGATCTCGCGCTGCACGTCATCCACGAGCCCGAGCAGGGTGTGTCGTGCGCGCGGCGGGCGGGCATGGACTTCGCCGCGGCCCGCAGTCGCAACCGGCCGGACACCGATCCGGGGGAGCGGTTCTACCTCGTGTCGGCCGACGCGGACTGCCGCGTCGACCCGCACTGGCTGAGCGAGCTCCTGGACGCGATGGAGACGACCAAGGCGGCCATCGGCGTCTGCGACTACTACTACAACGCTTCGCACTTCGTCGGGCGCCCGAGGCTGTGGGACGCGATCCAGCGGACCCTGCGCTGCCGCGCCGTCACGTTCTCGCTGTTCGGCGGTTTCCCGGACGGCAAGGGCTTCGCCGTCGAGCGCGACGCCTACGAGCGCGCCGGCGGCATCGAGATCTTCTACCAGCTGCGGGACGGGAAGTTCGTCAGCCACCTCTCCGACGACTGGGACTTCGGGATCAAGGTCGCGAGCGGCGGCGACGCGATCACCTACGCGCCGCGCTCGCGCGTCGAGATCAACCCGCGCCGCGTCGACCACGCCATCGACGAGGTGATCGCCGGCCGGGCCTACGGCTCCGACGGCATCATCGTCATGCGCGACATCCGGCCGTCGGTGCCGGCGGTCCCCGGCGACCTGACCGAAGCCGAGGCGCTGCAGGCGTGGGAGTTCTCGATCAAGGACTTCACGCCGAAGAACACGATCCTGCCGGTGCTGCTGACACCCACGCTCCTGGAGGACGACGCCGTCATCGCGTTCTTCGGCGCCGATCTGGCGTCCCGGCTCGCGCGGCGGATCGCCGAGATCCGCGTGGAGATGCGCGTCGTCGACTTCACGCCGATCCACGCGTACAAGACGCCGTCGTACCGGCTGTACTTCGAGTTCGCGGACGAGCTGTTCGCCTGCCTGCGCCGGCACGTCGGCGAGGACATCGGCTTCCCGCCGCCACTGCCGCCGTGCCTGGCGGAGATCCCGGCGGACCGGTTCGCGGAGTTCGTCCACTACTACTGCGAGGACCGGGAATCCGGAGAGGCCCACAACTACTTCGGCAACGGAGGGGTGTTCTGATGACTCTCGCCTACGAAGAGGCGATCGGCTCGCTGCACACGCTCGACCCGGCGTGGCCGCGGCCCGCCGTGCTCGACGTCCTCGAGGCACCGGAGAACCGGCACCTCCTGGACTTCGTGCAGGAGGACCCGTTCGGGGCGCACGTGTTCCCGGGCAACGTCCCCGGTTCGCCGGCGGACTTCCTGCGCGACCTCGACGCGCAGCTGGCTTCTTCGCGTCCCATTCACCTGTGGTCCTACATCCCGACGTGCGCCTACCGCTGCCGGTTCTGCCAGTACCCGGTGGTGCTGGTCAAGGGCAAACCCGAGGTGCAGTACGAAAAGGCGAAGCACTGGGTCGACCTCAACATCGCCGAAGCGCGGCTGTGGCTCGACGCCGTGCCCCACCTGGCCGGCGCCGAAGTGGGGGAGTTCAACGTCTTCGGCGGCACGCCGTCGCTGCTGCCGGAGCCGGAGATCCGCCGGTTGCTGGAGTTCTACCGGTCGGAGTTCGGCTTCACCGCCGACACCACGATCCGGTTCGAGGGCGACCCGAGCACGTTCACCCCGGCCAAGCTCGAGCTGCTGCGGGACCTGGGCTGCACCAAGCTGTCCAGCGGCGTCCAGTCGTTCGACGACCACGTCCTGGAGCTGTGCGGCCGTGAGCACAGCGCTGAAATGTGCGTCGACTTCGTCCGCAACGCCCAGCGGCTGGGCTTCGAGTGGGTCAGCATCGACCTGATGTACGGGCTGCTCGACCAGACCCTGGACAGCGTCCGCCGCGACCTCGACGTCGTGCTGGACAACGAAGTCACGGCCGTGGTCTGCACGAAGCTGCACCTGGCATCCTACAGCGACACGCGCACCGGCGTCACCGGCGAGAAGCCGGCGGCGTGGCAGCTGCCGTCCTATCGGGACAAGCTGGTGCGTGACGGCCACCGCTGGCCGACGCTCGGCGAGCAGTACCAGATGCGGGAGCTGCTCACCGACGGCCTGCGGGCCGCGGGCTACACCGAACACCCGACGATGTACTTCGCGCGCGCCGGCCTCGGGCCCGAGAAGTGGAAGGCCATCATGGTCGACCAGGACAAGCAGGAGGCCGAGGTGGCGATCGGCCTGGGCGGTTCGTCGAGCTGCCGCGCGTCCGAGGCGATCACCGACGTCAACTCCCGGCGCTACATCGAAACCGTGTCGGACGGCCGCATCCCGCTGGGTTCGGCGACGCGGTTCACGCCCGAGGCGCAGGAGGCGCGGGCGGTGAAGATGGCGCTGACGACGTTGCAGCCGGTGCGGGATTCCCTGCACGCGGCGCGGTTCCCGGGGCGTTCGCTGTTCGCGGAACCGTGGCTGGGGAAGTTCCGCTCGCTGGCCGAGCGGGGGCTCGTCGAGCTGCGTCCCGGCGTCGTCGAACTCACCCGGGCGGGGGAGGTACTGGTCGAAGCGATCATCACCACCGAGCTATAGATCACCACATCGAGTGACACATCGCTCGCGGGGAGCGATCAGGCCAGGCAGCATGGGCTCCGGACGTGACCAGTGTCGAGATCGGAGCCCCGATGAGCCGAACCGTTGCCGGACACGACGAACAGCGGTGGCGGCCGCGGCTCGCCGCAGCGGGCGCCTTGGCCGCGCTCGCTTCGGTGGTCGTCGCGGCTCCCGTTGAAGCCACCGAAGCCGACTACTCCCTCGCCGACACGAACTACGCGGGCACGCAGATCGCGCTGCACGAAGGCGTGGTGCCCGGATCGGCCCGAGCCGACACGACCGACCAGACGCTCGGCCACGACGTCAGCGGGCACCAGGGCGCCGTCGACTGGTCCGCGGCGACGACCGGCGGCGCGAAGTTCACCTACGTCAAGGCGACCGAGGGCACCGGGTTCGTCAACCCCCAGTACAGTCAGCAGTACGACGGCGCGCACGCGGCCGGGCTGATCCGCGGCGCGTACCACTTCGCCCGGCCCGACATCTCGGGCGGCGCGCAGCAGGCGGAGTACTTCATCGCCCACGGCGGCGGCTGGCGGTCCGACGGCAAGACGCTCCCGGGCGCGCTGGACATCGAATACAACCCGTACGGCGACGTCTGCTACGGCAAGAACCCGGCCGACATGACGGCGTGGATCGCCGACTTCACCCGGACGTACCTGGCGAAGGTCAAGCGCAGCGCCCTGATCTACACCAGCACGACGTGGTGGAAGCAGTGCACGGGCAACGCGTCCGGGTTCGGGAACACGAACCCGCTGTGGCTCGCGCGGTACGGCCCGGAGGTCGGGGAGCTCCCGGCGGGCTGGGACAAGCAGAGCATCTGGCAGTTCGCGCGCGGCGGCGGTCTCCCGGGCGACCAGAACTACTACAACGGCCCGTTCGGCCGGGTCGTGGCGCTGGCCGGCGGGGCGGCTTAGCGCTGCCAGGTGCCCTTCAGGTCCGGCCACGGCGGCCGGCGCAGCACGGCGAGCGTGCCGAGGGTCGCCGCGACCAGTCCGGTGCCGACGGCCAGCAGGGCGATGCGCGTCGCGTCGATCGCCGGCTCGAACTTGACCTGACCCTCGCGGATCGCGAAGACCCCGGGCGGGTTCGTCACGGTGATGACGGTCGTGCCGTCGGCTGTCTCGTACGGTTCGCCGAAGGTCCGGGGCTCGCCTCGACCCGGTCTCGGCAGGCTTCGCAGCGTCATGTCCGCCGATCGAACCCGGAAACCGGGGCGCTGACAAGAACGGACAAGCTGCTTGCCGGTTTCGTGACCCGCTCCCTACCATCGATCGGATGCGAGTAACCCATCGGATCGCCGTACTGGCCACGATTTCCGCGGTCGTCGTCGCCTCGGCGCCGGGTGCGGACGGCGCGGGACACGCCTGGTTCACGTCGTGGGCGCAGTCCCAGGACGGGCACGCGGACGCCCCCGTGTCCGGCCGGTCGCTGCGCATGATCACCCACCTGAGCCAAGGCGGCGACGCCGTGCGCGTCCGGCTCCAGAACACCTTCGGCACCGGGCCGCTCACCATCGACCACGCCACCGCCGGGCTGAGCACTTCCGGCGCGGCGGTTTCGGGAGTGCGTGACCTGACCTTCTTCGGCCGGTCCGCCGTCACGATCCCGGTCGGCGGCGACGTCTGGAGCGACGAGACCCGGCTCGTGACGAGCCCGGACACGAACCTCGCGGTGAGCATGTTCGTGGCGGGCACGGCCACGCCCGGCCGCCACGGCGCGGCGCTGCGGGACAACTACCTCACCGCGGAGGGTTCGGGCGACCACACGGCCGATGCTTCCGGCACCGCTTTCACCGCCACGGTCGGCTCGACGTACGTCGTGAGTGCGGTCGACGTGCACAACACGTCGCTGAAGGGCACGGTCGTCCCGTTCGGCAGCTCGGTCGTCGACGGCATCGGCAGCACCAACTGCGGTCCCGGCTGCACCCAGCTGGGCGCCGACCGGCGCTGGACCGACGACCTGGCCCGCCGGATCGTCGCGGAGGCCCCGGCTTCGGTCCAGCTGGCCGTGGCCAACGCCGGTGTCTCGGGCACGACCAGCGCCCCGTCGTGCCCCGGAATGCCGCCGTCGGTCGTGGGTCTGGACGCCGCGAGCCGCCTCGACCGGGACGTTCTGGCGCTGCACGGCGTCAAGTCGGTGATCTACTACTACGGGACGAACGACCTGGCGTACGGCTGCGACGCGGAGACGATCCTGGCCAGCTACCGCGAAGTCTTCCAACGGCTGCGAACAGCCGGGATCGCGGTGTACGTCACGCCGAGCACGCCCCGGCCGGGCTACAACGACGCGGCGAACCTGGCGCGCCACGAGATCGGGCTGTTCGTGTCCCGCTGGTCGACCTGCGGCGGCGCCTGTTCCGGCGTCCTCGACTTCGACCAGGTGCTGAAGGATCCGCTGAAGCCGAACAGCATTCTGCCGGCGTACGACAACGGCGACGGAATCCACGCGAACGTGGCGGGCCAGCAGGCCTTGGCGGACTTCATCTCCGTGCCGGCACTCGCTCGATAGGGGCCGGTTCTTCACACGATGGCGTGACCGCGCGAGTCGGAACGGCCGGAGTGTGCCCAGGGGTCAGCACAGTACGTCCGGTGATGAACAACTCGATGGACGACGCGGGCTGCTGCCTGCTGTCCGTGGCCTGGAACGTCGCCCCGCTGACCGAAGGGCGGCCGGAGTCCCGGCGCGGGGATCTGCGCCGCACCGTCGTCGCGGTGTGCCGCACCGCCGGGCACGGCGCCCGCGACTGGGCCACGCGCAACGGGACCGGCGCCGAGGCCGAGTACCGGCCGTTCCTGCAGCTCGCCGACGTCGCCTACGAGATCGCCACGTTGCTGCAGCTGGTCGAGGACTTCCTGGTGCCCGACCTCGGGCGCGAGCACCGCCGCTGGGCCGAGATCGAGGAGCTGACCGCGCGGATGACGGAGCTCGCCGAGTGGACGTCGGGGTTCTTGAGCTTGTCAGGCTCGTCCTTACGCGCGTAAGGTCACTCCTGACAAGGAGGTCGGGGTGGCTGTCATCGCAAGGTGTTCGTTCTGCGCGAAGCCGAACACGGAGGTGGACACGCTCGTCGGCGGTCCGGGGGTGTTCATCTGCGACGGGTGTGTTCAGCTGTGCGTCTCGGTGATCGACGGCAAGCCGTCGGACGCGCCGATGATCGCGCCGTGGGAGCACGACCTGCCGCTCGAGCAGGTGCTGCACAACCTCGGCCCGGTCGCGGCGGCGACCACGCAGGTGCAGCAGAACCTGACCGCGTGGGTCGGCAAGGCACGCACCCTGGGCGGAACGTGGGCGCAGATCGGCGAGGCGCTGGGGATGACCCGCCAGTCGGCGTGGGAGCGCTTCGGTTCGGCTACGGCTTGACGCCGACACCCGCGTAGAGGCCGTCCTCTTCGGGATCGACGACGGCGGCGAGCCGGTCCGGCCGCCAGTTCGCGGAGGTGGTGAGCCCGGGTTCGACGAGCTCGAAGCCGTCGAACAGGGCAAGCACCTCGGCCCGCGAGCGCGGGTAGATGTGGTCCTGCGTCGACCGCATGGTCTCGGCGATCTTGGGATCGCGCAGGACGGCGTAGTCGTTGGTGAGGTGGGTGAGCGCGAGGTGACTGCCGGACGCGAGCGCGTCGCGGTAGGTCCCGAAGACGCCCCGCACGTCCGGCAGGTAGTGCCCGAGGGTGATGGCCAGCAGCCCGACGGGCTGGCTGAGATCAAGCAGCTTCCGCACGGACTCGGAGCCGAGAACGGCGTCGGTGTCGGTGGCATCGGCCTCGAAGGCCTCGGCGTTCGGATTGTCCTTCAGCAGCATGAGACTGTGCGCGACGGCAACGGGTTCGTAGTCGACGTAGACGACCTTCGCCCGCGGATCGACAGCCTGGGCGACCTCGTGCACGTTGCCGACGGTCGGAATCCCGGACCCGAGGTCGAGGAACTGCCGGATGCCTTGGTCGAGCATGAACCGCACAACGCGCCTGAGGAAGGCCCGATTCCGCCGGGCAACACTGGCAACCTGCGGCTGAATGGCCTCGAGTTTCGCCGCAACAGCCCGATCGGCGGCGAGGTTGTGGGCCCCACCGAGCAGGTAGTCGTAGATCCGAGCGGCACTGGGCCGCGAAAGGTCGGCATCGGGCGGGATCCAGTCCGCGCCCTCCTGATCGGTCATCGCATCCCCCTCGAATCGGCTGGGCCTACCTTAGCGGGAAAGCTCGTCACTCCGTGCTTTCCACCGCGTGCAGGCTTTCGGCCGTAAGCCGATCAGCTCCCCAGCTGCGCTCGACGTACCCGACAATCCGCGTCACGTCCTCAGCCGGCACCTTCTCCGGCAACCCACGCTCAAGCGGATCGACGTGGAAGATGTAAAGCCGCGAAGCGAACTGGTCGAAGGGCAACGAAGCCTCACCGAACCGCTCGCCGTTCCCCGCGGTGGAGACGACGACGCCGTCACCCCAGTCCTGGCCGCTGTCGTTGTTGGGGTTGAAGAAGTACACCCGCATGACGTCGTGGGGATCAGGCGCTGCCCGCAGGATCGTGATCGCGTGCCAGCCGACGTAACGCGCCGCGCTGTCGGTGACCGCGACCCCGGCCGGCTGCGGGTGGATCAGCGGCTGCCCGCCGTTGTAGGACGGGTGGTAGCTCGCGTGGAAGTGCCGGTAGAAGTCGTCGAGGTCGATCAGCTTCCCGGTGGCGACGTCGACGTTGATCCGGAAGCCGCGGGCGGTCCACCAGCCGTGGAACTCGGGGTTGACCCACCGGTGCGGGTCCCCGGGCCGGTCGGCGCAGCGGCGTCCCATCTCGGCGTAGATCCGGTCCAGGTGCGGCACCACGAGCAGCGACACCGGATCCAGGTCCGCCGGCGGCGTGGCCGCCAGCCCGGCGACGGCGTCCTTCGACGAGATCGGCTGCCCCTCGAAGTGCATGATGACCTCGTCGTCGCGGGCGGCCCAGGCGACGATCTGCAGCAGGTAGTCCGGGTCGTTGTACGCCCACATCGACAACGCGCGCGCCGACTGGCACGTCGGGTTGTCGCCCTGCCCGACACCGAGCGGCAGGCCCAGCATCGACAGCACCCCGGCGACGAGCCGCGCCGCCGGTCCGGGCTGGTCGCCGAACACCGTCGTCAGCCGTTCGCGCGCGGCCGGCGCGAGTTCCAGCGCCAGTTGGCGCCACAGCGCGGGCACCACCGGGGGCTCGTAGAGGATGCCTCGGTCGAGCAGCAGCGCGAGCCCGTAGATGCACTGCGCGGTCTGCGGGTGCACCGCGACCTCGATCAGCCGGTGCACGAGGTCGCGGTAGCGCAGCAGGCAGTTCCGGCCGGTGTCGGACAGGCCGAGTGCCTCGCCGAGCAGGTAGTCGCTCTCGTAACGCAGGAACCGCAGCAGCTCCGCGTGGTAAGGCGACACGAGACCGGTGTCGTGCATCGCCCGGGCGAACCCGGTCGCCTCGTACTGCAGGCCGACGGTGTCCATCGCCTCCAGCCGCGACCGGAAGACGTCGACGCCGGGGTCCTCCCGGCACGCCTCGGTGGTCCCGAACAGGCTGGTGATGAGCCGGTCGAGGCCCTGGCCGGACGACGCTCCCAGCGCGACGTCCGGGTCACCGCGGTAGACCGCGATCCGGGTGATCAGCGACTGCACCTGGTCGACCTGGATCGGGCGCTGGCGCAAGATCCGCCAGATCTCGTCGACCAGCTCGTCCAGGACGCTGTCGTAGCCGACCTCGTCGGCGATGTGCCGGAACAGGTCCCGGATCAGCTGCGCGGTCCGGCCCTGCCGGACCCGCTCCGCCTCGGTGGGCGGTGTGAACAGCAGCTCCAGGTTCATCGCCAGGACCTGCGACAGGAACTGGCGGGCGTCGTCGGCCGACAGCGTCGGGTGGGTGAAGTCGCCGCGGGCGACCGCGAGCATCCGCAGCTCGCTGGTCGCCTCGATCACGGCGGTGTCCGCGTTGTCGCTGCGCAGCCCCGGCCCGACCAGCGACGGGACGAGGATCTCCGGCGTGGCCCAGTCCGTGCCCAGGAACAGGCCGGCCTCCTCGATGGCCTGCGCCCTGGCCTGGATCGCCGCGGGACCGCCCGGCTGCAGCAGCACTCGCCGCAACGCCTCCAGGACGCGCCGCAGCTTCGTGTGCTTGCCGAAGTCGCGGGTCTCGGCCATCGCCCGGACGGCGTCGTCGAGCGCGGTCACGCGCTTGTCCAGCGTCACGAGGTTCCCCACGTTTCGGTCCACATCAGACGTAGAAGTCGTAGTCTTCCTGTTCCTTCAGCAGATCCCGCATCCGGTAGGCGTCGTCGCCGAAGAAGTACAGCAGGCCCCAGTGGGTGCCGAACGCGGTCCGCTTGGTGACGGTCTCCTCCAGCGGGGCCGAGAGGTCGTGCGACTCGTAGTAGTCGTCGTCCTGGGTCTGCTCGGGGATCCGCAGCTCGCTGACGACCCGCCGGCGCGGGTAGACGCCGAAGCAGCCCGCGACCCCGGCCGCGTCGACGACCTCGCGCGGGAAGAAGGCGTCGATCTCCTCCTCGGTCGTCTTGGGGTCGAAGGCCAGCGCCAGGCCCTGGTAGGCGTTGAAGCCGTAGGCCCGCTCGAGCAGCTCGAAGACCTTGAAACCCGGCGGCCGGTAGGCGACCTCGCCGAAGTACATCTCACCGTCGCTGGTGACGAAGTACTCCGGGTGCACGAACCCGAACTCGATGTCGAAGGTCTTGATGAGCTTCTCGATCTGCGCGGTGATCTGCGGCCGGTACTTCTCCAGCTCCGACGTCGCGGGAACGAACACCGAGTACCCGAGGGTGACGTATTCGGAGATGTTGAGGAACTTGATCTTCCCCTGGTGGATCCACGCTTCGACGGCGAACTCCCAGCCGTCCAAATGGGACTCCATGAGCACGGGGAACTCGTCGTCCGGGATCGTGTCGATCTCGTCGGGCGTGCGGATGACGCGGTGCCCGAGGCAGCCGGCCTTGTCGAACGCCTTGAGGTGGATGGGGTCGTTGGGATCGCCGTCCAGCTTGAGCAGCGTCTGGTTGACGCGCTTGAGGAAGCGGATCACGTCGTCCCGGTCGTGCGCCTCTTCGAAGATCCCGACCCGGATCCCGCCGAGCTGCGCGCGCCGTTTCATCAAAGCCTTGTCCCGCAACAGCATGGCTTGGCCGAAGAGGCGGGGGTTGTCGAGCAGCACGGAGTTGATCGCGCCGGCCCACTCGACGGTCTCTTCGAACAACGGGATCGCGACATCGACGCCTCTGTCCTTGAGGATCTCGGCGATCTCCATCGACCGGTCGTTGAGCCGCTCGAAGTTCCAAGGCACGTAAGGGATGTCGTGCTCGACGCAGTATTCCTCGGCCCACTCCGGCGCTACTACGAGATAGCGACGGTCGAAGCGATCGAGGGCCTCGACGGCATTGAGGCTCCAGCCGAGCAGAGCGAGATGCCCCTTGTCAGGATTCTTCGCGGCCGGTTCGGGCTGCGGCATGAACGATTCCTCCGGTTCGGCGGACGTTTTGTCTCGTGCACCGACCGTACCGGCAGGTTCCGGGGGTCCGCCGATCGAGAAGTCAGCCGGGCAGCCCGGTGGCCGTGACGGGTGTCACGAACTCGACGCGCGTGGACTTCACGTACTTGTCCCGTTCGGCGAGGAAGTGCCGGGTGTGCGGCTGCCGCTCGTGCTCGTCGAAGGCATCGCGGTCCCGGTAGACCTCGTAGAAGACGCGAGCGAGAGGAGCATCGGCGACGCGGTGGGTGACGTAGACGAGAGTCCCGGGTTCGTGCTCGGCGATGCCCCGCCCGGTCCGTTCGACGAGAAGATCGAACTCGGCGGCTCGCGCCTCGTCGTGGAGCTCGAACCGGACGACAAGTGCGAACATCTCTCTCCTTTGGGTGCCCGAACCGGCCCCGGATACGACGAAAGCCACGTTTACCTGCGTAAACGTGGCTTGTCCGTCGGGCTGACAGGATTTGAACCTGCGACCCCTTGACCCCCAGTCAAGTGCGCTACCAAACTGCGCCACAGCCCGGACCCGCACTCGCTGAGTGCGTGAGAAGTACTTTAGCGTGCCCGTCCAACGGGCTTGCACGCGGGGCCTCGATCCGCCTGACCTGCGGAAACAGGTCAGGCGGACCGGGAGCCCTCACGCAGCGTTGCCGGCGTGGGTCAGCGTCTGCCACGCCACGAACAGGTTGTTCGAGCCCGCCGGGCGCTGGCGCTCCGTCAACGTCTGCGTGTTCGCCATCGCGATCCCCAAGCGCGTGTGGAGTGCGTTGAAGCCCACCTCCGTCACCGGGCCGAGGCCCAGCTTCAACGAACCACCGCACAGCCACGAAGGCACCGCCGTGCCCAGCTGGTACTTCGACTGGAACCCCAGTGCCTGGCGCAGGCGCTCGCCCACGTCCGTTCCGTACACGTCCTGGCCCTGGATGCGCAGCGTCTCCGCCACGTCCGCGATCGCCGCGATCCCGTAGCCCGTGTGCGTGAAGTCGCGGCACGTCTCCTGGGTCAGGCCGTCCACGAACGTTCCCTGCCCTTGCCAATAGCCCACGATCTGGTCGCGCGTGGACAGTCCGCTGCCCGGGACCGTCTTCGGCAACGCGCCGTCGGACGACAGGTAAACGTACGCCGCGACGCGGTTGCGGTAGCGGGTCACCGCCTTGTCGAAGTTCGTCTTGTCCTCCAGGAACACCGAGATGCCGACCGCGGCCTCCATCATGGACAGTTCCCAGTTGCCGTTGCTGTTGCTGCCGTTGATGATTTTGTTCAGGTACACGTTGCGCAGCATCGTGCCGAAACGGCCGGAGTTCGGCCAGCTCGTGTACGTGTACTTGATGATCTCCGCCGCGCGGGGCCAGGACGAGCCCGCCCAGCCCGTCTGCAGCGGGGCGTTGCTGTTGGTGTGGTTGGTGATCGTCGCCGACCACGCGTCCATCAATGCGATCGCCTTCTGCGCGTAGCGGGCGTCGCCGGAGATGTACCAGATCAGGGCGTCCGTGTACGCCGCGATCGCGTCTTCCCGCTCGTCGGTACACCCGTTGTTCGGGTTCGAATACGGGCCGCATTCGACCACCGAACGCGGTTTCGGCGTCCGCGAAAGCGACGCGTACGCACTCGCTTTGGCTTGGTCGTAAGCGGCTTTCCACGGCTGGGCGCCGGCGTTCACCTGCGTTTTCACGAAGTCCAGCTGCGGACGGCTGACCAGCACTCCGGGGTGGGTGAACGTCGCCGGCGCCGCGGGGGCCGGGGTGGCGACCAGGCCGAGGGCCAGTGGCACCAGTGCGGCGAGCGTGACGACTTTTCTCAAGCGGGACATGGCTCTCCTCGAGACGACGGTGTCCGGGGCAGCGCGCTGCGCCCAGTCTCATGGTCCAGACCACGGCCCGTCAAGAACCGGGAAGCCCTTTCTTCGCCTCCTGAAGAAATAGCCGGGAAAATGTTCAGCCCGCTGAACGGAAGACGTTTTCCGTTCAGCGGGCTGAACAAATCAGCCAAGTCCGGCGCTGACCGCGTTCATCAACGTCCCGGTGTCACCCGACATCTCCCACGCCATCACGCCGAGCAGGCCACGCTGCTTCAGCCACGTCGTCTTCAGTCCGATCGACCAGGCGTCGTCGAACGTCCACCACTGACCGCCGTTGCCCGTGTAACACGACGTCGCGACCGCCGCGGTGTCGTGGTAGACCGTGCACGCCGGCACGCTCGCCACCAGGTTCGCGTACCCCCGGGTGCCTGCCTCCTCGGCGAACTGGCCCGGCGCCGCGCCGGTGGCCGACTGCCACTCGCCGTGCCTCCCGCCGTCCGCGACGCCCTGCCAGCCGCGCCCGTAGAACGCCAGGCCCAACGTCAGCCGCCGTGGATCGACGCCCGCGTTCGTGTAGGCGTTGATCGCCGCTTCCGCGCTGAAGTGGAAGTTGTACGGGTCGTCCGCGTCCGCGTACAGGTTGCCCTGGTGCCCGGTGCGGTTCGGCTCCCACGAGTTGTCGCTGCCCGACCCGTGGAAGTCGTACCCCTGCACGTTCGCCACGTCGAGGTAGCTGAACACCTTCGACAGGTCCCAGCCGGCCGCGACCTTGGCGGGGTCCGCCGGGGTGAACGCGTGCAGCTGGTACCGCTTGCCGGTCGTCGCGCCGTACGCGTCGAGCTGCGTGCGGAACTCGGCCAGCAGCGCCGTCAGGTTGTTCTTGTCGTTCGGGCTCCAGTGGTTGCCCGGGTGGCCGTCGGCGCTCGCGGGCCACTCCCAGTCGAGGTCGATGCCGTCGAAGATGCCGGCCGCGGTGCCCGGGCCGCCGGCGCCACCGTAGGACGCGAGGTTGCCCTTGATCCACGTGTCGAGGCACGACGAGACGAACTTCTTCCGCGACGCGTCCGTGGCCGCGACATCGGAGAAGTACTTCGAGTACGTCCAGCCGCCCAGCGAGACCAGCACTTTGAGGTTCGGGTGCTTCGCCTTGAGCTTCTTGAGCTGGTTGAAGTTGCCGCGCAACGACTCCCAGCCCGTGTCGGCCACGCCGTCCACCGACTGCGCCGCCGCGAACGGCCGCGAGTAGTCGGCTTCGGCGTCACCCGCGCCGTCGCCCTGGTTGGGGTCCTGCGGGTTGGCCGTCGTGCCCTTCGTGACGCCGGACAGGCACGTCAGGTTCACCGGGTCGATGTTCTCGAACGCGTACAGCAGGTGCGTGAGCTTGGCGGCCGCACCCGACGTCTCGAGGTTCTTCACGAAGTACTGGCGCCCGTAGATGCCCCACTGCACGAAGTAGCCGACCTTCGCGTAGCCCGCGACGATGTCGCCGGTCCGGGCGGTCACCGCGGCACTCGGCGCGGACACGTTGTCGTAGCCGTCCCGCGCGCGCACCGTGAAGGTGTACGAAGTGGACGGTGCCAGGCCGGTCACGACCGCCGCCGTCGTCGTCACCGTGGTGGCCAGCGTGGACCCGCGGTAGACGTCGTAGCTCACGACGCCGGTGTTGTCCGTCGACGCCGTCCAGGCCAGGGAGACGCTTCCCGAGTCGGCGGCCGTCGAGCGCGGCCCACCCGGCGCCGAGGGCGGGGAAGTGTCGTCGGCCGGGTTGTTCGTGGTCACGGACAAGGCGGCGCTCGCCGCGGACGTCGTGCCCTTGGAGTCCTTGGCCTTCACCGTGAACGAGTACGCCGTGCTCGGCGTGAGCCCGCTGATCGTGGCGCTCGTCCCGGTCACCGACGCGGCCAAGGCCGTGCCCTGGTAGACGTCGTAACCGGTCACCGGCAGTGAGCCGGCGGTCGAGGTGTTCCAGGCCAGCGCGACCGTCTTGGTGGTCTTCGCGACCAGCCTCAGGTTGGCCGGCGCGCCCGGGGGAGTGTCGGGTGAACCGTCGCAGTTCGCGTTGTCGACGCGGCACTGCGACGGCGTCGCGGCGGCGCTGAGCCGGAACGTCGGGCTGTACGGGTAGGTGTTGCGGCCCGGCGCCAGCGTCGCGATGTAGTACGCCGGGGTGAGCGTGACCTGGGTGCCGTTCTGGGTCACCGTGCCGTTTTCGCCGGTGCTGGCGGTGACTCCGGCGGGCAGTGTGAAGGTGATCGCCCAGTTGCTCACCGACGCGGTGCCGGTGTTCGCGACGGTGTAGGTGCCGGTCGTTCCGCTCATCGCCAGGGTGGCGGTCAGCGAACCGGCCGCGGCGGCGGGTGGCGCGAGCGCCGCGACGCTGCCGGCTGCGATCAGTACGGCGGCGAGCGCGGAGCGTAGTCGTGCGGGAGTGCGTCTCATGGCGGTTCTCCAAGCGGCACGAGGCAGACGGACTGTGGTCTAGACCACGTCCGAATGTAACCCGCGCCGGGATAACCGGTCTAGACCACATCGATCAAGACGAAACGGGCTCACGCCCGAACGGCCGAAGCCGTTGTCCGAACGGAGGTTTCACCGCCCCGTGAAGGTCGCCTTCCCGGGCCCGTCGGCGAGGAACGACTTCACGGCATTGCGGAGATCCTCGGTTTCGAACAGCTCGGCGGCGATCGACGTGATGTTCGCGTTCGCCTCCGGGACACCACCGGCGGCGAAGTGGTCGAGGACGCGCTTGGTCGCCGCGTGGGCCCGGGTCGGGCCTGAGGCCAGCCGCGCGGCGAAGGCCCGGGCCGCGTCGTCGAACCCTTCGTCGGGCAGGACGCGGTTGACGACGTTCCAGCGTTCGAGCGTCGCGGCGTCGTAGGTGTCGCCGGTCATCACGAACTCCTTGGCGCGGCCGACGCCGGCGCGCGCGGCGAGCCGCTGGGTGCCGCCCATGGTCGGCGTCAGCCCGACGACCTTCTCGACCAGCCCGAACTTCGCGCGCGCCGCGGCGAGGATCAGATCGCACGCCACGGCCACCTCGAACGCCCAGGTCAGGCACAGTCCGTGGGCGGCGAACACCGTCGGGAACGGCAGTGCCGCGATCCTGTCCGGCACCGCGAGCATCGCGTCGAAGAGCACCTTCGCCTCGGCGGGCGAGCCCTGGGCGTCGAACAGGGAGACGTCCACGCCGCCGCTGACGACCTTGCCCTCGGCGCGGATCAGCAGCGCCCGTGCAGGGTCCTTTTCCAGCTCGTCGATCGCCGACGAAAGTGAGTCCTGCAGGGAGGCCGTGTACAGGTTCAACGGCGGGGCGTCGATGGTCAGGACGGCGAGCCCGCCGTCACGGTCGAGGCGGACCTGGTCGGTCATGTTCACCCTGCTTCTTCGGCGGCGACGATGTCGTCCCAATACTGCTGGGCCTCCGGGCGCCAGTCGACGTGTTTGTGATGGAACAGCTCCGCCGCTTTCGTCCCGCTCCACTTCGCCGGCAGGAGCTCGGCGGGCAGCTGCGGGTCGAGGAACGGGAACCGCCGCCACTCGTGCACCAGCTCGGTCTGCGCCCGCAGCACGGCCCGGCCGCCGGTGGGGTGCAGGCCGGTGAACCGGTCGATGAAGTCCTCGTAGCGGTCCTTCAGCTCGGTGAGGTCCCAGGAGCGGGCGACCATGGTCTCCTGCTCGCCGACCTCGCCGTAGGTGGCGGTGAACGACATCGCCTGCGCGTCGAGACCGAGCTCGCTGACGATCTGCTGGGCCTCCCGCTGGCGGCTCAGGTCCGGGCTGACCCACACCCCGGCGACCGGCGAGCCGAAGCCCGCCCAGGTCAGCCGCGTGCGCAGCCGGTGCCGCAGGTCGCGCTTGGCTTCCGGCACGGAGACGATGAGCATCAGCCACTGGCCGTTCCAGGGACGCTCTTCGCGGCCGAACGCGTAGATCCGCTCGGCGCCCTCGGTCAGGAGGCGACGCCCCGGCGGCGTCAGCGACCAGCGCACCCGGCGCCCGACGCGCTCGGAGACCATCCAGCCCTCGGCGGCGGAGCGGGCCAGCGCCTGGCGCGCCGACTTCTCCTCGATGTCGAGGATGCCGAGCACCTCGACCAGCATCGACGTCCAGACCGGCTTGTCGCGCGGCAGCGTGTACTCGCCGAGCACGGTCATCAGCAGCGACCGCGCGCTGGCGTGGCTGACCTCGCGCCGCCGGCTCACCGTGGGCCGGGGCGCGGACGAGCGGCCTTCCCTCGGTTTCGGCCTGCGGCCGATGGTGACCGGGGGAGCGGATTCGCCCATGCTCTTTCACCTCACTGCGCGGGGGTAGCGACAACCGAACAGGTTACCCACACTGAGTGATCAAAGCGCCACCGGACACACACAGTCGGTGCGTTTGACCATGATCTGACAGTTCAGCACGGCCCCGTAGACTTGACCACCTCATGAGCGCAACTCTCGTCGCGAAGGACCTGGCCGCGGGCCACGGTGACCGCATCCTCTTCTCCGGCCTCGATCTCGTGGTCGCCCCCGGCGACGTCGTCGGCCTGGTCGGCGTCAACGGCGCCGGCAAGTCGACGCTCCTGCGGACGCTGGCCGGGCTCGCGAAACCCGACGACGGCGAGATCCGGCTGAACCCGCCGACCGCGACCGTCGGGCACCTGCCCCAGGAGCCCGAGCGGCGCGAAGGAGAGTCGGTGCGGGCGTTCCTGGCCCGGCGCACCGGCGTGTCGGCGGCGCAGGCGGACCTCGACGCGGCGACGTCGGCGCTGACCGCAGGCTCGGTGGGTGCGGACGACCAGTACGCCGTGGCACTGGACCGGTGGCTCGACCTGGGTGGCGCGGACCTCGACGACCGCGCGGCCGAAGTGGCCGCCGACCTCGGGCTCGCCGTCGACCTGGATCAGCCGATGACGTCGCTCTCGGGCGGGCAGGCCGCGCGCGCCGGGCTCGCGTCGCTGCTGCTGAGCCGCTACGACGTCTTCCTGCTCGACGAGCCGACCAACGACCTCGACCTGGACGGGCTGGCCCGGCTGGAGCGGTTCGTGTCCGGGCTCCGGTCGGCGACCGTCCTGGTCAGTCACGACCGCGAGTTCCTGGCCCGGACCGTCGACCGCGTCGTCGAGCTGGACCTGGCGCAGCAGCAGGTCAACGTCTACGGCGGTGGCTACGAGGCCTACCTGGAAGAGCGCGAGGTCGCGCGCCGGCACGCGCGTGAGGAGTACGACGAGTACGCCGACACGAAGGCGTCACTGGAGGCGCGCGGGCGGATGCAGCGCGGGTGGATGGAGAAGGGCGTCAAGAACGCCCGCCGCAAGGCGCCCGACAACGACAAGATCGGCCGCAAGTTCCGCAGCGAGGCCACCGAGAAGCAGGCGTCGAAGGCCCGGCAGACCGACCGGATGATCGAGCGCCTGGACGTCGTCGAGGAGCCGCGCAAGGAGTGGGAGCTGCGGATGGAGATCGCGGCGGCCCCTAGGGCGGGCGCGGTGGTCTCGACCCTGCGCGGCGCGGTAGTCCGGCGCGGCGGGTTCACGCTGGGGCCGGTCGACCTGCAGATCGACTGGGCGGACAAGGTCGCCATCACCGGCGCGAACGGCTCCGGCAAGTCGACGCTGCTGGCGGCACTCCTCGGTCAGCTGCCGTTGTCCGACGGCGACGCGGCGCTCGGCCCGGGTGTGGTGGTCGGCGAGGTCGACCAGGCGCGGCGGCTGTTTCTTGGGGACGTGCCGCTGGCTACGGCGTTCGCCCGGGAGGTGCCGGAGCTGCCCGACGCCGAAGTTCGGACGCTGCTGGCCAAGTTCGGTCTCAAGGCGGCGCACGTGCTGCGCTCCGCTGCGACGCTGTCGCCGGGGGAGCGCACGCGTGCTGGGTTGGCGTTGCTGCAGGCTCGTGGGGTGAATCTGTTGGTGCTGGATGAGCCGACGAACCATCTGGACCTGCCGGCGATCGAGCAGCTTGAGGCGGCGTTGGATAGGTACCCGGGCACGCTTTTGCTGGTGACTCACGACCGTCGGATGCTTGACGCTGTGCATGTCACTCGGCGGTTTGAGGTTGATGGGGGGAAGGTTCGGGAGCTTTGACCGCTGGCGGTGTCGGTTGCGGGGTCGGTGAGCAGTGCTCTCTAACCTGATCGGCGCTCGCCATCGCGGGTGAGCGGTGCTCTCGAAGCCGGGCGCTGCTCTCTGCAGCTGGTGAGCGGTGCTCTCGAAACTGAGCGCCGCTGCCGTCGTGGGAAGAGCGGTGCTCTCGGGTTCTGAACGCGGTATAGAGCTTGACGGAGCGGTGCTCTCGGGTGAGAGCAGTGCCCGCCGCTACGGGTGAGCGGTGCTCTCGGAGTCTGGCGCCGTTTCCTGTCGCGGTTGAGCGGTGCTCTCGGGACCGAGCGTCGCCTGCTGTTGCGGTGAGTGGTGCTCTCGGGAACCGAGCGTCGTCTGCCGTTGCGGGTGAGCGGTGCTCTCGAAGTCGAGCGCTGTTCGCCGCCGCGGGAGAGCGGTGCTCTCGGGTGGGAGCGCTGCTCGCCACCACGTGTGAGCCATGCTCTCGAAGGTGACCGCCGCTCACCCCTTCGTCGCGCCGCCGGTCAAGCCCTTGACGAACTGCTTCTGCAGCGCCAAGTAGAAGATCAGCACCGGCAACGTCGCCAAGAACATCAGCGCGAACACGCTGCCCAAGTCAGCCTGGTACTGGCCGATCGAGCGATAAATACCCGTCGTGATCGTCGTGCCCTGGCTGGGGCCGAGGATGATCAGCGGGTCGATGAAGTCGTTCCAGATCCACACGCCCAGGAAGATCAGCACCGATGCCGTCGCCGGGCGCAACAGAGGGAACACCACCCGCCAGAACACCTGCATGCGGCTCGCTCCGTCCAGCAACGCCGCCTCCTCCAGCTCCACCGGCACGCTCCGGATGAACCCGCTGAACACGAAGACCCCGAACGGCACGTAGTACCCGACGTTGAACAGGATCAGCCCCTGCAGCGTCGCCATCAGGTGCGTCACCCGCAGGACGTCCGTGATCGGGATCAGGATCACCTGCGGCGGGATCATCAGCCCGGCCAGCAGCACCAGCGTCAGGACCTTCGTCCACCGCTTGCCCGACCGCGCCAGGTAGTGGCCGAGCATGGCCGACAGCACCGTCAGCACCAGGATCGACAACGTCGTGACGACGACGCTGTTGGTCAAGCTGACCCAGAATAGGCCGTCCGGGCGGGTCAGCACCGCGTGGATGTTGGCCAGCGTCGGCGGCAGCGGGAGCGACGCCGGCTCCGCGGCGATCCGGTCGCCGTGCTTGATCACGTTGGCCAGCACCAAATACAACGGTACGAAGAACACCGCGCTGACGACCAGTGCGACCGACGGCCGTAGCCAGGAGCGGGTCACAGGTCCACCTCCCGGCGACGCAGGAAGTTCAGCACGACCGTCGTCACGACCGCGACGATCACCAGCATCAACACGGCCATCGCGGACGCGTAGCCGACGTGGTTCGAGTCGAAGCCGGTCTGCAGCACGTCGAACGCGATCGTCGCGGTGGCGCCGGAGCCCGGGCCGCCGTTGGTGATCACCTTGACGTAGTCGTAGGTCTTGAACGCCGAGATGAGCAGTACCACCGTGTTGATTGTCAGCGACGGCGCGAGCAGCGGCCACGTCACAGCGCGGAACCGCCGCAGCGGGCCGGCGCCGTCGATCTCGGCGGCCTCCAGCAGCTCGGTGGGAACCCCCTGCAACCCCGCGAGGTAGACGACGACGCAGAACCCGAGCATCTGCCAGCACACGATCGACGCGACCGAGTACAACGCCACGTCGGGATCCGAAAGCCAGCCGGGCGGGTGCTCGATCCCGACCGCCCGCAGCAGGTTGTTGAGCGGACCCTGGTCGTCGAGCAGGCGCGACCAGACGATCGAGACGACGACCGAGCTGAGGATCACCGGCGTGAAGAACACGCTGCGCAAAGCGTTGTAGAGCCAGCCTTTCCGATCCAGCAGCAGCGCGACGCCCAGGCCCAGCACGTTCGGCACGATCACCACGATCAGCGTCAGGATCGTGGTGACCTTCAGCGCCGTGAGGAACTGTTCGTCGGTGAAGAGCAGCCGGTAGTTGTCGAAGCCGACGAACTTCACCGGCGGGTTGAACGGGTTGTAATTGGTAAGGCTGTATCCGAAGCTGATCAGGATCGGCGCCATCACGAAACACAGGTAGACCAGCACGCCCGGCGCGCCGAACGACGCGAAGTGCCACACCCGCGGCAGGATCGGCTTGCGCCGCTTGGGGCGGGCCGGTCTGCGCCGGGACGAGGGAGGAGCGGGGGGACTGACGACGGCGGTCAAGTGCGTCAGCCCGCCTTCGCCCACTCGGTGTCCAGGAACGCGCACGCGTCGGCCACGGACTTGCGGCCGGTGATCACGTCCTGCGCGGCCTGGTCGACCTTGTCCTTCATGCCGGGCAGCAGGCCGTCGTCGGCGGTCTCCCAGCGGAACGCGTGCACGACGGCTTTCTGCTGCACCGCCTCGGTGTAGAGGTCGTAGCCGGCCTTGAAGGTCGGCCCGACGTCCGCCGGCGGGGTGTAGCCCTTGATCGCGGGGAACAGGCCGTCGGCCTTGACTGACGCGTCGAGCTGGTCCTTGTCGAGCTGGAAGCCGAGGGCGAACTTCTTGGCGGCGTCGAGGTTGGCCGCCTTGGCGTTCACGATCATGCCGCCGCCGGTGTAGGCCGGGACGACGAGCTTGCCGTCCTCGGTCGGGAAGTTGAAGACGCCGACCTCGAAGTCGTGCTTCTTGGTGTCGGCGTTGGCGGCGAACCAGTTGCCCATCGGGTACATCGCGCTCTTGCCGTCGAGGAAGGCCTGCTCGGTGGCCGCGTAGTCGCGCGACACGCTCGTCTTGTCCACGTACCCCTTCGTGGCGAGGTCGGCAAGCTTCGAAAACGCTTTCTGGAACGTGGGATCGGCGAACTTGACCTTGTCCTGACGGCGCTGGGTCAGCCAGTCCGGGATCGTGTTGTACACCTCGGTGCTGACCAGCCCGGAAAGGATCATCGACGACGGGAAGCCGTCCTTGCCGCCGCCGATGGTGAACGGCGCGATGCCCTTGTCCTTCAGCTTGCCGGCATCGGTTTCCAGCTCGGCCCAGGTCTTCGGGGTCGTGGTGATGCCCGCGTCGGCGAACAGCTTCTTGTTGTAGTAGACCGGCGGGATGGTCTGGGTGTTCGCCGGCAGCTGGAAGTACTTGCCCCGCACCGGGTTCGCGTCGGGGAACTGGAAGTCCTTGAGCTCGTCGGGCGTCCACGCGTAGAGGTTGCCCGCCTCGGCGAACCCCGCCGAGTCGACGGCGATCATCACGTCCGGGAACTGGCCCGACTGCAGAAGCTGCTTCGCGTACGACGTCCGCCCGTCGGCGGTCGGGGCGACGAGCTTCTTGACCTTGATCCCCGGGTTCTTGTCGGTGACGCGCTTGATGGCGGCGTCCCAGTAGGCCGGCGTGAGGTTCGGCGTTTCGAAGGTCAGGAACGTGATTTCCGCGCTTCCGCTCCCGCCGGTGTTCGCGCCGACCGAGCATCCGCTCACAGCCAGGAGCACTGCCGCTCCGAGCGCCAGGGACCGTCTCATCGTTCCTCCCACATGCCACCCACCATATGTGATGTACGACGCATTTGATCGGACCTCTGACACGGTGTCAAGCGTCGAACCCCATCGAATCCCGCGTTGATCCGTCGAGAGATCAGATCTTTCGACGCAATTGGACGACTCTGCTCGCGAAGTCGCCGGTCGGCAGGCCGAGGGGCAGCCCGTGGGCGAGCAGCACGGCGCCGCGGTACGAGGTTCCGGACTCCGAATCGAGGTACCGGTCAGTGGGATCGAGGCCGTCGAGCCGCAGCGGGCGCTCCGGCGCGTTGAAGTGCGCGGCCTGCCGGTAGGCGAAGACGACCACCCGATCCTCGTGGACGTACTGGAACGCCGTGACCCCGTCGTCGACCGGCGGCCGCAGCCGGTACAGCGCGCCGTGCTGGACCACGGGCCGGATGTCCTGGTAGAGCGCGATCAGCTCGTGGGCGAGCGCGAGGTCGTCGTCCGGCCAGCGTGCGATGTCGCCGCCGATGCCGAGCACGCCGGCCATGGCGACGTGGAACCGGAACCGCAGGGGCACCGAGCGGCCCGTGACGAAGCCGGGGTTGTCGGTGACCCACGCGGACATCGCGCGGGCAGGGTAGAGCTGGCCGTAGCCGTGCTGGATCCGCAGGCGGTCGAGGGCGTCGGTGTTGTCCGACGTCCACACCTGGTCGGCGCGCGCGAGCACGCCGAGGTCGATTCGGCCACCGCCGCCGGCGCACGCCTCGATGCGCAGGCCCGGGTGGTCCGCTCGGAGGCGGTCCATGAGCGCGTAGACGGCCAGGGTGTGCTCGACCCACAGGCGGTCCGGGTCCGCGTCGCCCGGCCAGCCCGCTTCGCTGAACGGGCGGTTCATGTCCCACTTGAGGAAGTCGACGCCGTGGTCGCCGACGAGCCGGTCGAGCCAGTCGTGCGCCCAGGCGGCGACATCGGGCCGGGCGAAGTTGAGGACGAGCTGGTTGCGCAGTTCCGACCGGCGCCGGTGCGGGTGCTGCAGGACCCAGTCCGGGTGCGCGCGGTAGAGGTCGCTGGCGGGGTTGACCATCTCGGGCTCGACCCAGAGGCCGAACCGCATGCCTAGCCCGTGCACGGCGTCGACGAGGGGCTCGAGGCCGTCGGGGAAGCGGTCGCGGTTGACGTACCAGTCGCCGAGCCCGGCGTGGTCGCCGGTCCGTGCGCCGAACCAGCCGTCGTCCATGACGAACAGTTCGACGCCGAGTGCGGCGGCGCGCTCGGCGAGCAGGCGCTGTCCCTTCTCGGAGACGTCGAAACCCGTTGCCTCCCAGGAGTTGTAGAGCACCGGACGCAGTTCGTCCGGGTGGGGGAGGACGTGGTCCCGGACGTAGGCGTGCCAGGCGCGGCTGGCGGCACCGAACCCGCCGTCGGTGTAGAGCCCGGCGGCGACCGGCGTCGTCAGCGGCTTGCCCGGCCCGACGCGGTGCACGACGCCGTCCTGGCCGAAGCCGCCGCTGACGGTCAGCCGGCCGGTGGACGAGCGGGTGGCGGTCAGGCGCCAGGACCCGCTCCACGCGAGGGCGACGCCGTGGACCTCGCCGTGGCGCTCGGTCGCGGTGCCGTCGTCGACCATGACCCACGGGTTGGCGTGGTGCCCGGTGATCCCGCGCCGGCTCGCGAACGTCGTCTCACCGTGGGGCGCCGGGGTGCGGTGGAGCTGGGTTTCCGCGGCCCACCGGCCGGTGACGTGGCTGAGCCGGTAGTCGTCCCGGACGGGCAGCACCCAGGTCGCGGAGTCGGCCCGGACCACCTCGACGTCGGTGTCGGCGGCCAGCTCGGTCCACCGTTCGAGGACGGGACCCTTCAAGCGGTAGTGGAGGGTGATCCGGAGGGGGTAGTAGCGGTCGGTGAAGCGGATCTTCAGGTGGTCGTGGTCGATCTCGTGGGTGGCGTAACGCCATTCGAGCGCGCGGGTGCCGTCGGCGAAGCGGAGTTGCAGAGCGGGGGTCCAGTACTTGGTCCCGCCGTCAGCGGCGAGTTCGTCGAGGCCTTCGTTGGGGTCGTTGAAGCCGTCCCACCAGGGAAGGGTTTTCCCGATGAGCTCGGGGACGTCCTCGGCGGGCAGCTTCGGGCCCCAATGGACGTGAGTCGGGACGTTGTCCTCGTCGAGCCGCAGGGCGTAGGTGCTCGACGCGGTGGTGAGCACCCACGCGCGGTGGTCTTCGAGGAAGCAGATCCCGGCCATGCGGGCCATCCTGGCGCCGGGGTGACCGGGCGCCAAGGGGTGTCCCGCTGATCGGTCAGGGCCGGTCGGTGAGGTACCCGCCCATGGTCTTGAAGTAGTCGGCCGCGGGCAGGTCCGTGCCGTCCGCCGTGCGGACCCGCTCCACCAGCAGCCCTGGCGACTGTCCGCGACGCGCGTCCGGCCCGGCCACGATCACCACGCCCTCGCCCTCGCGGATGAAGATGCGGCCCGGCGTGCCACCGTAGTGGCCGCGGGACACCGACGCGCGGAGGATCCGCAGCTGCTCGCCCCGGTGGTAGGTGAACGCGTTCGGGTACGGGTCGGACAGTGCGCGCACGAACCGCTCGATGTCCGCCGGCGACGACGTCCAGTCGACGAGGCTGTCCCGGGCCGCGCGCTTGTGGAAGAAGCTGGCCTTCGCCCGGTCCTGCGGCACCGGCGTGTAGCCCGTCTCGATCTTCGAGATCGCCTCCGCCGTGATCGGCGCGATCAGGTCGACCGTGCGGTGGAACAGGTCCGTCGTCGTGTCGGCCGGGCCGACCGGGATCGCGCGCTGCAGGACGATGTCGCCCGCGTCGAGCTCGCCGTCCATCATGTGGGCGGTGACGCCGACCTCCGGCTCGCCGTTGATCATCGCCCAGATCAGCGGCGAGAAGCCCGCGTAGGACGGCAGGAGCGAGTCGTGGATGTTCAGGGTGCCGTGGCGGGGGAGCTCGAAGATCTCCGGCGGCAGCCACGTGCGCCAGTTGTTCGCCACGATCAGGTCGAGCTCCGCCGCCTTCAGCTCGGCCAGCAGCTCGGCGTCGTCCGGGCGGTTGCGAAGCAGGACGCGGATGCCGTTGGCCTCCGCGAGGTCGGCGACCGAGTCGGCCCAGATCCGCTCGTAGGCGTGGTCGCTCTTCGGGTGCGTGACCACGAGAGCGACCTCGTGACCGGCGTCGATGAGCGCCTGGAGGGTCCGGTGCCCCCAGGTCTGGTAGCCGAACATCGCCACGCGCATTCGAGAGTGCCCTTTCGTGATCGGGGGACGAACATCACCACGAACGTACTAGGCGAGGCTCGCCTTACTTAGGTTAGGGTTCCCTGAACGGTACCGGAGCGCGCAAGGGAGCAACATGACTGCAGAGGCCGGCGAACAGATCCCGATCTACGACGTCGTCGGGGTGGGCTTCGGCCCGTCGAACCTGGCCCTCGCCATCGCTCTCGCCGAGCACAACGCGGGCCCGGGGGAGCCGGTGACCGCGCACTTCCTCGAGCGGCAGCCGCGCTTCGGCTGGCACCGCGGGATGCTGATCGACACCGCGACGATGCAGGTCTCGTTCCTCAAGGACCTGGTCACCATGCGCAACCCGACCAGCGAGTTCAGCTTCCTCAACTACCTGCACGCGGCCGACCGGCTCGTCGACTTCATCAACCACAAGAACCTGTTCCCGCTGCGCGTCGAGTTCCACGACTACTTCGAGTGGGCGGCCGCGAAGGTCGACGACGTCGTCTCCTACGGCACCGAGGTCGTCGCGGTGAAGCCGGTCCACGACGGTGACGAGGTCGCGTACTTCGACGTCGAGGCTTCGGACGGTTCGTCGCTGCGCGCCCGGAACCTGGTGGTGGGCACGGGTTTGCGGCCCCAGCTGCCCGACGGCGTCACCGCCGGCGACCGGATCTGGCACAACAGCGAGCTGCTGTTCCGCGTGGACGCCTTGCGTGACGCCGATCCGAAGCGGTTCGTCGTGGTCGGCGCCGGGCAGAGCGCCGCGGAGGTCGCGGCGCTGCTGCACGACGAGTTCCCGCGCGCCGAGGTGTGCGCGGTGTTCGCGCGCTACGGCTACAGCCCGGCCGACGACAGCTCGTTCGCCAACCGGATCTTCGACCCCGACGCCGTCGACCAGTTCTACCGCGCGGGCGAGCCCGTCAAGGACCGCCTGATGCGCTACCACGGCGCGACGAACTACTCGGCCGTCGACATCGACCTGATCGACGAGCTGTACCGCCGGATGTACCGCGAGAAGGTGCTGGGCGTGGAGCGGTTGCGGCTGTTCAACGTCTCGCGCCCGGTCGACGTGACCGACGCGGGAACGGTGACCATCGAGTCCCTGACGACGGGTGCGCGGACGGTGCTGGAGGCCGACGCGGTCGTATACGCCACCGGCTACCGGCCCGCGGACCCGACGCCGCTGCTGGGCGAGCTCGGCCCGCGGTGCCTGCGCGACGACGAAGGCCGCCTGCGTGTCGAGCGCGACTACCGGCTCACGACGGAGCCGCCCCTGCGCGGCGGGATCTACCTGCAGGGCGGCACCGAGCACACGCACGGGATCACGTCGTCGCTGCTGTCGAACACCGCGGTGCGGGTGGGGGAGATCCTGCAGTCCATTGTGGACCGCCGAGTCGTCGCGGCGCCCGAGGGGGAGTACGCCGTCAGCGCGCGGTGAGCTGCTCCCGGAGGATGTCGCTGTGGCCGGCGTGCCGGGCGAAGTCCTCGATCAGGAGCAGGTAGACGAACCGGAGGTTGACCTCGCCGAGGACGTCGTGCGTCCAGGTGTCGTCGAGTTCGAAGCGGGCCGCGATCTCGCGTGAGCGAGCGCTCGCCCGCTCGAACTCGGCGATCACGTCGGCGAGGGTTTCGCCTTCGGTGACGACGAAACTGGCGTCGCCCGGGGTCGTGGGCCCGTCGCACTCGGACTCGTCGAGGCTGAGCAGGAGGAGCTGGAACCAGCGGCGTTCGGCCATCGCGGCGTGCTTGACCAGGCCGATCGGCGTGGTCATGGACGTGACCAGGCGCCGCCGGACGTCGGTTTCGGACAGGCCGCGCGCGGTGTCGGCGACGGCGCGGCGCTGGCGGTCCATCGACGCCTCCAGCAGGTGACGCTCGGATCCGGTGGTGATTTCGGGCAGCACGAACACAGGTCAGCTCCTAGATGGGGTGGTGGCCGGACGGACCTCGGAACGGCACGAGGCGGGCCACGCCCAGGATAGCGCTAGTCGACCGGCGCCGGGTGGTGACGGCTGATCGGGATCACCATCGGGGTCCCGCTCACCGGGTCCGGGGTCACCTGGCAGCGGACGTCGAACACCTCGTCCACCAGCTCCTCCGTGATGACCTCGACCGGCTTGCCCGATGCCACGATCCGCCCGGACTTCATCGCGATCACGTGGTCGGCGTAGCGGCACGCCTGCGGCAGGTCGTGCAGGACCATGACCACCGTGCGGCCCTCGGTGCGGTTGAGGTCGACCACCAGGTCGAGCACGTCGATCTGGTGGGCCAGGTCGAGGTACGTCGTCGGCTCGTCCAGCAGGAGCACCGGTGTGCCCTGCGCGACCGCCATCGCGATCCACGCTCGCTGGCGCTGGCCGCCGGACAGCTCGTCCACCGGGCGGTCCGCCAGGTCCGTCATGGACGTCGCCTCCAGTGCCGACGCGACCGCGCCTTCGTCCGATGTGGACCACTGGCGCCACCAGCTCTGGTGGGGGGCTCGGCCGCGGCCGACGAGGTCTGCCACCGTCATGCCCTCGGGCGCCACCGGGGACTGCGGCAGGATCCCGAGGCGCTGGGCGACCTGGCGGGTCGGCAGGTCGTGGATCGAGCGGCCGTCCAGGAACACCCCGCCGGACTTCGGCGTCAGCAGCCGTGCGAGGGTGCGCAGCAGCGTCGACTTCCCGCACGCGTTCGGCCCGACGATCGCGGTGATCTGCTCCGGTGGGATGTCGAGGTCGAGGCCGTCGATGACGACCCGGTCGTCGTAGGCGACGCGGAGGTCCTGCACACGCAGGGATGGTGTCATGGGTCAGCCTCCGGAGCCGGATCGGTTGGCCCTGGCCAGCAGCCAGAGCAGCAGCGGGGCGCCGAGCACGCCGGTCACGATGCCGACCGGGAGCGCCGACGCCGTCAGCGAACGCGCGATGATGTCGCTGCCCAGCACCACGACCGCGCCGGTGAGCGCGGACGCCGTGATCGGCGGCGAGGACAGCTTGGCGAGCCGCTGCGCGATCTGCGGCGAAGTCAGTGCGACGAACGAGATCGGGCCCGCCGACGCCGTCGCGAACGCGACCAGGCCGGCGCCGGCCAACAGCAGGCCCAGCCGGACCGGCTGCACCGGCGTGCCGAGCCCGGCCGCCACGTCGTCGCCGAGCAGCAGCGTCTGCATCCACCGGGACAGCGCCAGCACCACCGGGAACAGCACGAGGAGCGCGAAGAACAACGGGACGACGTGCTCCCAGCCGCGGTTGGCGAGGTTGCCGACCAGCCAGCCGATCGCCGCCTGCGCCTCGGTGATCTGCGCCTTGCTCAGCAGGTAGTCGGTGAGGCTGGTGCACATCGCGAAGATGCCGATGCCCACCAGCAGGATCCGGTACCCGGTGGTGCCGCGCCGCCACGCCAGCGCGTAGACCAGCAGCGCCGTGAGCAGGCCGCCGAGGAGGCCGAGCGTGGTGGTGCCGAGCCCGCCACCGAAGCCGAACGCGATCCCGGCGACGACGAACGTCGCCGCGCCCGCGTTGATGCCGATCATGTCCGGGCTGGCCAGCGGGTTGCGGGTGATCGTCTGGAACACCGCGCCCGACGCGCCGAACGCGAGCCCGGCCAGCAGCCCGGTCAGCGCCCGGGGCAGCCGCAGCTCCTGCACGATGTAGCCGTTCCCGGTGTCGCCGCCGCCGAACAGGCCGGACAGCACGTCGGACACGGTCATCGGGACGTCGCCGATCGTCATGCCCACGCAGAAGAGCACGAACACGAGCACGGCGAGGATCACCGAGACGAGCAGCAGCCGCGGCCGGAGGCGGCCCGACACCGCGCCGGCGCGGAAGGTGACGCGGTCGGTCCGGATCTGCAGCAGGCTCATGTCAGGACTCCACGAGCTTGCGGCGGCGGACCAGGTAGATGAAGAACGGCGCGCCGAGGAACGCGACGATCACGCCGGCGCGGATCTCGCTCGGGCGCGCCATGATCCGGCCGAGGATGTCCGCGGCGAGCAGCAGGCACGGCGCGAGAATCGCGGTGTAGGGCAGCAACCAGCGGTGGTCCGGGCCGATCAGGAACCGCACCGCGTGCGGGACGATCAGGCCGAGGAACACGATCGGCCCGGCGACGGCGACGGCGGCGCCGGTCAGCAGCGTGATCGCCAGTGCGCCGCGCAGGCGCAGCGGCCCCAGCTTCCGGCCGAGTGCGATCGCGACATCGTCACCGAGGGCGAGGCTGTTGAGCGCCGGGCCGCTCGCGATCGCCAGCACCACCCCGACGACGAGGAACGGCAGCACCTGCAGCAACGCGTTCGCGTCCACACCGGACAGCGAGCCCGCCGACCAGAAGCGGTAACGGTTGAGCGCCACCGGATCCGACAGCACCATCGCGCTGGTGAACGACGACAGCAGAGCCGTGACGGCGGCGCCGGCGAGCGCGAGCTTGACCGGGCTCGACCCCGCGCGCCCGCGCGTGCCGAGGTAGTAGACGACGGCCGTGGCGAGGAGCGCGCCGGCGAAGGCGAACCAGATGTAGCCGTAGAGCGAGCTGATGCCCAGCACGGTGATCGAGAACACGATCGCGAACGCGGCCCCGGCGCTGACGCCGAGCAGGCCCGGGTCGGCGAGGGGATTGCGGGTCAGCGCCTGCATGACCGTGCCGGCGAGCCCGAGCCCGGCACCCACCAGCACCGCGAGCAGCGTCCGCGGCATCCGCACACTGTGGATGATCACGGCGTCCGCGGAGCCGTCGTCGTGCCACAGCACCTGCCAGACGGCGCCGAACGAGATCTCCTTGGACCCGAGCCAGATGCTCAGCAGGCACAGGAGAACGAGGACGCCGAAGGCGGCCAAGAGACCGAGGGCGCGGCCCGTGTGTGGCGGGCGTCGCGTGAGAGCGATCCCTCCGGGGTCTGTTCGCACCGCACCTCCGACTGGTACTTCTTTTAGGTAAGGCTAACCGATGGTACAGGAGTGCATCCTCACCATCCGTTTGTTAGGGTCACCTAAGTTTGCGCCCCGTTCGGGGCGTCGTGAGCAGCGGGAGGCTGGTCTACCGGTGAGCAACGGTGACGCTGTGCAGCAGGTGGCGGAGCTCGGATTCTGGCGTGACCGCCTCGCCTCGGCGCCGAAGGAGCTCGCCCTGCCGGTCGACCGGCCGTACGTCGCGGAGCCCGTCCCGGCCCGGGTGACCCGGCCGCTGCCGGCGGTCGACGAACTGACGCTGCTCGCCGCCTTCACGGTGCTGATGTCCCGGTATGCGGGAACCGCCGACGTCGTGCTCGGCATCGGCTCGCTGGTGCCGCTGCGGGTCGACCTCGGTGGCTCGCCCGGTTTCGCGGACGTCGTCGCGAGCGTACGCGAGGCGCGCGAAGAGGCATTGAGTCACCAAGTTCCCTTCGCCGACCTGGTCGCCGAGGTCGAGCCCGAGCCCGGTCGCGGGGGATCGGTGCTCGTCAACGTCGGCTTCGGTGCCGAGACCGGTTTGCCGCTCGACCTGAACCTGCGCGTCGACGGCGAAGCGCTGGTCGCCGACTATCGTGCCGACGTCCTCGACGAGTCCACAGTGGACCGGATGCTCAGGCACCTCGAGCACCTCCTGGACGACGCACGGAACCGTCCACAGTGGCCGGTCGAGCGCCTGGACCTCGTGCCGGAGCCAGAGCTGCGCCGGATCGTCGAAGAGTGGAACGTCACCGACCTCGACACGCCGCTGTCGACGCTTCCGGAGTTGTTCGCCGCCCGCGTCCGGGAGACGCCGGACGCCGTGGCCCTCGTCTTCGAGGACGAGCAGCTGACCTACGCCGAGCTGGACGCCCGCGCGAACCGGCTCGCCCACGTCCTGATCGGGCGGGGAGCCGGGCCGGAACGGGTCGTCGCGCTCGCCGTGCCGCGCTCCCCGGACATGATCGTGGCCGAGCTGGCCGTGCTCAAGGCCGGCGCCGCCTACCTGCCGCTGGACCCGGACTACCCGGCCGAGCGCATCGCGTTCATGGTCACCGACGCCCGCCCGGTCTGCGTCGTGACCACCACCGAGCTCGCCGAAAACTTCGAGAGTGCTCTTCTGCTCGACGAACTCGACCTCGACGCCGCCCCGGACACGGACCCGGCCGCGGTGATCGTCCCGGCCAACGCGGCCTACGTCATCTACACCTCCGGCTCCACCGGCCGGCCCAAGGGCGTCGTGGTGTCCCACGCCGGGGTCGCGAAGCTCGTCGCGACGCAGTCGGAGCGCTTCGGGATCGGGCCGCACAGCCGGGTGCTGCAGTTCGCGTCGCCGAGCTTCGACGTCGCGTTCTGGGACCTGTGCCTCGGCCTGCTTTCGGGCGGGCGCCTGGTGATCGTCCCCGCCGAGCGGCGGGTGCCCGGCCCCGAGCTGGCCGACTACGCCCACGCCCAGGGCGTCGACTTCATGATCCTGCCGCCCGCGCTGCTCGCCGAGTTCCCCGACGACTGCGACCTGCCGCGCGACAGCGTGCTGCTGGCCGGAACCGAGCGCGTGTCGCCCGAACTCGTCAAAAGGTGGGCGCCGGGCCGCCGGATGTTCAACGCCTACGGCCCGACCGAGGCCACGACCAACTCGACGCTCGGGCTGTGCGACCCGGAGATCGCGCCCGGCTCGGCCGTGCCGATCGGTGTGCCGGACCCGGGCACCCGCGCGTACGTCCTCGACGCGTCCCTCGCGCCGGTCCCGGTCGGCGTCGTCGGGGAGCTGTACCTCGCCGGATCCGGCCTCGCGCGCGGGTATCTCGGGCGGCCGGGGCTGACGGCGGAACGGTTCGTGGCCGACCCCTTCGGTTCGGGCGGCCGTCTCTACCGCACCGGTGACCTCGTGAAGTGGCTGCCGGACGGCCGGCTCGTATTCCTCGGCCGCGCGGACGACCAGGTCAAGATCCGCGGCTACCGCATCGAGCTCGGCGAGATCGAGTCGGTCCTCGCCGAGCACCCTCGCGTCGGCCAGTCGGTCGTCGTCGCGCAGGACGGGCAGCTCGTCGCCTACGCCGTGCCGGTGCCCGACCGCGACCAGGCGGCCGAGCAGGGGCACGTCGAGGAATGGCACGACGTCCACGAGGAGATGCTGGCCGGGTCCACGGGCATCGAGGAGAACTTCGCCGGCTGGAACTCCAGCTACGACGGCTCCGACATCCCCCTGGAAGAGATGCGCGAGTGGCACGCGGCGACGATCGAGCGGATCCGGTCCCTGCGGCCGAAGCGGGTCCTCGAGATCGGCGTCGGCAGCGGGCTCATCCTCTCGCGGATCGCGCCGGACGCCGAGGCGTACTGGGGCGTCGACCTGTCCGAGAGCGCGATCGAGAACGTCCGGCGCGAGGTCGCCGCGACGCCCTTCGCCGATCGAGTCCACCTCGCCGCCCGCCCGGCGCACGACCTGGGCGAGCTGCCGGACGAGCCGTTCGACACGGTGATCATCAACTCGGTCGCGCAGTACTTCCCGAGCGCCGACTACCTCGCCGAGGTCGTCCGGACCGCAGCAGGTCTCGTGAAGCCCGGCGGTACGATCTTCCTCGGCGACATCCGCAACCTCCGCTCGCTGCGCGCGTTCCGCACCGCCGTCGAGCTGCGGCACGGCCGGGCCGACGTCGCGGCGGTCGACCAGGCGATCGCGCGCGAGGGCGAGCTGGTGCTCGACCCGGACTTCTTCCCGGCGCTGGCCCGCGACCTGGACGGTTTCGACGACGTCGACCTGTGGGTCAAGCGCGGCACCGCGCACAACGAGCTGACCCGGCACCGCTACGACGTCGTCCTCCGCAAGGCGCCGAAGCCGGCCGCGGCCGGCGAGCAGGTCGTCGCGTTCGGCGATCTCGGGGCGGTGGAACGGTTCCTGGCCGCCGAGACGCCCGTCCGGCTGCGGGTCACCGGGATCCCCGACGCGCGGCTGGCCGGCGAGCTGGCGGCGGTGCGGGCCCTGGACGAGGGTGATCCGCGGGCAGTGACCGCGCTCGAACGCCGCGACGGCGTCGACCCCGAAGCCCTGCACGACCTCGGCGACCGCGCCGGGTACCGGGTGGCGGTGACCTGGGCGGCCGAGGCAGGCGCGCTGGAGGCCGTCTTCTCGAGGGGGGAGGACGGCCCCGCCTACCGCCCGGGGCGGCAGACCGGCACACCCGCGTCGTACGCCAACAACCCGGCGGCCCGGCGGGAGACCGGTGCGCTGGTGGCGTCACTGCGTACCCACGTGCGCGACCGGCTGCCGCTGTACATGGTGCCCTCGGCGTTCGTCGTGCTGGACAAGCTGCCGGTGCTCGCCTCGGGCAAGCTCGACCGCAAGGCCCTGCCGAGCCCGGAGCGGTTCACCGCCGGGCCGGGCCGCGCGCCGCGCAACCCCGTCGAGCAGCTGCTCTGCGAGATGTTCGCCGACGTCCTGGGGGTGCCGCAGGCCGGGCCGGACGACGACTTCTTCGCCCTCGGCGGTCATTCGCTGCTGGCGACGCGCCTGATCCAGCGGATCCGGGCGGCGGTCGGCGCCGAGGTGCCGGTGCGGGCGGTGTTCGACGCGCCGACCCCGGCCGCGCTCGCCGAGCTCCTCGCGGGGGCGGTGACCGGCACCGATCGGCGCCCGCTCACCCGCGTCACCGACCGGCCCGAGCGGCTGCCGCTGTCGTTCGCGCAGCAGCGCCTCTGGTTCCTGCACGGCCTGGAAGGCGGGTCGGCGACCTACAACGTCCCGCTCGTCATGCGGCTCGCGGGTGAGCTGGACGTCGAGGCGCTGCGGGCGGCTCTACACGACGTCCTCGACCGGCACGAGGCGCTGCGGACGGTGTTCCCGACCGCCGACGGCGTGCCGTACCAGCGGGTGCTGGCCGACGCCGAGGTCGAGCTGACCGTGCGCACGGTGTCCGATGTGGATTCCGAAGTGGACGCTCTCGTTCGCGGTGTCTTCGACCTCGGCGCCGGCGTCCCGGTGCGGGCCGCGCTGCTGACCGTCGACCCGCGGCGGCACGTGCTGGTCCTCGTCGTGCACCACATCGTCGCCGACGGCTGGTCGCTCGCTCCCTTGTGGCGCGACATCGCGACGGCCTACCGCGCCCGGCTGCGAGGGGACGCTCCACAATGGACTCCGTTGCCGGTGCAGTACGCGGACTACACGCTCTGGCAGCGTGAACTCCTGGAAGCGGAAGAGACGGTTCAGCTCGACTACTGGCGGTCCGCTCTCGACGGCCTGCCCGAGCGCATCCCGCTCCCGCTCGACCGGCCGCACCCCACGGTGTCGGCCTACCGCGGCGAGTTCTTCACCTTCGCCTGGGACGCCGGTCTGCAGGCCGGGCTGACCGATCTCGCGCGGGCGTGCGGCGCGAGCCCGTTCATGGTGGTGCACGCCGGCCTGACCGCGTTGCTCTCCCGGCTCGGCGGCGGGACCGACATCCCGATCGGCACTCCGATCGCCGGCCGCACCGACCAGGCGCTCGACGACCTCGTCGGCTTCTTCGTCAACACGCTCGTCCTGCGCGTCGACGCCGGCGGCGACCCGTCGTTCCGCGACCTCGTCGCCCGGGTGCGGGAGCGCAGCCTGGACGCCTACGCCCACCAGGATGTCCCGTTCGAACGCCTCGTCGAGGCGCTGAATCCGGCGCGGTCGCTGGCGCACCACCCGCTGTTCCAGACGATGCTCGCGTGGCAGAACACGCCCGGCGCGGGTGTCGAGCTGCCCGGGCTGACCGTCACCGAGCGGCCCGTCGGCACCGGCACGGCCAAGTTCGACCTCTGGTTCTCCCTCACCGAGCGCGCCGACGGCATCCACGGCCAGGCCGAGTTCAACGCCGAGGTGTTCGACCACGCCACCGTGACCGGCCTGCTCGACCGCCTCGAAGTCCTGCTGCGCCAGGTCGTCTCCGCCCCGGACCGCCGGCTCGGCAGCCTCGACGTCCTCACCCCGGCGGAACGCGAGGCCCTGCCCGCGGTCTGGTCGGGCGCCGTCGAGGACGTCCCCGCGGTCACCGTGCCCGAGCTGTTCGCCGCCCAGGTCGCGCGGACGCCGGACGCGACAGCGCTCGTGTTCGAGGACGAAGAGCTGACCTACGCCGAGCTGGACGCCGTCTCGAACCGCCTCGCGCGCGTTCTCGCGGAGCGGGGTGCCGGCCCCGAGCGCGTCGTCGCCCTGGCCCTGCCGCGGTCGACGCACCTGGTCACGGCCATCCTCGCGGTACTGAAGACGGGCGCGGCCTACCTGCCGCTCGACCCGGGCTATCCGGCCGAGCGCATCGCGTTCATGCTCGAAGACGCGGCTCCGGCGCTGGTCCTGGCGACCGGCGACGACCTGCCGCACGCGGTCCGCCCGGACGACCCGGAACTCGTCGACGGAGTTTCGGACGCTCCCCTCGACGTCGTGCTCCGACCGGAGAACCCGGCGTACGTCATTTACACGTCCGGCTCGACCGGCCGCCCCAAGGGTGTCGTCGTGCCGCACGCGGGCATCGTCAACCGGCTGCTCTGGATGCAGGACGAGTACGGCCTGACCGGCGACGACCGCGTGCTGCAGAAGACGCCGTCCAGCTTCGACGTCTCCGTCTGGGAGTTCCTCTGGCCGCTGATCACCGGCGCCACCGAGGTCGTCGCCCGGCCGGACGGCCACAAGGACCCGGCCTACCTCGCCCGGCTGATCCGCGACCGCGGGGTCACGACCGTCCACTTCGTCCCGTCGATGCTCCAGGTCTTCCTGCAGGAGCCGGCGGCGGGGGAGTGCACGAGCCTGCGCCGGGTCCTGTGCAGCGGCGAAGCCCTGCCGGCCGACTCGGTGGTCCAGTTCGGCCAGGTCCTCGACGCCGAGCTGCACAACCTCTACGGCCCGACGGAAGCCTCGGTCGACGTCACCTCGTGGCGGACGTCCGCCGAAGACCCGGCGGTCCCGATCGGACGTCCGGTGTGGAACACCCGGACCCACGTCCTCGACGCCGCCCTGCGCCCGGTGCCGCCGGGTACCGCCGGTGAGCTGTACCTCGCCGGTGTTCAGCTGGCCCGCGGCTACCTCGGCCGTCCCGGGCTGAGCGCGGAGCGGTTCGTCGCTTCGCCGTTCGAGCCGGGAACGCGGATGTACCGCACCGGCGACCTCGCCCGCTTCCGCCCCGACGGCGTCCTCGAATTCCTCGGCCGCGGCGACGAGCAGATCAAGATCCGCGGCTTCCGCGTCGAGCCCGGCGAGATCGCCGCGACCCTCGCCACGCACGACGACGTCGCGCACGCCGTGGTCGTGGCGCGCGAGGACCGCCCGGGTGACGTCCGGCTGGTCGGGTACGTCGTGCCCGCCGGCACGGCGAGCTCGCCGGACGAAGAGACCGAGCAGGTCGGCGAGTGGCGCGAGCTGTACGACTCGATGTACTCGGCGGCCGAGGACGAGTTCGCGGGGTGGAACTCCAGCTACACCGGCGAGCCGATCCCGCGGGCGGAGATGCGGGAGTGGCGGGACGCGATCGTCACGCGGATCCGCGACCTGAACCCGCGGCGCGTCCTGGAACTCGGCGTCGGGACCGGCCTGCTGCTGACCGAGCTGGCCCCGGACTGCGAGTCCTACTGGGGCACGGACTTCTCCGCCGAGGTCATCGCTTCGCTGGGTCGCCGGGTCGAGGCCGACCGCGTGCTCGCCGATCGCGTCGAACTGCGCACCGGCGACGCCGCGGACCTGTCCGGCCTGCCGTCCGGATTCTTCGACACCATCGTGCTGAACTCCGTTGTCCAGTACTTCCCGAGCGGGACGTACCTGCTGGAGGTGTTGCGCGGGGCCCTCGAGCTACTCGCGCCGGGTGGTTCGCTGTTCGTCGGCGACGTCCGCGACCTCCGCCAGGTCCGCGCCTTCCACACGGCGGTGGCCGAAGCGCGCGGAGGCGACGTCGAGCAGAACCTCCTGCGGGAGAAGGAACTCCTCGTCGCGCCCGAGTTCTTCGCCGGCCTCGACGGGGTCACCGCGGACATCCGGGTCAAGCGCGGCCGGGCGGTCAACGAGCTGACCCGGTACCGCTACGACGTGGTCCTGCGCCCCGGCTCGGCCGAGGCTCCCGAGCTCCCGGCGCTCGTGTGGGGTACCGATCTCTCCACTGTGGACGAGGTCGCCGGTCCGAGCCGGATCGAACGCGTTCCGAACGGCCGCACCGCACCGGGCGGGGTGGACCCCGAAGACTGGTACGCGTTCGGTGACGCGCACGGCTACCGCACGGTCGTCACGTGGTCGGCCGAGGGCGACGGTTCCGTCGATGTCGTGTTCACGACCGGCGAGACCGCCGGCGCCTTCCGGCCCGGAACCGGTCCACTGCTGTCCTACACCGGCAACCCCGGCCGCTTCCGCCGGATCAGCACGCTCACCGCGGACCTGCGGACCCTCGCCGCCGACCGCCTGCCGGAGCACATGGTCCCGTCGGCGATCGTCGTCCTCGACGCGCTGCCGGTGACGGCCAACGGCAAGCTCGACCGCCGTGCCCTGCCTTCGCCGGACCCGGTCGCGCCGACGTCCGACCGCGAGCCGCGCACGCCCGTCGAACGGCAGCTGTGTGAGCTGTTCGCCGACGTCCTGGGCCTCCCGCGGGTCGGCCCGGACGACAGCTTCTTCGCCCTCGGCGGCCATTCGCTGCTGGCCACCCGCCTGATCGCGCGCATCCGCACGACGCTGAACGCCGAGCTGGAAGTCCGGTCGGTGTTCGAGACGCCCACCGCCGCCGGCCTCGCCGCGCTGGTCGGCGCCGGTACCGGGACCGCGCGGCCGGAGCTGGTCCCGATGGCCCGGCCCGCGCTCGTGCCGCTGTCCGGCGCGCAGCAGCGGCTGTGGTTCCTGCACCACCTCGAAGGCCCGTCGGCCACCTACAACGTCCCGCTGATCATGCGCCTGGACGGCGAGGTCGACGTCGAGGCGCTGCGCACCGCACTGTCCGATGTGGTCGAACGCCACGAGGCGCTGCGGACGCGGTTCCCGCAGCACGACGGCGTTCCGTACCAGGACGTCCTCCCCGCCGGTGACGTCGACCTGCCCGTGCGGGAGGTCACCGACCTCGACACCGCGCTGACCGGGCTGGTCCGAGGCTCGTTCGACCTGGAACGCCGGGCGCCGATGCGCGCGGAACTGCTGCGGCTCGACGAGCGTGCGCACGTCCTGGCCCTGGTGTTCCACCACATCGCCTCCGACGGCTGGTCGATGGCCCCGCTCTGGCGCGACATCGCCACGGCCTACGCCGCCCGGCGCGCCGGCGAGACTCCACAGTGGACGCCGCTGCCGGTGCAGTACGCCGACTACACGCTGTGGCAGCAGGATCTCCTCGGCACCGAGGACGACCCGGACAGCGTGCTCAGCACCCAGCTGGACTACTGGCGCGACACCCTCGACGGCCTGCCCGACCGCATCGAGCTGCCCCTGGACCGACCCCACCCGGCGACCGCGACCTTCCGCGGTGAGCTGCACACCTTCACCTGGGACGCGGACCTCCACGCGCGCCTCACCGAGCTGGCGCGCGAGTCCGGCGCCAGCGTGTTCATGGTCGTCCACGCGGCGCTGGCCGCCCTGCTCACCCGGCTGGGCGCGGGCACCGACGTCCCGATCGGCTCGCCCATCGCCGGCCGCACCGACCAGGCCCTCGACGACCTCGTCGGGTTCTTCGTCAACACCCTGGTGCTGCGGGTCGACACCGGGGGCGAGCCGTCGTTCCGCGACCTCGTGGCCCGTGTCCGCGAACGCAACCTCGACGCGTACGCCCACCAGGACGTCCCGTTCGAACGCCTGGTTGAAGTGCTCAACCCGGCGCGGTCGCTGTCCTACCACCCGCTGTTCCAGGTGATGATCGCCGGGCAGAACAACACCCGCGCCGACGTCACCCTGCCCGGCCTGACCGTCACCGAGATCCCGGTGACCACCGGCACGTCCAAGTTCGACCTGGCGATCTCCCTGACCGAGCGCGAAGCCGGGATCGCGGGCGTTCTGGAGTTCAACGCCGACGTCTTCGACCACCCGGGCGCCGACGCGATCCTGCGCCGCCTCGAAGTGCTGCTGCGCGCGGCACTGGCCGCACCGGACCGCCCGGTCGGCGCCCTGGACCTCCTCGAAGGCGACGAGCGCGACCAGGTCCTGACCGAGTGGGCCGGGTCGCTCGAACCGGCCGGCACCGAGACGTTCCCCGGGCTGTTCGCCCGCCGCGTCGCCGAAGCTCCGGACGCCGTCGCGCTCGTCTTCGAGGACGTCGAGCTGACGTACGCCGAGGTCAACGCCCGGGCCAACCGGCTCGCGCACCTGCTCCTCGACCGCGGCGCCGGGCCGGAGCGCGTGGTCGCGCTGGCCGTGCCGAGGTCGGTCGACATGATCGTCGCGGAGCTGGCCGTGCTCAAAGCTGGCGCCGCGTACCTCCCGATCGACGTCGACTACCCCGGCGACCGGATCACGTACATGGTCGAGGACGCCCGCCCGGTCTGCGTCGTGACGACCCGCGAGATCGAGGCGAAACTCCCCGCGGACGTTCCCCGCGTCCTCCTCGACGACTCCGTCCTCAACGGAATGTCCACAGCGGACCCGGACGTCGTCGTGAAGCCGGAGAACGCGGCCTACGTCATCTACACGTCCGGCTCCTCCGGCCGGCCGAAGGGCGTCGTCCTCCAGCACTCGGGCGTCGCGAAGCTCGTCGCCACCCAGGTCGAGCGCTTCGGGATCGGCCCGCACAGCCGGGTGCTGCAGTTCGCGTCTCCGAGCTTCGACGTCGCGTTCTGGGACCTCTGCCTCGGTCTGCTCTCGGGGGGCCGGCTCGTCGTGGTCCCGGCCGAGCGCCGGGTCGCCGGGCCCGCGCTGACCGAGTACGCGCACCAGCACGGCGTCGACTTCATGATCCTCCCGCCCGCGCTGCTCGACGCCATGCCGGCGGACTGCGACCTCCCGCGCGACAGCGTCCTGCTGGCGGGTACCGAGCGCGTGTCGCCGGAACTCGTCAAAAGGTGGGCGCCGGGCCGCCGGATGTTCAACGCCTACGGCCCGACCGAGGCCACGACCAACTCGACGCTCGGCGAGAGCGACCCGGCCGAGCTGGCGGACGCGACCGTCGTCCCGATCGGCATCCCCGACCCCGGCACGCGCGCGTACGTGCTCGACGCCGGGCTGCGGCCGGTCCCGCCCGGCGTGGTGGGGGAGCTGTACCTCGCCGGCTCCGGCCTGGCCCGTGGCTACCTCGGGCGCGCCGCGCTGACGTCGGAACGGTTCGTCGCCGACCCGTTCGGCGACGGCGGCCGCCTCTACCGCACCGGTGACCTCGTCAAATGGCTGCCGGACGGGCGGCTGGTGTTCCTGGGCCGCGCGGACGACCAGGTCAAGATCCGCGGCTACCGCATCGAACCGGGCGAGATCGAAGCCGTGCTCACCGAGCACCCGGCGGTCGGGCAGTCCGTCGTCCTCGCGCAGGACGGCCGGCTCATCGCCTACGCCGTCCCGGCCGCCGGCCGCGACGAAGAGGCCGAGCTGGACCACGTCGGCGAGTGGCGCGAGCTGCACGAGAACGTCTTCACCGAAGCGGCGTCCGGCGGCCTGGAGGAGAACTTCACCGGCTGGAACTCCAGCTACGACGGCACCGAGATCCCCCTCGGCGAGATGCGCGAGTGGCACGCGGCGACGATCGAGCGCATCCAGGCGCTGAAGCCGAAGCGGGTCCTCGAGATCGGCGTCGGCAGTGGCCTGATCCTGTCCCGGATCGCCCCGGACGCCGAGGCGTACTGGGGTGTCGACCTGTCCGAGAAGGCGATCGCCAACCTCCGGCGCGAACTGTCGAGGACGCGGTACGCGGACAAGGTCCACGTCGCGGCCCGCCCCGCGCACGACCTCGGCGAGCTGCCGGACGAGCCGTTCGACACCGTCATCATCAACTCGGTCGCGCAGTACTTCCCGAGCGTCGACTACCTCGCCGAGGTCATCCGGACTGCCGCGGCGCACGTCCGGCCGGGCGGGGTGCTCTTCCTCGGCGACATCCGGAACCTGCGTTCGCTGCGGGCGTTCCGGACGGCGACCGAGCTGCGGCACGGCCGCCGGAGCGCGGCCGCGGTCGACCAGGCCATCGCGCGCGAAGGCGAACTCGTGCTGGACCCGGACTTCTTCGGGGCGCTGGCCCGGGAACTGGACGGCTTCGACGACGTCGACCTCCGGATGAAGCGGGGACACGCGCACAACGAGCTGACCCGGCACCGCTACGACGTCGTCCTGCGGAAGGCGCCGAAGCCGGCGCCGGTCGAGGAGACCGTCGTCGCGTTCACCACGCTCGACGAGCTGGAGCGGCTGCTGGCCGAGCGGCCGGCGCGACTGCGGGTCACCGGTGTGCCGGACGCGCGGCTGTCCGGTGAGCTGGCCGCGGTCGCCGCGCTCGCCGACGGCGACGCCGACGCGGCTCTGTCCGCTTTGGACGCCGAGCCGTCCGGAGTGGACATCGAGACGCTGCGAGACCTCGGTTACCGCGTGTACGCGGCACCGTCGCAGCAAGGCGTGCTCGAAGTCGTGTTCACCACCGGCGAGCCGACGCGCATCCACCGCGCCCGTCCGGTGCGCGCCGCCCTGGCCACGCTGGGCAACCACCCGGCCGGGCAGCGGGACACGAGTGGCCTGGTCACGGCGCTGCGGGCGCACGTCCGCGACCGGCTGCCGCAGTACATGGTGCCGTCGGCGTTCGTCGTCCTGGACCGGCTGCCGCTGCTCGCCTCGGGCAAGCTCGACCGTCGCGCGTTGCCGAGCCCCGACCAGCAAGCGGTCACGGCCGGCCGGGCGCCGCGAACCCCGGTCGAGGAAGTCCTCTGCGGACTGTTCGCCGAGGTCCTCGACACCGCGACGATCGGCGTCGACGACGACTTCTTCGCCCTCGGCGGGCACTCGCTCATGGCGACGCGCCTGGTCGCGCGGCTGCGCGCGGTGTTCGGCGTCGAGCTGCAGGTGCGGTCGGTGTTCGAGGCGCCGACCGTCGCCGGCCTCGCCGCGCTGCTGTCCACTTCGGACTCGACGGCCGCCCGGCCCGCGCTGGAGCGCGCCGAACCGCGGCCGGACGTGCTACCGCTGTCGTTCGCCCAGCAGCGGCTGTGGTTCCTGCACCGCCTGGAAGGTCCGTCGGCGACGTACAACATGCCGACCGCGGTCCGGCTGACCGGCGACCTCGACGTTTCCGCGTTGAAGATCGCACTGTCCGATGTGGTCGAACGCCACGAAGCCCTGCGCACGGTCTTCCCGGAGATCGACGGCGAAGCCCGGCAGCAGATCCTCGACGACGTCACGATCCCGCTGCCGGTCCGCGAGGTCACCGCGGCCACGCTCGCCGCGGCGGTGTCGGACGTCGCGAGCACGGTGTTCGAGCTGGAGTCCGAGATCCCGCTGCGCGCGGAACTGCTGCGGCTGGGCGCCGAGGAGCACGTCCTGGTGCTGGTGTTCCACCACATCGCGTCGGACGGCTGGTCGACCGCGCCTCTGTGGCGCGACCTCGCGACGGCCTACACCGCCCGGCAGGCCGGGGAAGCTCCTCGGTGGACTCCGCTGCCGGTGCAGTACGCGGACTACACGTTGTGGCAGCGGGACGTCCTCGGCGAGCCGGTCATCGAACCGCAGCTGGCCTACTGGCGCGACGCGCTGGCGGACCTGCCGGAGCGCATCGAGCTGCCGACCGACCGGCCGCACCCGGCGGAAGCGTCCTACCGGGGCGAGCAGTTCGCGTTCGGCTGGGACGCCGAGCTCCACAGTGGACTCGTCGAGCTGGCCCGTGCCTGCGGTGCCAGCGTGTTCATGGTCGTCCACGCCGGGCTGACCGCCGTGCTCACCCGGCTCGGCGCGGGCACCGACATCCCGCTCGGCACGTCCATCGCCGGCCGGACCGACCAGGCCCTCGACGACCTCGTCGGCTTCTTCGTCAACACCCTGGTGCTGCGCGTGGACACCGGCGGCGACCCGTCGTTCCGCGACCTCGTCGCCCGCGTGCGGGACCGCAGCCTCGACGCCTACGCCCACCAGGACGTCCCGTTCGAGCGCCTGGTCGAGGTGCTCAACCCGGCGCGGTCACTGTCCTACCACCCGCTGTTCCAGACGATGCTGGCCTGGCAGAACAACGCCGTCGCCGACCTCGCGCTGCCCCGCCTGACCGTCGCGGAGGAACCGGTCCGCACCGGCACCGCCCGCGCCGACCTGGTGTTCTTCGTCGGCGAGCGGCCCGGTCACCAGACCGGCATCCGCGGCACGGCCGAGTACAACAGCGACGTCTTCGACCGCGCGAGCGTCGAAGCGATCCTGGACCGGCTCCAGACGTTGCTGCGGGCCGTCGTGGGCGACCCGGACACCCGGATCGGCACGATCGACCTGCTCACCGACGCGGAACACGGCCAGCTCACCGCCGCTCTCGGGACGCCGCTGCCCGCGGAGACGGTCGCGGAGCTGTTCGCCGCCCAGGTGGCCCGCACGCCGGACGCCACCGCGCTGGTGTTCGGCGAGGAGCGCCTGACCTACGCCGACCTGGACACGCGCGCGACGACGCTCGCCCGGGCGCTGCTCGCGCGGGGTGCCGGGCCGGAGCGGGTGGTGGCCGTCGCGCTGCCGCGGTCGGCCGGCCTGGTCACCGCGCTGCTCGCGGTGCTCAAGACCGGCGCCGCCTACCTGCCCCTGGACCTCAACCACCCGGCCGAGCGCGTCGAGCTGATGCTCGCCGACGCCGCGCCGCACCTCGTCATCGCGGAAGACGGCTTCGGAGATCGGCTGGTCCGGCCGAGTGACACGGGCGCCGAGCCGGTCTGGCCGTCGATCAGCCCGGACAACCCGGCGTACGTGATCTTCACGTCCGGCTCGACGGGACGCCCGAAGGCCGTCGCCGGGACCCAGCGCGCGCTGGCCAACCGGCTGCACTGGGGCCGGGACGTCGCCGACGGCGTGCGCGTGGCCAAGAGCGCGCTGACCTTCATCGACGGGTCGACCGAGCTGCTCGGCGGGCTCGTCGCGGGCGACGCCGTGGTCCTCGCCGACGACGCGACGGCCACCGACCCGCACGCGCTCGCCGAACTGGTGCGCACGTCCGGCGCCCAGGTGCTGACCGTCGTCCCGAGCCTCCTCGACGCCTTCGCCGAGGACACCTCGGCCGACGCGTTCGACTCCGTGACCACATGGATCACCAGTGGTGAGCCGCTTTCCGGCGTGCTGGCCGAGAAGGTGGCCCGGCGGTGGCCGTCGGCGAAGCTGGTCAACCTGTACGGCTGTTCCGAAGTCGCGGGCGACAGCCTGGCCCAGGTCTGCGGTCCGGTGGCCATCGGGCGGCCGGTCGCGAACACCCGCGCGTACGTCCTCGACGCGGCGCTGCGGCCGGTCCCGCCGGGTGTCCGCGGCGAGCTGTACCTGGCCGGCGCCGGGCTCGCGCGCGGCTACCTCGGCCGTCCGGCGCTCAGCGCGGAACGGTTCGTGGCGTCGCCGTTCGAGCCGGGGGAGCGGATGTACCGCACCGGCGACCTCGTCCGCCGCCGGGCCGACGGCGCGCTCGAGTTCCTGGGGCGTGCCGACCAGCAGCTCAAGATCCGCGGCTTCCGCGTCGAGCCGGGCGAGGTCGAAGCAGCGCTGACGGCCGATGCCTCGGTGGCGCGCGCGGTGGTGATCGCCCGGGACGACCGGCTGATCGCCTACGTCACGCCGTCGGGCGACCCGGCCGCGTTGCGGGCGCGGGTGGCCGAGCGGCTGCCGGAGTACCTGGTGCCCTCGGCGATCGTCGTGCTGCCGGAGCTGCCGCTGAACGCCAACGGCAAGCTCGACCGCGCCGCGCTGCCCGACCCGGAGATCCGGACCTCCGGCCGCGTCGCGCGAACCCCGGCCGATCAGGCGCTGTGCGACCTCTTCGCCGACGTCCTCGGTGTGCCGCGGGTCGGCCCGGACGACGGGTTCTTCACCCTCGGCGGGCACTCGCTCCTGGCGACGCGGCTGGTCAGCCGGATCCGCGCGCTGCTCGGCGTCGAGGTCCCGATCCGGGCGGTGTTCGACGCACCCACCCCGGCCCGCCTGGCCGAACTCCTGGATCCGGGGCGGCAAAGCCGTCCCGCGCTGGTACCGGCGAAGCGGCCGGACGTGCTGCCGCTGTCGTTCGCCCAGCAGCGGCTGTGGTTCCTCGACCGGCTCGACGGGTTGAGCGCGACCTACAACATCCCGTGGGCGTGGGAGCTGACCGGACCGGTCGACGCCGACGCGCTCCGGGCCGCGCTCGGCGACGTCGTCGCCCGGCACGAGATTCTCCGGACGATCCTGGTCGAAGAGCAGGGCACGCCGTCGCAGGTGGTCCTGGCGGCGGGTGACGCCCGCGCGCGGCCGGTACTGGTCACGGAAACGGCGGCCGACCTCGAGGAGAGCGTCACCGCCGCGGCGTCGTACTGCTTCACCCTCGACGCCGAGATCCCGGTCCGCGCGACGCTCGTCTCGGCCGGGCCCGACCGGCACGTGTTCGTCCTGCTGGTGCACCACATCGCCGGCGACGGCTGGTCGCTCCCGCCGCTGAAGCGCGACCTCGACACCGCGTACGCCGCGCGCCTGAACGGTGAGCGTCCACAGTGGACGCCGTTGCCGGTGCAGTACGCGGACTACACGCTGTGGCAGCGGGAGATGTTCGGCCGGTCCGACGACCCGGACAGCCTCCTCGGCCGGCAGGCGGCCTTCTGGCGCGACACCCTCGCCGGGATCCCCGACGAGCTGGCGCTCCCGGTGGACCGGCCCCGCCCGGCGCGCTCGACGAACCGGGGCGCGGCCGTGCCGTTCACCGTGCCGGCCGACGTCCACCGCAGCCTGCGCGAACTGGCCCACGGCAGCGACACCAGCACGTTCATGGTGCTGCAGGCCGCCCTCGCGGCGCTGCTCACCCGGCTCGGCGCGGGCACCGACATCCCGCTCGGCACGCCGGTCGCCGGCCGCATGGACCACGCGCTGGAGGACCTCGCCGGGTTCTTCGTCAACACGCTGGTCCTGCGCATCGACACCGCCGGCGACCCGACGTTCCGGGAGCTCCTGGACCGCGTCCGCGAGGCCGACCTGGCCGCGTACGCCCACCAGGACCTGCCGTTCGAGCACCTCGTCGAGCTGCTCAACCCGGCCCGGTCCCTGGCGCGGCACCCGCTGTTCCAGGTCATGCTCGCGGTCTACCACGCGGGTTCGGCGCCGGAGCGGCTGCTCGGGCTCGAGTCGTCCTATCGGGACACCGGGCTGCGGCAGGCGAAATTCGACCTGTCGTTCGACCTGGTCGAAACCCCCGAGGGCATCGAGGGCGACCTCGAGTTCAGCCTCGACCTGTTCGACGAGCCGACCGCCCGGACGCTCACCGAGCGGCTGGTGCGGCTGATGACCGCCGTCGTCGCCGACCCGGACCGGCCGCTGAGCCGGATCGACGTCCTGGATGCGGCCGAGCGGCACCGGATCGTCGCCGACTGGGGTCGTGGCGAACCGCTGACGACGTCCGCGCCGACGGTCGTCGACCGGCTGGCCGCGCAGGTGGCGGCGACGCCGGACGCGACCGCGCTGAGCGACGCGGTCTCGAGTGTCACGTTCGCGGAGTTCGCGGTGCGGACCGACCGGCTCGCCCGGTGGCTCGCGTCCCAGGGTGCCGGTCCCGAGAAGGTCGTCGCGCTGGTGCTGCCGCGGTCGGCATCCGTCGTCGAGGCGATCTTCGGCGTGTTCAAGACCGGTGCGGCGTACCTGCCGGTCGATCCGGACCAGCCGGCCGACCGGATCGCGTCGATCCTCGACGACTCCGGTGCCGCGCTGGTGCTCACGAGCCGCGCGCTGGCTTCACCGGTGCCCGGGGCGCTGTTCGTCGAGGACATTGTGGACAGTGACGCTGTCCTGACCTCGCCGTCGCCCGCGAACCCGGCCTACGTGCTCTACACGTCCGGGTCCACGGGCAAGCCCAAGGGCGTCGTCATCCCGCATTCCGGGCTGGTGAACCTGTTCCACAGCCACCGCGAGACGCTCTACCGTCCCGCGGTCGCGGCGGCGGGCGGGCGGCGGCTGCGGGTCGGGCACGCGTGGGCGTTCTTCTTCGACGCCTCGTGGCAGCCGCAGCTGTGGCTGCTCGACGGGCACGAGGTGCACGTCGTCGACGACGACACGCGCCGCGACCCCGATCGCCTCGCCGCGGTGGTGCGCGACCGCGGGCTCGACTTCCTCGAGCTGACGCCGTCGCACTTCGCTCAGCTGGCCGCGGCCGGCGTCGTCGAAGACGGGAAGTGCGCGCTGGGCGTCGTCGGCGTCGGCGGCGAAGCGGTGTCCGAGACGCTGTGGGAGTCCCTGCGGTCGATGCCGGGAACCGAGGCGTACAACCTCTACGGCCCGACCGAGGCCACAGTGGACGCGCTCGTCGGCCGGTTCGCCGACGCGGACCGGCCGGTGGTCGGGCGCCCGGTGCACAACGCCCGCGCGTACGTCCTCGACGGCGCCCTGACACCGGTCCCGGCCGGCGTGCCCGGCGAGCTGTACCTGGCCGGAGCCGGACTGGCCCGGGGCTACCACGAGCGTCCCGCGCTCACCGCCGACCGGTTCGTCGCCGACCCGTTCGGGCCGCCGGGGGAGCGGATGTACCGCACCGGCGACCTGGTGCGGTGGCGGCCCGACGGGCAGCTCGAGTACCTCGGCCGCACCGACGACCAGGTCAAGATCCGCGGCTTCCGGATCGAGCCGGGCGAGATCGAGACGGCCCTGGCGCGCCACGACGAGGTGGAGCAGGCGCTCGTGGTCGTCCGGGACGACCGGTTGGTCGCTTACACCAGGCCGGCGACGGCGGATCCCGCGCGGCTGCGGGAGTTCGTGGCCCGGTCGCTGCCGGAGTACATGGTGCCCGCGGCGATCGTCCCCCTCGAAGCGTTCCCCGTGACGCCCAACGGGAAGCTCGACAAGGCCGCTCTGCCGGTGCCCGAGTTCGAGGCCCGCGGCCGGGCGCCCGAGACGCCGTTGGAGAAGTCCCTCTGCGAGATCTTCGCGGAGGTGCTGGACGTCGCCGCCGTCGGCGCCGACGACGACCTGTTCGCCCTCGGCGGGCATTCCATGCTGCTGGTGGTCCTGCGCAACCGGATCACCGAACGGATCGGGACCGAGCTTCCGATCGCCGAGTTCTTCCGCACCCCCACGGCAGCCGGACTGGCCGCGCTGCTGAACCGAGACGCGAGGTAGACGTGCACCGCACCCTGATGAACGCCAAGATCCACCGCGCCACCGTGACGCAGGCCGACCTGCACTACGTGGGTTCGCTGACGATCGACGCGGACCTGATGGCCGCCGCGGACATCGTCGAGGGCGAACGCGTGCAGGTCGTCGACATCACCAACGGCGCCCGCCTGGAGACCTACGCCATCACCGGCGAACCGGGCACCGGCGTGATCGGTGTCAACGGTGCCGCCGCGCACCTCGTGCACCCCGGTGACCTGGTCATCATCATCACTTACGCCCAGGTCGACGAGGCCGAGCGCGCGCGGCACCGGCCGCGCGTGGTGCACGTGGACGCGGACAACTGCCAGGTCCACCTGGGACACGACCCGGCCGAGCCGGTGCCCGGCGCGGAGGCCCAGTTGTCCGGCCGGAGCTGACGTGCGTGGGCGTGGACACAGGACGGTTGCGGTGGTTGCTTTTGGCAGGCTGCCCTAAATAAGGTGTGCCTATCCTAAAGTCAGGCGAGAGGTTCTCATGTCCGTGTTTCAAGGTGGGCCCGGGTTCGGCCGGCGTGGTTTCCTGATCGGGGCGGGTGGCCTCGCGGCGACCGCGGTCCTCACCGCGTGCGGCAGCAGTGACGACAAGGCCGCCCCGGCGGCCTCGGGCCCGTGGGAGTTCACCGACGACCGCGGCCAGAAGGCGTCTCGCGACCAGCGTCCGACCCGTGTCGTGGCCTACGCCAGCTCGGCCGCCGCGCTGTGGGACTACGGCGTCCACCCGCTCGGCGTGTTCGGCCCGCAGAAGACGGCCGACGGCGCCAAGGAGATCCAGGCCGGCAACATCGACCTGAACGCCGTCACGTCGATCGGCAACGCCTGGGACGACTTCAGCATGGAGAAGTTCGCGGCGCTCAAGCCGGACCTGGTCGTCACCGGCCTGACCGGCACCAAGCCGACCGACCTGTGGGTGCTGAAGGACGACCTCGGCCCGAAGGTGCAGGCGATCGCGCCGATCGTCGCGATCTCGGAGTACAAGGTCACGCTGCCCAAGGTGATCGAGCGCTTCGAGCAGCTCGCCGTCGCGCTGGGCGGTGACGCGAACTCCGCCGCGATCAAGAAGGGCAAGGACGACTTCCGGAAGGCGTCCGACGACCTGAAGGCGGCCATCAAGGCCAAGCCGGGCCTCAAGGTGCTCGTGGTGTCCAGCGACAAGGACAACCTCTACGTCTGCAAGCCGGAGTTCTTCGCGGACCTGGCCTACTACCGCGAGCTCGGCCTGGACATCGTCGACGGCGCCGGCTCGGACGACTACTTCGAGACGCTCAGCTGGGAGCAGGCCGGCAAGTACCCGGCCGACCTGATCCTGTCCGACAGCCGCACGTACGCGCTGTCGCGCGCGCAGCTGGCGGCGATCCCGACGTGGGCGCAGCTGCCCGCGGTGAAGGCGAACCAGCTCGCCGACTGGTCCACCGAACCGCGGTTCAACCCGGTCCTCGCGACCCCGGTCCTGCAGAAGCTGACCGAGGTCGTCAAGGGCGCCCGCACGGACATCACCGCCTGAGGAGGCCTCGCATGACCAACCCGTTCGAAGACCCGTCCGGTACGTACCTGGTGCTGGTGAACGCGGAGAACCAGCACAGCCTGTGGCCGGAGTTCGTCGAGGTCCCGGCCGGCTGGACGGTCGCCTTCGGCCCGTCCGGCCGCCAGGAGTGCCTGGACTACGTGGAAGCGAACTGGACGGACATGCGGCCCAAGTCCCTGGCCGACGCCATGGACAACTGACCCTTCTCGAACACGACACGCCGGGAGCCGATCAGGCTCCCGGCGTGTCGTCCATCTGCGTACGAGTGTCGTCCGCTCAAGTACGCGTGTCGTCCGTTCGAGCACGGGTCCCGGTGGCGATTGCGAGTACCTGGACGGACGACACGCGTACCTGGGTGGACGACACGGGGTCAGGCGCGCTGGCCTGACCAGGCCGCCCAGAGCTTCGCGTACTGGCCGCCCGCCGCGACGAGGTCGTCGTGCGTGCCCGACTCGACCACCGCGCCCGCGTCGAGGACCACGATCCGGTCCGACGCCGCCGCCTGGGTCAGCCGGTGGGCCACCACCAGCGCCGTCCGTCCTTCGAGGGCGGCCGCGGCCGCCGACTCCAGGACCCGTGAACCGGCGCTGCCGGCCTCCGCCGTGGCCTCGTCGAGGATCGCGATCGGCGGGTCGGCCAGCACCAGCCGGACCAGGGCGAGCTGCTGCGCCTGGGTCACCGTCAGCTGGTGACCGCCTTCGCCGACCACCGTCGCCAGGCCGTCGGGCAGACTGTCCATCCAGGACAGTGCGCCCACCTTCGCCAGCGCCGCCCGCAGGTCCGCGTCGGACGCCGACGGGTGCGCGAGGCGGAGGTCTTCGGCCAGCGGTCCCGCGAAGACGTGGACCTCCTGGCTGATCAGCGCGACGGTCCGGCGCGTGGCTTCCGGGCCGAGCTCGTCCAGGGGAACCCCGCCGAGCGTCACCGAACCCGAGGACGGGCGGTGGATCCCGGCGATGAGCTTGGCCAGCGTCGTCTTCCCGGCTCCGCTCGCCCCGACCAGCGCCACCCGCTCGCCGGGCGCGACGGCGAGGTCGACGTCGCGCAGCACCGGGTGACCGTCCACATAGGAGAAACCGGTCGCCGCCGTCTTCACCGACGCGTCCACCGGCCGCGCCGGCTGCGAAGGCGACGCCTCGGCGGGCAGGTCGGCGACGCCGATCAGCCGCGCGAGGCCGGCCGCGGCTGCCTGCGCGTCGTCGACCAGGGCGAGCGCCGTCGTGATCGGGCCGAAGAGGCTGTGGAAGTACAGTGCCGCGGCCGTCGCGACGCCGACCGTCACCGCGTTCGCGCCGACCAGCAGAAACCCGACGGCCAGCACGGCGGACAGGCCGACGAACTCCGCCAGGTTGAGCCGCGCGTAGAACCGCGTCACCAGCCGGATCCCGCGCAGCGCCAGGTCGACGGCCGTGTCGGACCGCTGCCGCACCCGGTCGAGGTGCGTGTCCGCCAGCCGGAACGCGCGGACGGTCTTCGCGCCGCCGATGGTGTCCAGCAGCTGCTGCTGTTGCGCGCCGACGGCCTCGCGCTGGCTCGCGTACAGCGGCTTCGCGCGCGGCACGTACCAGCGCACCGTCCACAGCTGGATCGGCACGGCGACCAGCGCGGCCAGCAGGAACCGCCAGTCCAGCACGGCCAGCGCGCCGAGGGTCAGCACGACCGTCAGCACCGAGCGGCCCAGCTCGGGCAGCGCCTGCCGGACGCCTTCCGCGACGACCGAGACGTCGTTCGTCACGCGCGTGGTCAGGTCGCCGGACCCGGCGCGCTCGAGCTGGTCGAGCGGCAGCCCGAGCGCGCGCTCGACGAAGCGTTCGCGCAGCTCGGCCAGGATCGTCTCGCCGAGCCGCGCCACCAGCGACACGCCGATCGCGGTCGCGATGGCCTGCCCGATGGCGACGCCGACCAGCTCGACGACCGGCGTGACCAGGTCGGCCGCCGGCCGCCGCGTCGCGACGAGGTCGACGACCCGGCCGAGCAGGGGCGCGGTGAGCAGCCCGATCGCGGTGGCCGCGACCAGCATCGTGAACGCGGCGGCGGCGCGGCCCTTCGACCGGCCGACGAGCTCGCCGACGACGGCACGGATCCGGCGGCCGTCGGCCACGGGGAGGAGTTCACGGGTCATGACAGCACCGCCGCCCGGTAGTCGGCGCGACCGGCCAGCTCGGCGTGGCTGCCTTCGCCCGCGATCCGCCCGTCGTCCAAGAGGACGACGCGGTCGGTCGCGGCGAGCAGCGCCGGGCTGGTGGTCACGAGGATGGTCGTGCGGCCGCGCCGCAGCTCGGCCAGGCCCGCGGCGATGCGGGCCTCGGTGACGGTGTCGACGGCGGTCGTCGGGTCGTGCAGGACGAGCACCGGCGCGTCGACGGCGAGGGCGCGGGCGAGCGCGACCCGCTGACGCTGGCCGCCCGACAGCGACCGCCCGCGTTCGGTGACTTCGGTCGCGACGCCGTCGGGCAGCGCGCCGGCCACCTCGTCGACGGCGGCCGCGGTGAGCGCTTCTTCGCTGAGCGGCCCGGTTTCGAAGTTCTCGGCGACGGTCCCGGCGAACAGGTCCGCGTCGTGCGCGGCGACCAGCACCACCTCGCGGACCCGGCTCGGGTCCACAGTGGACAGATCGACCGCGTCGACCGACACCGAGCCGGTCGCGGGGTCGGCCGCGCGGCCGAGGCAGTCCAGGAGGTCGGTCGCGGCGGCCGGGTCGGTGGCGACGACGCCGAGCAGCTCTCCCGGGCGGGCTTCGAAGTCGACGTCGCGCAGCGCGCCCCGGCCGAGCGCGGAAAGCCGCACGTGCCCGGCGGCCGGCTTCGGCAGCGTGGCCTCGCCGGTGCCGACGGCGGGCGGTGCGTTCAGCACGTCGGCGATGCGCGCGGCCGACGCGCGGCCCTGCGCGAGCTCGCCGTTGACCCACGAGAAGATCGAGAACGGCGTGATCAGGTACTGCGCCAGGCCGACCGCGGCGACGAGGTCGCCGACGCTGATGTCGCCCGCCGCCGCGAGGTTCCCGCCGACGAGCGCGACGACGGCGATGAAGATGCCGGTCAGCGCGAGCAGTGCGCCGTTGTGCCAGGCCTGGGCGCGTGCGGCGCGCAGGGTGGCGTGCAGCGAATCCTGGCTGGTGCGGCGGTAGCGGTCGACGGCGGCGCGTTCGGCCCCGACGCCCTTGAGCACGCGCAGGCCCGCGACGAGGTCGGTGGCGATGCCGGAGGCGAAGGCGGAGCGCTCCTGCTCGGCCTCGCTGCGGCGCTCGAGGGGCTTGCCGATCAGGTGCGCCAGGTACAGCATCGGCGGCGTGCCGAGCAGCACCAGCAGGCCGAGCGGGACGCTCATGGTGAGCAGCACGATCGCGCTGACCAGCAATCCGGCGAGGCCGGCGACGCCGAAGGGCAGGACGCCGTTGAGCTGGCCGACCCGCTTCGCGTCCGACGTCCCGATGCTGACGAGCTCGCCCGCGAGGTTGCCGGCCTCGGCGCCACCGCCGGGGTGCAGCACCCGGCGTCCGACGTCGAGGCGCAGGTCGTGGGCGGCGCGTTCGGCGGCGCGCTCGCCGAACCGGGCACCGAGGCGGTAGCTGGTGGACAGCGCGGCGAACAGCACGCCCAGCACCGCCAGCCAGAAGAGCAGCGTTCCCACCGAGCCGCCCGCGACGGCCTGGTCGATCACCACGCCGATCACCACCGGCACCAGCGCTTCGCCGCCCTGGTGGCCCGCCGTCAGCAGCGCCGCGAGGGTCACCGATCGTCGTTGCCCGGTGATCGAACGGCGGAGGACTTCCCGTCCGGTCGTGCTCACCCGCGCCTCCCTGTCCTGGTCGTGGGATAGGTAAGGCTAGTCTAAGTAAACAAGTTACGGGAACACGGTCGGCTTCGTCTCATTTCCCTCGGTCGCCGGTTCTCCGAAGCGGGCCAGCGCGAGCGCGGCGGCCACGGCGAGGACGAACCCGGCGAGCGCGACGACGGCGAACCCGGGCCGGGTGCGGTCGCCGAGGACGAAGACGCCGACCAGCGACGGGAAGACGGTTTCGCCGAGCACCATCATCGCGGTGCTCGTGGTGACGCTCCCGCGTTGCAACGCCGTCGCGTAGAACAGCATCGCCATCCCGCCCGCGACGGCCACGGTGTAGGTGGCCGGGTCGGTGAGCAGATCCAGCGGGGCGAGGCTGGGGATGATCCGCCCGGAGATGGCGACAACCCCGAAGCTGAGCCCGGCGACGAGCCCGAGCGCGGGTGTCCTGATGTGCCTGCTCGCCTTCCCGGCGGCGATCCCGGCGGCCGCCAGCACGACGACGGCCCCGATCAGCCCGAGCCGGAAGCCGAGCCCGACCGGGTCGGAGCCCTCGCTCTCGGCGGCCGCGCCGAGCAGCCCGAGCCCGGCGCACACGACGGCGACGGCCGCCCATTCCCGTTTGCCGAGGCGGATCCCGAGGAACCGCGCGGCGACGGCGGTCACGGCGAGGCTCGCGGCGAGCGCGGCCTGCACGACGAACAGCGGCAGGACGTGCAGGGCGGCGATCTGCGCGACGAAGCCGAGAACGTCCAGCACCAGGCCCAGCACGAACTTCCACTGGCCGAGGACGCGAACGAGCAGCTTCGGATCGACCCCGGCCGCACCGGAGTCTTCGGTCGCCCGCGCGGCGACCGACTGCATGACCGAAGCCACGCCGTACGCGATTGCGGCGCCGAGGGCGCAGAGGAGTCCCCACCACATGCCGATCACTCTATTTTGTCGGACCGGTGCGGTACGTTCCGGTCATGTCGAACACGAGTTCGAAGACGCATCGGTCCTGGCCGGCCCCACTGGCCGGCGACGAGCTGCGCCTCCAGCTGGACTTCCTGCAGTTCCTGCGCGCGACGGCGGTCAACAAGCTGGCGGGGTTGCCGGCGGACTTGGCGGCGGCCACCCCGTTCTCGACGTCGCCGCGGTTGAGCGCGCTGGGGGTGGTGAAGCACCTGACGGCGGTGGAGCGCTGGTGGTTGTCGATCGAGGCCGGGGGAGCGGACCTGCCGTCGCTGTGGGCGGGATCCCCGGACCCGAGCTGGGACGTGGGTCCGGACGACACCCCGGCTTCGGTGGTGGCGGCGTACAAGGCCGAGTGGGCACGGTCGGAGAAGTCGTTGCGCCGGCTGGGCCCGGACGACCGGACCCGCCGGCGGTCGGAGTTCACGGTCCGATGGGTGGTGGGGCATGTCGTGCAGGAGACGGCCCGGCACGTGGGGCATCTGGATCTGCTGCGGGAGCTGGCCGACGGGGAGGTGGGCGAGTGAAAAATCCGCGTGACACGGCCCGATAACCTGGGTCCGTGGCCGTCGTTGCGGAGTACCGCCGATTTACCGGCCCCCTGGCCCTGTGCGGGTGCCAGCGGGGTTCCGGTGCCATGTCCGTGGTCGGCGCTGTCTGAGCGTTGCCCGCGCGGTTCGGTCTGCACCACCGCAGCCGAGCCACGACCAAGCCGCAACGAACCTCGCCTGGTGTCCGGGCCAGGGGGAGCCGTCACCCCTCACCCCTCACCCCGTTCACCCCCGGAAGGTCCCGTCATGCCCGAAACGCTCACCCCCACCCAGCTCACCCGCGACCTCGCCATCCGCGATCTCACCGACCCCGCGGCCGGCCCGCACGCCCTCCAGCTCGTTGTCGAGCGGGCCGTCGCCGCCGCCAAGGGGCCGCGGACCGAAGTCCGGTGGTGGCCGGGCGATCGCATCGTCACCGTCGCCGACAACTACGACAACCTCGGCTACGACCCCGCCGACGTCACCCGCGACGCGCGCTACACCCGCTACGTCGACGCCGGTCACGTGCTGCGCAGCCATTCCAGCGCCCTGGTGCCCGCCGCCCTGCGGGCGCTCAAAGCCTGCCCCGCCGATGACGTCCTGCTCGTCTGCCCGGGCATCGTCTACCGGCGGGACAGCATCGACCGGCTGCACACCGGCACTCCGCACCAGCTCGACCTCTGGCGGATCACGCGGACGAACAAGCCGGACCTCGAGCGGCTCGTGGAAGGACTCGCCACCGCGCTCCTGCCGGGACGCCGGTGGCGGCTCGAACCCCGCCGTCATCCGTACACAGTGGACGGTGCCCAGCTCGACGTCCGCCACCACGGCGAGTGGGTCGAGATCGCCGAATGCGGCCTCGCCCACCCCGACGTCCTCGCGAGGGCCGGCCTCGAAGAGAGCTGGTCCGGGCTCGCCCTCGGCATGGGCCTCGACCGGATGCTGATGCTGCTCAAGGACATCCCGGACATCCGCCTCCTGCGGTCACCGCACCCGGCCGTCGCGGCGCAGCTCGGCGACCTTGAGCCGTACCGTCCGGTCTCGACCCTCCCGCCGGTGCGGCGCGACCTCTCCATCGCGGTGGCGCACGACGACCGCGCCGAGGACCTCGGCGACCGCGTCCGCACCGCCCTCGGGGACGACGCCGACGTCGTCGAGTCGGTCGAGATCCTCCAGGAGACGCCGTGTGCTGACCTGCCGCCTCAGGCAGTGGCCCGGCTCGGCGCCACCGCGGACCAGAAGAACCTCCTGGTCCGGCTGGTGCTGCGCCCGCTGGACACGACCCTGTCGGACCGCGAGGCGAACGTCCTGCGCGACCGCGCGTACGCCGCCTTGCACCAGGGGTCAGGTTCGCAGCCCGCGGAGCGCGAGCGCGGCGAAGCGTCGTGACGCGAGGACACGCGCCTCCGGTGACGCCGCCTGGATGCCGCCGTTGGCCATGAGGATGAGGACGAGGTCGTCGAGGACGACGTCGGGGCGCACGTGGCCGGCGTCCTGTGCGCGGCGGATCAGCTCGGCGATCGACCGCAACGCCCGTTGGCGCTCCGCGGCGAAGTCGATCGCGTGCGGGAACGCCGACACGAAGGCCGCGGTGAAGCCCCGGTCGCGGGCGTGCAGCTCGCAGAGCCGCTCGACCATCCGGGCGAAGCCGCGCCCCGGGTCGGGATCGGCCAGCCCCTCGTCGACGAGGGCGTAGCACGCCCGCATCTGGTCCGTGAACGCCGCAGTGACAAGCAGTTCCTTGGTCGGGAACCGCCGGTACAGGGTGGCCGGCCCGACGCCGGCGCGCCGGGCGATCTCGCGCATCGGCACGTCCAGGCCGTCGGCGGCGAACACCGCGCGGGCCGCGTCGAGGATGCGCTCGCGGTTGTCGCGGGCGTCGGACCGCAGCAGGTGAGGCAAGTGATCGGCCACGCTCTCACTTTAGCCAACCGGACGCCGGCGTCCACTACCGTCGGACGCATGAAAGCAGTTGCGGTGCAAGCGTTCGGCGGTCCCGAAGGGCTGACGGTCATCGACCTCCCGGTCCCGGAACCCGCCGGAGGACAGGTGCTCGTCGCCACCGAGGCGATCGGCGTGGGCGGCGTCGACGCCGTGATCCGCAGCGGCGCCCTCGCCGCGTACGGGTTCCGGGACGGGCACGTCCTCGGCGGCGAGATCGCGGGCACGGTGACCGCGATCGGGCCAGGCGTCGACCCGAACTGGCTCGGGCAGCGGGTGTGGGCCTTCACCGGCGTGGGCGGGGGTTACGCCGAGCAGGCGGTCGCCCCGGCCGAGACGCTCGTCCCGCTCCCGGCGGCGACGTCCGCGGTGGACGCGGTGACGCTCGGCAGCTCCGGCGCCGTGGCCCACTTCGGCCTCCGCCACGCCCACTTCGCCCCGGGCGAGTCGGTGCTGGTCCGCGGGGCGGCGGGCGGCATCGGGATCATGGCGGTCCAGCTCGCGGCCCGGTCCGGCGCCGGCGCGATCGCGGTCACGACGTCGTCGCCCGAGCGCGCCGACCGCCTGCGCGAGCTCGGCGCGACCCGCGTGCTGGACCGCGCCGGCGAGGGGACGGCGGACACCTACGACGTCATCCTCGACGTCGTCGCGGGCCCGGGGCTGCCGTCGTTCTTCGCCAAGCTGAGCCCGAACGGCCGCCTGGTGGCGGTCGGCGCGGTCGCCGGCGACCCACCGGCCGACTTCGGCAAACAGCTGTTCGCGTCGTTCCAGCAGTCATGGTCGTTCGCGACGTTCAGCGCGAACACCGTGCCCCAAGCCGACCGGCGCGCGGTCACCGCGGAGCTGTTCGCCGCGGCGAACAGGGGCGAGCTGACCTCGGTGGTGCACGAGGTGCTGCCGCTGGAGGAAGCGGTGGTGGCGCACCGGAAGATGCAGGCCGGCGAGGTGTTCGGGAGGATCGTGCTGACTCCGTCGAAAAGCTGACCCGTAGGGTGTGGCCATGGCAGATCGGCTCTACTTCCGGCAGCTGCTCGCCGGGCGGGACTTCGCCGTCGGCGATCCCGTCGCGACGCAGATGGTGAACTTCGCCTACCTCATCGGCGACCGGGACACCCAGGACGCGGTGGTCGTCGACCCGGCCTACGCCGTGCAGGACCTGCTCGATGTCCTCGAGGCCGATGGCATGCGGCTCACCGGTGTGCTCGCCACGCACCACCACCCCGACCACGTCGGGGGCGCGATGATGGGCTTCGAGCTGCCCGGGATCGCCGAGCTGCTCGCGATCAAGCCCGTGCCGATCCACGTCAACGGCGCCGAAAGCGAATGGGTCCGGCGCGTCACCGGGGTGTCGGACACCGATCTGCGCGCGCACGACCACGACGACGTCCTCGAGGTCGGGGCGATCCCGGTGCGGATGCTGCACACCCCCGGTCACACGCCCGGCAGCCAGTGCTTCCTCGTCGAGGACAAGCTCGTCTCCGGCGACACGCTCTTCCTGGAAGGCTGCGGCCGCACCGACTTCCCCGGCGGCGACGCCGAGGAGATCTACCGCAGCCTGCAGGCCCTCGCCGGCCTCGACGGCGACCCCGTCGTCTACCCCGGGCACCAGTACTCGGCCGAACCGTCGGCCGCGCTGTCCGACGTCAAACGCACCAACTTCGTCTACCGGCCGCGGTCGCTGGACGAATGGAAGGTCATGTTCGGCGGCTGAGCAAGCGCGTCCACGGGGTGAAACCCCGCGATTTCACGGACTGGGCACCGATTGACTTTGCCGGCCCGGGGCCCGAATGTCGGGATCACGCAAGCCCGAACATCCCTGTCCCCGGGAGAAATCCGTGTCGATTTCCACCACGGGCGTGCTTCCGCGCGCCCGGAAACGCGCCGAAGGTGCGCCGCGCCGCACGCTGCGCCGGCCCGACCTGCGGCGCTGGATCAGCCCGGTGGTGCTCGTCGCCGCCTGGCAGATCGCCAGCGGCACCGGAGTGCTGCCGCCCGACAAGCTCAGTTCACCGTGGACGGTCGTGCGGGCCGGCGTCGAAGTCGCACGCAGCGGTGAGCTCGGTGAGGCGTTCGCGGTGTCGCTCGGGCGCGTCGGCGCCGGGTTCACGATCGGCGCCGTGGTCGGGGTGGTGCTGGGCATCGTGGCCGGGCTGTCCCGCTGGGGCGAGGTGCTGGTCGACCCGCCGGTGCAGATGCTGCGGACGCTGCCGTTCCTCGGCCTGATCCCGCTGTTCATCCTGTGGTTCGGCATCGGCGAGGAAACCAAGATCGTGCTGGTCGCGCTCGGGGTGGCCTTCCCGCTCTACCTGAACGTCCACTCGGGAATCCGCGGCGCCGACCCGAACCTCGTCGAGGCGTCGCGAGCGCTCGGGTTCAGCAGGGCGGAACGGCTCTGGCACGTGGTGATCCCCGGTGCGCTGCCGCAGGCGCTCGTCGGGCTGCGGCAGTCGCTCGGCATCGCGTGGCTGGCGCTGATCGTCGGCGAGACGGTCAACGCCGACGCCGGGGTCGGCTACCTCATCAACAACGCCCGCGAGTTCCTGCGCACCGACGTCGTGGTCGTCGGGCTCGTCCTGTACGCCCTGCTCGGCCTGGTCACCGACGCGCTGGTCCGGCTGCTCGAACGGAGGGTCCTGCGGTGGCGAACCCGGTAGCCGAGGTCCGGGACCTCACGAAGAAGTTCGGCGAGCGGACCATCCTCAGTGGACTGGACCTGACGGTCGAACGCGGCGAGTTCGTCGCGCTGCTGGGCCGCAGTGGCTCCGGCAAGTCGACGCTCCTGCGGGTGCTGGCCGGTCTCGACGACGACGTGGACGGCCGCGCGGACGTGACCGGCACCGTCTCGGTCGCCTTCCAGCAGCCGCGGCTGCTGCCGTGGCGGAAGGTCTGGCGCAACGTCGTCCTCGGCCTGCGCCAGGACGGCGTCTCGAAGGCCCGCAACCGCGCGCTCGCGGAGAAAGCGCTCGCCGAGGTCCACCTCACCGACCACGCCGACGACTGGCCGCTGACCTTGTCCGGCGGTGAAGCGCAACGCGTGTCGCTCGCCCGCGCGTTGGTGCGGGAACCCGACCTGCTCCTGCTCGACGAGCCGTTCGGCGCCCTCGACGCGCTCACCCGGATCGCGATGCACGGGCTCGTCCAGGACCTCTGGCGGCGCCACCAGCCGGGCGTGCTGCTGGTGACCCACGACGTCGACGAGGCGCTGCGGCTCGCCGGCCGGGTCCTGGTGCTCGACGGCGGGCGGATCGTGGCTGAGCACCGGCCGCGCGAAGCCGACCACGACGACCTCCGCCGGCGCGTGCTGGCGGACCTGGGGGTGACCGAAGATGCGGTGGCGTAACGGAATCGTGCTCGTGGCGGCGGGCCTCGTGCTGGCCGGGTGCGGCTCGGCAGCGAGCTCCGGTTCGGGACCGGCCGCCGTTCCGGGGCCGGTGAGTGCGGCCGACCTGGCGAAGGTGACGCTCAAGGTCGGCGACCAGAAGGGCGGTGTGAAGTCGCTGCTCACCGCGGCGGGCCAGCTCGACGGCACGCCGTACAAGATCGAATGGTCCACCTTCACCTCCGGACCGCCGCTGCTCGAAGCGGCCTCGGCGGGCGCGATCGACATCGGCCGCGTCGGCAACACGCCACCGATCTTCGCCGCCGCGGCGAAAGCCAAGATCGCGGTCGTCAGCGTCGCGCGCAGCAACGTCGAGCGGGAGACCATCCTCGTCCCGCCCGATTCGCCGCTGACGGACGTCGCTTCGTTGAAGGGCAAGACGGTCGGGGTCGCGAAGGGCAGTTCCGCGCACGGCCAGCTGCTGAACACACTGCACAGGAACGGACTGTCCACCAAGGACATCAAGGTGAGCTTCCTGCAGCCGGCCGAGGCCTACGCGGCGTTCACCCAGCACACGATCGACGCGTGGGCGATCTGGGATCCCTACACCGCGCAGGCCCAGATCGAGGCCAAGGCCCGGGTGCTCGCCGACGGGCGCGGCGCGTCCAACGGGCTGGCTTTCGAGACCGCGAGCACCGCGGCGCTGGCCGACCCCGGCCGGAACTCGGCGATCCGCGACTTCGTGATCCGGGTGGTCAAGGCCCAGAAGTGGGCCGACACGCACCGTCCGGAATGGGCGGCGGCCTGGGCCAAGGAGACCGGGCTCAAGCTCGAAGTGGCCCAGAAGGCCGTCGACGCGGGCCGGGACCAGCCGATCCCGCTGGACGACGCCGTGGTGGCGTCCGAACAGCAGCTCGCGGACGCCTTCACCGACGAGAAGACTCTCCCGGGCAAGGTGGACTTCGCCGCGTTCGCCGACCGGCGGTTCGCCTCCGACCTGGACCAGGCGAGGAGCAACGGATGAGCATCAGGCTGCACTGGTTCCTGCCCACCAGCGGCGACGGCCGCACGATCGTGGAACGCTTCCACGCCAACCGGTCCGCGGGCCCGTCGGCCCAGCGCGAACCCGACCTGGACTACCTGGCCCAGGTCGCCCGCGCCGCCGAGCGGCAGGGCTTCGAAGGCGTCCTGACCCCGACCGGCACGTGGTGCGAGGACGCGTGGCTGACCACGGCCGCGCTGATCCGCGAGACGACCCGGCTGAAGTTCCTGGTCGCGTTCCGGCCCGGCGTCATCTCCCCGACGCTCGCCGCGCAGATGGCCGGCACCTTCCAGCGGCTCTCGGCGGGCCGCGTGCTGCTCAACATCGTCACCGGCGGCGACGCGGTCGAGCAGCGGCGCTTCGGCGACTGGCACGACCACGACGCCCGGTACGCGCGCACCGACGAGTTCCTCACCATCGTCCGCGGCGTCTGGTCCGGGCAGCCGTTCACCTTCGAGGGCGAGCACCTGCGCGTCGAAGGCGCGACGACGCTGGCCGCGCCGGACCCGGTGCCGCCGATCTACTTCGGCGGGTCGTCGCCGGCCGCGCTCCCGGTCGCGGCCCGGCACGCCGACGTCTACCTGACCTGGGGCGAGCCGCCCGCGCAGGTGGCGGAGAAGATCGGCAAGGTCCGCGAGCTGGCCGGCGACCGGCCGGTCCGGTTCGGCGTCCGGCTGCACACGATCTCGCGCGACACGTCGGCCGAGGCGTGGGCGGAGGCGCAGAAGCTCCTGGACGCGCTGAGCCCCGAGCAGGTCGCGAAGGCACAGGCGCAGCTGGCGGCGAGCGAGTCGGTCGGGCAGCAGCGGATGGTCGCGTTGCACGGCGGCCGGACCGACGGCGGTGTCCGCGGGCTGGAGATCCACCCGAACCTCTGGGCCGGCGTCGGCCTGGTCCGCGGCGGCGCGGGCACCGCGCTGGTCGGGAGTCACAGCGAGGTCGCGGACCTGATCGAGGAGTACCACAGCGTCGGCGTCACCGAATTCGTGCTGTCGGGCTACCCGCACCTCGAAGAGGCCTACTGGTTCGGTGACGGCGTCCGGCCCGAGCTGGCCCGGCGCGGGCTGATCAAGGAGTCCTAGCCCCAGCGCGTCGAGGCGTAGACGACGATGTTGTCGCGGTAGGACCGTTTCGCCGCGTCGAAGCTGCCGCCGCAGGTGATGAGCCGCAGCGCGCTGCCCGGCGCCGGCCCGTACACCGCGTCGGTCGGGAAGGCGTTCTTCGGGTAGCGCTGGACGGTGTCCACGACGAACCGGAGCTCCTGGCCGTCGGAACGCGTGACGAACACCGGGTCGCCGTCGCGCAGGTCACGCAGCCGGAAGAACGGCGCCGGCCCGGACCGGGAGTCGACGTGGGCGGCGATCACCGCCGGCCCGGGGTCTCCCGGCACCGGACCGGCGGCGTACCAGCCGACGTCTTCGAAGCGCGCGGGTGCTTCGAGCTCGTGGTCGGCGCCCAGCCCGAGCGGGACGAGCGCGGGCGCGTCGACGCCGATGGCGGGGATCCGCAGGCGGACCGGGCGGACGTCGGCCGCCCGGGGCAGGGGCTGCGGGCCGCCGGTCGGCGTCGGTGCCGTCGTCGGGGAGACCGGCGACGAAGGCGGTGCCGCGGCCGGGGCCGCCGAGCAGCCCGCGGCCAGCAGCACCGCGACGAGCAGCGCGCCGAGGTCAGCGCGCACGGACCAACCGGCGCCCGGCCACGAACACGGCCAGCAGCCCGGCCGCCGCGAACACCGGCCAGAGCGGCAGACCGGACGACGGCGCCGTGCCGCCACCCCCGGTCTCGACGCCGAGCCTCGGCGGCTCGGGCAGCGACGCGCCGTCGGAGATCGGGTTCGCCTTGAGCGCCCCGGCGTTCTCGGTGACCAGCAGCGTCGTCGACGTCCCGGCCTTGACGTCGACGTCGGCGGTCGACTGCACCGTGCCGCCGGTGAGCTGCAGCGGCCAGCGCCCTTCCGGAACGTCCACATAGGACGACGTCTGGCCGTAGGCCGCGTCCTTGGCGATCGACAGGCCCGTCGGGCCCGCGACGCTGACCGGCGTGATCGCGGCCGACCCTTCGACCACCCGGACCCGGCCCTTGCCGGCGGCGGGCGCGCTGAGGTCGTCGGTGACCAGGTCGCCCTTGAGCGTGCCGTCCGGGCCGTTCGCGAACACCAGCAGCGAGTAGGCGCTGCGCTCGGCGACCTCGATGGTCGCCGACAGCGCGGGCGGGGTGCTGGATGCGGCGTCGGCGGGCCGCATCGACAGCGTGTACTTGCCGGGGTCGAGCGACGAATAGGGCGTGACCGCGCCGTAGCCCGCCTTGCGGATGACGACCTTCTCGGCCTGGCCGAACGGCGCGAAGTAGATGTCCACCGGCGGCACCTTGGGGGACAGGTGGCCGACCCGGATCCAGCCGACGCCCGGGCCGGGGGCGGTCGCCGCCTCGGCCGTCACCGGCGTCAGCGCGACGAGCAGGAACGCCGCGGCGGCCAGCCCGCCGGGTCTGAGCAGGAGCTTGGGGAGGGTGCGCATCGGAAGGCCTTTCGCCGGTCAGGGGGAGGAGAACGGGACGAGCAGTCCCGGGGGCGCGAACAGCGGATAGGTGACGAGCACGCCACCGCCGGTCCGGGCGACCGACGAGGGGCGGAACAGGTCGCGCTGGCCGGTGTAGAACGCGGCCGCGCCGTCTTCGCCGCCGGTCAGCAGGACGCGGCGGCGTGGTTGCCCGGCGGGGTCTTCGCCGGGGACCTCGGGGAACGCCGCGACCCGGACCGGCTGCAGGGCCGCGAGGGCGGCGATCGTCGCGATCAGGCGCGGGTCGACGTGGCCCGCGCGGAGCTCGGCGGCGGCGTCCGGGGCGAACGCGATGCGGGCCGACGCCTGGAGGGCCTCGCCGGCGTGGGCGCGCGCCGACGACTCCGACGACGCGGCGGGGTCGGCCGGCGGCAGGCCGAGGCGCGAGACGGTGACCTTGACCGCTGGGTCGGTCCCGAACACGGCGGTCGCGCCGGAGTTGTTGAAAGCGGTGTCGAGGGCCGGGTAGTGCCGGCGGAGATCCGTCGCGTCGTCCGCGAAGACCGCCCACTCGGCGGGCGGGCACGTGGCGACGCACGCGGCGGGCGCGACGAGCATGCCGGTCGGCCAGCCGGCCTTGGCGAGCTCGGCCCAGGCGGCGTCGTCGACGAGCACGCGAGAGCCGGAAGCGTTGACCCGCAACCACTCCTGCGCTTCGGCCATCGGCCCGCCCCGGTCGGTCGTCGGCCGCAGGGCCGGGTAGCCGTACACCCAGCCGGCGGCGACGATCGCGACGAGGACGACCGCGGCGAGTGCGACGCCGGTCCCGCGCCGCCGGCCGTCTGCCGACCGGTGCGCGGCCGCGCGCTGCCGGGTCACGGCCTGCACGACCCCGGCCAGCAGCAGCGGTGTCACCGGCAGCAGCAGGGCGAGCACGGCGGTGTGCGGCACGCCCGGGACGGCCAGGGTGGCGGCGAGCAGCAGGCCGGACACCGCGAACGGCCGCAGGGACGTCACGGCGAGCGCGGCCACCAGCGCGAAGGTCGACAGCACCGCCCACGCCGGGTCGAGCGCGACCCAGTCGGCGACCGACGGGCGGCCCGCGGCCGCGAGGTGCGGCCGCAGGATCCCCGCCGCCGGGCCGAACGCGATGCCGAGCCCGAGGTTGAGCAGCACCGCCACCAGCGCGGCCCGCACGGGCGCGCGGCGCACCAGCAGCCAGCCGGCCGCGGGCAGGAAGACCAGCGCGAGCGGCGAGGTGAGCACCGCCGCCAGCAGGCACACCGCGGCCAGGACGTCGTGCCGGATCCGGGCGTCGGGCCGGGTGACCAGCACCAGCGCGCCCAGCGCCCACACGGCCGCCAGGTGCTCGACGACGACCAGCCGCTGCAGCCCGAGCGCCAGCGGGGACGCCGCGAGCAGCAGCACCGCGGCCGCCGAGGCCCACCGCGTCAGGCCGAGCCGGCGCGCCAGCACCCACAGCAGCACGGCCCCGACCACCGCGGCGACGAGCATCGTCTCGCGGACCGCCGCCAGCGCCGTGGCCGAGCGGCCGAACGCGTCCGAAACCATCGTGTAGGCCGAGAGCTGCCACCAGCCGAACGGGCTGACGCCGGCGCCGCCCGCGTCGGTGAACGGCGTGAAGTGGCCGAGCGCGTAGGCGTGGGCGACGTTCGCGGCTTCGGCGGGCAGGGCCGGGCTCGGCGCGGCGAGGTAGAGCACCCGCAGGCCGCCGGCGAGGGCCAGCAGCGCGAGCACGATGTCGAGCGACAGCAACCGGTGACCGGCCGCCGGCTCGGAAAGGGTCGCGGGGGAGCGGCCCGAGAACGTCGTCCCCCAGCTGTGCTGGGCCATTCGACGGATCGTAGCCGCTTCCGATCACCCGTCCAGCTCGGGACGGTTACGTCAGCCGGACGGCCTAGAGATCGCGAAAGCGTTGTCCCGCAAGATTATTTCCGACTGTCCCGAGTGGATCCGGAGAGTGTCCGGGTCAACGCGAGTGCGACCGTGCGGACGGCCGGGGCGACCCGTTCGGTCCGCATCCGGTTGGCCCAGCCGGAGATCGAGACCGCGGCGACCGCGACGCCGCGGGCGTCGAGCAGCGGGCTGGCCGCGCACACGACGCCGACGCCGGATTCCTCGCGCTCCAGCGCGATCCCGTCCTCCCGGACCCGGGTGAGCTGGCGGCGCAGCAGACCCGGCGCGGTGATCGTCTTCGGGCTCATCCTGGGTAATCCGGCGTCGATGACCTGGTTCACCACGGATTCCGGAGAAAAAGCGAGGATCGCCTTCCCGACCCCGGTGGCGTGCGCGGGGAACCGGCCGCCGATGCGCGACGGCAGCGTCGGCGCGTCCGGGCCGCGCAGCACGTCGAGGTAGACGACTTCGGTGCCTTCGAGGATGGCGAGGTGGACGGTGTTGCGCGTCGCTTCGCGGAGGTCGGCGAGGTACGGGCGGGCCGCTTCGACCAGCCCACGGCGGGGCGAGGCGAGTTGGCCGATTTCGAACAGCCGCAGCCCGAGCCGCACCGCACCCCCCTCGCGGGTGAGCAGGCCGGTGTCGGCGAGATGACCCACCAATCGGTGGACCGTCGTCTTCGCCAGCCCGGTCCGGCGGGCCAGCTCGGAGACGCCGAGGGTCTCGTCGCCCGGCTGGAAGGCTTCCAGGAGCGCGGCGAGCCGGGCCGCGACGAGACCGTCGCCGCTCGTGCCATCGTTCCGCCCAGCGGTACGCATGGGTTGAGTGTGCCCGATCTTCCCCGCCAGTGTCACGGGCACTGTCACGAGGTCGGAGGTGAGGTCAGTGGTGGTCGGCGCCGAGCACGAGCCGCACGCAGTGGGCGACGAGCCGGTCGCGCGAGACCTTCAGCGAGCCGTCGAGGTAGGCGATGAAGACGTTGCTCAGCGCGCCGACCAGCCCGACGGCGACCATCTGGCGCTCGGTCTCGTCCCCGTGGGACAGCTGCTCGCCGACGAGCGCGGCGAAGACCGGCAGCAGGTGCAGGCCCCGGCGAGTGAGCGCGGGGTCAGTCAGCGGGGCGAGCAGCAGGACCCGGCCCTGGCGGGGGTCGTCGACGATCAGCTCGACGAACGCGCGCACGGCGTGCTCGGCCCGCGAAGCCGGGGTCGGCGCGTCGCGGACCGCGTCGACCAGCGCCTGCCGGGCCTGCTCGCCGACGTGCTCGTAGACCGCCGCGACGAGCTCCTCGCGGTCGGCGAAGCTCTCGTAGAAGTACCGCTCGGTGAGCTTCGCGTGTCGGCAGACCGCGCGCACGCTCGTCCCGGCCGAGCCCTCGGTGCCGAGCAGCTCGAGGCCCGCGGACACGAGCTGCTCGCGCCGCAGCGCCTTCCGGTCGTCCAGGGTCGTGCCCGCCCACGTGCGGCCCGGCATGGTCACTCCTCGGTTGACTACGTGTGTTGTCAGATCCTAGCCTGACAACAGCCGTAGTCAGTTCGACTCGACGAGGAGTGCCGATGGATGCCCCCGAACCGCTGGGCCCGGGCTCGTTGACGTGGAAGTACTTCGGCGACTGGCGGGGCCTGCTGATCGCCCTGTGGGCCGGCTCGATGCAGAACATGCACCCGGGTCTCGGCGCCGGCGTCGAGCAGCACTCGCGGTTCTTCGAGGAGCGCTGGCAGCGGCTGTTCCGCTCGCTCTACCCGATCGGCGGCGTGGTCTACGACGGCCCGCGCGCCCACGCGACGGCCCTCGAAGTGCGCGGCTACCACGACCGCATCAAGGGCGTCGACGCTCGGGGACGCCGGTACCACGCGCTGGACCCGGACACCTACTACTGGGCGCACTCGACGTTCTTCGTCAGCACGATCCTCATCGCCGACCACTTCATGGGCGGCATCGGCGAAGCGGAGAAGCGGCGGCTGTTCGACGAGCACGTCATGTGGTGGCGGATGTACGACATGACGATGCGGCCGGTGCCGGACAGCTGGGAAGACTTCCAGCGGTACTGGAAGCGCATGTGCGCCGAGGTCCTGGAGGACAACAAGGCCACCCGCGACGTCCTGGACCTGCGCGGGATCTCGAAGCCGCCGTTCCTGCCGTGGCTGCCGGACCCGCTGTGGCGGCCGGTGAGCGCGCTGATCGCCCGCACCTTCCGCTGGCTGACGACCGGCCTCTACGACCCCGAGATCCGCGACCTGTTGGGCTTGCGCTGGTCCGACCGCGACGCGCGCCGGCACCGCCGGGTCGGGAAGCTGATCAACGCCGTGTTCAAGCTCGTCCCGCACGACCGCCGCTACCACCCCCGGGCCCGCGCCGGCTGGCGTCGCGTGCGCGGCGAGGTGGCTCCCGGGGCCGCGTTGGTCGAGACTCCACGGAGGAACCTGCCGCCGCTGTCGGAGCGGGGCAAGCCCGAGCACTACGCGCCGAACGTCTAGGAGGCATTCGTGAAGCTGGGATTCCACGTCGGGTACTGGGGCAGCGGCCCGACGCCGGGCGCACTGGAAGCGGTGCTCAAGGCCGAGGAGCTCGGCTTCGACTCGGTGTGGACGGCGGAGGCGTACGGCTCGGACGCGTTCACGCCGCTGGCCTGGTACGGCGCGTCGACCAGCCGGATCCGCCTGGGCACGAACATCGTGCAGATGGCCGCGCGCACCCCGACCGCGACGGCGATGAGCGCCATGACCCTGGACCACCTCTCCGGCGGCCGGATGGTGCTCGGGCTCGGCGCGTCCGGGCCACAGGTCGTCGAGGGCTGGTACGGCCAGCCGTACCCGAAGCCCCTCGCCCGGACCCGGGAGTACGTCGACATCGTCCGGCAGGTGATCGCCCGCGAGGCCCCGGTGACCCTGGACGGCCAGCACTTCCAGCTGCCGCTCAAGGGCGGCACCGGGCTCGGCAAGGCGCTGAAGCCGACGGTCCACCCGCTGCGCAAGGAGATCCCGATCCACCTGGCGGCGGAGGGCCCGAAGAACGTCGCCCTCTCCGCCGAGATCGGCGACGGCTGGCTGCCGCTGTTCTTCTCGCCCAAGAGCAACGCCTTCTACAAGGCGGCGCTGGAGGAGGGCTTCGCCCGCGAAGGTGCGCGCCACACCCTGGAGACGTTCGAGGTGCCGTGCTCGATCCCGGTGATCGTGCACGACGACGTCGAGGAGGCGGCTTCGTGGATCAAGCCGTCGCTGGCGCTGTACATCGGCGGGATGGGCGCGAAGAGCGTGAACTTCCACCACGACGTCTTCGCCCGGCTGGGCTACGAGGACGTGGCCGACAAGGTGCAGGAGCTGTACCTGGCGGGCCGCAAGGACGAAGCGACCGCGGCGATCCCGACGTCGCTCGTGGAGGACACGTCGCTGATCGGGCCGGCGGCGAAGATCCGCGACGAACTGCAGGCCTGGGAGGAAACCGTGGTCACCCAGCTGCTGCTCCGCGGGGACGCGGCGACGCTGACGAAGATCGCCGAAGCCCTCGGCTGACCGGCGAATCGACGGCGCCCGGGCGGCTTGACGGCACTTTTGTCGGGTTGCCCGGGTGGCGGGGCTCACGTACGGTCCCCGACTAACGCGAAAGTCGTTCACGTTAGTCGGGAGACCGTATGCGGGTGAGTCGTCGTACCGTCCTGGCCGGAGCCACCGCGCTCCCGTTCGCCGCCGCGCTCGGCGGGAGAACCGCCGAAGCGGCCACGGCCCTGCGGGTGGGCGTCGGGATCGGCGACGTCACCGGGCCCGCCGCCGAGAACGGCATGATGGGCTACTCGATGCCGCAGCAGCAGACCGCCGGCATCCACCTGCGCACCCGGGCCCGCGCCTACATCGTCGACGACGGGACGAAGCGGATCGTCTTCGTCACCGCCGAGCTGGGGGCCCTGTTCCAGTCCGTCCACCAGGGCGTTCTCCGCGAACTGGCCCGGAAGTACGGCGACCGCTACACGGAGCAGAACGTCCTGCTCAACGCCACCCACACGCATTCGGCGTGCGGCGGCGACTCGCACTACGCCGCCTACGACCTGTCGATCCTCGGGTTCCAGCAGCAGACCTACGACGCCGTCGTCGCCGGCATCACCGACGCGATCGGCCGGGCCCACGACGACCTCAAGCCCGGCGAGCTCACCCTCGGCCGCACCGAGCTGACCGAAGCCAGCGCCAACCGGTCCCGCGTCGCCTTCGAGCTCAACCCGGACAAGGACCACTTCCCGCTCTCGATCGACCCCGCCGTCACCGTCCTGCGGTTCCGGCAAGGCGGCCGGGACGTCGGCGCGATCACCTGGTTCGCCACCCACGGCACGTCGATGAGCAACGGCAACCACCTGATCAGCAGCGACAACAAGGGGTACGCCGCCTACACGTGGGAGCACGACCACGCCGGCGTCCGCTACCTCGATGGCCCGCCCGGGTTCGTCGCCGCCTTCGCCCAGACCAACTCCGGCGACATGCACGCCGAACCTGAACCTGAAGCCCGGCACGCCCGAGACGGAGTTCGAGAACACCCGGCGCATCGGGGAACTCCAGTTCCAGGCGGCGAAACGCGCGTTCGACGCGGCGACCGAGACCGTCACCGGCGGCGTCGACCACCGGCTGACGTACGTGGACATGGCGGGCGTCGACGTGGACCCGAGGTTCACCCCGGACGGCCGTCCACATCGGACCTGCACCGCCGCCATCGGCGTCTCGATGCTCGCCGGCAGCACCGAAGACGGGCCCGGCCTGCCGCTGCCCGAAGGCGTCAAGAACCCCTTCATCGACTGGCTCGGCGGCATCGACGCGCCGATCCCGCAGGCCCTGGCCGACGCGCAGGCGCCGAAGGTCGTCGCCGTGCCGTTCGGCGCGATGAAGCCCTACCCGTGGGCGCCCGAGGTGCTGCCGCTGCAGATCGTCCGGATCGGGCAGCTGCACCTCGTCGCCGGGCCCGCGGAGTACACGATCGTCGCCGGGCTGCGGATCCGGAAGACCGTCGCCGAGGCGCTGGGCGTGCCGCTGGAGAACGTCCTGATGCAGGGCTACTCCAACGCCTACAGCCAGTACGTCACGACCCCGGAGGAGTACGACTCGCAGCAGTACGAAGGCGCGTCGACGCTCTTCGGCCGCTACACGCTGCCCGCGTACCAGCAGGAGTTCGGGAAGCTCGCCGCGGCGATGAAGGCGGGGACGCCGGTGCCGCATGGGCCGGTCCCGCGCGACCTGCGCGGCAAGCTCGTGAACTTCCAGCCCGGCGTCGTCTTCGACAGCGCGCCGCTGCTGAAGAGCTTCGGCGACGTCGTCACCGACGCGAAGAGCAGCTACCGGCGCGGCGAGCGGGTGTCGGTCGCCTTCGTGACCGGCCACCCGAAGAACGACCTCCGCCGCGACGGCACGTTCCTCGAGATCCAGCAGTACGTGAACGGCGCTTGGGTCCGCTACGCCGACGACGGCGACTGGGCGACGAAGTTCCGGTGGACGCGGACGTTCGTCAGCGAGTCGCGCGCCGAGGTCACCTGGGACATCCCCGCGAACACCCCGGCCGGCAAGTACCGCGTCGTCCACTCCGGAGCCTGGAAGCACGGCCTCACCGGAGCCATCACCCAGCTCGGCGGGACCTCCCGCGCCTTCGTCGTCTCCTGACCCGGAAAGGACCCCGCGTGCGCAGGACCGCCCTTCTCGCCGCCGTCGTCACCGCCTTCGCCCTCGTCGCCACGCCCGCCCGGGCCGCGGACGCCGCGGTGAGCGTGCTCAGCTTCAACCTCTGGCAGCTGCCGTGGATCGCCAACCCGAACACCTCCGACAAGGAGGCCCGGGCCCTGGCCGCCGAGCGCGTCATCCGCGCGCAGGACACCGACGTCGTCGTCCTCGAAGAGGCCTTCAGCGCCCAGGCCGAGGGCCTGCGCGACCGGCTCGTGGACGCGTATCCCTTCCGGACGCCGTTGGTCGGCCAGTCCTGCTCGACGTCGCCGGGCTGGACGTCGGTGAGCGGCAACTGCTCGAACTCGCCGATCGTGGTCAACGGCGGCGTCACCGTGCTGAGCAAGTACCCGATCACCGAGAAGCACCAGCTCGTCTACCGCACCTCCTACTCCGGCACGGCCGACTACCTCGCGAACAAGGGCGCGGCGCTGGTCCGGATCTTCGCCCACGGCAAGGCGCTCTGGCTCGCCGGCACGCACCTGCAGGCCGACGAAGGCCCCGAGACGCTGCCCAAGGCGCACCAGATCCGGATGGCCCAGCTCGGCGAGCTGCGCGACCTCGCCGCCGCGCGCGTCCCGGCCGGGGACGCGGTGGCCGTCGCCGGGGACCTCAACATCGAGTACCGGGCCGGGCAGGACCGCCGCGACGCCGAGGGCCGCACCCAGGCCGAGCAGGGGGCGGCCGCGCTCGGCGGCTCGCTGCGCACCACGGGCGCGGGGGAGTACACCTTCGACGCCGTCACCAACCCGGCCGCGGCTAAGTCCGTCCCGGCGACCTACCGCGACTCGCTGGACTACGTCGGCTCGCTGCGACGCGCCGAGGTCGGCCCGGTACGGCTGGTGCATTACGACGGTGGCACGATTCCCTCCGACCACTACCCGGTGCGGGCCGAGATCCACTACTGATCCCTCATCGTATTCGTTCTGCGAGGAGAACCATGACGACGCTGTCCGGCCGGACGCGGTTCAGGTATTCGCTCGGCTCGTTCGTCACCGGGTCCTTCGGCACAGTCCCCGGCCTCGTGCTGGTCAAGTACCTGACCGACACGATGGCCGTCCCCGCCGGGTGGGCCGCCGCGATCGTGTTCGTGCCCAAGGCCTGGGACGTCCTGTTCAACCCGATCGCCGGCCGGATGTCGGACGCGGACCTGCTCAAGACCGGCAGCCGCCGCCGCTTCCTGCTCGTCGGCGGCATCGGCGTCGCGATCCTGTTCGCGGCGATGTTCGCCCACCCCGGGTTCGGCGCCCCGCTGCCGGACGCGCTGTACGTGGCGATCACGTTCGCCCTCTGCGCCACGGCGTACGCGCTGTTCCAGGTGCCGTTCAACGCCCTGCCCGCCGAGCTCACCTCGTCGGGGGCGGAGCGCACCAAGCTCACCAGCGTCCGCATCGGCGTGCTGGCCGTGACGATCCTGATCTGCGGTGGCGGCGCGCCCGCGATCAGCACCGGCATCGGCGGGGTCGCGGGCTACCGGGTGATGGCCGTCGTGATCGGGCTGATCGTGCTGGCCGCGACGCTGCTGGTGTACTTCGGCCTCAAGGACGCGCCGGTCGGCTCGCTGCGGCCGAACACCGTGAACCTGAAGGAACTGGTCCGCACGCTCGCCGGCTGGCGCCCGTTCCGCTGGCTGCTGGGCTCGTACTTCATCCAGGCGCTGGGCATCGGCACGGTGCTCGCCGCGATCCCGTTCTTCGCCCAGCGCATCCTCGGCGACGAGGGCTACGGGACGATCATCTTCGTGATCTTCGTCGGCCCGGCGCTGGTCACGATGCCGCTGTGGCCGCGCCTCGGCGACCGCGTCGGCAAGCTCAACGGCTTCCGGATCGCCACGGCGGCGTTCGCGGTGGGCCTGCTCGGCCTGGTCTTCGCCCAGTCGCTGCCGCTGGTCGTGACGCTGCTCTTCGTCGCGCTGTGCGGCGTCGGCTACGCCGGGATCTCGGTGTTCCCGCTGGCCATCCTGCCCGACCTGATCACCGCCGAGGAGGAGCGCACCGGCGAGACCCGGGCGGGGATCGCGGCGGGCGTCTGGACCGCGGGGGAGACGCTCGGGCTGGCCTTCGGCGGCGGCCTGTGGGCGATCATCCTGGCGTTCGGCGGGTACGTGTCGAGCACCGACGCGACCACGGCCCAGCCGCACAGCGCGATCGTCGCGATCCTGTTCGGCGCGTCGATCATCCCCGGCGTGCTGATCGCGCTGGCCCTGCCGCTGCTGCGGCGCAAGGTGCTGGAGCCGCGCCATGAACCCGCCTGAGGACGTCCTGGCGGAGCTGCGGGAGCTGCGCGGGGGTGACCTCCCGACGCACGGCGGCCGCACGCTGGCCTACGTCTACGACAGCGGTCTGTCCGAAGTGGACACCCTCGGGGCGGCGGCGCACGCGCTGGCGTCGTCGGCGAACGGTCTCGACCCGACGGCGTTCCCGAGCCTGCTGCGGATGGAGAACGACCTCGTCTCGGCGGCTTCGTCCTTGCTCGGCTCGGTGTCCGGTGTGGTCGGTTCGGTGACTTCCGGCGGCACGGAGTCGTGTTTGCTCGCCGTGCTCGCGGCCCGGGACGCGCACCCCTCGATCGCGTCGCCGTCGATCGTGCTGCCGACGACCGCGCACGCGGCGTTCCACAAGGCGGCGCACCTGTTCGGGCTGCGCCGGATCGACGTCCCGGTCGACCCGGTGACGTTCCAGGCCGACCCGGCGGCGATGGCCGCGGCGATCGACGACTCGACGGTGCTGGTGGTGGCGAGCGCGCCGTCGTACGCGCACGGAGTGCTGGATCCGATCGCTCCGATCGCGGCGGTGGCTGCTGCCAGGGGTGTTCGGCTGCACGTCGACGCGTGCATCGGCGGCTGGGTGCTGCCGTACTTCGCCCGCCTCGGCGCCGACGTCCCGCCGTTCGACTTCCGCGTCCCGGGCGTCACGAGCATCTCGGTGGACCTGCACAAGTACGCGTACTGCCCGAAGGGCACGTCGGTGCTGCTGCACAGGTCGGCGGAGCTGCGGCGCTCGCACTACTTCGCGAGCGCGGCGTGGCCGGGCTACACGATGCTGAACACGACGATCCAGAGCACGCGTTCGGGCGGCCCGCTGGCGGCGGCGTGGGCGGTGGTCCGGCACCTCGGTTCGGAGGGTTACCTGTCCCTGGCCGCCTCGACGCGTTCAGCCGTGTCGCACATCCGGTCCGGCATCGCCGAGATCGACGGCCTGCGCGTGCTGGGCGACCCGGTGTCGACGCTGATCGCGTTCACGGGCTCCGACGATTTCGATCTCTTCACGGTGGCCGACGAGATGAAGGTGCGTGGCTGGTACGTCCAGCCGCAGTTCGCGCACCTGTCGTCCCCGGCGAACCTCCACCTGACGGTGACGGCGGCCAACCACGGCAGCGAGAAGGAGTTCCTGACGGACCTGGCGGCTTCGGTCGACGCCGCGCGTGCTTCGGGTCCGGTGGTGATCGACGCTGCCGTGGCCGAGTTCGTGGCGGCGTTGGACCCGGAGACGCTGACGTCGGAGCAGTTCGCGGGCCTCCTGGCGGCAGCGGGTCTCGGCGGTGCGTCCGGGCTTCCGGAGCGGATGGCCCCGATCAACGCGCTCCTCGCAACGGCGCCAGGACCGTTGCGGGAGCGGCTGTTGCTCGAGTTCCTGGGCGCGCTCTACACGCCCTGACGTCTGGGACACTCTGGGCATGAACGGTGTGCTGACCAGCATCATCGCGGTCTGCGGAACCCTGGCCGGGGCGACCCTGACGTACGTTTTCGCCCGCCTCACGGCGCGGCGGGCGGAGCGCGCGGCGCGCGACGAACGGCTACGCCAGGAAAGGATCGCGGCCTACGCCGCTTTCGCCGGCGCGATGACCGTGCTTCGCCAAAATGTGATCTCCCGGTGGTTCCTGCGGCACGCGGACCCGGACAGCACGGAGAAGGCGGCCGCTCGCACCGAGGCCGACCAGAGCGGGGCCGCCGCCGATCACGCGCGGTTCGCGGTCCGGTTGCTCACCGAAGACGCCGAGCTCCTCCGGCTGGCCGACGCGGCGTTCGACCCGATCGGCGCGATGGCCGACGCGGTGGACCGCGCTGCGCTGCGGGAGCACGAAGACCGCAGCCAGGAGGTGCTGAACGCGTTCGTCCGGGTAGCCGGGAAGCAGCTCCGGTGAGCTGGCCCGGGCGCGGACGCCCGGGCCGGAACATCACTGGTTCCGCGAAGCCAGCCCCGCCGGGGCGGACTTGACCGCCGCGACGATGGCATCCGCCAGCGCCAGCGCGTCCTCCTCGGTCAGCTCCAACGCGACCCGCGCCGAAGCGCCCAACCCCGGGTTGCGGAAGTCGATGTTCACCGTGTGCCCGTACGGGGCGTGGACCGGGTGGTCGACGTACACGGTTCCCTCGTTCAGGCGGAACCAGCCGCGGGCGCCCTTGCCGCTGCCTTCGAGCGCGAACTTCTCGGTCAGGTAAGTGCACATGGCGAAGTCCTCTCAGACCGTCAGGGTGCGGGAGTAGAAGTCGAAGATGCGTTCCCAGCCGTCCTTCGCGGCTTCGGGGCGGTAGCTCGGGCGGTCGACCGAGAAGAACGAGTGCCCCGCGCCCGCGTAGGTGTGGAACTCGTGCTCCTTGCCCAGCTTCTCCAGCTCGGCCGCCAGGACCGCGACCTCGTCCGGGCCGGGGAACTGGTCGTCGGCACCGAAGAGACCCAGCAGCGGGCACGACAGCTGCGACGACAGGCCGAGCAGCGGCTTCATCTGCTTCATGGCCTCCGGCGGGTCGTTGACGACGAACGCGCCGTAGCAGTCGACCGCCGCGTCGATGTCCAGCGAACACCCGGACAGGAACGCCTGACGGCCGCCCGAGCAGTGGCCGATGACGCCGATCCGGCCGTTCGCGTTCTCCAACGCGCGCAGGTAGTCCGCCGCGCCGGAGACGTCGCCGACCAGGCGGTCGTCCGGGACGCCGCCGGCTGCGCGGACCGTGGCGGCCGCGTCGTCCGGGTCCGCGCCCGGTGCTTCGCGCGTGTACAGGTTCGGGCAGAGCGCGTTGTAACCCTCGACGGCGAAGCGGCGCACCATCTCCTTCGTCGCCGCGTCGTAGCCGGGCATGTGGTGGATCACCACGACGCCGCCGCGCGGGGTCGCGTCGGTCGGCTTGGCCAGGTAGGCCTCGAGCTCGTCACCGCCGTGGCCGGTGATGGTGACGGTCCCGGCGACGATCTCGTCGGTCATCGGTTCTCCTTCGATCCCTCGGGGGTGTGGAAGTAGCGCTTGCCGCGCGAAGCGGACGCCACCGCGGCGACGACGGCCATCACCGCGGCCGCCGTGAACACGACCACCAGGCCGTGGTGGAATGGTCCGGAGACCAGCTGCGGGAAGAACTCCCCGCCGGTCAGGGCCGACCGGTCGGCCGGCGACAGCCCGGCCAGGACGTCCGGGCCGAGCAGGTGCCCGACCGGGTTGCTGCCGAGGAACGCCGCGAACAGCGTGCTCACCGGCGGCAGCTGGGCGACGCCGTCGGCGACGGCCGCCGGGACGCCGTGGGCCTGCAGCCCGCTGGTCAGCGTCTGCGGCAGCGACGACGCGAGGCCGGCGATCATCAGCGAGAAGAACACGCCGATCGACAGCGACGTCCCGGAGTTCTGGAACGTCGCCCGCATCCCGGACGCGACCCCGCGCTGCTCGGTCGGCACGCTGCTCATGATCGCGGACGTGTTGGGCGCGGAGAACATGCCCTGGCCGATGCCGCTGACGACGAGCAGCGCGGCGAACGCCGGGTACGGGAAGTCCACCGGCAGCGCCGGCAACCCCAGGAACGCCGCCGCGACCAGGAGCAGCCCGCCGGTGGAGAACAGCCGCGCGCCGAACCGGTCGGACAGGTAGCCCGAGACCGGCCCCGCGAGGAGGAACCCGACGGTCAGCGGCAGCATGTAGATGCCCGCCCACAACGGCGTCCGCTCGTAGTCGAAGCCGTGCAGGGGCAGCCAGATCCCCTGCAGCCAGATGATGAGCATGAACTGCATGCCACCACGGGCGACCGACGTCAGCAACGCGGCGATGTTGCCCGCGGCGAACGCGCGGATCTTGAACAGGCTCAGCTGGAACATCGGCGCCGCGACGAGGGTCTCGATGAGCCCGAACAGTAGGAGCAGCAGCACGCCGGCGCCGATGCCGCCGAGCACCCAGGGGCTGCCCCAGCCGGTCGCCGCGCCGCCGTAGGGCTGGATGCCGTAGGTGATCGCGGCGAGCAGCAACGCGGTTCCGGCGGCGAAGGTGATGTTGCCGCCCCAGTCGACCTTCGCGCGCTTGGGCGTGCCGACCTCGCGGAGGCTGCGGATCGACCAGATCGTGCCGAGCAGCCCGAACGGGACGCTCACCCAGAACACCGCGCGCCAGTCGATCTCGGCCAGCAGCCCGCCGACGACCAGGCCGAGGAACTGCCCGGCCAGCGCGGTGATCTGGTTGACGCCGAGCGCCATCCCGCGTTGTTCGGCCGGGAAGGCGTCGGTGAGGATGGCGGCCGAGTTCGCCGTCAGCATCGACCCTCCGACGGCCTGGACGATCCGCCAGCCGATCAGCCAGAGGGCACCGCCGCCGGCGTGGAACGGGTCGAACGACAGCGCCACCGACGCGACGCTGAACACGACGAAGCCGAGGTTGTACATCTTGACCCGGCCGAACATGTCGCCGAGCCGGCCGAGCGTCACCACCAGCACGGCCTGCACCAGCAGGTAGCCGAGGATCATCCAGAGCAGGTAGCCGATGTTGCCCGGCGCGAGGGGGTCGAGGCCGATGCCGCGGAAGATCGCGGGCAGCGAGATGATGACGATCGAGCCGTCGAGCGCGGACATCAGCACGCCGAGCGTGGTGTTCGAGAGGGCGACCCACTTGTAGCGGCTGTGCGTTCCGGCGACGGTCACAGCTCGTCCGCCAGCCGCTCGATCAGCGGGATGGCGGCGACGAGGTCGTGCTGCTCGGCCGCGGTGAACTTCTCGGCCAGCGCGGTCGCCATCTTCTCGGTGGTCCGCGACCGCCGGTCGGTGAGCAGCTGGACGCCGGCGCCGGTGACCGACATCAGCACCTTGCGGCCGTCGGAGTCGTCCTTGCGCCGCTCGACGAGCCCGCGGTCGACGAGCCCGGCGAGCGTGACGCCCATGGCTTGCGGCTTGACGCGTTCCAGGTCGGCCAGGCACCCGGGCGTGGCCGGGCCCTCCCGGTCGAGGCGGGACAGCACCGAGCGCTCGGGCAGCGTCAGCTCCCCGACGACGTAGCCCTGCCGCAGACGCCGGATCAGCCGCCCCAGTGCGACGCGCAGGTCGGCGCTGGCCTGGAGGAGCTCCTCGTCCGTCACGATCGTCAACCTAGACTGATAAACCTGGGTTGATCAACTCGGACGGACCGGCCGCTATCGGGTGAGCCGGGAGCTTTCGCCCGGCCTCGCGCGGCCGCCGGGGCTAGCGTCCGAAGTGGACACAAGCAGGGAGGAACAGCCGATGACCATCGCCCACGTCGAGCACGCCGGCCACGACCACGTCCACCGCGAAGGCTGCGGCCACGCCGCCGTCCCGCACGGCGACCACGTGGACTACGCCCACGAAGGCCACCTCCACCGGGCGCACGACGGGCACTTCGACGAGTGCGAGATGACCGGCCACGTGCCGCACACCGGGCACGACCACGCCCACGGCGACGGCTGCGGCCACGTGGCGGTGCCCCACGGCGAGCACGTCGACTACCTGCACGACGGCCACCGCCACGCGGCCCACGAGGACCACTACGACGACCACTAGTGGACGTGGACCGGGCCCCACTCCGGAAACCGGTCCGGCCCGCTGACTTCGCCGAGGCAGTCGCGTAGCGCGGCCAGCAGCGCGTCACCGGCGAGGTCGACGCCGATGAACACCAGCTCCTGACGCGGCTCGGTCGCTACGCCCTGAGGCTCGAACCGCGCCACCGCCCCCGCCTGGGACCACAGCCCCGTCACCCCGGGCCGGGACGCCAGCACGAAGAACCCCTTGGACCGCAGCACGGTCCCGAACTCGCCGGAGTCCAGCCTCCGCGTCACGAAGTCCCACAGCGCCGCCGGGTCGAACGCCTCCGATGCTCGGAAGACCACGCTGGAGATGCCGTACTCCTCGGTCTCCGGCACGTGGTCGCCGTTCAGCTCGGCCACCCAGCCCGGCGCCTCCCGCGCCCGCACCGGGTCGTACCGGCCGGTGCCGAAGACCCGGTCCAGGGGCACCTTCCCGAAACTGCCGGTGACGACGTCCGCGGCGGGGTTGAGCCGCCGCAGCGTCGCCACCAGGCGGTCGACGTCGGGCACCAGGTCGGTCTTGTTCAGCAGCAGGACGTCGGCGAACTCGACCTGGTCCACCAGCAGGTCGCTGACCGTCCGCTCGTCGCCGGCGTACTGGTCGAGCCGGCGCTCGACCAGCGAGTCGCCGGCGGCCAGTTCGCGCGTGAAGTTCGCCGCGTCCACCACCGTCACCATGGTGTCGAGGTGCGCGACGGACTCCAGGAACGTGAACGTCGCCGCCACCGGCATCGGCTCGGAGATGCCGCTCGACTCGATCAGGACGTGGTCGAAGCGGCCGTCCGAACACAGCGCCGCGACCTTTTCGAGGAGGTCCTCCCGCAGGGTGCAGCAGATACATCCGTTGGTCAGCTCGACGAGGCGCTCCTGCGAGCGCACGAGCGCCGCGTCGATGTTGACCTCGCTCATGTCGTTCACGATCACCGCCACCCGCATCCCGGCCCGGTTGGCCAGGATGTGGTTGAGCAGCGTCGTCTTGCCCGCGCCGAGGAAGCCGGACAGCACCGTGACCGGGACGGTCACGAGTGGAAGTGCCGCATCAGCCGGCGCGGGACCAGCCGAACCTCACCGTCGACCTTGATCGGCACCAGGTCCGGCACCGCGGCCTTCCACTGCGAGCGCCGGGACCGGGTGTTGCTGCGGGACTTCTTGCGCTTCGGGACGGCCATCAGCGCGTCCCCCGCTTCCCGTAGCGGCGGTGGAACTTCTCGACCTGGCCGGCGCTGTCCATGATGCGCTGGGTGCCGGTCCAGAACGGGTGCGACCACGAGCTGATGTCGACCATGACCAGTGGGTAGGTCCGCCCGTCGGACCATTCGACCGTCTTGTCGGAGGTGATGGTGGAGCGGGTCAGGAACGCGTCGCCGGTGGACGAGTCCTTGAACACCACGGGGTGGTAGTCGGGGTGGATGCCTGTCTTCACTGGTCTTCCTTTCGGTTCGCCGCGGTCGCGTCATGCCGCGCCGGGTCGGTTTCGGTGTCCTCGCACGGCTCTTCGTGCCAGTCGCCGAACGGGTCGGGGTAGCGCTGCCACTCCGCCGGGCCGGCGGCCAGTTCGTCGTCGGTCAGTAGAGCGCCGCGCAGGGCCGCGTCGATCTCATCGGGCGTTGTCTGGTCGGTCACCACGACGAGCTCCTGCGCGCGGTCGCCGTGCACCGGGTCCCAGCGCAGGGACGCGAGCGTGCGGCGTTCGGGGGAGACGTCCGTCCACGCCGGACCGTCCGGCGCCGCGAGCCACGGCCCGGCGTGCCCGATGCCGAGCCCGCCGCCGGCCGACTCGATCCAGAACGCGACGTCCGGCTGGCTCGCCACCCACGCGCGCCCGCGGGTGCGGACGACGCCGTCGAGCAGGACGTCGAGCGCGTCGTGGAGCCGTTCGGGGTGGAACGGCCGCTGGGCGGTGAACGTGACCAGGCCGATGCCGCAGTCGACGTGCACCGGCGGCTCGCCGCGCAGCAGCGCGCCGTGCATGTCGGTGACCTCGCCGCGCCGGGCGTCCTTCGGCACGGCGTCGAGCACGCTGTGCCCGTCGCTCCGGCTCAGTTCGACGCGTGGGACCGAGGGTGCGACCCGGTCGAGGACCGCGGACGCCTTCGCCGCGATCCACGCGTCGGTCGCCGCGCCGGCCAGCACGAGGACGTCGGCGAACTCGGCCTGGGACAGGGCGACCTGGGCGACCGTGCGCTCGTCCTCGGGGCTGCCCTGCAGGTTCCGCTCGGCCAGGACGTCGTCGCCGGTCGCGTCGGCGAGGAAGGTGGCGCAGTCCACGACGGTGAGCACGGCGCGCAGGTCGACGTCGTCGCTCACCGGGTGGTCGCCGACCAGGACGTTCCGGATCGCCCAGCTCACCGGCTCCGGCTCCATGGCCTCGTCGAGCCGGACGACGATCCGGCGGACCCGCGGCATCCGGGCGAGGTGCCGCAGCAGGGGCAGCAGGTCCTCGCGCAGCGTGCAGGACACGCAGCCGTGGGCCAGTTCGAGGACGGTCAGCTGGTCGCGCTGCTCGAGCCGCAGCCGCCGGCGGACGACGCCGGCGTGGATCTCGCGCAGGTCGTGGTGGACGACGGCGGTGCCGGGCTCGGCGACGCGCAGCAGCTCGGCGAGCGTGGCGTTCGGTCCCGGGGCGAGGCCGCTCACCAAGACGAGCGGGACGCGGGGTTCAGGGGTCACTACGGCTCCAGGAATACGGGAGGGGTACGGTGCGTAGAGTAGATGAAAACGACAACCACTATCAACTTGGGAGGGTCCGTGTCCGCCGTGTGCCAGGTCACCGGCCGCAAGCCGGGCTACGGCAAGCAGGTCTCGCACTCGCACCGCCGCACGTCGCGGCGCTGGGAGCCGAACCTGCAGAACCGTCGCTACTTCGTGCCCAGCCAAGGCCGCTGGGTGCGCCTGCGCGTCTCCGCCAAGGGCATGAAGACGATCGACAAGCGCGGCATCGAGGCCGTCGTGGCCGAACTGAAGGCAAGGGGAGTGAAGCTGTAATGGCGAAGAGCACCGACATCCGCCCGATCATCAAGCTGCGGTCCACCGCGGGCACCGGCTACACCTACGTCACGAAGAAGAACCGGCGGAACGACCCCGACCGGATGGTCCTGCGCAGGTACGACCCGGTCGCGCGCAAGCACGTCGAGTTCAAGGAAGAGCGCTGATGGCCAAGAAGTCGCAGATCGCGAAGAACGAGCAGCGGAAGGTGGTCGCGGCGCGGTACGTCGAACGTCACCGCGCGCTGAAGGCCTTGGTCGCCTCGCCGTCGTCGTCCGCGGAGGAGAAGGCCGAAGCCGTTGTCGCGCTGCAGAAGCTGCCCCGCGACGCGAGCCCGACGCGCATCCGCAACCGGGACGCCGCCGACGGACGGCCGCGGGGCTATCTGCGGAAGTTCGGGCTGTCCCGGGTGAAGATGCGCCAGGCCGCGCACAACGGCGAGCTGCCCGGCGTCACGAAGTCGAGCTGGTGAGCCGGATGCCGAAGCCGAACCGCGACCGTCCCGGCAAGCGCAAGGTGAACCTGCTGCACGCCCACCGGATCACCCGCGTCGACTGGAAGGACGTCGACCTGCTGCGGAAGTTCATCTCCGACCGCGGCAAGATCCGCGCCCGCCGCGTGACGGGATTGACGCCGCAGCAACAGAAACAGGTCGCCACGGCGATCAAGAACGCGCGCGAGATGGCCCTGCTGCCGTACCCGGCTTCGGGGCGCGCTCAGTAAAATCGGATGCGGGCGGCTGGGTGGCTCGGTGATCATGGGCGAACGAAAGGGAGCGTCGCACCGGGATGTCCTGACTCAGGAGGTCCACGCTTGCACGGCCGGCTCACGGTCACGCCCGCCCAGCTGCCCGAGTCCTGCTGAACACCGCCGTCGTCCGGCCGGACCACCTGTGGAGCCCGCCGCCGAAGACCGAGGAGCCGTTCTCGACGCCGCGGTCCTGGCACATGCTCTCGGATCTCCTGCACTCCTACGGCGACCCGGACAGCGACGACACGATCGCGTTGCTCGCCTACGCCACCCTCACCCCGCAGCACGCGGGTGCGTTCCGCGCGTACCTCAAGGTGGCGCGGCACGCCTTCGACCTGGAGGCGATCCTCAAGGGCGACGCGCGCCGGCCGGCCGAGCCGGGCGACCGCGACCTGCTGTACTTCCTGGCCGAGACGTTCCGCGCCCGGCTGGTCGAGGACCTGCCCGCGGACAAGCGCCATGCGTCGACGGCCGTGCGGCAGTTCGCGTTCCGCGCGAAGAGCCTGCTCGTCGAGCTGGCCGAGATCTCCCTCGAAATGGCCCAGCTGGTCATCGCCGACGATGAGGCCGGCCACCCGCGGCTGCCGTCGTGGTTCCTGGTCGAAGCCGCCCGAGACCTGCCGCGGTGGTCGCCGCCCGGGCATGAACCCCGAGGCCGAGCGCCGGACCGAGGCGATCGAGGACGGCTGGGCGCGGGCGCGCTCGCACACGGTCCTCGAGCACCTCGCCCGCTGCGCGAGCCTGAGCACCGAGAGCGTCGGCGGCTGGGGCGTCGTCGACGGCCGGGGCGTGCTCACGGTCAACCGCGCCCGCCCCACCGAGTGGGCCTGGGTCTTCGCGCACCTGCTGCTGCACCTCTGCCTCGGCCACCTCGACGACGAGCCGCTCATCGACCCGGCCTACGCGGCCGCGTGCTGTGTCGCCGTCCGCGTCGGCACTCCCGTCGTGGAGCCGCCGGAGCTGCCCGGCGCCGACGAAGAGACGTTGACCCGGGCGTGGCGCGAGACCGGTGTCCCGGCGCCGTTCACCGACCTGGGCACCGGCACGCCGTGCCTGCGGCCGGCGCCGCCGCTCTCACGCTGGGAACCGGCGTACCGCGGGAAGCCGGAGCCGTGGACCGAACGGTTCGGCCGCGGGCTGATCGCGTCGGCCACCGAGGCGATGGAACGCGCCGCCGGCACGCGGGGGCAGACCCGGCACCGGCGGGCCATGGGGGAGTGGGACCACGCGCTGTCCTGGTTCGTCTCGTCGTTCCCGCTGCTCGGCGCGATGGCGGCCGGGTTCACCCTCGCCGGCGGCGGTCGACGCCGGGCACGGCGGGATCCACGTCAACCCGGGTGCCGCCCTGACCGCCGAGGAATGGCGGTTCGTGCCGGCCCACGAGATGCTGCACGCCGCCCTGTGCCACGAGCGCCGCGCGCACGGCCGTGACCCGTACCTGTGGAACGTCGCCTGCGACTACGTCGTCAACGGTCGGCTGGTCGCCATGGGCGTCGGCGAGCTGCCCGACGGCAGCCTGCACGACCAGCAGCTCACCGGGATGTCCGCGGAGTCGGTCTACGACACGCTGACCACCGATCTCCGCCGCGCCCGCAAGCTGCTCACACTCGGCTCGCGCTCCGTCGGCGACGTCCTGGATGACTGGCTTTCCGAGCCCGACGCGGCCCAGCGCTGGTCGTCCCGGAAGAGCCGGCCGCTGCCGTGGGGCGACCACCACGCCCAGGGCCGCGGGCTGCTGCCGCTCGGGCTGGAGCAGGAGATCCGGGCCCTGGACCACCCGCCGCTGCCGTGGGACGCGCGGCCGGCCCGCTGGTTCGACGAGCACGTCCGGGTGGAGCTGCCGGTGCGCAGCTACGCGCGGGCGTCGCGCCGCCAGCCAGCGACCCCGGACATCCCGCGCCCGGGCCGCGTCCGTCCCGAGCGGCTCGACCGGCGCGCCACCTTCGGCGTCGTGCTCGACACGTCCGGCTCGATGAACGCCGAGCTGCTGAACAAGGCTCTGGGCGCGATCGCGTCGTACGCGCTGGCCCGCGACGTCCCGGCGGCGCGCGTGGTGTTCTGCGACGCCGACGCCGGGTACCTCGCGGTGGAGGAGATCGCGGGCCGGGTCCGCGGCCGTGGCGGGACGATCCTGCAGCCCGGCGTCGGGCGGACGACTTCCCCGCCGACGGCCCGATCCTGATCATCACCGACGCGCGGTGCGACCACGTCCGGCCCGGCGCGAGCACGCGTACCTGGTGCCGAGGCTTTCGCGGCCCGCGGGCCGGTCTTCCGCGTGGCGTGACCCACGCTGGGCTGGCGCAAGGGTGAACCGTCAATAAACTCCGGCCCATGGACGACCCGCACTACCTCTCCGGCCTCCAGCTCACGGGCCGCCGCGTTGTGATGTTCGGCGGCGGTTCCGTCGCCCAGCGGCGGCTGCCCCGGCTGATCGGCGCGGGTGCCCGCGTCGAACTGGTGTCGCCGCACACGACGCCGTCGGTGCAGGGGATGGTGGACGCGGGCGAGCTGGTCTGGCACGAACGCGGCTACACCGACGGCGACCTTCGCGACGCCTGGTACGCCCTGGCCTGTACGAACGATCCCGAGGTCAACGCCGCCATCTGCGCCGAAGCCGAGCGCGAGCGGGTGTTCTGCGTCCGCGCCGACGAGGGCGAGTCGGGCAGCGCGGTGACGCCGGCGTCCGGCCGGCACGGCGGCCTCCTGTTCGGCGTCCTGTCCGGCGGCGAGCCGCTGCGCTCGGCCGCGGTGCGCGACTCGATGCTCGACGGCCTGCACAACGGCACGATCGAAGACGGCCGTCAGCCGCATCCCGAGGGCAGCCTGCCCGGGGTCGCGCTGGTCGGCGGCGGCCCCGGCGACCCGGAGCTGATCACGGTCCGCGGCCGCCGGCTGCTGTCGCGCGCGGACGTCGTCGTGGTCGACCGGCTGGCCCCCCGCGAACTGCTGGACGAGCTGGCGCCCGAGGTCGAGATCGTCGACGCGGCCAAGATCCCGTACGGCCGCGCGGCCAGCCAGGACGTCATCAACAGCACGCTGATCGAGAAGGCCAAGGAGGGCAAGTTCGTCGTCCGGCTCAAGGGTGGCGACCCGTACCTGTTCGGCCGCGGCTTCGAAGAGGTGCTGGCCTGCGCCGAGGCGGGCGTCCCGGTGACGATGGTCCCGGGCATCACGAGCGCGTTCGCGGTCCCGGCGGTGGCGGACGTCCCGGTGACCCACCGCGGCGTCGCGCACGAGGTCGTGGTGGTGTCCGGCCACGTCGCCCCGGGCGACGACCGGTCCCTGGTGGACTGGGAGCTGCTGGCCCGCATGCGCGGCACGATCGTGCTGATGATGGGCGTGGAGCGGCTCCCGCAGTTCGCGAAGGCCCTGCTGGACGGCGGCCGCCCGGCCGACACCCCGGTGGCCATCGTCGAGGACGGCACGATGCGCACCCAGCGCGCCCTGCGGTCCACTTTGGATACGGTGGTCACCGACGCGGCGGCCTCGGGGGTCCGGCCGCCCGCGGTGATCGTGATCGGCCCGGTGGCCGGCCTGGCGCCGGTCGAGTCCTCATAACAGCTGCCCGTCAAACGGGTGTTGGCCCTCCCGACGCCGGCTGGGCGATGTCAGGCTGGTGCCGGGAGGGTGCCTCATGAGCGGCAAGAATGGCCGGCGGTCGGCTGGGGGCTCCAGACGCCGGACCGGAACTGCGAACGGCCTGGTCTCGAGCTGTCCGCGGCAGTTGCCGCGGGACGTCATGCATTTCATCGGGCGAGGCGAAGAGCTCGAAGAACTCGATTCCTTGCTCGGCACCCCTCGGCGCACGGTGGTGATATCGGCCATTTCCGGTGCGGCCGGAGTGGGCAAAACCTCGCTCGCCGTGCATTGGGCGCACCGCATCGCGGAGCATTTCCCGGATGGCCAGCTCTACGTCAATCTCCGTGGTTACGATCCGGGCGAGCCGGTGACGGCACGGGACGTCCTCGGTTCCTTCCTGCGCGCCCTGGACCTACCTGTCGATCGAATCGCCGATGGAGCCGACGCCATGGCGGCCACCTATCGGTCGGTGCTCGCCGGGCGACGGATCTTGGTCGTTCTCGACAACGCCGCTACACCTGAGCAAGTCCGGCCGCTGCTACCGAACGAGTCGGGCTGTTTGGTCATCGTGACCAGTCGCAATGCCCTTTCCGGTCTGGTCGCGCGCGATGGTGCTCATCGCATCGAGCTGGATGTACTGCCTCCCGATCAAGCCTATGCGCTGCTCAGCGAGGTGATCGGCGGTGATCGGGCCGAGCGTGAGGAGGCGGCGGCGATCGAGTTGACGCGGCATTGTGCCTGTCTTCCCCTTGCGCTCCGGATAGCGGCGGAACGCGTTGCCGGAAGGCCGCACCTGAGAGTCGGTGACGTTACCCGCGAACTCGATCGCGAACACGATCGTCTCGACCAGCTGGCCCTGGGCGACGACGAGAAGGCTGCAGTGCGAACCGTCTTCTCGTGGTCCTACAAGGCGTTGCCCCCGGAATTGGCTCGTGCCTTCCGGTTGCTGAGCCTACATCCGGGTGCCGTCATCGGGCTCCCTGCAGCAGTGGTCCTGCTCGGCGAAACGACGGCCACGGCGAGGCGCCGGCTGGATGCGCTCGTCTCGGTTCACCTGATCGCCGAAGTGGCCGCGGACCGATTTCAGTTTCACGACCTGTTGCGCATCTACGCCGGAGAGCGCGCTTCGAAGGATGAACCCGCTCAGCTGCGAGAGGACGCCGTCGCGCGTTGTTATGAGTGGTATTTGCACACCGCGTATGCCGCCCTGTACGCGTTTTACCCAGAACACCCGAAGGTGCCTATTTCCGATCGGCCCGATGGCTGCCGGCCACTGGGTTTCGGGGACCGCGAGCAGGCGCGGCAGTGGTTCGCCGCGGAGCGGCAGAACCTGATGGCGGTCGTCCAGAAGGCGCCGGACGCGAACCAGTACACGGTCGGCTGGCAGCTGCCGAACGTCTTCGATTGTTTCTTGGCCATGAACCACTTCAAGGCGGAGCAGATTGCGATTCACCAGCACGGCCTCGCGGCGGCGCTGCACGTCAGGGACCGGATCGGTGAGCGGTGGGCCTACGGCCATCTGGGCGAAGCCTTCCAGGCGTCCCGCCGGTACGACGAAGCGATCAGTTGTCACCTCCGCAGTCTTTCCATCGCCGATGAACTCGATGACGGCTTCGGACAGGCCGCGTCGCTCAATGATCTGGGGACGGCTTACCTCGCGCTGGACCGGTTCGGCGAGGCTGTCGATCACCTGCGACGCGCCATCGCGAAGTGCCGTTCCATCGGCCACCCCCGCAACGAAGGAACAGCCGAGGTCAACCTCGGAGCGGCACTGCTCGGCCTCGGCCGGACCGACGACGCCCTCGACCACGCCCTCCGCGGGTTGACGATCTTCCGGGGGATCGGGGCGGTCGGATCGGCCGGGTGGGCGCTGTTGAACCTCGGCCGGATCTGGGACGGCAAGGGGCGCATCGAGGAGGCCATCCGCTACCTGCGGGAGGCGGCTGATGCGTACGTCGAAGCTGCGCAGCACCACCACGGCGCAGAGGCGCTCGTCGAACTCGGAAGACTGCTCGCCCGAGCCGGCAGAACCGCTGAGGCGTGCGAGGCATGGCGAAGAGCCCTCGTCGTGTTCACTGAGCTCGATTCGATGATGAAGGAAGAGGTCGAGGCGCTCTTGGCGGGCGTCGTTCAGTCCTCGTAGCAGCTCGCGGCGAAGGCGCGGATCGCGTCCGACAGGCGGGTCGGGTCGAACCTGAGCTCCACCGGGCTCCGGGCCTGGACGAACTCCGCGTCCGGCATGTCCACCGCGAGGGTGTCCGCGTCGCCGAACGGGTGGATCGGGTCGCCCTGGTGGCCGATCACCAGCGCTCGCGTCGTGATCTTGCGGCGCACCGACTTCGGCGGCGCGATCCGGCCGAACAGCACGCCGTGCAGCAGCGCCGCCATCGGGGCCGGGCGCTGGGACAGCGTGTCCGTCACGACGTCGACCCACTGGTTGCCGCGCGGGACCAGGGACGCCACCAGCGACACCGCCTGGACCGTCACCGGCAGGAACCGGGCCGCCATCAGCAGCGGCGCGAACGTGATCAGGCCCGCGACGATCGCGTTGTCCAGCACCGGCATCTCGACGATCAGCCCGTGCACGCGGTCAGGGGCCTGGACCGCCACCTCCAGCGAGACGTTCGCGCCCAGCGACGTCCCGCCGACCACCGCCGAGCCGACCTCGAGGTGGTCGAGCAGCGCCAGGGTCTGCTCGGCGAACGACGGCATCGAGTACAGCCACGACTCGGTCGGCCGGTCGGAGTCGCCGTGGCCGAGCAGGTCGAGCGTGACCACCCGGAACCCGGCGCGGGCCAGCCGGCGCGCGAGCGGGGCGTGCATCCGGCGGGTCAGCATGATGCCGTGGGTGAGGACGACGACCTTGTCGCCGCTGCCGAACTCCGTGTACCAGAGCCGGTGGCCCTCGTGGTCGAACGAGCCGGTCAGCTCGATCGGGCGGGACTCGCGCCGCGCCGGGACGGCCGGGGGCTCCGGCTCGATCAGGGTCGCGCTGCCGGCCGGGCTCATCTCCCACCGTCCTCCCCGCGTCGTGGTCACCTACGTCCAGGAAAACATCCCATGACCACGTCGGCACAGTGACCATCGCATCAATTGACAACGTGCCAATGGTGGCTCGTCGCGGGCATGGGTCAAGATGACCCCATGACCGCTACTGCTGACAGTCTGCCCGACCTCGTCTCCCTGAAGGTCGACGTCGCCGGCCCCGTGGCCGAAGTGACGCTCCTCGGCCCGTCCAAGGGCAACGCGATGGGGCCGGACTTCTGGCGCGAGCTGCCGCTGGTGTTCCGCGCGCTGGACGCCGACCCGCAGGTCAGGGCGGTCGTGCTGACCGGCAGCGGCAAGCACTTCTCCTACGGTCTCGACCTGCCGGCGATGATGGGCGACTGGGCGCCGATGCTCGGCGGGGACAACCTGGCCGGGCCGCGGACGGCGTTCCTCGACCAGGTCCGGTCGCTGCAGGCGGCGGTCAGCTCGATCGCGGAATGCCGCAAACCGGTCATCGCGGCCGTTTCGGGCTGGTGCATCGGCGGCGGGGTCGACGTCGTCGCCGCCGCGGACATCCGGCTGGCCAGCGCCGACGCCAAGTTCAGCGTCCGCGAGGTCCGCGTCGCCATCGTGGCCGACCTCGGCAGCCTCCAGCGGCTCGCCTCGATCGTCGGCGAAGGGCACCTGCGGGAACTGGCCCTGACCGGCAAGGACATCGACGCCGCGCGCGCCGAGAAGATCGGACTCGTCAACAATGTCCACCCGGACTCCGACGCGCTGCTGAAGGCCGCGCGCGAACTCGCCGGGGAGATCGCTGCGAACCCGCCGCTCGTGGTGCAGGGTACGAAGCAGGTACTGGCGACGAACACCGAGCGCCAGGTCGCCGACGGCCTCCGGTACGTCGCGGCGTGGAACTCGGCGTTCCTGCCCAGCAAGGACCTCGGCGAAGCGGTCCAGGCGTTCATGGAGCGTCGTTCGCCGGAGTTCAAGGGCGAATAACTAGGAGGCAGCGTGAGCGCTTCGGAGGTCCACCACGCGTTCCGGGTGGCGCGGGACTACCTGCAGACCCACCGCGAGGACTACGAGACGGCGTACCGCGACTTCGCCTGGCCGGAGCTCGACGAGTTCAACTGGGCGATCGACTGGTTCGACGTCGTCGCGCACGACCCGGACAACGCCGAGCGGTACGCGCTGTGGATCGTCGAGGAGGACGGCACCGAGAACCGCTGGACCTACCCGGAGCTGTCCGGCCGGTCCAACCAGGTCGCGAACTGGCTGCGGAGCCTCGGTGTCCGCCGCGGCGACCGGCTGATCCTCATGCTCGGCAACCAGGGCGAGCTGTGGGAGACGATCCTCGCCGCGATCAAGCTCGGCGCCGTGATCATCCCGGCGTCCACCCTGCTCGGGCCGGCCGACCTCACCGACCGCGTCGAGCGCGGCGCCGCCAAGCACGTCGTGGTCCGGTCGGTCGACGCGCCGAAGTTCGCCGATGTCGAAGGTGACTACACGCGGATCGCGGTCGGGGAGCCGGTCGAGGGCTGGCAGCCGTACTCGGCCGCGTTCGCGCAGTCGCCGGAGTACGCCTCGGACGGTCCGACGAAGGCCGCGGACCCGCTGCTGCTCTACTTCACCTCCGGCACGACGGCGAAGCCGAAGCTGGTGCAGCACACGCACGTCTCGTACCCGGTGGGCCATCTGTCCACGATGTACTGGATCGGGCTGGAGCCGGGTGACGTCCACCTGAACATCTCCTCGCCCGGCTGGGCGAAGCACGCGTGGAGCAACTTCTTCGCCCCGTTCAACGCCGAGGCGACGGTGTTCCTCTACAACTACAACCGCTTCGACGCGAACGCGCTGATGGCCCAGATGGACCGCTGCGGCGTGACGAGCTTCTGCGCGCCGCCGACGGTGTGGCGGATGCTCATCCAAGCGGACCTGACGGCGCTGAAGACCCCGCCGGTCAAGGTCGTCGGGGCGGGGGAGCCGCTCAACCCCGAGGTGATCGAGCAGGTCCGGAAGTCGTGGGGCGTCACCATCCGCGACGGCTTCGGCCAGACCGAAAGCAGCGTCCAGATCGCCAACACGCCCGGCCAGGACGTCGTGCCCGGCTCGATGGGCCGCCCGCTGCCCGGGTTCGTGGTGGCGCTGGTCGACCCGGTCAGCGGCGAACGCGCGGCCGAGGGCGAGATCTGCCTCGACCTCGACCACCGCCCGGTCGGCCTGATGACCGGCTACGCGGACGACGACGAACGCACGTCGGCGGCCTTCGGCGGCGGTTTCTACCACACCGGTGACGTCGCTTCGATCGACGAACGCGGCTACCTCACCTACGTCGGGCGCACGGACGACGTGTTCAAGGCGTCGGACTACCGGATCTCGCCGTTCGAGCTGGAGAGCGTGCTGATCGAGCACGAGGCGGTGGCCGAGGCGGCGGTGGTCCCGGCCCCCGACCCGATCCGGCTGGCGGTGCCCAAGGCGTACGTCGTGCTGGCGACCGGCCACGAGCCGACCGCGGAGACGGCGAAGGCGATCCTCGCGTACTGCCGCGAGCACCTGGCGCCGTACAAGCGGATCCGCCGGCTCGAGTTCGCGGAACTCCCGAAGACGATCTCGGGCAAGATCCGCCGCGTCGAGCTGCGCGGCCGCGAGAGCGACCCGAAGCGCGCGGAGGGGACCGAGTACCGCGAAGAGGACTTCCCCGACCTCAAGTCCTGACGGCCGCTGGTCGTGAGTGAGAAACAGGGTTAGAACACTGTTTCTCACTCACGACCAGCCGCGGCAGACCGCTCAGGAGCGGGTGCCCTCGACCTGGCGGCCGTCCTCGGTCGAGCACGCCGTCACCGGGTCGTTCGGGCCGCTGCCGCACGTCCACTCGTCGAGCACGACCGGGCCCGGGCCGTCGGCCGACGCCGCCTCGGCCGGGGTCAGCTTCGCGAAGTAGTCCTTCAGCAGCGTCTGGGCCGCGGCGCAGTCGACGTTGCCGTGCGCGACGACCGCCGTCTTGGCGCCGCCGGTGGCGGTGACGTCGCCGCACGGCACGCCGGGTGCCGTCGACGCGGCCGCGGCGGCCGCGGCGGGCGCCGGCGCCTCGGCGGACGGCGCCGCGGGCGCGGGGTCGGCGCCACAGCCGGCCAGCACGGCGGCCGCGGCGACGAGCAGCAGGGGGTACGCGAGTGTCTTCATGGGCCCTTCAGGAACGGAAGCGGATCGGGAGCGGTCACTCGGACGGCACGACGGCGGCGAACACCGTCTGCTCGCCCTTGGTGCAGGTGGTGCCGCCCTGGGCGGCGGGTGGCCCGGACGTGCACAGCCAGCCGTCGACGGTCTCGTTCACCGCGTCGTTCGAGCCGGCGCCCTGGCGGCCGGCGATCTTGCGGTGGAAGTCGCCGACGAGCTTCGTCGCCGCGACGCAGCTGACGCCGGCGGAGCCGCTGTCGAACACGTAGAGCGTCAGCCCGCTGGCGGCGGTCACGGTGCCGCACGCCCCGGGCACCGTCGGCGGGGCTCCCGCCGGCTTGGACGCCGGCGGGGTCGCGGCCGGACTGCCGCCGGTGGGCGGTGGCGGGGGAGCGGTCGTCGGGGAAGCCGGCGGCGCCGAGCTCGGGGCGGCCGCCGAAGACGACGGCGCCTGGGCGGCCGGCTCGCCGGAGCAGGCCGCGAGCGCGGGCACGGCGAGGCAGGCGGCGAGCAACGGCCGCCACGTCCTCGTGGTGGTCGGATGGGGCACCGCGATCTTGTCCTCCCCGGTCAGGCTGGCCCGGTCATTCTGGCCCATCCGGGCCGGGGCCCCGTGGCCGACTCGCCCACAGGTGTGCGGCAGATTACTCCAGCCGGGTGGCGGCCCGTCCGGTGGCCGCCCCAACAGTGTCCACAGTGGACAATTAACATTCCGTTCACGCTCCGAAACCTCACGCTGCCAAGAAGAATCGATCGGTCTAATTCCGGCCGCATCGGTTAACAATCCGGCTCCGCGTGCCGAAGATCTTGGTGGAGGCCGACGAGCTTCCCGTCCCCGATACCCGTCCCGATCCCGTGAGAGCGATGAACGCCGACGCTGTGACCAGCCCCGAAGCCAGCACCGACGAGACCGCCGGCCCGTCCGGCCCCCCGACCGTCCCCAGCAGCGTCGTCTGGTGCTGCGGGCGCCCGTACGTCCTGGAGGCGCGCCCCGGCCGCGCCCGCTGGATGGGCACCGACTACCGGGGCCGTCCCGAGGCGCTGAGCAGCGCCGAACTGCAGCGGCGCGGCTGGAGCCGCCGCCGCGCGTGCTGACTACGCTGGCCGGGTGAGCACAGCCGCACCCGAACCAGCCGCGCAGGCGAGCGCCGCCGAGCCGTCCCTGCTCAAGCAGGCTTTCAACGTCCCCAACATGCTGTCGCTGCTGCGGCTCGCCGGCGTGCCGGTGTTCCTGTGGCTGCTGCTGGGTCCGGAGGAGGACGGCTGGGCGCTCGCGCTGCTGGTCTTCAGCGCGCTGACCGACTGGCTCGACGGCAAGCTGGCCCGCTGGCTCAACCAGATGTCCCGGCTGGGCCAGCTCCTCGACCCGGCCGCCGACCGGCTCTACATCCTCGCCACGCTGATCGCGTTCCTGGTCCGGGAGATCATCCCCTGGTGGGTGGTGGTGCCGCTCCTGGTGCGCGAGGCGGTGCTCGGGGTCTGCGTGCTGACGCTGCGCCGACGCGGGTTCGCCCCACCCGAGGTGACCTACATCGGCAAGGGCGCGACGTTCGTGCTGATGTACGCCTTCCCGTTCCTGCTGCTCGCGCAGGGCGGCTCGGACGTCGCCGCGGTCGCCCGGCCGATCGGCTACGCGTTCACCATCTGGGGCGGCGTGCTGTACGTCTGGTCCGGCGTCCTCTACGTGGTCCAGGCGCGCAACGCCCTGCGCGGCGCGGGTGGCGACTGAGCGCGACGGTTATCCCCGGGTCGGGCCGCGCGCTGCGCCGTGTGGGTGTAAGACTTCGCCCAGCACGTTTTCGCCAGTGAGGGCATGAAAGGGGACCGGCGGTGTCCGCTCCTGAAGAGCTTCGCTACACCGAGGAACACGAGTGGGTCGCCACCCGGGGCGAGGACACCCTCGTCCGCATCGGCATCACCGAGTACGCGCAGGACCAGCTCGGCGACGTCGTGTTCGTCGACCTGCCGGAGGTCGGCCGCCAGGTGAGCACGGGCGACGTCTTCGGCGAGGTCGAGTCGACGAAGAGCGTGTCCGAGCTGTTCGCGCCGGTCGACGGGGAGGTCGTCGCGATCAACGACGCCGTCGCCGAGTCGCCGGAGCTGATCAACAGCGACCCCTACGGCGAGGGCTGGCTGATCGAGATCCGGCTCGACGACCCGGCGGGGCTCGAAGCCCTGCTGGAAGCCGAGGCGTACGACGCACTGACCAAGGGCTGAGCCCGGCTCCGGGCCGCCCCGGCCGGCACTGCGCCGGTTCGGGGAGCCGGGGCTCGGAGAATCGATCAGGCACGGTACGTTGGCAGCTACACGTTCTTGAGTACTAGGCAACACAGCATGTGTGGAGGAGAGCTCAGGTGAGCACGAACGACGGGCCCGGCGGCGTTCCCCCGGAGCAGTCTCCGGAGCGGACCTCTGTCTTCCGGGCCGACTTCCTGGCCGAAGCCGAAGGCCACGAGTCCGCCCCGGCCGCGGAGGCGCCGGTCCAGGGCGTCGACGCCCTGCCCGCGGGTTCGGCGCTGCTGGTGGTGAAGCGCGGCCCCAACGCGGGTTCGCGGTTCCTGCTCGACCGCGACACGACCAGCGCCGGGCGCCACCCGGACAGCGACATCTTCCTGGACGACGTCACGGTCTCCCGCCGGCACGCCGAGTTCCGGCGTGAGGGCGGCGAGTTCGTCGTCATCGACGTCGGCAGCCTCAACGGCACCTACGTCAACCGCGAGCCGGTCGACCAGGCCGTCCTCGCGGGGGGCGACGAGGTGCAGATCGGGAAGTTCCGCCTGGTCTTCCTGACCGGCCCGGGTCACGGGGGCCAGGGAGCGCAGTGACGGCGGCCGGGCGGCCACAGAATCACGGACTGAGCATCGGGGCCGTCCTGGCGCAGCTGCGCTCGGACTTCCCCGATGTCACCATCTCCAAGATCCGGTTCCTCGAAGCGGAAGGCCTGGTCCAGCCGGGCCGGACGGCTTCGGGGTACCGGCAGTTCGCCGCGGCGGACGTGGAGCGCCTGCGATTCGTGCTGGCCGCCCAGCGGGACCACTACCTCCCGCTGAAGGTCATCAAGGAGCAGCTGGACGCGGCGGACTCGGGTGCCGGGCCCGTCGCGGCCGTGCCCCGCCCGCCGCGCCGGCTGGTGCCGATCGACGCTCCGGCGGAGAACGTCGGCCTGCCGGAGGCGGCGGACTTCGCCACCGGCAAAGAGCTGCGCCTGACCCAGGAGGAGCTCCTGGAGCAGGCCGGCATCGACGAGCCCGCCCTGGCCGAGCTGCAGCAGTACGGCCTGGTCCGGCCCGGTCCCGCCGGGTTCTTCGACCCGGACGCGGTGCTGGTCGCGCGGACGGTGAAGGCGATGACCGAATTCGGTATCGAGCCGAGACATCTGCGTGCCTTCCGCGCCGCGGCCGACCGCGAGGTCGGGTTGCTGGAGCAGATCGTGACACCGGTGTATCGGCACCGTGACCCGGAAGCGAAGTCGAGGGCGGACGAGGTGGTGCGGGAGCTCGCGGCACTGTCCGTGACCCTCCACACGCTCCTCGTCAAGGCGGGAATCCGCGGCGTCGCGGGGTGTTGATCAACGATGGGGCGCTGAGATCCTCTTTGCCGCCCCATGTCAATGACTGAATGTTCGGCACCGCATGCCGTACCGTGAAGGCAAGGGTTTGCGGCAGGCGAACCGAGATAGTCTCGACAGCGAGCACAGCGCACGGATGACGGGTAGCGTCGGCGATGACGGCGTCCGGCCGAATCAGCGCCTGCGCCCGTGTGCACGAGAGGGAGGCGAAGCCCGATGAGCGAGATGCGCGTCGTCGGTGTGCGGGTCGAGCTGCCCGCGAATCAGCCGATCTTGTTGCTGCGGGAGACCGAGGGCGAACGGTACCTGCCGATCTGGATCGGCTCGGTCGAAGCCACCGCCATCGCCTTGGAGCAACAGGGAGTCCGGCCGGCCCGTCCGCTCACGCATGACCTGCTGAAAGAGGTCATCGGGGCGCTCGGCCGGGAGCTCGAGCAGGTCGTGATCACCGACCTCAAGGAAGGCACGTTCTTCGCCGAGCTCGTCTTCGACGGCGACATCCGGGTCTCCGCCCGGCCGAGCGACTCGGTCGCGCTGGCCCTGCGGATCGGTGTCCCCATCCACGCCGTGGACGCGGTGCTGGAGGAGGCGGGCCTGATCATCCCGGACGAGCAGGAGGACGAGGTCGAGAAGTTCCGCGAGTTCCTCGACTCCGTTTCGCCCGAGGACTTCCGGGGAGCCGACACCTGAGAACTTGCCTTGACGCGGACGTCAACGTCTAGCGTCGGGGTATGCGGATCGGAGAGCTTGCGCAGCGCACGGGTGTCACCACCCGTGCGCTGCGTTTTTACGAGGCCCAGGGCCTGATCGAGGCCCGTCGTTCGGCCAACGGCTACCGCGAGTACGACGAGGACGACCTGCAGCTGGTCCGGGAGATCCAGACCCTGCAGACGATCGGCCTGACCCTCGACGAGACCCGCCCCTTCGTCGACTGCCTCCGCAGCGGTCACGAGACCGGCGACTCCTGCCTGACGTCGATCGAGGTCTACCGCCGCAAGCTCGAAGAAGCCGACGCCTTGCTGGCCCGCCTCGGCGGCATCCGCGCCGAGCTGGCAGGGAAGCTCGCCACCGCCCTGGCCCGGCAGGCGCCCGATCCGTGTGTCGTGCCCGATTCCCCGCGCCCGTGAAGGAGCCCGTCATGTCCGAAGTCGCCGCAGTCACCGACGCGACGTTCACCGAGGTCGTCGACAGCGACGTCCCGGTGCTGGTCGAGTTCTGGGCCACCTGGTGCGGACCGTGCCGGACGGTCGGCCCGGTGCTGGAGCAGCTGGCCGACGAGCGGGCCGGGAAGCTCGCCGTCCGCAAGATCAACGCGGACGAGAACCCGGAGACCATGCGCTCCTACCAGGTCATGTCCCTGCCGACGATGATCCTGTTCGCCGGCGGCGAGCCGGTCGAGACGATCGTCGGCGCGTTCCCGAAGGCCCGCATCGAAGACCGCCTCGACCGGGCGCTCATGGCGCGGTCGCTTTGACGAAGGCGTCCGCGACCTCGCGTTCGTACTTCTCCAGGTCGAGCGACGGGTCCGCCGCGTAGGCCGCGGCGACCCCGTCGATCGCCTGCGCGATGGACATCGCCATCACCTCCGGCGTGAAGTCGCCGAACAGCCCTTCGGCCTGACCCTGCTTGAGCTGGCGGGCCAGCCCGTGCACCCGCATGTCGTCGACCAGCACCTTCGTCATCACCCAGCCGTCGGCGTCGTCGGCGTTGGCCGCCAGCTCCGTCAGGACCCGGACGCACTCCGGGTACGCGCGCAGGAACGCGATCGACGTCTCGATGTGGGCCCGCAGGTGGCCGGGCCGGTCCGCCGGGTCGAGGCCACCGCCGGTGCGTTCCTTCAGGAACTCGCCCTTCGTCTCGACCACCGTGCTCAGGACGGCCTGCATCAGGCCGGCCTTGTTCGTGAAGTGGTAGGAGATCATCCGGGTGCTGCTGAGCCCGGCGCGTTCCTTGATCTTGGCGAACGTCGCCTTCCGGTAACCGAGGTCGGCGATGACGCCGATGGTGGCGCCGATGATCTGGGCGCGACGGGCCGCCTCGGCGGCGCTGAGCCCCATCTCGGCCATGAGGTCGGTGTTTACTTGCATGAGTAAAAAGTTACTCGGCTGAGTAAATCCGGTCAAGAGGTTTGAACCACCGGCTCGGGGGTACGGCGAACGGCTCAAACGCTCATCCGACCGTTGAGGCTTGCCGCGCGTCGCGTTGACCGGTGTTCTCCTGGCGCTTACCGTCGAAGGAGGTAAATCGCCACGATGTGATTCACGGTCTGGGGCCGGATCGCGGCGATGGATCTCCGGTGGGTCCCGCTCCTGGGACCGGCCGACTGTCATTCGCCGGCCGTCCGGTCGGGCGAGGGGAGGCTTGCGTGGTCGAGGCTGGTTCCGAGAAGCAGCCTGTTGAGGTCGCGGCTGGCGAGCAGGGTGAGCTGTTCCCCGACAACTCGCTGCCGGACGAGCTGGTGGGTTACCGCGGTCCGGCCGCGTGCCAGATCGCCGGGATCACCTACCGCCAGCTCGACTACTGGGCCCGGACGAAGCTGGTCGCACCCAGCATCCGCACGGCGCACGGTTCCGGCTCGCAGCGGCTGTACTCGTTCAAGGACATCCTGGTCCTCAAGGTCGTCAAGCGGCTGCTGGACACCGGGGTCTCCCTCCAGAACATCCGGGTCGCGGTCGACCACCTGCGCGTCCGCGGAGTCCGTGACCTCGCGCGCGTGACGCTGTTCTCCGACGGCACCACCGTCTACGAATGCACCTCGCCGGAGGAGATCGTCGATCTGCTCCAGGGCGGCCAAGGCGTCTTCGGCATCGCGGTCAGCGGCGCCATGCAGGAGATCAGCGGCACCATCCACGAGTTCCAGGCCGAACGCGCCGACGGCGGTGTCGTCGAAACGCACCAGCCGGACGAGCTCACCCAGCGCCGCAACGCCCGCAAGACCGGGTGATCACCGCCGCGAGGAGTCGAGTAAGGTTCTCCTCGCGGTCGACGAATCCGCGCGGGAGAGTCCGAGCCACACCTTGAGCTCGGCGCCGAAGGAGCAAGTCCTCCCCGGAACCTCTCAGGCACCCTGGACCGCGCGGACGAGACGCCTCTGGAAAGCGGGTCGTCAGGACACAACCTGATGGCCCCGCCGACGGTGCAAGCCCGGCTCAACCTCGGGCGAAACTCTCAGGCGCCCCTCGGGGTACGGACAGAGTGGGGAGGCCGGGGGACATCGTCCCCGGCCCGGCTCGGCTGTCCGCAGGAGGCTCCGTGGAACTGTCACTCGCCTCGCTGGAACAGGGCATCCCGTTCGCCGAGCGGCACATCGGTCCCGGGCCGGACGAACTTCGCCGCATTCTCGATGTCGTCGGTGTCGCTTCTCTCGACGAGCTCTCCGAGCGTGCTGTTCCTGAGTCGCTGCGGTCCTCCGCTCGTCCGCTCGAACTGCCGCCGGCCGCCACCGAAGCTCAGGCGCTCGCCGAGCTTCGGGCGCTTGCCGGCCGTAACCGAACGATGGCCCAGATGATCGGGCTCGGGTACCACGACACCATCACTCCGCCCGTCATCCGGCGGAACGTGCTCGAGAATCCGGCCTGGTACACCGCTTACACGCCGTATCAGCCCGAGATTTCGCAAGGCCGGCTCGAGGCGCTGCTCAACTTCCAGACCATGGTCGCCGATCTGACCGGGCTGCCCGTCGCCAACGCGTCGATGCTCGACGAGGCCACCGCTGCCGCCGAGGCCATGACACTCGTGCGGCGGGCCGGGAAGTCCGCTTCGAACCGGTTCGTCGTCGACCAGGACACCCTGCCGCAGACCCTCGCCGTGCTTCGGACCCGGGCCGAACCCCTGGGCATCGAACTGGTCGTCGAGGACCTCTCCCAAGGTCTCACCGGACTTGGCCTCGGCGGCGACTTCTTCGGGATGCTGCTTTCCTACCCCGGTGCGTCGGGTGCGGTGCACGAGCTCGACTTGACGATCTCCGAGGCCAAGAAACACGGCGCCGCGGTGATCGTCGCCGCCGACCCGCTCGCCCTGACCCTGCTGCGGCCGCCGGGGGAGCTCGGCGCCGACGTCGCCGTCGGATCCACCCAGCGGTTCGGTGTCCCGCTCGGCTTCGGCGGCCCGCACGCCGCCTACCTCGCGGTCCGCGAAGGCCTGGAACGGCAGCTGCCGGGACGCCTGGTCGGCGTCTCGAAGGACGCCGACGGCGCACCCGCGTACCGGCTCGCCCTGCAGACCCGGGAACAGCACATCCGCCGCGAGAAGGCGACGTCGAACATCTGCACCGCGCAGGTCCTGCTGGCGGTGATGGCCTCGATGTACGCCGTGTACCACGGGCCCGACGGGCTGCGCGGGATCGCGCTGCGCGCCCACCGGATGGCCACCGTGCTCGCCGCCGGCCTCGCCGAAGGCGGCATCGACGTCGGACACGGCGAGTTCTTCGACACCGTGACCGCGTCGGTGCCCGGGCGGGCGGAAGCGGTCGTCGCGGCGGCTCGCGACCTCGGCGTGAACCTGCGGCTCGTCGACGACGACCACGTCGGCGTCGCCTGCGACGAGACGACCACCCGCGAGCGGCTTTCGTGCGTGTGGAAGGCATTCGGCGTCTCGGTGTCCGATGTGGACGGCCTCGACGCGGACACGGCGGACGCGCTCCCGGCGCCGCTGCGGCGCACCAGCGCGTTCCTCACCCACCCGGTGTTCCACGCCCACCGCTCGGAAACCGCGCTGCTGCGCTACCTGCGCCGGCTGTCCGACAAGGACGTCGCGCTCGACCGCAGCATGATCCCGCTCGGCTCGTGCACCATGAAGCTCAACGCCGCCGCCGAAATGGAACCGGTCACCTGGCCGGAGTTCGCCGGGCTGCACCCGTTCGCGCCCGCCGAAGACGCCGCCGGGCTCCTGGAGGTGGTCGCCGACCTGAGCGCGTGGCTCGCGCGGATCACCGGCTACGACACGGTTTCCCTGCAGCCCAACGCGGGCAGCCAGGGCGAGTTCGCCGGGCTGCTGGCCATCCGGGCCTACCACCGCTCGCGCGGCGAGGGCGAGCGCGACGTCTGCCTGATCCCGGCCAGCGCCCACGGCACGAACGCGGCGAGCGCCGTGATGGCCGGCATGCGGGTGGTCGTCGTCCGGTGCGACGACGACGGGAACATCGACCTCGCGCACCTGCGGTCCACTGTGGACGACCACCGCGCCGACCTGGCCGCGATCATGATCACCTACCCCTCGACGCACGGGGTCTACGAGGACACCGTCGGTGAGGTCTGCGAGCTGGTGCACGACGCCGGCGGGCAGGTGTACGTCGACGGGGCCAACCTGAACGCGCTCATCGGCGTCGCGCAGTACGGCCGGTTCGGCGCCGACGTCTCGCACCTCAACCTGCACAAGACGTTCTGCATCCCGCACGGCGGCGGCGGACCCGGGGTCGGGCCGATCGGGGTCCGCGCGCACCTGGCGCCGTTCCTGCCGAACCACCCGCTGCAGCCGGCGGCCGGCCCGGCGACCGGCGTCGGGCCGGTCAGCGCGGCGCCGTGGGGGAGCGCGTCGATCCTGCCGATCTCGTGGGCGTACGTCCGGATGATGGGCGCGGACGGCCTGCGCCGGGCGACGCTCGTGGCCGTGGCCAACGCGAACTACGTCGCTCGCCGGCTCGGCGAGCACTTCCCGGTGCTGTACGCGGGACACGACGGGCTCGTCGCGCACGAGTGCATCCTCGACCTGCGGCCGCTGACGAAGGCGACCGGCGTGACCGTCGACGACGTCGCGAAGCGGCTGGCCGACTACGGCCTCCACGCGCCGACGATGTCGTTCCCGGTGGCGGGCACGCTCATGGTGGAGCCGACCGAGAGTGAGGACCTGGCCGAGCTGGACCGCTTCTGCGACGCGATGATCGCCATCCGCGCCGAGATCGACCGCGTGGCGGCGGGGGAGTGGGCACTGGCGGAGTCGCCGCTGAGGCAGGCCCCGCACACGGCGCGCTGCGTCGCGGGCGAGTGGGACCGGCCGTACAGCCGCGAGACGGCGGTGTTCCCGGCGGGCCCGGGCGCGGCGAAGATCTGGCCGCCGGTCCGCCGCATCGACGGCGCGGCGGGCGACCGCAACCTGGTCTGCTCCTGCCCGCCCCCGGAAGCCTTCGCCTAGCGCGCTCAGGAGCCGGCGCCGGACAGCCGGACCAGCAACTCGGTCCGGCTCGTCAGGCCGAGCTTCCGGTAGATCCGCTGCAGGTGCTTCTGCACCGTCCGCGGGCTGATGCCGAGGTGACGGGCGATCTGCCGGTCGCAGGCCGCTCGGTGACCGCACCGGTCAGCCGCCGCGTCGTGTGCTCCGCGCTCGTGCAAGACACGAAGTCGCAGCCGACCAGCCGGCCGAGCCCGGCGAGCCCCGCCGACCGGAACCCGTGTACGACTTCGAGGGCGCGGTCCAGGTGCCGCGCCGTCAGTTCACTGCTCGTCCGGTGAAGAAAGCCCCGGGCGAGCCGAGTTGTCGAACCGGCGCGAGAACTCCTGCGAGCCGTTCGGGCAGTTCGCGCCCAGCTTCAGCACCGCGTACGGCCGGAACGAGCCGGACTGCGTGACCCCGCGGAACGCGGCGCCGTTCACCCGGCAGAAGAACATCTCCGTGTTGCTGGTGCTGCTGACCGCCCCGATGAACCCGCCGCGCGAGTTCGGTCCCGACCGGGCACGACCGGCTCGCCGGGATGACGCCGACGTCGGTCGTCGCCGCCTGGGCGGGCGCGGCCGAGACGGTCAGACACCGATCCGGCCGGGGCGGCGGCCATACGCAGTAGTGCGTACGCCGGGCCGGGCCCGCACAGGAACGGGAGGTAGGTTGACGCCATGGCGAGTGCGCACGGTCCTGATCGGACGTCCGTGGTCGTGACCGGCGGCAGCGGCTTCATCGGCCGGGCCGTCGTGCACGCCCTTCGCGACCGGGGTGTCCCGGTCACCGTCGTGGACCGGGTCCCGTTCCCCGAAGACGGCGTCCGCGTGGTGACCGGCGACCTCCGTGACGCCGCCGTCCGCGAGGAGGCCGTGACGCGCGAGACCGCGGGAATCGTGCACCTCGCCGCGTTGACGTCGGTGCTGAAGTCGGTCGAGCTGCCCGAGGACACGTTCGCCGACAACGTCCTGGTGACCCAGGAGCTGCTGGAGCTCGCGCGCCGCCGCGAGGTGCCGAAGTTCGTGCTCGCGTCGACCAACGCGGTGATCGGCAACGTCGGCACCGCGACGATCACCCCGGACCTGCCGCTGCGGCCGCTGACGCCCTACGGCGCCACCAAGGCGGCGTGCGAAATGCTGCTCTCGGGCTACGCCGGCGCGTACGGCATGACGACGTGTGCGTTGCGGTTCACCAACGTCTACGGCCCGGGAATGTCCCACAAGGACAGTTTCGTGCCGCGCATGATGCGCGCCGCGCTGACCGGCGCGAGCGTCAAGATCTACGGCGACGGCCGCCAGCGCCGAGACCTCGTGCACGTCGACGACGTCGTCCGCGCGCTCCTGCTGGCCCTCGACAGCGGCCACACCGGCCGCGCGATCGTCGGCGCCGGACGCTCGGTCTCCGTGCTGGAGATGGTCGAGGCCGTGCGCGAGGTGACCGGCGCCGAGCTGCCGGTCGAGCACGTCGAGGCGCCGGCGGGGGAGATGCCCGCGGTGGTCGTCGACGTCTCGGCCAGCGCGGAGACCATCGGGTACCGCCCGGAAGTCTCGCTCACCGACGGTTTGGCGACGGCGTGGAAGTACTTCTCCGGCCTCGACCGTCCAAACGCGACACCGTGACGGTGTTCCTGCGCCGGCACTGGCCGCTGCTCCTGCTCCTCGTCCCGGCGATCGCCCTCCGGGTGCTGACCTGGCTCGCCTACCGGCCCGCGCTGCTGTACATCGACTCGTTCCGCTACATCGACAACCTGCACGCGCTGCGCGCCGACCAGCTTGACCCGATCGGCTACGACCTCGTGCTGCGGCCGCTGCTGGCCGTCGGTGGGCTCGCCTGGGTCGCGGCGGTGCAGCACGTCGGCGGTCTGCTGATCGCGATCGGTGTGTACGCGCTGGTGCTGCGCCTCGGCGGCCGTCCGTGGGTGGCCGCGCTCGCCGCGGTGCCGGTGCTGCTCGACGCGTACCAGCTGCAGATCGAGCAGAACATCATGTCCGAGGTCGTCTTCGAGGCGGTGCTGCTCGGGCTCCTCTGGCTGCTGCTCGGCTGGGGCGCCCCGGGCTGGAAGCGCGCCGGCGCCGCCGGGCTGCTGGTCGGGTTCGCCGTGCTGACGCGCCTGATCGGGATTTCGCTCGCCTTGCCGCTGCTGGTCTACCTGGTCGTCGCCGGGGGAGCGTGGCGGCACTGGACGGGCTGGCGCCGGGCGGGCGCGGGCGTGCTGGGCCTGCTCGTCGTGCTCGTGCCCTACGCGGCGCGGGTGCACTCGGAGACCGGCAGGTGGGGGCTGACCGGGCCGTCCGGTAACATGCTCTACGGCCGCACCGCCGCCGTCGCCGACTGCGCGAACCTCCACCTTTCGCCCGAGCTGCAGGTGTTCTGCCCGACCGAACCGCGCGAGACGCGGCTCGTGGACAACTACACCCACGCCGACCTCGACCCGAACTGGCCGGGACCGCTGCCGCCGGGCGCGGACAAGGCCGCGCTGGCGCACGAGTTCGCGATCGACGTCCTGAAAGAACAGCCCGGCGACGTCGCCGAAGCGATTCTGAAGGACTTCTCCAAGAGCTTCGCTTGGACGCGCGAGCAGGACCCGACCGACGTCCCGCTGGATCGGTGGCAGTTCCAGCTCACCTACCCGCAGTGGGCCGACCAGTCGCTGATCGACCTGGTCACGCAGCAGAACGACGGCGTCAACGCGAGTGTCGACCAGCCGCTGGCCAAGATCCTCCGCGACTACCAGCTCGGCGGTGGATACGTCCCGGGCGCGGTGCTCGGCATCGGCGCCCTGGTGGGCCTGCTGACGGTCTTCCGGCGCAAGAAGCCCCTGGACCGGGCGCGGGCAGGCGCGCTGCTAGCGTCGTCGAGCGGCTTGATCCTGCTGTTCGCCTCGGCGGTGTTCCAGTTCTCCTGGCGCTACCAGATTCCCGCCCTCGTGCTCTTCTCGGTGGCCGGAGCCCTCGGCTTCACCACGCTGACGTCGGCCAGCCGGAAGCGTCTCGCCGCGTTCCCCGACGACGTCGACCAGAGCGCCCTCGACGACTTCCGCGGCCGTCACCCGGACCTGGAGCTGGCGCCGCTGACCGTCGTCATCGCGGCCTACAACGAGGCCGGCGGCATCGGCGAGGTCCTGGAGAAGATGCCGGACGAGTGCCTCGGCATGCGGGTCGACGTGCTCGTCGTGGTCGACGGCGGCACCGACGACACGGCGGCGATCGCGGAAGAGCACGGCGCGTACGTCTGCGTCGCACCCCGCAACCGCGGTCAGGGCGCCGCGCTGCGCCTGGGCTACCACCTCGCGGCCGAGGCGGGCGCGGAGTACGTCGTGACGACCGACGCCGACGGCCAGTACGACAACAGCGAGCTCGAAGCCCTGGTCAGCCCGGTCGTCGACGGCACCGCGGACTTCGTCACCGGGTCACGGCGGCTCGGGCACGAGGAGGCCGACAGCCGCGTCCGGTGGCTGGGCGTGCGCGTGTTCGCGGTCTTGGCCTCGGTGCTGACCGCCCGGCGGATCACCGACACGTCGTTCGGCTTCCGGGCGATGCGGGCGGACCTGGCGTGCTCGGTGCCGCTCAACGAGCCGCAGTACCAGTCGTCGGAGCTGATGCTCGGGGTGACCGCGCGCGGGTCGCGGGTGGTCGAGCTGCCGATGAGCATGCGGCTGCGCAAGGCGGGCAAGAGCAAGAAGGGCGGCAGCGTCGTCTACGGCGCCAACTACGCCCGGGTCATGACGGGGACGTGGTGGCGGGGGTACGTGCTGCGCCGCGGCCGAACACGAGCCGGTCGAGCAGGGTGAACTTGACGACGAACACCAGCGCGTAGCTGGCCACGTACGTGCCGTCGACGAGCACGACCCACCAGAAGTGCGGCAGGTTCAGGGGTGTCAGGAGCGCGCCCGCCAGCGTCGTGAGGCCGATGGACGCGAGGCCGCCGAGGCCGATGACGACCAGGTAGGGCAGCAGCTCGCGGCGGACGCGCGGGCGTCCGGTGCGGCCCCACACCCAGCGGCGGGTGACCACGAAGTTGAGCACCGCGCCGGCCGCCCAGGCCAGCGTGCTCGCCAGGGCCGCCGCACCGCCGGTGGCGAGGACCGCCAGCAGCACCACCTGGCTGACGACCGTCGCCGCGACCGACGTCGCCGCGGCGCGCGCCAGCCGGGCCCAGCCGCGGCGGCGGGTCTTCTCCGTTGTGCGGGGCCGCACGCCGTTGGTTACGGTCGTCATGCCCCCATCCTCCCCGCGGGCCCGGGGCGCCGCCGCCCGGGTCCCCTACGCATAGGAGATTCACAGCTCATTGCCAGGTCTTCATCAGCAGGTGATCGATAGCGTCGGGGGGCGTAAACGAGCAGGAAAGGCGGCACAATGCGAGTGCTGGTTCTCGGCGGTGACGGATATCTGGGCTGGCCGACCGCGTTGCACTTATCGGACAAAGGCCACGAGGTAGCCGTTCTCGACAATTTCGCCCGCCGCGGCTATGACGCCGAACTCGGCGTCGAAAGCCTCGTCCCGATCGAGTCGCTGGCCGATCGGATCGCCGCGTGGCACGAGGTCTCCGGGGCGACGATCGGCAGCTACGAAGGCGACCTGCTGGACGCGGAGTTCCTGTTCGGGGCGCTGCGCGACTTCGCGCCCGACGCGATCGTCCACTACGCCGAGCAACGGTCGGCGCCGTACTCGATGATCGACCGCGAACACGCCGTGTACACCCAGCACAACAACGTGATCGGCAATCTGAACCTGCTGTACGCGATCGCGGAGATCGATCCGTCGATCCACCTGGTCAAACTGGGCACAATGGGCGAATACGGCACGCCCAACATCGACATCGAAGAAGGCTGGCTCGATCTGGAGCACAACGGGCGCTCCGATCGCGTGCTGTTCCCCAAACGGCCGGGGTCGTTCTACCACCTGACGAAGGTGCACGATTCCCACAACATCGAATTCACGTGCCGCGCCTGGGGGCTGCGCGCGACGGATCTGAACCAGGGCATCGTGTACGGCCAGCAGACGCCGCAGACGGCGCTCGACCCGCGGCTGGCGACCCGCTTCGACTACGACGCGGTGTTCGGCACGGTGCTGAACCGGTTCGTCATCCAGGCGGTGCTGGGCCAGCCGCTGACCGTGTACGGCCACGGCGCCCAGACGCGCGGCCTGATCGACATCCGCGACACCGTCGAGTGCATCCGCCTCGCCGTGGAGAACCCGGCCGAAGCGGGGGAGTTCCGCGTCTTCAACCAGATGACCGAGAGCATGTCGGTGGCCGCGATCGCCGACCTGGTCGCCGAGCGGTTCCCCGGCCCGGTGCAGATCGAGCAGCTGGAGAACCCGCGCTCGGAGGCGCTCGAGCACTACTACAACGTGAAGCACACCGGGCTGGTCGGGCTGGGGCTGGAGCCGCACCTGGTCTCGGAGACGCTGATCGAGTCGATGTTCGACATCGTGGGCGCCAACAAGCACCGCGTGAACATGGACAAGCTGCGCCCGACCGTCCGCTGGCGGGGCGCGCTGAAGAGCTAGCCGGCGCGTGCGGGCTCCCCCGGAGCGGGGAGCCAGCACGTTCGCGGTCAGCCCGGGATCTTGTCCAGGAAGCCGTGCACCTTGGCGATCTTGCCGTCCTCGAGCTCGACGACGTCGAACCCGATCGCGAGGGGCTCGGCGCCCGGGGTGCCGAGGTACCACTGGAACCGCGCGAGGTCGTGGTGCGCGTCGGGCTCGGCGGGCAGGCTGAAGGTGAGCCCGGCGAACTGCTGCTGGGCCCCGCCGACGAACTGGTCGATCCCGTCGTGCCCGGCGACGGCCCCGAGCGGGTCGGTGTAGCGGGCGGCGGCGGTGAAGAGCTCACCGACGAGGGCGCGGCGCTTGTCGCCGTCGGTCTCGTTCCAGACGGCGATGTACTGCTCGACGATCGTGCGGACGTCGCTCATGACGGACTCCTTCGGTTGGGGGACAACGGCTTTCGTCGTCCTGCGCTGAGCCCCACTCTGCTGGCGCGGCGGCGGCCCGTCGATTACGCGCGAGGTAATGCCGCGGCGGCAGGAAATCGCCGGCGCGTCCACGCCGCCGCTCGACACAATCGGGCAATGGCGAACCAATCCGCTCCCGGCGATCAGCACCTGATCCGGGACCTGACCGCCGCGGCTCGGACCGCGCAGGCGTGGGATGCCCTCGAAGCGGTGGCCAAGGCCGGCTTGGCGGCCGGTGTCACGCGCGAAGCCATGCTGCAGGCAAGTGGGGCCGCGCTGGACGCCGTCGTCGCCGATCTGCCGGAGGGGGCCGAGGATCCGGCCGACGACGCCCTCCGCGACCTGATGGATCGCCTCGAAGGCTGGTGCCCACCCGGCGCGGAGCTGCTGCCATTACCCCCGAAGTAATGGCAGCCACCCGGTGATCGCCGTAGCGTCGCTCGCGTGACGACTACGGTGCAGACCGCTCGGCAGCGGCCCGTCGGGGAGCTGCTGCGGGAATGGCGCGACCGGCGCCGGATCAGCCAGCTCGACCTCGCGATCTCGGCGGACATCTCCACGCGCCACCTGAGCTTCGTGGAAACCGGGCGTTCGCGGCCGAGCCGGGACATGGTGCTGCGGCTCGGCGAGCACCTCGACGTGCCGCTGCGCGAACGCAACCGGCTGCTGCTCGCCGCCGGGTTCGCGCCCGCCTACACCGAGAACGCGCTGGGGGACCCGGAGATGAGTGCCGTGCGCCAGGCCGTCCGGCAGCTGCTCGCGAGCCACGAGCCCTACCCGGCCGCCGTCGTCGACCGGAACTGGGACCTCGTCGACGCCAACGCCGCCACCGGCCTGTTCGTCGCCGGGATCCCGGCCGAGCTGACCACCAACGTCCTGCGCGCGACGCTGCACCCCGACGGCATGGCCCCGCACGTCCTCAACCTCGGGGAGTGGCGCGCCCACCTGCTCGGCCGGCTCCGGCGCCAGGTGGGCCAGACCGCCGACCCGGGGCTCACCGGCCTCCTCGACGAGCTGCGCGGCTACCCGTGCGACCAGCCGGTGCCCGAGGTGGAGGTCCCTGGACCGGGTGACATCTTCGTGCCGCTGAAGTTCCGCCACGAAGGCACCGACCTGACGTTCTTCAGCACGGTGGCGACGTTCGGCACCCCGCTGGACGTCACGGTCGCGGAACTGGTCATCGAGTCGTTCTTCCCGGCCGACCCGGCGACCGCCGCATACCTGCGCGGGCGGGCCGCGTCGGTGGAATGATGGGGGACACCCGCGCAGCATCCGACGTGAGGATCACCGGCAGATGGCCGTCCCGCCTTCGCTCGCCCTGTCCGACGGAGTCCGCATCCCCCAGCTGCTGTTCGGTGTCGCGGGACTGACCGCGTCCGAAGTCGGCCGCGCCGTCCGCATCGCCCTCGACACCGGCTACCGCGGGTTCGACACCGCACCGGGCACGGAAGCCGCGGTGGGCGACGCGCTCGCCGGCGTACCCCGCGACGAGCTGTTCGTGAGCGTGAAGGTGCCCGCCCAGGGGTACGACGCCGCCCGCCGGGCCGCCGACCAGGCACTGGCCGCGCTCCAGCTCGAGCGGGCCGACCTGTGCCTCCTAGACGGCACGAAAGGCGCGTTCACCGACACCTGGCGCGCGCTGAGCCGGCTTCGCGCCGACGGTCGCGTGCGCGCGGTCGGCGTCGCCGGGTTCGGCGTCGCGGAACTGCGCCGGCTGATCGACGCCACCGGCGCGGTCCCGGCGCTGAACCAGGTCGAGCTGCACCCGTGGCTGCAGCAGGTCCCGTTGCGCGAGTTCCACGCCGAGCGCGGCATCGTGACCGCGGCGTCGAGCCCGGCCGCCAACGCCGGCCTGCTGGCCGACGAGACGGTCACCGCGCTCGCGGCGAAGTACGGCAAGACGCCGGCCCAGATCGTGCTGCGCTGGCACCTGCAGGCCGACACGGTCGCGGTGGCGGCGTCGGCCACGACGACCCGGACCCGCGAGAACTTCGGGATCTTCGACTTCGAGCTGGCCGACGACGACCTCGCCGTGGTGTCCGAGCTCGACAACGGGACGCGCGTCTAGGACTTGATCCCGGCGGCGGCGAAGTCGGCCTGCTGGGCGGGCTGCTCGAGGTACTCGCGGAAGGTCTGGGAGGCGCGCAGGACGGTGTCGTCGATGCCGTTCCCGGAGAGCCCGACGAACGGGTAGTCCGCCGAGCGCGCGTTCGCGACCGACTGGGCGGGCGAGCCGATCAGCTCGGGCTTCTTGGTCGTCAGCTCGCTGATCCAGTAGGTCGACTCGGGCAGCCAGGCGGCCGGGAGCCCGCCGATCGCGTCGAGGTTGGTGCGGCCGACCAGCGCGTCGAGCACCTGCGCGGACGGCTTGGCCTCGATCATCACGTGCACGCACTGGCCGTGCACGACGGTCGCGGCCTGGTTCCAGCGGTCGGCCGCGGCGGTGAGGGGCTTCTGCGCGCTCGGGGTGACGATGATCCGCATGTGCGAGGTGCCGCCGGAGCAGCTGGCGGCCTGTGCTTCGGCGCGGCTGTTGAGCTCGCTGTCGGCCCAGTTCCAGCCGATCACGCCGAGCCCGATCAGGGCGGCGAGGACGGCACAGGCGATCGGCCAGCCGGCGATCCGGCGCCGCGGGGCTTTCTTGCCGACGATCCGGTGCGAGCCGGTGGCTTCGCCCTTGCCGAGGGTCCGGTGCGAGCCGGTGGCCTCGCTCTTGCCCTCGGGCGCGGTGGTGTCGGTGCGGGTGGGGGGCATGCGCCGACGGCCGGGAGTCTCTCCCTCGGCGGCGGCTTCGCTGCGACGGCGGCCGCGGCGCGAAGGGGCTTCTTCGGCGGGTTCTTCGCGGTCGAGGGTGCGGCCGCCGGCCCGGGCGGAACCGGACGGCTCGTTCCGGACGGTGATCGGGTAGTCCCCGGAGGTCTCACCGTGCCGGGTGATGACCTCGGTCCGCTCGGCGGCCGACTCAGCCGGCCGGGAGGCTTTACCCCGGAAGCGGCCTCCGCCGGAGCCGTCGCCCCGGCGGGTCGGGTTGGCGCCGGTGGCTTCCCCGCGGCCAGCGGGAGCTTCACCGCGGCGGGCGGCGGGGTGCGAGCCGGTGCCGACGGCGGGGTAGGAACCGGAAGCCTCGCCACGCCCGGCAACAGGCTGGGAGCCGGAGGCCTCGCCCCGGCGGCCGGCGGGAGCTTCACCGCGGCCGGCGGCGGGGTGGGCACCGGTGGCTTCACCACGGCCGGCGACGGGGTAGGAGCCGGAGGCCTCACCACGGCGGGCGGAAGACTTACCGCGGCCGGTGGGAGCGTCGCCGCGGCCGGCGACGGGATAGGAGCCGGAGGCCTCACCGCGGCCGGCGCCGGGGTGGGAGCCGGAGGCCTTACCGCGGCGGCCGGCGGGAGCCTCACCGCGGCCGGCGGCGGGGTAGGAACCAGACGCCTCGCCCGGGACCGGGTGCGAACCAGAAGCTTCGCCACGCCCAGGGTGGAAGCCGGAGGCCTCACCGCGGCCAACGACAGGGTAGGAACCGGAAGCTTCACCGCGCCCGGCGGCAGGGTAGGAACCGGAGGCCTCACCGCGCCCAACCACAGGATAGGAACCGGAGGCTTCACCGCGGCCGACCACAGGGTACGAACCAGACGCTTCACCACGGCCGGCGACGGGGTGCGCTCCGGAAGCCTCGCCCCCGGAGACGAAGTAACCCGACGACTGGCCGGGAGCGGCACCCCGTCCGGCGATCCCAAACGCGGCCGAGATGGAACTGCGCTTCGAGGTGCCCGGACCAGCGCCGGAGGCCTTGCCGCGTCCTGGGGCGGGGGGCTCGTCCGGCTGCGGGCGGCGGCCGCCCGGTGTGCCGGTCTGGTCCTGAGGGTGCGGCACGGGCTCGTCGTCCCGGGTGTGTCGCCCCATCGTCCCTCGTCCTTTCCGCGTCTGCGCATGTCAAGCACGCGCTGCGATGCAATGAAACCGTTATCACCCTAACAGGTGAGTATCGGTGAGAGAATAATCTGACTCACAGTGGCGCGTACTCAGGGTGCTGCGCTGACCAGGCGATGGCAGTGCGCTATCAGCCGAGCACGCACCGGTGCCGCCCGCCGGGCGAAGTCACCTTGGGCCCTGGCGTATTCGGCCCGTCCTTCGGCCGTCTCGATCCGCACCGGCGGGTAGCCCAGCGCGGCCAGGTCGTACGGGCTCGCCCGCATGTCCAGCGTCCGGATCTCGACGGCCAGCTCGAACCCGTCCGCCACGAGCTCCGCGGGCACGAACGGGTCGAGCTTGTACGCCCATTTGAACAGGTCCATGTTCGCGTGCAGGCACCCCGGCTGCTCGAGTGCGACCTGTGTCTCCCTGGCCGGCGTCAGCTCGTTGCGTGGCCGGGCGTCGGCGGTGAAGAACCGGAACGCGTCGAAGTGGCCGCACCGGATGTCCAGCGACTCGACGACCTCGTCGGTGCCCGCGGAGCCGAGCCGGAGCGGGACCTGGTCGTGGCGCACCGAGTCGGCCGGCTCGCGGTAGACCATCGCCCACTCGTGCAGCCCGAAACAGCTCAGCCGCGGCGCGCGGGACGCCGTCGCGGTCAGCAGGCCCAGGACGAACTCGGCCGTCCGCTTCTTGCCCTCGGTGAAGCCCGCCGGGTCGAGGAGCACGCCGTCGGCGGTCTCGACGTACCCCTTGCGGTCCAGGAAGCGCCGCGCCCCGGGCCCGGCGAGCGCGACGCCGGGCCCGGGCTGCCACCGCTGCAGGTGCGACGGCCGGTGCGAGTAGTAGGTGAACAGGAAGTCCAGCACCGGGTGCTTCTCGCCCCGCGAGCGCCGTTCCTGGTGTGGCACCGTCCACCGCCGCATCCGCTCGACGTGCGCCGCCTCCCGGGCCAGCCAGTCCGGTTCGGCGAGCACGTCGACGGCGGTCATGCGCCCACGTGGGTTCCGTCGCGCACGGTGCCCACGTACTCCTCGACGAGGTCCTCGAGCGCGACGACGCCCACCGCGTTGCCCGTGGTGTCGAGCGCCCGCGCCAGGTGGCTGCCCTCCTTGCGCATGGCCGACAGCGCGACGTCGAGCCGGGCGTCGGCGCGCAGCTCGGTGAGCGGGCGCGTCTTCGCGTCGGGCACGACCGTCGCCGGGTCGTGGCCCGCCAGGTCGAGGACGTCCTTGACGTGGATGTAGCCGGTCAGCCTGCCGTCGTCGGTGCACACCGGGAACCGCGAGAAGCCGGTCGACGAGACCGCCCGCTCGACGTCGCCGACGGTCGGCCCGCAGGGCAGGGTCGTCAGCTCCGCGGTCGGCACCAGCACGTCGGCCACCGTCTTCTGCACCGACGACAGCGTCTGGGTCAGCCGCCGGTGCTCGGACTGGTCGATCAGGCCCTCCCGCCGCGACTCGCTGAGCAGCTCGGCCAGCTCGTCGGAGGTGTAGGCCGTCTCGAGCTCGTCCTTCGGCTCGACCTTGAACGCGCGCAGCAGCGAGTTGGCGACGAAGTTCAGCAGCCAGATGAACGGGTTGGCGATCTTGACCCACCCGACGTGCACCGGCACCAGCCACAGCGCGAGCCGCTCGGGCTCGGCGATCGCGAGGTTCTTCGGCACCATCTCGCCGATCAGGACGTGCAGCACGGTGATGAACGCCAGCGCGATGGCGAACGAGACCGCGTGCAGCAGCGCCTCGGGCAGGCCCAGCAGGTCGAAGAACGCCGACAGCCGGTGCGCGATCGCGGGCTCGCCGAGGCGGCCGAGCAGCAGCGAGCAGATGGTGATGCCCAGCTGCGCGCCGGCGAGCATCAGCGACACGTGCTTGCTCGCGTTGATCACGATCTTCGCGCGCGTCTTGCCCTGCTCCAGCAGCGCTTCGAGTCTGTCGCGCCGCGAGGAGATCAGGGTGAACTCCGCGCCGACGAAGAAGGCGTTGGTCAGCAGCAGGACCACGACGAGGGCGATGTTCAGCCAGTCGCTCACGAGGCCACCTCGGCTACCGCGGGTTCGGGGATGCTTTCGGGCGTCCGGACCGGGGCCACCTCGACCTCGGCGATCCGGCGCTTGTCCATGGTGGTGACGGTGAGCCGCCAGCCGTCGACCTCCGCGGCGTCCCCCTCGTCGGGGATCTTGCCCAGCCGTTCGAGAATCAGCCCGGCGATGGTCTCGTAGTCGCCGTCGGGCATCCGGAACCCGGTCACGTCGGTGACCTCGTCGGCACGCAGCTGCCCGGACACCAGCCAGCTGTCGGTGCCGACCTGCTGCGCCGCCGGGCCTTCGTGGTCGTCGTGCTCGTCGCGGACGTCGCCGATGATCTCCTCGACGACGTCCTCGAGGGTCACCAGCCCGGCCGTGCCGCCGTACTCGTCGACGACGATCGCCAGCTGGAAGCGGGAGTCGCGCAGCCGGTTCAGCAGGTCGTCGCCGGGCAGGGACTCGGGCACGGTCGGCACCGGCCGCATGACCGAGCCGATCGGCACGGCGGCGCGGTCGGCGGCGGGCACCGCGAAGGCCTGTTTGACGTGCACGGCGCCGCGGACGTCGTCGAGGTCCTCGGCGTGCACCGGGAACCGCGAGAACCCGGTGCGGCGCGAGAGGTCGATGAGGTCCTCGATGGTGTCGTCGATCGCGAGGGACTCGATCTGCACCCGCGGGGTCATGAGCTCCTCCGCGGTGCGCTCGCCGAACCGCAGCGAGCGGTCCAGCAGCTCCGCCGTCGACGTGTCGAGCGTGCCGCTTTCGGCGCTGGAGCGCACGATCGAGCCCAGCTCCTGCGGCGAACGCGCGGACCGCAGCTCCTCCTGGGGCTCGACGCCGAACTTGCGGACGAGGAAGTTCGCGCTGTTGTTCATGATCGTGATGAGCCAGCGGAACAGCGCGGAGAACCGCGAGTGGTAGCCGGCGACGGCGCGCGCGGTCGGCAGCGGCCGGGCGATCGCCAGGTTCTTCGGCACCATCTCGCCGAGGATCATCGACAGCGAGGTCGCGATGACCAGGGCGAGCACGATCGACGCGCCCCCGGCGAACCCTTCGGAGAGCCCGACGCCGGTGAGCAGCGGCCGGACGAGCTCGCCGATCAGCGGCTCGGCCAGGTACCCGGTGATCAGCGTGGTCAGGGTGATCGCGACCTGGGCGCCGGAGAGCTGGAACGAGAGCGTCCGGTGTGCCTTTTGGACGGTCAGCGCCCGGCGGTCGCCGACCTGGCGGACGTTCGCGTCGACGGTGCTGCGCTCGAGCGCGGTCAGCGAGAACTCGGCCGCGACGGCGAGTCCGGTGCCGACCGTCAGCAGCACGAAGAGGAGGACGCCGAGCACGGCGAAGAGGATCTGGATCATTCCGCACCCGCCCGGTCGGCGGGGGATGAACCTATCGGACAGCCGGGTCGGTCACCCGGCTCGGTACTGTCACCAGGTGACTGCGCTGCGCGCACGAAACGGTCACTCCTAGCAGTGAATCGGCGTGTACTGCGGATATGCGGACAATCTTAACGTGTCCCTGCCGCCGCCCGCCGGGATATCGGTGTGTCGGCGCGCTCACCTCGGCGGGTGATTCACCGCGGCCGCCGCCCGAGCAGGGCGACGAGCCGCGCGACGGGACCTTCGCCATGGGGGATCGGGACCGGCGGGTCGAAGATGCCGAGCCCCTGCCACTCGTCCACCCACGGCCGGACGACGTCGAGCAGCCCTTCGGCCAGGTCCTCGGTCACCGGGCAGGGGAGACCCAGCGCCGTCGCGAGGTCCCACGCGTGCACGGCGGCGTCGATCGTCATCTGCCAGCCGTACTCGCGGGCGGGGAGCAGTCCGGCCGAGACGTGCACCGCGCGTTCCAGCACGCCCTCGTCGAGGAAGGCCTCGCGAGCGGCTTCGGCGGCGGCGTCCCAGGCGGCCACCGGGTCGTCGCCGAGGACGTCGCCGTCGTAGCGGTCGCCGACGTCGTCCAAAGTGGCGCCGGCCAGCAGGGCCGGGGCCCAGAGCTGCTCGGCGACGAGGTGGTTCACGAGGTCGCGGACCGTCCACTCGGTGCACGGCGTCCGCTGGTCCCAGTCGGCTTCGCCCGCCGAGTGCGCCGCGTCGCCGAAGGCCCGCACCGCCTGGCCGTGCGCTTCGAGGAGATCCACGCGGGCCATTCGACCACGCCGGATCAGGTGGTGCCCGGCCGGTGCCGCCGCACGGTCTCCTCGACGAGGTCGAGCACCGGGCCGAGGCCGGCGGCCGGCAGGCCCATGGCCAGGTGCGAGACCAGGCCTTCGAGGACGAGTTCCAGGAACGCGGTGAGGACATCGACGTCGACGTCGTCGCGCAGGATCCCGGCCTCCCGCTGGCGCAGCAGGCGCAGGCGGGTGGCGGTGGTCAGCTGTTCGGAGCGCTCGGCCCAGCGGCCGCGGAACTCGGGATCGGTGCGCAGCCGCCGGGAGACCTCGAGGCGGGTGCCGAGCCAGTCGGCGGGGTGGTCACCACCGGCGAGGAGGTCCCGCATGACCTGGACCAGGCCCTGTTCGGCGACGACGTCGGCCATCCGGATGGCATCGTCTTCGGCGAGGGCGAGGAAGAGCGACTCCTTGTCGCGGAAGTGGTGGAAGATGGCACCGCGCGACAGGCCGGTGGCTTCCTCCAGGCGCCGGACTGTGGCACCTTCGTAGCCGTAGCGTGCGAAGCACACGCGCGAGCCGTCGAGGATCTGGCGCCGTCGTGCGTCGAGGTGATCCTGGCTTACGCGTGGCATCCTGAAATCCTGGCACCGCGGACCCGGATCTCGCAATCCGTACGTACGTACTGTGACCCGGAGTGCCCGGGAACCGAACCGCAGACCCCATCGTCGGAACGTTGCGGCGATTCGCTGACACGACATGAGACAGTTGGCTAATCTCTGCACCATCACGGTGGGTGAACTGAGGGGAAGGTGCTGGGGCGTGATCATCGGCGAAGCCGGGCAGGCGGCACAGGCGCTGTGGGGCGACGTCTTGAACACCCCGGGCCGGGTCTACGGCGGGGGCAAGGGCGGCCAGTTCAAGATGGACCCCGCGGAGCTGAACGCGGTGATCGGCCAGTGGGAGGACGTGCTCGACAAGATCTCCAAGGACGGGGACAAGATCCGGCACCTGGTCGTCGCGAGCGGAATGGCGCCCGGCAAGGACCCGGCCAGCGGGGGTTATGCCACGACCAGCTCCGACTCGATCCTCGCGTTGCTCAACCAGAACGAGTCCATGCAGAAGTACGCGCAGGACTACATCAAGAAGCTCAAGGACGCCCAGTCGAAGACCGTGGTCACCGACCAGGACATGTCCGACACCTTCAAGGCATAGGCGAGCCGAACTTGTTCCGAAGCAAACTGGGCGTGTTGGCGGTCCTCCTGGCCGTTTCGGCCGGCCTCGCGACCGCGTGCACCACGACGACGGGGGGCACGGCTTCGCCGTCGACGGCGGGATCGTCGGCGACGGACGCGCCGTCGGCCGATCCCGAGGTGCCGAAGGTCTCCGTCCCTTTGGACGCGACCAAGTACCTCGGCGACACCTGCGCGATCGTCCCGCAGGACGTCCTCACCCCGCTTCGCTACACCGACCCGGGTGTGTACCAGGCGAAGGGCGACACAGCCTTCACCGAGGCCGGGCCGTCCTGTGCGTGGACGCGCCGCGGCGAAGGCATCGGCCTCTCCGTGACGCTCGCGACGGGTAACCGTGACCGGGGAGCGGGTGGCCTGGCGGGGCTCTACGCGGGGTACCGCGCCAAGACCTTCATCCGCTTCCTCGAGGGAGCCTCGGACGTCGAGGGCTACCCGGCCATCTACTACGGCATCAAGGATGAACGGCCGACCGGTTCCTGCGGCCTCGGTGTCGGCATCGCCGACGACCTCACGTTCGACGTGTACGCCCAGGGCTACCAGGGTCAGGACGATTCTTGCGGCGCGGCCGGTGAAGTGGCGTCGAGCATCATCAAAACACTCAAGGGGGCATGACGAGTGGACGGCAAGCAGATCTTCGACAACTTCAGACAGGGTGACACTCGCGGGCTGCAGCAGATGGCGGACACGGTCCAGGAGCTGTCCGACGCCTACATGGAGCACGGGGCGAGCATCAAGGCGCTCCAGGAGCGCATGGTGAGCTCCTGGAGCGGCGACGCCGCGGACGCCGCGAACGCGGGCGCGGGTCCGATGGAACAAGCCTTCCGCGAGAGTTCGGTGCCGTTGGACGCGACCACCGCTTCCGTGAAGACTCAGGCTGCCGCGTTCGACGACTCGAGCTACAGCGTCGTCGAGGTGCCGCCGAAGCCGGACAAGCCCAGTGCCTGGAGCATCGGGTTGAAGGCCGCGATCCCGATCGCGGGGCCGTTCATGGCCAAGGACGACATCGACAGCTACCAAGAGGGCATGGCGAAGTACAACGCGGCGAACGACACCAACGTCCGCGTGATGGACCAGTACAGCAACGCCACCGACAGCACCAGGTCGGCGCTCCCCACCGAGTACGGCATCCTCGAGTCCGACGGCTCCACGATCGCCGTGAACCAGGGTGGCGGGCCGCCGCCGATCAAGCCGCCGGTCATCATCAACGAGCACGAGCTGAAGCCGATCCCGCCGGGTGGCGGCGACGACCACACCTCGACCACCAGCGTCGACACCACGCACACCGGTGGTCCCGACAAGCCCGGGTCGACCGACACGACCAGGCCGACCGACACCGGGCGCCCGACGGACACGGGCCGGCCGACCGACACCACGCGTCCGACGGACACCACACGCCCCACCGACACCACGCGGCCGACGAGCACGACCTTGCCGACCACGCCCACCCGGCCCGGTCAGACGAGCACGGACCGGCCCGGCAAGACGCCGCCCGGCACCGGCGGGATCGACTTCTACCCCACCAACAGCGGCGGCGGGGGCCAGAACTACTCGAACACCTTCGGCAGCGACCCCAACTCCAGCACCGGCGGACGCGGGCCGACGAGCGGCAACGCCGGCAGCCGGCTGCTGGACTCCAACGGCCGTCCGATCAGCGGAACCGGCTCCGGCGCCGGTGGTGGTTCCGGCGCGGCGGGGGAGCGCGGGCTCGGCAGTGGCCGCGGCTCCGGCATGGGCAGCCTCGGCAACGCCGCCGCAGCGGAAGCCGCCGCCGCGCGGTCGGCCGGCGGCCGGTCCGGGCAGATGGGGCCCATGGGCGCCGGGGGCCGCCGGGGCGAGGGCGACGAAGACGATGAGCACCAGCGGCCGGACTTCCTGATCGAGGCGGACCCGGACGCCATCTTCGGCACCGACCAGCGGACCAGTCCGCCGGTCATCGGCGAGTAGAGCGGGTAAAGGCGGGTGGACGTGGCAACAGGCCGGGTGGATGTTCCGGTCGAGGCGCTGGCCGCATTGGCGGAGCGCGAGCAGGTCGGTCAGCTGCACATCACCCTGCGCCCGGAGGCGCTGTGGCTGTCGGACGAGGAACGGGACGAGGCCGGCAAGCGGATCGACGCCGCGCTGGCCGAAGCCGGGCTGGTCGACGCGCGCGGCCGGGCCAGCGTCGACTTCCTCGACTGGCTCCCGCTGCTGGTGAACCCGGCGCGGGAGTGCTACGGCTGGGTGGGCGTCGACGGCCGGACCTACGGCGTGCTCGCCGCCGCGAAGGGCCTGCAGGCGGTCCTCGCCGTCTCCGACGGGACGCAGGTCGGCGTCCAGGAGATCGACCGGAACCGGCTCGCCGAGTCGCTCGTCGAGCAGCTGCCGCCGCTGGGCGCGGGCGGCGGGCACCCGCGCGCCGTCCGGGTGGCCGACCTGAGCGAAGCGGCCCGCCGCGGCCAGGACGCCTACCCGCTCGACCCGGCGGTCGCCGACGTCGTCAGCCTCGTGCAGCGCCCGGTCTCGGGCAGCGGGGAGCTCTACGTCGGCCGCCGGGACGACGTCGGGCGCCACACCTGCCTGCAGCAGCCGCTGCACTACGCCGACACGGACTGGGGCCGCTACCTCAGCTACACCTCGGGCACGGGCGACGACGCCGTCATCCACATCGGCCCGGCGGGCCCGCGCGAACTGGCCGACACGCTCATGGAGCTGGCCGGCGCCCTCGTCTGACCGGAAAAGGGGACGCGGAGAGCGGCCTTCAACAGTAATGTGACAGCGCTGTTGTATTCCGGTGGAAGGACGCGCTGATGGCTGGGCTGTACCCCGAGATCGAACCGTACGAACACGGCATGCTCGACGTCGGCGACGGGCACGAGATCTACTGGGAGAGCTGCGGGAACCCGGACGGCAAGCCCGCGCTGGTCGTGCACGGCGGCCCGGGCTCCGGCTGCTCGACGAACCTCCGCCGGTACTTCGACCCGGCCCGGTACCGCGTCGTGCTCGTCGACCAGCGCGGCTGCGGGCGCAGCACCCCGCACGCCGGTGCCCCGGTCGCCGACCTGTCCGCCAACACCACCGACCACCTCGTCGCCGACTTCGAACTGCTCCGCACCCGGCTCGGCATCGAGAAGTGGCTGCTGTTCGGCGGGTCCTGGGGATGCGTGCTCAGCCTGACCTACGCCCTGCGGCACACCGAGCGGGTCAGCGAAATGGTCCTGATGGGCCTGGCGACCGACCGCTTCATCGAGATCGAAATGCTCATCCGCGGGCTCGGCGCGTACTTCCCGGAGGCCTTCGAGAAGTTCCGCCTGGGCGTGCCGGAGAGCGAGCGCGACGGTGACCTCGCCGTCGCCTACCACCGGCTGCTGATGGATCCCGACCCGGCGATCCACCGCAAGGCGGCCGACGACTGGAGCGCCTGGGAAGACGCGATGCTCCCGGGCGTGCCCCCGTACAAGTCCTTCGAGGACCCGGCCTTCCGGCTCTGCTTCGCCCGGCTGGTCACGCACTACTTCGGCAACCGGGCGTTCCTGCCCGACGGCGAGATCCTGCGGAACCTCGGCAAGCTCGCCGGCATCCCGGCCGTGCTGGCCCAGGGGGTGCTGGACACGAACAACATCGTCGGCACGCCGTGGCTGCTGCACCACGGCTGGCCGGGCAGCGAACTGGTCATGCTGAACGACATCGGGCATTCGACGCAGAACGCCCCGATGCAGGACGTCCTCGTCGGCGCGACCGACCGCTTCGCCCGCTAGGGGGTCGTGAGTGAGAAACAGTGTTCTAACGCTGTTTCTCACTCACGACCGGTGCTTACGGGATGAGCAGCGCCGGCTCACCTTCGGGCGCGAGCGCCGCCTCGGCGCGCTGGGCCCGGGTGGTCTCGGCCAGCTTCAGCCCGGTGACGCGCAAGGGCAGCCGGTCCATCTTCCAGTCGGCCAGCAGGAGCGCGACCTTGGCCTGCATCTCCGTGCGCAGCCGCAGGAACGAGTCGGCCGGGTCCGCCCCGACCTCGCCCAGCAGCAGCCACCACGCCCACGCCGCCGCGCCCGCGTTGGCGACGAAGTCCGGCACCACCGCGACACCCCGTGCCGAAAGGGCCGCTTCCGCTTCCGGTGTCGTCGCCGCGTTGGCGGCCTCGATGACCACCGACGCCTTGACGAGGTTCTCGTTGTCCGGGCGCAGCGCGTACGAGATCGCGGCCGGCACGAAGATGTCCACGTCGATGCCGACGACCGTCTCGCGGGGCAGCGAGCGCACGCCCTCGGGCAGCCGGGAGCGGTCGACCTCGCCGAAGCGGTCGCGCAGCTCCAGCAGCGCCGGGACGTCGAGCCCCACCGGGTCGTACAGCGTGCCCGCGGCGTCGGCCACCGCGACCACCTTCATGCCGGCTTCGTGCAGGTACCAGGCCGCGCCGCCGCCCATGGTGCCGATGCCCTGGATCGCCACGGTCGTCTCGCGCACGTCCCAGTCCCACGCCGCCGCGACGCCGAGGCACGCCTGCGCCACACCGTAGCCGCCGACGACGTCGCCGAGCAGCAGGCCGCCGGGCACCGGGGCGTTGAGGCCCGCCTGGACCCGTCGCAGGGTGCGCGCCGGATCGGCCGAACGGGCGATCGCCGCGTGGTACGACTGCTCGAGCCCGAGCTCGGCGAACACCTCGTCGATCAGGTGCTGGGGCACGCCGAGGTCCTCGGCGGTCACCCAGTGCGCGTCCAGCCACGGCCGCAGGAACGCGCAGAACCGCTTCAGTACGCCGAACGCACGCGGGTCCTTCGGGTCGAAGTCGATGCCGCCCTTCGCCCCGCCGACCGGCAGGTTGAAGGTCGCGGTCTTGTTGGCCATGCCCCGGGCGAGGTCCTCGACCTCGGTCATCGTGCAGCCCGCCCGCATCCGGGTGCCGCCGGTGGCGACGCCGGAGACCAGGCTGTGCACGACCAGGTAGCCGTTCGCGCCGGTGATGGGATCGGTCCACGTCAGTCGCATTAGCGGCTCGGCGTTGCGCGGGGTCATCAGGGCCACTCACCTCCAGGGGAAGTCCGGGGCGGTCCGGCGACCGCCTCTCCCGAGCGTGCGCCCCGGGTGGCCCGCGCGTCCATTTAACGAACCTGCACGATCTCGTTTAGGTTTGGTGTATGGAACTCTCGTTGCACCGCTTGCGGATGCTTCGCGAGTTGCACCGCCGGGGCACTGTGACAGCGGCCGCCGCTTCGCTGCACTACACCGCTTCAGCGGTCTCGCAGCAGCTCGCGCAGCTCGAACGCGACGTCGGCTCCAAGCTGTTCGAACGGCTCGGCCGGCGCGTCCAGCTGACCGAGCTGGGCAAGCTGCTGACGGAGCACGCCGAGGAGATCCTCAGTTCGGTCGAGCGCGCGACGCTCGCCCTGGAGGAGGCGCAGGAGGCGCGGACGGTCCGGCTGGTCGCCGGCGTCTGGGCGTCGGTCGCCTCCGGGTTGCTCCCGACGGCGCTGACCGCGCTGGCCGGCGAGCACCCCGCCATCGAGGTGCGCACGCGCGAGCTGGCGCCGGAGGACACCGCCGAGGCCGTCCGGGACGGCACGCTCGACCTGTCGTTCGTCATCGACTACTCCGACACGCCGACGGCGTGGGACGCCGGGCTGGAACGCGCCGTCGTCGCCGTCGAGCGGCTGCACGCGGCGGTGCCGCGGGGTGCGGTCCCGGCGGGGACCGCGTCGCTGGACGAGCTCGCCGAGCACCCGTGGATCCTGGCCAGCCCGAAGTCGCACTTCGGCCGGGCGATGCGCACCGCCTGTCAGCGGCACGGCTTCTCCCCGAAGATCAACCACGAGGTCGAAGAGCAGTCCACGGCGATGGCGATGGTCGGCGCCGGACTCGGCGTCACCCTGGTCTCGGACCTCGGTCTGCGGCTGCTGCGGCCGCCCGGGATCGACGTCGTCGCGCTCACCACGCCGCTGCTGCGGACGGTGTCGATCGCCTACCGGCGCACCGCGTTCCGGCGGCCCGCGCTGCACCTGGTGATCGAGGCCGTGCGGGCGTCGGCGGCCGAGCTCGGCCTGGGCACCGAGTCCGCTTTGCCCTGATCAGCGACTTCTTACGGAGTGGTGAACCGGTCCCGCTGCGCAAGATCGGGCCTGATTTTGTCGTACCCCGCGTGTAGCGTCCGAAGTCAAGAAGTTCCACCACCCGGAACAAGGACGGACATGACAGAAGCGTCTACGGTGCACGATTTTCCCGAAAAATCGGGGAGTGCGTCGAACCGCACCGCGCGGGTCCTGGCGGACCGCGCGGCCGGGGAGGCGTACGTGGCATCGGTGTGCTTCAAGCACGGCCCACCGCGCCTGATCGGCGTCGAGTTGGAGTTCACCGTGCACCACGCCGACGACCCGGCCAGATCCCTCGATCCCGACGTCCTCGCCACGGCGCTGGGCCCGCACACCCCGCGGACCCTCCGCCCCGACAGTCCCGCTTCGCCGCTCCCGGCAGGTTCACCAGTGAGCCTCGAGCCCGGGTGCCAGGTCGAAATCTCCGCTCTTCCCCAGGCCTCCCTGCGCGACCTCGACGCAGTGGTCACGGCCGACCTCCACCACCTGCGTGACCGCCTCGCCGGGCACGGCCTCGTGCTGGGCGAAACGGGCATCGACGCCCACCGGCCGCCGCGCCGGGTCCTGCACACGCCGCGCTACGCGGCGATGGAACGCCGGTTCGCCCCGATCGGCCAAGGCGGCATCACGATGATGGCCGGCACCGCCGGCCTGCAGGTCTGCGTCGACGCGGGGGAGCCCGAGCACTACGCGGCCCGGTGGGCGGCGGCCCACGCGATGGGCCCGCCGCTGCTCGCCCTCTTCGCCAACTCCCGCGTCCACGCCGGCCGCGACACGGGCCACGCCTCCGCGCGCTGGCTCGCGGTGCACGACACGGAGGCGGTCCGCACCCGGACCGCGCGCGTGACGGGCGACGACCCGGCGCGAGAGTGGGCCGAACGCCTGATGGACGTCCCCCTCATGGTGCTGCCGCGCGGCGACCGGCCGTGGGACGCGCCGGAGGGGCTGACGTTCGCCGACTGGATCGACGGCAGGGGCGCCGGTGCCCTGCTGCCGAAACCGACGGTGGCGGACCTCGACTACCACCTCACCACGATGTTCACCCCCGTCCGCCCGCAGGGGTACCTGGAGATCCGGTACCTCGACGCGCAGCCGGCGGACCAGTGGCTGCCACCGGTGGCCCTGGTCGCCGCGCTGCTCGCGCGTCCGTCCACTGTGGACAAAGTGCGGGACCTCTGCGCACCGGTCGCCGACCGCTGGACCACGGCGGCGCGGTGCGGCCTGGCGGACCCGGAGCTGGCGTCCGCCGCGGCGGAGCTGGCCGACCTCGGCTGCGCCGAGCTGGGCGCGACGGGGCTGGCGGAGGAGTCGATCACCGAGATCAGCGAGAGCGTGCAGGGGCGCGCGTACCGATCGAGGAGCGAAGCATGAGCACGGAAGCACTGGGCGAGCTGAGCGCGCAGGACCTGCGCGCCCGGGCCGCCGAAGCACTGACCAGGGCTCGGGCGCGCAGCGTGGCGCTGACCGACGCGGTGGACGACGAGGACCTCGTCCGCCAGCACTCCAAGCTGATGTCGCCGCTGGTCTGGGACCTGGCGCACATCGGCGTCCAGGAGGAGCTCTGGCTGGTCCGCGACGTCGGCGGCCGCGAGCCGCTGCGGCCGGACATCGACGACATCTACGACGCCTTCCAGCACGCCCGCGCCGACCGGCCGGAGCTGCCGCTGCTCGGCCCGGCCGAGACGCGCGCGTACGTCAAGCAGGTCCGCGACAAGGCGTTCGACGTGCTGGAACACGCCCCGATGGAGGGTCGGCGGCTGACCGAGCAGGCGTTCGCGTTCGGCATGATCACCCAGCACGAGCAGCAGCACGACGAGACCATGCTGGCCACCCACCAGCTGCGCCAGGGCGACCCGGTGCTGCACGCGCCGGAGCCGCCGCCCGCGCGGTCGGGCACCCTCCCGGCCGAGGTACTCGTTCCGGCTGGAGCGTTCACCATGGGCACCTCGGCCGAGCCGTGGGCACTGGACAACGAGCGCCCGGCGCACGAGCTCGCCGTCGAGGCGTTCTGGCTGGACACGACCCCGGTGACGTGCGGGGCCTACGCCGAGTTCCTCGACAGCGGCGGCTACGCCGACGAGCGGTGGTGGAGCCCGGCGGGCTGGGCCTACCTGCGCGAGAGCGGCGTCACCGCGCCGCGGTTCTGGAAGCGGGAGCAGGACGGCTGGTGGCGCACCCGGTTCGGGGTGTACGAGCGGATCACCGCCGACGAGCCGGTCGTGCACGTCTCCTACTTCGAGGCCGAGGCGTACGCGGCCTGGGCCGGGCGGCGGCTGCCGACCGAGGCGGAGTGGGAGAAGGCCGCCCGGTTCGACCCGGCGACCGGCCGCTCGCGGCGGTTCCCGTGGGGCGACGACGAGCCGACGGCCGAGCACGCCAACCTCGGCCAGCGGCACCTGCGCCCGGCGCCGGCGGGGGCGTACCCGGCCGGCGCGTCACCGACCGGGGTGCACCAGCTGATCGGCGACGTCTGGGAGTGGACTTCGACCGATTTCCACGGTTACCCGGGCTTCGCGCCGTTCCCGTACCGGGAGTACTCCGAGGTCTTCTTCGGGCCGGAGTACAAGGTGCTGCGCGGCGGCTCGTTCGGCACCGACTCGGCGGCGATCCGGGGCACGTTCCGCAACTGGGACTACCCGATCCGGCGGCAGATCTTCGCCGGCTTCCGCACCGCCCGCGACGCCGCACCCGGCGAGGTGGGCTAGGCGCCATGTGCAGGCACATCGCACACCTCGGCGAGCCGGTCGCGCCCGCCGAGGCGGTTTTCCGCGCGCCGCATTCGCTGCTGGTGCAGTCCTACGCGCCGGCGGACATGCGCGGCGGCGGCTCGGTGAACGCCGACGGGTTCGGGCTGGGGTGGTACCCCGGCCCGGGCTCGCCGCCGCTGCGCCACCGCCGGTCCACTCCACTGTGGACGGACGAGACGCTGCCGGCGCTGGCCGCGTCGGTGACCTCCGGCGCGTTCGTCGCCGCGGTCCGCAACGGCACCACCGGCATGCCGGTGACCGAAGCGGCCGCCGCACCGTTCACCTCGGGGCGCTGGCTGTTCAGCCACAACGGTGTCGTCCGCGGCTGGCCCGGGTCCCTGGCCGAACTGGCCAAGACCCTGCCCGTCACCGAGCTGCTGACCCTGGAAGCACCGACGGATTCGACGGTGCTCTGGGCGTTGCTGCGCGCCCGGCTCGCCACGGGCGAGGATCCCCTCGAAGCGGTGCGGTGGCTGACGACCACCGTCGAGGCGGCCGCGCCCGGCTCCCGGCTGAACTTCCTGCTCACCGACGGCGAAACGCTGATCGGTACCGCTTGGACGCACGCGCTGTCCCTGCTGGAAACCCCGGCGGGCGTGCTGCTGGCGTCCGAACCCCTCGACGGCGACCCGAACTGGAAAGCCGTCCCCGACCACCACGCCGTGCGCGCCACCGCGGCCGGCGTCGCCCTGCTTCCCCTGACCCAGGAGCTCTCATGACCGAAGTCGATCTCGACCACCACCGTTCCGGCGACGCCGTCACCGCGGAGCTGCGCGCCGACGTCGTCGCCGGGCTCACCGCGGCGCAGAAGTGGCTGCCGCCCAAGTGGTTCTACGACGCCGAAGGCAGCGAGCTGTTCGAGAAGATCACCCAGCTGCCGGAGTACTACCCGACCCGCAGCGAGCGCGAGGTGCTGGCCGCGCACGCCGGTGACGTCGCGGAGCTGACCGGCGCGCACACGCTCGTCGAGCTCGGGTCCGGGTCGAGCGAGAAGACGCGACTGCTGCTCGACGCGCTCACCGGCCACGGGACCCTGGAGGCGTTCGTGCCGCTCGACGTGTCCGAGTCCGCGCTCGCCGAGGCGGCGGAGGCGATCTCGAAGGACTACCCGGGCTTGACCGTCCGCGGGGTCGTCGGCGACTTCACCCAGCACCTCGACCTGCTGCCCGGCGGCCAGCCGCGGGTGGTGGCCTTCCTCGGCGGCACGATCGGCAACTTCCTGCCCGCCGAGCGCGCGGTGTTCCTGCGCTCGGTGCGGGAAGTGCTCGACGAGGGGGAGTGGCTGCTGCTCGGCACCGACCTGGTGAAGGACCCCGGCATCCTCGAACGCGCCTACGACGACGCCGCGGGCGTCACGGGCGAGTTCGACAAGAACGTCCTGCGGGTGATCAACACCCGGCTGGGCGCGAACTTCGACGTCGACGAGTTCGAGCACGTCTCGCACTGGGACGCGGAGAACGAGTGGATCGAGATGCGGCTGCGGGCCCGGCGCGCGCTGACGGTGTCGATTCCCGGCGCGGACCTCACGGTGGAGTTCGCCGAGGGCGAGCACATCCGCACCGAGATCTCGGCGAAGTTCCGCCCGGGCGGCGTCGAGGCCGAGCTGGCCGCGGCCGGGTTCGCCCTCGACCGCTGGTGGACCGACTCGCAGCAGCGGTTCGGGGTGAGCCTGGCAAGATCTGTGCGTGGCTAATCCTCTCCGGGCGCTCGCCCGGGCCGTCGGCACCAAGCCGTGGCTGATGCGCACGGCCGGGTTCGTCGTGTGGGCGGACAAGAAACTGCACAAGGCGTTCGGCGGCCGGGTGAGCCTCGTGGGGCTCGCCGGGCTGCCGTCGCTGCGCCTCACGACGACCGGCCGCAAGAGCGGGCTGTCCCGGAGCACGAACCTGCTCTGCTTCCCCCGCGGCGACGACGTGGTGCTGACGGCGTCCAACTGGGGCCGCCCGAACGACCCGGCGTGGGCGCTGAACCTCCGTGCCGACCCGAAGTGCGTGGTGGCGCGCGCCGGGAAGCCGGTGGACGTCGTCGCGCGGGAGCTGCACGGCGAGGAGTACGCGGCGATGTGGGCCGAGCTGCTGGAGTTCTGGCCGGGCTACGCGATGGAGCGGCGGGAGGCCGGGCGGCCGTTGCCGGTTTTCCTCCTCAGCCGACCTGATCGGTAGGTTCCCACCATCCTTTCGGCCGGTGCCGGGATTCACCGGTTTGTGCCAGTCTCTCCCGGGTAACGCGCCGTGACGTCTCGGACGCGCGGCGCTGTGCACATTCAAGGGAATGCGCCACTAAGGGAGGAGACGTCTTGCCGAGATCCACGCAGGGTCGGCTGCGGTCGTTCGCGCTGGTGGGGGCGCTCGTGGCCGGTCTGGGACTGGCCGGCACGGCCGGGACCGCCGCGGCGGCCGAAGACGCGGTCGCCAAGCCCGCCGTCGTCGGCGCGACCGCCGCCGTCAACTGGGGTACCTGCCCGGCCGCCACCGTCGCCGGGGTGCCCGCGGACCAGGTCAAGTTCTACAGCTGCGCGCGCTACCGCGTGCCGGTCGACCACGACAACGCTTCGCTGGGCACCATCGACATCGCGCTGCTGAAGCGCGCGGCCCGCACGCCGGACGCGCGCGTCGGCTCGCTGTTCCTCAACCCGGGCGGCCCCGGCGGTTCGGGCCTGCGGATGCCGATCAGCGGCCAGTTCTACTTCCAGCCGCAGGTCCTCGACCGCTTCGACCTCATCGGCTTCGACCCGCGCGGCGTCGGCCAGAGCAACCCGCTGCGCTGCTTCACCACCCAGGAGGACGCCGACGAGGTCTTCGGCGCCCAGATCCCGGTGCCGCTGAGCCGCGCCGAGATCTCCGGCACGCTCGCCAGCTACCGCGACTACGGCCGGTTCTGCAAGAACAACGCCGGTTCGCTCCTGAACCACATGTCCACCAAGGACGTCGTGCGCGACCTCGACACGCTGCGCGCGGCGGTCGGCGACCAGAAGCTGACCTTCGTCGGCTTCTCGTACGGCACGCTGATCGGGTCGACCTACACGTCGATGTTCCCCAAGCAGTCCCGCGCGATCGTCATCGACGGCAACGTCGACCCGGCGCTGCGCACCAGTGACGGCGTGCAGTACGACCGGGAACGCGCGCAGGGCTTCGAAATCTCGCTCGACGGATTCCTGAAGCGCTGCGACCAGGCCGGCGCGAAGTGCGCGTTCAGCGACGGCACCCCGCGGGCGAAGTTCGACGAACTGCGCGAGTACCTCCGCAAGCAGCCGATCACCATCCCCGGCGGCGGCAGCGTGGACATCAACTCGTTCACCGGCGGCGTTTCGAGCGTCCTGTACTCGCCGTCGGCGTTCCCCGGCCTGGCCGAGGACCTGCAGGCGCTCTACGACGTCCTCCACCCGGCGGGCGTCCAGGCGCAGACGCTGCAGGCGCGGCAGCTGAAGGTGCTCACCGGCGGCAAGCAGGGCCTGGCCGACCAGAACCCGGACAGCCCCTACACCAGCGACGACTCGTACTTCGCCGTCAACTGCTCCGACAAGCCCTTCAAGATCAAGCAGGAGCAGGTGCCGGACATCGCCGCCAAGTGGGAGCGCGAGTCGCGCACCTTCGGCCGCTACCAGGCGTTCGCCGACACGGCGGGCTGCCCGGTGTGGCCGGCGAAGAAGCCGGACGTCTACCGCGGCCCGTGGCGGGCCAAGACCGACGTCCCGGTGGTCGTGGTCGGCAACTACTACGACCCGGCGACGCAGTACAAGTTCGCCCAGCGGATGGCGGCCGAGCTCGGCAACTCGCGGCTGCTGTCGGTCGACGCGTTCGGCCACTGCATCCTCGGTGACGCGCTGGGCGTCGACAAGGCCGTGGCGGACTACCTGACCGACCTCAAGGTCCCGGCCAACGGCCAGGTGTTCCAGCCGAACGTCCAGCCGTTCGAAACCTCGTAGCGCCAGGGGAAACGGGCCGGGGCGACAGTGTCGCCCCGGCCCGTTTTCATGCCCGCAGCAGCCGGTCGAGCAGGTCCGCGGCCGCCGCTTCGGCCTCGACCGCGGCGGCGGCCCGGTCGTCGGCGCGGGCGACCAGCATCGCGATCTCGTTCAACCCGGCCAGCAGGACGTGCGCGAAGTAGTCGACGCGCACCGGGTCCAGGCGGCCCGCCATCCGCAGGGCGACCTTGAGCTTGCCGAGCGTGCGGGCTTCGTCGCCGTCGCGCCAGCGCTGCCAGCCGAGCACGGCCGGCGCGTCGATGAGCATCACCTGCCGCACCACGGGGTCCGCGGCGCTGCGGATCCACGTCAGGCAGGCGGCGCGCAGTGCCTCCGCCGGATCGGTCATACCCTCGACGGCCTTCGCGCCGTCGGCTTCGACCCGGTCGTAGACGGTGTCGAGGACCGCGGCGAACAGCGCGTCCTTGCCGGGGAAGTGGTGGTAGAGCGCGCCCCGGCTCACGTCGGCGGCCCGCAGGACGGCCTCGATCGACGTCCCGTCGTAGCCGTGCTCGGTGAAGAGGCCGGTGGCGACCGCGACGAGGTGCTCGCGGGTCGCCTGGCCCCGGTCGATCTTCTTGTTCATGCCGCTCGGCTGCCTCCGTCGTTGACAAACCGACTGACGGTCTGTTCATACTAGACCGTCAGTCGGTTTACTTCTGGAGGGACTGTACCGATGGATCTGCGAACCTGGGAGGACCAGCGCGGGCGCGTGTCGACGGCGTCGGGCGAGGTGAGCTACACCGACGTCGGCGAAGGGCCGGTCGCACTCTTCGTGCACGGCGCGGGAACGAACAACCTGTTGTGGCGCAAGGCGATCGCGGCACTCGCGGGGGAGCGGAGGTGCATCGCGCCCGACCTGCCGGGTCACGGCGCCTCGCCGGTGACGCCGGAGCAGGACCTGAGCCTGAACGGGCTGGCGCGGTGGCTGGGCGACTTCTGCGAGTCGCTGGAGCTGGGCGACCTCGACGTCGTCGCCAACGACACCGGTGGAGCGGTCGCGCAGGTCTTCGCCGTGCACCGGGCCGACCGGCTCCGGACGCTCACCCTGACCAACTGCGACACCCAGGGCAACCTGCCGCCCGAGGCGTTCCGCCCGATCGTCGAGCTGGCCGAACGCGGAGAGCTGGCGCCGCTGGCCGTCCGCCAGGCGACGGACCGGGCGCGGGGCGGCGCCCTCGGGGGCGGCTACGAACGTCCGGACCTGGTGCCCGACGACGTCCTGGACGCCTTTGTGCGCCCGGTGTTCGGAACCCTGGCGGCGGCGCGGCAGTTCGAGCGCCTGCTGAAGTCGGTCCGCGGCGAGGAGCTGGACGCGATCGAGCCGCTGCTCAAGGAGTTCCGGGTGCCGACCCTGCTGGTCTGGGGTACCGGCGACCCGAACTTCGGGATCGAGTGGGCGTACCGCTTCCGCGACGCCGTCCCGGGGGTGACCGAGGTCGTCGAGGTGCCCGGCGCGAAGCTGTTCTTCCCCGACGAGCGGCCCGAAGACCTCGTCCCGCACCTGCGCCGGCACTGGGCGTAGTGATCATCACAGCCCAGGTCGTGGGCCGGGCGCTACAGTGGTCGGGTTGATCAACCACGAGCAACGGAAGCGAGGTGAGCGGCACATGCCAGCGGACAGTCAGCGGACGACCGGGCGTGCGCTCACCGGAGACTTCCGGCTGGGCTGACCTCGTCCGGTCTCCTCCTGTCCGGCAGTGCGCGCACGCCGGAAACGAGTCGGACATGACCATCTTCGAAATGCTGCTGCGCGTCGGCACCGGCGTCGGCCTGGGCGCCGTCATCGGGTTCGAGCGCCAGTTCCGCGCCCGGATGGCCGGGCTGCGCACCAACGCCCTCGTCGCGGTCGGCGCGACGCTGTTCGTGCTGCTGTCCGCCCACGGGTTCGGCGGCCTGACCACGAGCGGCGACGCCGACCCGACCCGGGTGGCCGCGCAGATCGTCTCGGGCATCGGGTTCCTCGGCGCGGGTGTCATCTTGCGCGACGGCCTCAACATCCGCGGTCTCAACACGGCGGCGACCCTGTGGTGCTCGGCCGCGGTGGGTTCGCTCGCCGGGTCCGGGCTGTACGTCATCGCGGCGGCCGGCACGGCCGTCGTGGTCGGGGTGAACGTGCTGCTGCGGCCCCTGGGCCGGGTCGTCGACCGCCGCCCGGATGCGGGGGACGAGACACCGGCGAGGTACGCGTTCCAGGCGGTGACCCGCGACGCGACCGAGGCGCACGTGCGGGCATTGCTCGTACAGTCGTTGAACCGCACGGACTTCCGGCTGCTGTCGGTGCTGAGCACGGACCGCGAGGACCGCACGGTGGAGGTCCGCGCCGAGCTGGTCGGCGACCAGCGCGACGACGCCCAGATGGAGGCGGCGGTGTCGCGGCTTTCCCTGGAGCCGTCGGTGTCCAGCGTGCGCTGGGAAGCCGTGCCGGCATGAGAAAAGGCCTCCCCGCTCACCGAGCGAGGAGGCCTTTTCGTAGCGGAAACCGTTACGCCTGCGTCATCTTCCGCAGCACGTACTGCAGGATGCCGCCGTTGCGGTAGTAGTCCGCCTCACCCGGGGTGTCGATGCGGACGTCCGCCTCGAACTCCACCTTCGTACCGTCGGCGCGGGTCGCGGTGACGTGGACCGTGCGGGGCGTGTCGCCGTCGTTGAGTGCCGTGATGCCCGAGATGTCGAACGTCTCGGTGCCGTCCAGGCCGAGCGACGAGGCCGACTCGCCCGCCGGGAACTGCAGCGGGATGACGCCCATGCCGATCAGGTTCGACCGGTGGATGCGCTCGAACGACTCGGTGATCACCGCGCGGACGCCCAGCAGCGACGTGCCCTTGGCCGCCCAGTCGCGCGACGAACCCGAGCCGTACTCCTTGCCGCCCAGCACGACCAGCGGGATGCCGGCCGCCGCGTAGTTCTGGGCCGCGTCGTAGATGAACGCCTGCGGGGCGCCGTCCTGGGTGAAGTCGCGGGTGTAGCCGCCCTGCACGTCGTCCAGGAGCTGGTTGCGCAGCCGGATGTTCGCGAACGTGCCGCGGATCATCACCTCGTGGTTGCCGCGCCGCGAGCCGTAGGAGTTGAAGTCCTTCTTGTCCACGTTGTGCTCGGTGAGGTACTGCGCGGCCGGGGTGCCCGGCTTGATCGCCCCGGCGGGGGAGATGTGGTCGGTGGTGACCGAGTCACCCAGCTTCGCCAGCACGCGCGCGCCCGAGATGTCCGTGACCGCGGACGGCTCCGGCGTCATGCCCTCGAAGTACGGGGGCTTCCGGACGTAGGTGGACTCCGCGTCCCACTCGAAGGTCTTGCCCTCCGGGGTGGGCAGCGCCTTCCAGCGCTCGCCACCGTCGAAGACGTCGGCGTAGTCCTTGGTGAACATCTCCTGCGTGATCGCGTAGTCGATGGTCTCCTGGATCTCCTGCGCCGTCGGCCAGATGTCCTTCAGGAAGACGTCGGTGCCGTTGCTGTCCTGGCCCAGCGGCTGGTTCGCGAAGTCGAAGTCCATCGTCCCGGCCAGCGCGTAGGCGATGACCAGCGGCGGCGACGCGAGGTAGTTCATCTTCACGTCGGGGTTGATCCGGCCTTCGAAGTTCCGGTTGCCCGAGAGCACCGAGACCGCGGTGAGGTCGTTCTCCTGGATGGCCGCGGAGATCTCGTCCGAGAGCGGGCCCGAGTTGCCGATGCACGTGGTGCAGCCGTAGCCGACCAGGTGGTAGCCCAGCTTCTCCAGGTACGGCCACAGGTTGGCCTTGGTGTAGTAGTCGGTGACGACCTGCGAGCCCGGCGCCATCGACGTCTTCACCCACGGCTTGACCGCGAGGCCCTTGTCCACGGCGTTGCGCGCGAGCAGCGCGGCGCCGAGCATGACCGACGGGTTCGAGGTGTTGGTGCACGAGGTGATCGAGGCGATCACCACGGCGCCGTGGTCGAGGACGAACTCGCCGCGGTCGGACGTGGTGACCTTGACCGGCTTGCTCGGGCGGCCCGACGCGCCGTTCGCGGCGGAGCTGGTGACCGGCGCGGCGTCGTCCTCGGCGAACGACAGCGACGGGGCGTCGCTGGCCGGGAAGGACTCCTCGGAGGCCTCGTCCATCTTGGTGTGCGGCGTGGTGTCCTCGCCGTCCACGTAGTCGTGGATCGACTTGCGGAACGCCGACTTCGCGTCCGACAGCTCGATGCGGTCCTGCGGGCGCTTCGGGCCGGCGATCGACGGGACGACCGTCGAAAGGTCCAGCTCGAGGTACTCGGAGTAGGCCGCCTCGCGCGACGAGTCGTGCCAGAGGCCCTGGAGCTTGGCGTACTCCTCGACCAGCGCGACCTGCTCGGCCGAGCGGCCGGTCAGCTTGAGGTAGCGGACGGTCTCCTCGTCGATCGGGAAGATCGCCGCGGTGGAGCCGAACTCCGGGCTCATGTTGCCGATGGTGGCGCGGTTGGCCAGCGGCACCGCCGACACGCTCTCGCCGTAGAACTCGACGAACTTGCCGACCACGCCGTGGCGGCGCAGCATCTCGGTGATCGTGAGGACGACGTCGGTGGCGGTGACGCCCGCCGGGATCTCGCCGGTCAGCTTGAAGCCGACGACGCGCGGGATGAGCATCGAGACCGGCTGGCCCAGCATGGCGGCCTCGGCCTCGATGCCGCCGACGCCCCAGCCCAGCACGCCCAGGCCGTTGACCATGGTGGTGTGCGAGTCGGTGCCGACGCAGGAGTCGGGGTAGGCCTGCCCGTTGCGGGACATCACCGTGCGCGCGAGGTGCTCGATGTTGACCTGGTGCACGATGCCGGTGCCCGGCGGGACGACCTTGAACTCGTCGAAGGCGCCCTGGCCCCAGCGCAGGAACTGGTAGCGCTCGCGGTTGCGCTCGTACTCGATCTCGACGTTGCGCTCGAAGGCGTCGGGGCGGCCGAAGACGTCGATGATCACCGAGTGGTCGATGACCAGCTCGGCCGGCGCGAGGGGGTTGACCTTGTCGGGGTCGCCGCCCAGGTCGGTGACGGCCTCGCGCATGGTGGCGAGGTCGACGACGCACGGGACGCCGGTGAAGTCCTGCATGATCACGCGGGCGGGCGTGAACTGGATCTCGATCGACGGGTCGGCCGCCGGGTCCCACGAGCTCAGCGCGCGGATGTGGTCGGCGGTGATGTTCGCGCCGTCTTCGGTGCGCAGCAGGTTCTCGAGCAGGATCTTCAGGCTGTAGGGCAGCCGTTCGGCGCCCTCGACCTTGTTCAGGCGGAACACCTCGTACGAGGCGTCGCCGACCTTCAGCGTGTCTTTGGCGCCGAAGCTGTCCTTGCTGGCAGGTGCGGTCACGTCTAACTCCAGTGGCATGGACTTCCGCGCCGGTGCGGCGGTCGAGTCCTGAGGTCAGTTCGGTCGGGTTCGGTGGTGGCGAGTCTTGCGCACCCCCACCGTAGGACCGGATTCGGGATGGCACACCTCGCGGTGCCTCAAACAGTACGCGCGTCCTGTTTTGGGTTCAAGACGACACGCGGTGTGGGCTGCGCCATCCGCGCCGGGGGTCCCTCAATAAGGGGAATTGGTGCCTACGGTGTGTAAGTTTCCGGTGATGCTTGTGATAGTGGTGTGACTGCAGTGACGCGCGATGTGCGCAGGTGAGCGGAGGTGGGCGGTCGTGGCGGGACGGCGTGGGGGTCCGGAGGTGCCGCGGACCCGCCGGGGACTCACCGTGAGCGCGCTCACCCTGGTGATCTTGTTCGGGGCCGGCGGCACGGGCCTCGCGGCGCCACCGCCGCCGCCCAACCCGAGCGACTCCGAGCTGAACAACAGCAAGGCCGACGCCAACGCGAAGGCCGGTGAGGTCGGCCGGCTGACCAACCAGCTGGCCCAGGCCGAGCAGAAGCTGTCGCAGCTGCAGGACGACGTCGAGCTCAAGCAGGAAGAGGCCAACAAGGCCCTGGTCGACCTGCAGTCCGCGCAGGACGCGGCGGCGCAGGCCGAGAACGACGCGAAGGCCGCCCGGACCGAGGCGGACGCGGCGGCCGGCGCCATCGAGAAGGCGCGCAACGACCTGAAGTCGTTCGCCGCCGCGAGCTTCCAGCAGGGCAGCACGGTCGGCTCGCTCTCGGCGTACCTGAGCGCCGACAGCCCCAAGGACATGCTGGCCCGCGCGCAGCTGCTCGACGCCGTCGGCGGCGACCGGCTCAACGCCCTCGACCGGCTCCAGCAGGCGCAGACCGAGAAGTCGAACAAGGACGCCGCGGCCCGCAAGGCCGCCGAGATCGCCCAGCAGAAGCAGGACGCCGCGCGCGAGGCGAAGACCAGCGCGGACTCGGCGCAGTCCAGGGCCATCTCGGCCCAGGACAGCCAGGCGTCGCAGAACACCCAGCTCCAGAACACCAAGTCCGACGTCGAGCAGCAGCTGTTCACCGCCCAGTCCAAGGTCAACGGCCTGCAGGGCCAGCGGCAGCGCTACCAGGACTGGCTCGCCCAGAAGCAGCGCGAGGACGACGAGCGCGCCCGCCAGGCCGCGCTCGGCTCGTCCGGCGGGGGCGGCCGCCCGGCGAGCAAGCCGGCGGCGGGACCGGCCGGCTCGTCGATCGAGGCGGTCATCGCCCGGGCGCTGTCGAAGATCGGCCTGCCGTACGCCTGGGGCGGCGGCAACGCGAGCGGCCCGACCCGCGGCATCCGCGACGGCGGCGTCGCCGACCGCTACGGCGACTACAACAAGATCGGCTTCGACTGCTCCGGCCTGATGATCTACGCGTTCGCCGGGGTCCGGGGCCTGCCGCACTACAGCGGCTACCAGTACACGGCGGGGCGGCGCGTGCCGCTGTCGCAGATGCGCCGCGGCGACATGCTCTTCTGGGGCGGCGCGGGCGGCATCCACCACGTCGCGCTCTACCTCGGCGGCGGGCAGATGGTCGAGGCACCGCAGTCCGGCCTGCGGGTCCGGATCGCGGCGGTGCGCTACGGCGGGATCATGCCGTACGCGACCCGCTTGATCGGCTGAAATCCGTTCGACGCCGTCGCCGCCGGCCACCAGGATCGCCGGTGTGGATGATGAGCTGAACGCGCTTCGGCGCACCCGGATGCGCTGGAACACGCCCCTGTCCGAGCCCCACGCCGAGCTGCTGCTCGACCGGATGGACCTGGGGGAGGGACACCTCGTCGACCTCGGTTGCGGCTGGGGTGAGCTGCCGCTGCGGGCCGCGGCCCGGGCGCCCGGTCTGCGCGTGACCGGCGTCGACACGGACGTGACGGGCCTCGAGCGCGGGCGGGCCGCGGCGGCGGAGCGGGGCCTCACGGTGGACTTCACCGAGGCGGACGCCGCGAACTGGGACGTCCCCGTCGACCGGGCCTTCTGCATCGGGGCCGCGCACATCTTCGGCTCGACCAAGGCGGCGCTCGAGGGGCTCGCCCGGGTGGTGCCGTCCGGCAGGCTGCTCTACGGCGACGGCTTCTGGGCGGCCCCGCCCAGCCCGGCGGCCCTGGAGATCTTCGGTCCCGACACGCTGACCCTGCCGGAACTCGTGGACGCCGCGGCCGGCGCCGGCTGGCGCGTGCGGCACCTCAGCACGGCCGACCAGCTCGAATGGGACGACTTCGAGTCGACGTCCCGGGCCGGCTGGGAAGAGTGGCAGGCGGCGCATCCGGACGACCCGCGGGCACCGGAGGTACGGGAGTGGCTCGACCGCCGGCTGCGCGAGTACGTCCGCGACTACCGGGGCGTGCTGGGGCTCGCCTACCTCGTGCTGACCCGCTGAGGGTCAGGCTTGCTCGCGCTTGAGCTTGCGCCAGCCGCCGGCCCGGTTGTTCGCGATGATCTGCCGGAACATCGCCGTGAGCGCGGGCGCGTTGACCGTCTCGCCTTCGCGGAAGGCCACGGTCCGGGCCGTCTTGTTGCCGTGCCCGGCGGTGATGATGCCCTCGGGGTCCGGGACGATGCCGCCGTCGTAGACGAAGACGTTGACGTGGTCCTTCGCCGCCAGCAGGGCGCAGATGTTGCCGTCCAGCACGAAGTACGGCTGGCGGGTGCGTTTGATGGTCTCGACGACGTCGGGGTCCGCGGCGTGGACCAGCTCGCGGACCTCGCGGCAGAGCGCCTGCTGCCACTCCGGCAGAGCGTCGATGTAGGCGTCGACGCGCGGTTCGACGGTGTAGGACACGCGTCCAGTATGGGTTAGATTCCCGGGATGCGGTACGCGGGGATCGTGGTGGCCGGGGGCTCGGCCCGCAGACTGTCCGGTGTGGACAAGCCGGCTCTGTCGGTGGGCGGGAAACCGTTGCTCGCCCGCGCGATCCACGCGCTGGAAGGCGCCGAACGGGTGATCGCCGTCGGCCCGCGGCGGTCCGGCTTCGACGTCGTGTGGACGCGGGAACCGGTGCCGGGCACCGGGCCGGTGGCGGCGCTGGCGGCCGGGCTGGCCTTCGTCCCGGACGACGTCGAGGTGGTCGCGGTGCTGGCCGCGGACCTCCCGGGCGTCCGCCGGTCCACAGTGGACCGCCTGGTCACGGCGCTCGGCGACGGCGACGGCGCCGTGCTCGTGGACGCCGGCGGGTCCCGGCAGTGGCTGCTCGGCGCCTGGCGGGTCGCCGCGCTGAAGGCGGCGCTGCCGGAGCGGCTGGAGAACGCGGCGCTGCGGCGCGTGCTGGGCGCACTGACCGTCACCGAGATTCCGGCGGAACGGGGCGAAGCGGACGACATCGACACCCCCGAGGACCTCGAGCGCCACCGCTGATCGCCTGCTTCACAGATGTCACACCGAAGAAGGTGTTGGCTACTCAGGGGCCAACGCGTGCGTCCGCGTGCCGGACGGACGGACGACCGGGGGACGCAGTACGGTCGCACCGCGTGATCACCGTCGCGGGGGCGGCGCACGGACTTTCAAGGAGGCAGAGTGACCGAGCCCGGCTACGCCGAGGGCGGGAACGGGCAGCAGCCCGGGACGCCGGCCCGGGACGCCCAGTTGCTGGAGCGGACCGTGTTCGAGGTCAAGCGGATCATCGTCGGGCAGGACCGCCTGGTCGAGCGGATGCTGGTCGGCCTGCTGGCCAAGGGCCACCTGCTGCTCGAAGGCGTGCCCGGCGTCGCGAAGACCCTCGCGGTGGAGACGTTCGCCCGGGTCGTCGGCGGCTCGTTCTCCCGCGTCCAGTTCACCCCCGACCTGGTGCCCGCGGACATCCTCGGCACCCGGATCTACCGCCAGGGCGCCGAGCGCTTCGACGTCGAGCTCGGCCCGGTCGTGGCGAACTTCGTGCTCGCCGACGAGATCAACCGCGCGCCGGCGAAGGTGCAGTCGGCGATGCTCGAGGTGATGGCCGAGCGGCACGTGTCGATCGGCGGGCAGACCTTCCCGATGCCCGACCCGTTCCTCGTCCTGGCCACCCAGAACCCGATCGAGAACGAGGGCGTCTACCCGCTGCCCGAGGCGCAGCGCGACCGCTTCCTGTTCAAGATCCTCGTCGAGTACCCGACGGCCGAGGAAGAGCGCGAGATCATCTACCGGATGGGCGTCACCCCGCCCACCCCGCACGAGGTGCTCAGCCCGGGCGAGCTGGTCCGGCTGCAGGGCGTCGCGGCGCAGGTGTTCGTGCACCACGCCCTCGTCGACTACGTCGTGCGGCTCGTCCTGACCACCCGGACGCCGAACGAGCACGGCCTCGCCGACGTCGCCGGCTGGGTGTCCTACGGCGCCTCGCCGCGCGCGAGCCTCGGCATCATCGCCGCCGCGCGGGCGCTGGCCCTGGTCCGCGGCCGTGACTACGTGCTGCCGCAGGACGTCGTCGACGTCGTGCCGGACGTGCTGCGTCACCGGCTCGTGCTGTCCTACGACGCGCTCGCCGACGGCGTGCCCATCGACCACATCATCACGCGCGTGCTGCAGACCGTGCCGTTGCCGCAGGTCTCGGCCCGGCCGCAGGGCGGGGCCGGCCAGGGCGGCCCGGTCCCGGCGGGCGCGCCGGTCAGGTAGCCGGCGATGGCGAAGAACGAGAAGGGCACGCCCCGCCCTTCGTGGGCGCCGCCGGTGCTGCGCGGCGAACGGCTGGAGGCCGGGCTCCGGACCCTGGAGCTCGACGTCCGCCGGCGGCTCGACGGGCTGCTGCAGGGCAACCACCTCGGCCTGGTGCCGGGGCCGGGGTCCGAGCCCGGCGAGGCCCGCCCGTACCAGCCCGGCGACGACGTGCGCCGGATGGACTGGGCGGTCACCGCCCGCACCACGACCCCGCACATCCGCGAGACCGTGGCCGACCGCGAGCTGGAGACGTGGGTCGTCGCCGACCTCTCGGCGAGCCTCGACTTCGGGACGGCGCTGTGCGAGAAGCGTGACCTGGTGGTCTGCGCGGTCGCGGCGGTCGCCCACCTGACCGGGGGCGGCGGCAACCGGATCGGCGCGCTCGTGTCGACCGGCGCCGAGACGACCCGCATCCCGGCGCGGGGCGGCCTGGCGCACGCCCGGGGGCTGGTGCGGAGGCTGGCCGAGACACCGCGGGCGGCCGAGGGCACGCGCGGGGACTTCGCCGAGGCCCTGGAGGCGCTGCGCCGGCCGCCGCGCCGCCGCGGCCTGGCCGTGGTGATCTCCGACTTCCTGGGCGACACGTCCTGGGAGCGGCCGCTGCGGGCGCTGGGCGGGCGCCACGAACTGATCGCGATCGAAGTCCTCGACCCGCGCGACGTCGACCTGCCCGAGGTGGGGACCGTCGTGCTGGCCGACCCGGAGACAGGGAAACAGCGCGAAGTGCATGCGTCGGCCTTGCTGCGCAAGGAGTTCGGGGCCGCGGCCCACGCCCACCGCCAGACGGTGGCGGCCGGCCTGCGGCGCGCGGGTGCGGCGCACCTGACGCTGCGCACGGACGCCGACTGGATCGCCGACATGGTGCGGTTCGTCGTCGCCCGCAAGCGCCGCTGGTCGGGGGGTGTCGCGTGAGTTTGACGGGGTTCAGCGCGCCGTGGTGGTTCCTGCTGCTGATCGCCGTCGCGGCGGTCGCGATCGGGTACGTGCTGGCGCAGCGCGCGCGGCGGAAGCGGACCATGCGGTTCGCGAACCTGGCGCTGCTGGACAAGGTCGCGCCGAAGAGCCAGGGCTGGGTGCGGCACCTGCCGGCGGTGCTGATCGTGCTGTCGCTGCTGCTGCTCACCGTGGGGCTGGCCGGACCGACCGCCGAGCAGAAGGTGCCGCGCAACCGGGCGACCGTGATGCTCGTGATCGACGTGTCGCTGTCGATGGAGGCCACCGACGTCGCGCCGACGCGGCTGAAGGCGGCGCAGGACGCGGCGACGCAGTTCGCGCGGAACATGACCCCGGGGATCAACCTGGGCCTGATCTCGTTCGCGGGCACGGCGACCGTGCTGGTCAACCCGACCACCGACCGCAACGGCGTGATCAAGGCGATCGAGAACCTCAAGCTGGCCCAGTCGACGGCGACCGGTGAGGGGATTTTCGCGGCCCTGCAGTCGGTGGAGAGCTTCTCCAGCGTCGTGGGCGGGGCCGACGGACCGCCGCCGGCCCGCGTGGTGCTGATGTCCGACGGCAAGCAGACGGTGCCCGAGGACCTGTACGCGGCGCGCGGCGGCTACACGGCGGCGCAGGCGGCGAAGCAGGCCGGGGTGCCGATCTCGTCGATCTCGTTCGGCACGACCCACGGCTCGGTCGACATCGACGGCAAGGCCCAGCCGGTCAGCGTGGACGACGAGTCCCTGCGGGAGATCGCCCGGCTTTCGGGCGGCGACTTCTACAAGGCAGCCAGTGCCGAGGAGCTGAAGAAGGTCTACGCGGACCTCGGCGAGCAGATCGGCTACGAGCTGAAGGACGCCGACGCGAGCAAGCCGTGGGTCGTCGTGGGGACGCTGATCCTCATGATGGGCGCGGCGGCCAGCCTGTTCTTCGGCCAGCGGCTCCCGTGACTCAGGCTCGGCGGACGCCGTAGAGGCTTCCGCCGAGCAGGGTCACGCCGGAGAGCACGCCGCTCACGAACGGGACCCACGCCGCGGCGCTGCCGAGCAGGGCTAGCCCGACGATCCCCAGCACGGTCAAGGCCACCCCGATCACCAGGATCGACCGCGCCTTCCACGCCGAGGCCAGCGCGACGAAGTGCAGGCCGACGACGGTCGCGATCCACGCGACGTTCGCCTGCACCGGCGCGTCCAGCAGGCTCAGCAAGAAGAACCCGGCGACGAGCAGCACCACCTCGCCGATGACGATGACGCGGTAGCTCGGCCCGAACATCGGCCGGTCTTCGAGCGTCGGCCGCCCGCCGGCGCGGACGCCGAGGACCACCACCGCCGCCAGCGCGGCCACGGCGAGGGCGCGCAGCACCCAGCCGATCGCCGCGGGGAGCGGGTCGCCGGAGTTGACGAGGACGAACACGGTGCCGAACGCGGCGCCGATGAGCGCCCCCAGGAACTGCTGTCGCATCCGGCGAACCTACCTGAGGGTGATCACGCGCCCGCGAACCCGTTCCGCCGAGCGACTGGCCGGCGTCACGCGCCCGGGGTCGCGAACCCGTTCTGCCGCCAGGCCTCGTAGACCGTGATCGCCGCGGTGTTGGCCAGGTTGAGCGACCGGCTGGTCGGCAGCATCGGCAGCCGCACGCGGTCGGTCACTTCCGGGGCCTCCTGCACCGAATCGGGCAGCCCCACCGACTCCTGCCCGAACATCAGCACGTCCCCGGGCGCGTACGCGACGTCGGTGTACAACCGCGTCGCCGACGCGCTGAACGCGTAGACCTTGGCCGGCAGCAACACTTCCCACGCCGCGGACAGCGACGCGTGCACGTGGACGCGCGCGAGGTCGTGGTAGTCGAGCCCGGCCCGGCGCAGCTGCTTGTCCTCCAGCGTGAACCCCAGCGGCTCGACCAGGTGCAGTTCGCACCCCGTGTTCGCCGCGAGCCGGATCGCGTTGCCCGTGTTCGGCGGGATTTCGGGCTGGTGGAAGAGAATGCGGAACACGGGCTCAGTCCCCGAGCAGGTCCGCGTACACCTTGCGGACCGCTTCGGGCGGCGCCGCCGGACGCAGCGTGGCCGGGTCGATGAACACGTACCGGACGTTCGCGGCCGCGACGAGCGTCTCGCCGCGGTGGATCTCGAAGTCGAAGACGAGCGACGTCGTCCCGAGGTGGGTCAGGTACTGCGAGACGACCAGGTCCTCGTCATAGCGGGCCGGCGAGCGGAACTTCAGGTTCGCCTCCGCCACCACGACGTCCGTGCGGTGGGCCAGGAACTCGTCGTGCGAACCGAAGAGCGCCTTCTCCGCCTCGAAGGCGCACATGTCCACATAGGCCAGGTAGTGGGCGTTGAAGACGATGCCCTGGCCGTCGCACTCGTGGTAGCGCACGCGCAGCGGCATCTCGACAACTCGGTGGCGGGGTTCGGTCACCGGCCCAATCTAGCGCTCAGCCGTGCAGCGCCCGGTACTCGGCCGCCGCGCCCGGCTGCAGCGGCACCGGCTGCGTGCCGATCAGCGTCCGCACGTCGAGGAACTGCGTGCCGACGGCCTCGGCGGGCACGAGGTCGGTCGCCCGCTCCACGAGCAGCCGGACGATCGCCGCGGCTACGTCGCCGGGCAGGGCGGGGGAGCAGACCAGCAGGTTCGCCACGCCGATGGTGCCCAGCGCGCCGACCCCGCGGTAGGCGCCGTCGGGCACCTGGACCTGGTCGTACACCGGCCCGTACGCGGCCCGCAGCGCGGGCACCACCGAATCCAGGGGGAGCAGGGCGATGGGTGTCGTGCGGGTGAGGTCCGCGAGCTTCGGCGTCGGCACGCCGCCGGACCACAGCATGGCGTCGATCCGCCGCCCGGCCAGTGCTTGGACGGCGTCGTCGAAGAGCAGGTGGCGGGCGTCGACCGTGATGCCCGCCTTCGCGAACAGCCGCTCGCCGAGCTGGGCCGCGCCGGACCCGCTCGCGCCGAGCGACACCGGGCGGCCCGCGAGGTCGGCGAGGCGGCGCACCGGGCCGTCCGCGCGCACGACGAGCTGCAGGTAGTTTTCGTAGACGCGGCCGAGCGCGAGCAGCGGCACCTTCGCGGTGAACGGCGCGTTCCCGGCGAGCGCGGTCTGGGCGACGTCGGCGAGCACCAGCCCGAGATCGGCCTGGCCGCTCCGGACCAGGCTGACGTTGGCGACGCTCGCCTCGGTCGGCACGGCGGTGGCGTGCAGCCGCGGCTCGACCCGGCTCAGCTCGGCGGCCAGCAGCTCGGCGAAGGCCAGGTAGAACCCGCCGCGCTCGCCGGCCGCGATGGTGAGCGTCCGGTCCGGACCGCCGTAGCCGGACGTCGAGCAGCCGGCCAGGGCCAGCCCGAGGCCGCCGAGCAGGGCGGTGCGGCGGGTGCACCTCATCGTGGCACCTCCGGCGGCAGGGTGACGCGGACTTCGAGCCCGTGCGGCTCCGCCTGGCGCAGTTCCAGGACGCCGCCGCGGGTGCGCACCTGCTGGTGCGCGATGGCGAGCCCGAGCCCGGTCCCGCGCGGGGCGCCTTCGCCGCCGGCGCGCCAGAACCGCTCGGTCGCCCGCGCGCGGTCCTCAGTGGACAGTCCGGGTCCGTCGTCGCGGACGACGAGGGTCGCGGACTCCGCACCGCTTTCCCAGTCCGTGGTGATCTTCGCGCCGCGCCCGGCGTAGTGGACGGCGTTGTCCAGCAACACGTCGAGGATCTGGGCCAGCTCGCCTTCCGGACAGCGGACGGTCACCGGCTCGTCGTGCCCGGGCGGCGGCACGAGCGTCGCGCCGGCGTCCTCGGCGGACGGACGCCAGGCGTCGACGCGTTCGGCGAGCACCGAGGCGAGGTCGCACGACTCGTCCGCGCCCCCGGCCGCGACCCGCGTCGCGGTGCTCTCGGCCAGCGCGAGGGCCAGCAGCCCGTCGAGCAGCCGTTCGAGGCGTTCCACTTCGGCCACGGTCGCCCGGTAGGTGGCCTCGTCGCCTTCGACCCGGCCGGCGAGCGAGTCCACCCGCAGCCGCAGCGCCGCCATGGGGTTGCGCAGCTGGTGGGAGGCGTCGGCGACCAGCCGGTGCTGCTGGTCGGCCGCTTCGAGCACGGCCTCGGACATCCGGTTGACCTCGCCGGCCAGCACCCGCAGCTCCCGCGGCCCGGTGCGTTCGGGGACGTGCGCGCGGTGCCCGGCGGCGACGGCGAGGACCCCGGTCTCCAGCTCGTGCAGCGGCCGCACCATCCAGCGGGCCAGCACCACCGCGAGCAGCACGAACACCACCGCGACCAGCAGCGCCCCGGCGCCGATCGTCCCCCAGCGGGTGGCGACGTCCGCGGCCGCCGCCGTCACCGACGCCCGCAGCACGACCACGCCGGACACCCGGGTGCCGGTGCCGACCGGCCGCGCGAAGTACGCCGGTTCGGCCGACGACGGGCCGAGCCGGCCGACCTGCGGCGCCGGCTCGTTGCGCATGGTCGCCTCGACCAGCGCGTGCACCGCGGGGTCGGCCGCGGTCAGCCCGCCGGCTTGCACCAGCGGTGCGCGCCGGGCGTCGACGATGACGACGCCTTCGCCGTACAGATCGGCGTAGCGGGCCGCGTCGGCCACGAGGGCGGCGGAGTCGTGGGTGTCGACGGCCTGCTGGGCCAGCACGACGAACCGGTCGACGTCGGCGGTGCGGGAGATGACCAGCTGCTGGGTGCGCTGCTCGGCGGTGGACAGCAGCAGCGGCACGGCGAAGGCGGCGACCACCGCGAGTGCCAGGGCGACCAGGACGACCAGCAGCCGGGTGCGCACGGGTCAGTCCCGGCCGAGCCGGTAGCCGAAGCCGCGGATGGTGGTGAGCAGGCCCGGCCGGTCCAGCTTCGCGCGCAGGCCGGTCAGGTGGACGTCGAGCGAGCGCGACACCGCGAGGTAGGCGTCGCCCCAGACCTCGTCCATCAGCTGCTGGCGGCTGACCGCGGTGCCGGGACGCGCGGCGAGCACGGCCAGGATCTCGAACTCCTTGGTCGTCAGCCCGATGTCGTGCCCGGCGACGAGGACCCGGCGGGCACCGAGGTCGATCTCGACGTCCTCGACGCGCACGACGTCGCCGGCGGGTGCCTCGCGGGCCACCGCGCGCCGCACGACGGCGTCCATCCGGGCGAGCAGCTCGGCCAGCCGCACCGGTTTGGTCAGGTAGTCGTCGGCGCCGAGGCGCAGGCCGCGCACGACGGACCGCTCGTCGCCGCGGGCGGTCAGGACGATGACCGGCACCGGCGAGACCGCCCGGATCTTGCGCAGGACGTCGAGTCCGTCGATGTCCGGCAGTCCCAGATCCAGCAGGACGAGGTCGGCGTCGCGGTGGCGGTGCAGGGCGTCGGCACCGCGGCCGACGCTGGTGACGGGGTGACCGCGCGCGTGCAGCGACTCCGCGAGGGCGCCCGCGACCCCCGCGTCGTCTTCGACGAGGAGCACGCGCACGGCCATCCCCTTCTCAGCGTTCGCCCGCGCCCACCGGCTCGGGGCGTTCTTCGAGCTCGGAGGTCTTCGAGGTTTCCCGCATTGTGCCGTAGACGATCAGGGAGACCAGGACACAGCCCGCGACGTACCAGAAGAACACCGACTCGTGCCCGGCGCTCTTCAACGCCTGCGCGATCAGCTCCGCGGTGCCGCCGAAGATCGCGACGGTGAGCGCGTAGGGCAGGCCGACGCCGATGGCGCGGATCTTCGTCGGGAACAGCTCGGCCTTCACGATCGCGTTGATCGACGTGTAGCCCGCCACGACGACGAGCCCGGCCAGGACGAGGAAGAACGCGCCGACCGGGTTCCGGGTCGAGCCCATGATCGTCATGATCGGGACGGTCAGCAGCGTGCCCGCGATGCCGAAGAACAGCAGCAGCGGACGGCGGCCGATCCGGTCGGACAGCCGGCCCGCCAGCGGCTGCAGGATCGCGGCCAGGAGGATCGCCGAGAACAGGATGATCGTGACCGTGCGCCGCGGGATGTGGGCGGTGTTCTCGAGGAACTTCTGGCTGTAGGTGGCGAAGGTGTAGAACGCCACCGTGCCGCCGAGGGTCAGCCCCACGACGAGCGCGATCTCCTTCGGGTACTTGGCCAGCGTGCGCAGCGTGCCACGCTCACCCGTCGTCGCGCTCTCGCCGGCTTCGCGCGTGAAGCTCTCGGACTCGTCCATCCCGCGGCGCAGCCACATCACGGTGAGCGCGGCGACGGTCCCGACGCCGAACGCGATCCGCCAGCCCCATGCCGTCAGCTGCTGCTCGGTGAGGATCGCCTGCAGGACGAGCTGGAGGCCGAGCGCCAGGAGCTGGCCGCCGTAGAGCGTCACGTACTGGAAGCTCGAGTAGAAGCCGCGCTTGCCGGGCGTGGCCACTTCGGACAGGTACGTCGCCGAGGTGGAGTACTCGCCCCCGACCGAGAGGCCCTGGATCAGCCGCGCGATCAGCAGCAGGATCGGCGCGGCGATCCCGATGGTGTGGTAGCTCGGCGTGACGGCGATGAGCAGCGATCCGCCCGCCATCAACGTCACCGAGAGCACGAGCGCGCTGCGGCGGCCGAACCGGTCGGCGAACCGGCCGAGCATCCAGCCGCCGAGCGGGCGCATGAGGAACCCGACCGCGAACACGGCGGCGGTCCCGAGGAACGCGGCCGTGGTGTCGGTCGTCGGGAAGAACGACTTGGCGAAGTATGTGGTGAACGCCGCATAGGCGTACCAGTCGTACCACTCGACCAGATTGCCGATGGAGCCGCGCAAAACGTTGCCGATAACGCGTTTCTCGCTGACGGCGTCCGCGCCTGTGCCGCTGATCCGGGTTGTCATCGTCGACCTCCTGTGTTGCGACTCACGGTGACCAACCAGCGGGTAACCAGCAAGGTCGGAGGGCAGTTCCTTACACGGGCTTAGGACGGTCACCGGCACCCCGGGCGCGGGTGCGCGGCCCGGCGGAGCTGCCGATAACCTCGTGCCCGACATCAGCGCACGGTCGACGAAGAGGGAGAACACTGTGGGACGGTCGGTTCTGGTCACCGGGGGCAACCGGGGCATCGGTCTGGCGATCGCCCGGGACCTCGCGGAGCAGGGACACCGGGTGGCCGTCACGCACCGTGGTTCGGGCGCGCCCGAGGGCCTGTTCGGCGTCCCGGCGGACGTCACCGACACCGAACAGGTCGACGCGGCGTTCAAGCTCGTCGAGGAGCACCAGGGCCCGGTCGAGGTGCTGGTGTCCAACGCCGGGCTGACCGACGACACGCTGCTGATGCGGATGAGCGACGAGCAGTTCGAGCGCGTGGTCGACGCGAACCTGACCGGCGCCTTCCGCGTCGCGAAGCGGGCTTCCCGCGGCATGCTGCGCGGCAAGTGGGGCCGGTTCGTCTTCATCTCCTCGGTGGTCGGGCTCTCCGGCTCGGCCGGCCAGGCCAACTACGCGGCGTCGAAGGCGGGCCTGGTCGGCTTCGCGCGCTCGCTGGCCCGTGAGTTCGGTTCGCGCAACATCACCTCGAACGTCATCGCCCCCGGGTTCGTGCACACCGACATGACCGACGAGCTCTCCGAGGACCGCAAGAAGCAGATCCTCGCGCAGGTGCCCTCCGGCCGGTACGCGGAGCCGTCGGAGATCGCCGCCGCGGTGCGCTACCTGGCCTCCGACGAGGCCGGCTACGTCAACGGCGCGGTGCTGCCGGTCGACGGCGGCCTCGGCCTCGGCCACTGATTTCCGTTCACCCGAACCAAGACTTGGAGGACCCGTGCCCGGACTGCTCGAAGGCAAGCGCCTGCTGATCACCGGCATCATCACCGACGCGTCGCTCGCCTTCCACGCGGCCAAGATCGCGCAGCAGGAGGGTGCGAAGGTGGTGCTGACCGGCTTCGGCCGGATGTCGCTCGTCGAGCGCATCGCGAAGCGGCTCCCCGAAGAGGCGCCCGTGATCGAGCTGGACGTCACGAACCAGGAGCAGCTCGACGGCCTCGCCGACAAGGTCCGCGAGCACGTCGACGGCCTCGACGGCGTGCTCCACTCGATCGGCTTCGCCCCGCAGACGTGCCTCGGCGCGCCGTTCCTCGACGCGCCCGCCGAGGACGTCAAGACGGCGATCGAGATCTCGACGTACTCGTACATGTCGCTGGCGAAGGCATGCCTGCCGCTGATGGGGCGCGGCTCGTCGTACGTCGGCATGGACTTCGACGCGCGCGTCGCGTGGCCGGTCTACAACTGGATGGGCGTAGCGAAGGCCGGGCTCGAGTCGGTCAACCGGTACCTGGCCAAGGAGCTCGGGCCGCAGGGCATCCGCGTCAACCTGGTCAGCGCGGGCCCGATGAAGACCATGGCGGCCAAGTCCATCCCGGGCTTCGTCGACCTGGAGGACGGCTGGGGCGAGCGCGCGCCGCTCGGCTGGGACAGCACGGACCCGGACCCGGTGGCGAAGAGCGTCTGCGCGGTGCTCTCGGACTGGCTCCCCGCCACGACCGGCTCGATGATCATGGTCGACGGCGGGGTCCACTTCCTCGGGATCTGACCCTCACACGGTCACCGGTTCGCGGTCGTCGTTCCGCTGGACGACGACCGCGACCGTGAGCGCCACCAGCGTCGCGGCGCCGAGCGCGAGGCCCGTCCACGCCACGCTCGGGAAACCCAGGCCGGCGCCGATCGCGACGCCGCCCAGCCACGGGCCGATCGTGTTGCCGACGTTGAACGCCGCCGTCGTGCTCGCGCCGACGAGCGTCGGCGAGCCGCCGGCCACGGCGTACGTGCGGACGTTCAGCGCCGGGTTGGCGCCGAACCCGGCGGCCCCGAAGACGAGCACGGCCGCCACCGCGACCACGGCGTCGGTGGTCGTCGCGAGGACGACCAAAGCCGCCAGCGCGAGCCCGACACAGCCGTAGAGCGTGGCGAACGGGCGGCGGTCGGCCAGCCGCCCGCCGGCCGTGATGCCGATGAGCGCGCCGACGCCGAACAGAGCCAGCACGCCCGGCACCCACGCCTCCGGCAGACCGTCCGTTTCGGTCAGCAGCGGTGCGAGGTAGCTGAACGCGGCGAAGATCATGGCCTGGCACAACGCGATCACGCCGAGCGCGAGCCAGACCCGGCCGCGCCGGTACAGCCGCAGCTCGGTGCGGACGCTCATCCCGCCGCCGGTCGTCTCCGGCACCAGCGCGGCCACCCCGGCTGACGCCAGCAGCGTCACCGCCGCGACCGCCCAGAACGCCGTCCGCCAGCCCGCGTGCTGGCCGACGAATGTCCCCGCGGGGACGCCGGCGATGTTGGCCACCGTCAGCCCGCCGACCAGCACCGCCATCGCGCGGCCACGGCGTTCGACGGGCACCAGCGCGATCGTCGTCGCCACGGCGACGGCCCAGAAACCCGCGCAGGCGAGCGCGGCCACCACGCGCGTCGCGAACAGCAGCGCGTACCCGGTGGAGAGCGCGCCCACGACGTGCGCGCCGAAGAAGACCACGAGCAGCGCGAGGAGCGTCCGGCGGCGGGGGAGGCGCAGGGTGCCGATCGCCAGCAGCGGCGCGCCGACGACCATGCCGATCGCGAAGGCGGAGATCAGCAGCCCGGCGTCGGGGATGGTGACGCCGAGGTCGGCGGCCATCCCGGGGAGCAGGCCGGTGATCATGAACTCGGACGTGCCCAGCGCGAACACGCTGAGCCCGAGGACGAAGACGGCCAGGGGCACGGGTCCTCCTAGGTTGTGGATCGATCAGTACAAAACTCGTGCGGCAGCTGGTTGCTGTGTGAGCGTGCTCTATCGGGTGATCACCGAAAGGGCGAGGTCGGCGACGGCGTGCATCGCCTCGGGGCTCGCGCCGCGGCGGGACATCACCCGGAGCCCGGAAATGGTGCCGAGCAGGAACTCGGCGACGTCGGCCGGGGCGCGGCCGTCCCGGAGGCTGCCGTCGAGGACGCCCTCCCGGGCGCACCCGGTGAGCAGGGCCAGCTGCTTTTCGGTGTCGTTCCGCAGGGCGGCGCCGACCTCGTCGTCGGGGGTGCCGAGCTCGGCGAGGGTGTTGACGACGAGGCAGCCGCGGCGGCCGTGCTCCAGTTCGTCGTCGACGAGGTCGTCGAACATGGCCGCGAGACGGTCGGCGGCGGTGCCCGGCCCCTCGAGGACGGCTTTCCGGCCGGCGAGGCCCTGGGCGCTGTAGTGCGTCAGGGTCCGCTGGAACAGGGCTTTCTTGCTGGTGAAGGTGTTGTAGACGCTGCTGCGCCCGAGCCCGGTGGCCTCGCACAGGTCCTGCGTCGAGGTCGCCTCGTAGCCGCGGGTCCAGAACGCGTGCATCGCGCTCTCGACGGCGGCGGTCTCGTCGAACTCCCGTGGCCTGGCCATGCGACGAGGCTACCAGGGTTTTGTACTGGTCGATTCATAACGGCCCCGCGTCAGCGTGCGGGCCGCCACATCGGCAAGATGACGGGGTGGGATACGACGCGTTGCTGTGGCTTTCGTTCGGCGGTCCGGAAGGGCCTGACGACGTCATGCCGTTCCTCGAGAACGTCACCAAGGGCCGGGGCGTGCCGCGGGAACGGCTCCTCGAAGTCGCCGAGCACTACCGGCACTTCGGCGGCGTCTCGCCGATCAACCGGCTGAACCGCGACGCGATGGCCGCGGTCGAGAAGCAGCTCGCGGCCGCCGGCATCGACCTCCCGGTGCACTTCGGCAACCGCAACTGGCACCCGATGGTCGAGGACACCCTGGCGTCGCTGACGTCGGAAGGCGCGAAGCGGATCCTGGTGTTCCCGACGAGCGCGTACGGCGGCTACTCGGCGTGCCGCCAGTACGACGAGGACATCGTGCGCGCCCGCGCGGCGGTCGGCTCGGACGCCCCCGAACTGGTGAAGCTGCGCCAGTTCTTCGACCACCCGCTGTTCGTCTCGGCGGTGGCGGACGGCGTCCGCGCGGCGCACGCGTCCCTGGGCGGCGCGCCCGGCATCCGCACGGTGTTCACGGCGCACTCGGTCCCGTCGAGCGCGGACCTGGCGTCCGGCCCGCCGATCGAGGGCGGCCGCCGGTACTCCCGCCAGATCGCGGAGGCGGCGCGCCTGGTCGCGGCCGAGGCGGGCATCGAGGAGTACGACGTCGTCTGGCAGTCGCGCTCGGGGCCGCCGCAGGTGCCGTGGCTGGAGCCGGACATCGTCGACCACATCGACGCGCTGCACGCCGCCGGGGTCATCGGAGTGGTCGTGTCGCCGATCGGTTTCGTGTCGGACCACCTCGAGGTGATCTGGGACCTGGACAACGAGGCGGCCGAGCGGGCGGCGGAGCACGGAATGGCGTTCGCCCGCGCGGCGACGGCGGGAGCGGACCCCCGGTTCGCGGAGCTGGTGGTGGAGCTGGTCCGCGAGCACACGCACGGGGTGACGCCCCGCAAGCTCTCGCCGTTCCCGGCGGCGGGCTGCACGGTGAACGGTGAGGCGTGCGCGGTGGCCTGCTGCGAGCCGGCCAAGCGCCCGGCCCGCTGAGCGCGGCCGGTGCCGGAAGTGTGGCAGTCCTTGGCGGGCTGAGCGCGGCCCGTACGCGTGGTCCCAGAACGGGAAGTGCTGCTGTGAGCCGGCCAAGCGCCCGGTAACCAGCGCCCCGCCCTCCCAGGGGGCGTGCCCTTGTCCAGCGTATCGGCCCCCGCCGATGGAATGCCGGGAAAGCCGGCGGAGCGGCCTCGTTGTCCACATTTCGGCCGGGCTGTGGACTACCGGGCTCAGCCTTCCCGGGCCGTCTGCTCCGCGAACACCCGCACGGCCTCGTTGACCGACGCGCACCGGGCCGTCCGCACCGCGTCCGACAGCGGGCGCAAAGCCTGAGCCCGCAACGACGACGCCGAAGCCGACAGCGCTCCGCCCGGGTCGTCGGACGATGCGATCGCGAGGATCGCCGCGATCTCCTCCGCCCGTTGCAGCACCCGCAACGCCCTCGCCGGCGTTCCCGCGGGCCAGTCCACGTCCGGGCGCGACCGCAGGTGCGCCGACAGCTCGGCCCGCACTCCCGGCCGGTCCGACGCCACGTCCAATGCCTGCAGCGCGCCGGCACTGTTGCGGATCGCGTCCGTCAGCCCGTGCTCGGCTTCGCCCAGGCCGATGTACTCGGGCGTGACCGCCGCGGGCAGGGAGAACACCGTCCAGCGCACCAGGCCTTCGGCGATCGGCTGCGGTACCAGCCCGAAACCGAGCTCCGGGAGGACCACCGCGTCGCCCGCGCGCAGCGCCGCCTCCGCGAACGGCCCGCCGCCGCCGAGGCCGCGGACGTCGCCCGGGACCGGGAGCACCAGCCACATGCTTTTCGCTCCCTGCGAACGCAGGGCCATGAGCAGCTGGACCGGGGTGGCCGCGCGGTTGAAGGCCAGCGGCAGCGTGAACGCCTCCGCCGCGGCCGCGTCGGCCGCCACGACGTCGTGGGCTTCACCCCACGCGAGCAGGGCGTCGAGGACATCGTCGGACGCCGCGGCTCCGTTCAGCCACGCGGACGACCAGACGGCGAAAGTCGCACTGGGACGGCACACGACGCCCTATTTTACCGGGCCGTCCCACCATCCGGCAGCGCGCCCACGCTGGAGTCGCTCCACATCGACGGACCGCCGATCCGGCAGTAGCGTCGAACGGGTGAACGCAGTTCCAGACGCTCTTCCCCGCACCGCCGGGGCCCTCCGCGCGGCCGGGTACGAGCCGCGGCCCATCGCTCGAGAGATCCACGACAACCTCCTCGACGCCCTGAAAACGGGCGAAGACGCCTGGCCCGGCATCGTCGGGTTCTCCCGCACCGTGCTGCCGCAGCTCGAACGCGCGCTGCTGGCCGGCCACGACGTCGTCCTGCTCGGTGAACGCGGCCAGGGCAAGACCCGCCTGCTCCGCACCCTCGCCGGCCTGCTCGACGAGTGGACGCCCGTCATCGAAGGCGCCGAGCTGGGTGAACACCCGCTCCAGCCGATCACGCCCGCGTCGATCCGGCGCGCCGCCGAGCTCGGCGACGAGCTGCCGGTCGCCTGGCGCCACCGGTCCGAGCGCTACACCGAGAAGCTCGCCACGCCGGACACCTCCGTCGGCGACCTGATCGGCGACGTCGACCCGGTGAAGGTCGCCGAAGGCCGCAGCCTGGGCGACCCCGAGACCATCCACTTCGGCCTGGTCCCGCGCGCCCACCGCGGCATCGTCGCCATCAACGAGCTGCCCGACCTCGCCGAGCGCATCCAGGTCGCCCTGCTCAACGTGATGGAGGAGCGCGACATCCAGGTCCGCGGCTACACGCTGCGGCTGCCACTGGACGTCCTGCTCGTCGCCACCGCGAACCCCGAGGACTACACCAACCGCGGCCGGATCATCACCCCGCTCAAGGACCGCTTCGGCGCCGAGATCCGCACCCACTACCCCCTCGACGTCGAGTCGGAGGTGGCCGTCGTCCGGCAGGAGGCGAACCTCGTCGCCGAGGTCGGCGAGCCGCTGCTGGAGGTCATCGCCCGGTTCGTCCGGAACCTCCGCGAATCGCCGGTCATCGACCAGCGCTCGGGCGTGTCGGCCCGGTTCGCCGTCGCCGCGGCGGAGACCGTCGCGGCCGCGGCCCTGCGGCGTTCCGCGCTGACCGGGGAAGAGCCCGCGGTGGCCCGGCCGGTCGACCTCGACGCCGTCCCGTCGGTGCTGCGCGGCAAGATCGAGTTCGAGCCCGGCGAAGAAGGCCGCGAGATCGAGCACCTCGTGCACCTGCTGCGGCGCGCGATCGCCGAAACCGCCCGCGAACGGTTCGCCGGGCTGGACCTGCGGCCGCTGGCCGACGCCGTCGCCGAGGGACACCTGGTCGCCACCGGCGAGCGCGTGCCGGGCGCGGACGTCCTCAAGGCCCTGCCGGAGCTCCCGGTGCTGCACGAGGTCGCCCGGCGGGCCGGTGTCTCGCCGGACGAACCCGCGGGTCGGATCGCGGCCGCCGTCGAGCTCGCGCTCGAATCGCTGTTCCTGGCCCGGCGGCTCGCCAAGGACTCCGACGACGCGACGACCGTCTACGGCCGATGACCGCGGTCCCGCTCCCCGACGGCTACTCCTACGGCCCGTGGCACGACGGGCCGGACCCGCTCGCGCCGCCGGCCGACCTGCGTGACGCGCTCGACGAGATCGGCCGCGAGGTCATGGCCGGCTCGTCGCCGCGGTCCGCGCTGGAGGAACTGCTCCGGCGCGGCACCGAGCGCACGTCGGGCCTGGACGAGCTGACCCGGCGCCTGTGGCAGCGCCGGTCGCAGATCCAGCGGCGCAACAACCTCGACGGCACCCTGCAGGAGGTTCAGCGCCTCCTGTCCGAAGCTCTCGACGCCGAGCGGCGTGAGCTGTTCCCGGACCCGGACGACGAAGCGCGTTTCCGGGAAGCTCAGCTGGACGCGCTGCCGCCGGGTACCGCCGCGGCCGTGAACGAGCTTTCCGAGTACGACTGGCGGTCGGAGCAAGGGCGCGAGAACTACCAGAAGATCCGGGACCTGCTCGGCCAGGAGCTGATGGAGTCGCGCTTCCAGGGCATGAAGCAGGCGTTGCAGAACGCCGGGCCCGAGGACGTCGAGCGGATCAACGAGATGCTCTCCGACCTCAACGACCTCCTCGCGGCCCACGCCCGGGGCGCCGAGGACATCCAGGAGCGCTTCGACGACTTCATGGGCAAGCACGGCGAGTTCTTCCCGGAGAACCCGCGCAACGTCGAGGAGCTGATCGACGCGCTCGCCGAGCGGTCGGCGGCGGCCCAGCGGATGCTCAACTCGATGTCGGCCGAGCAGCGCGCGGAGCTGGCCGAGCTGACCCAGCAGGCGTTCGGCGACCCGCGGCTCGCGCAGCAGCTGGCCAATTTGGACGCTCAGCTTCAGGCCGCCCGGCCCGGTGAGGACTGGACGGGTTCGGAGCGTTTCCGCGGCAAGAACCCGCTGGGCATGGGCGAAGGCGCCCAGGCGATGGCGGATCTCGCCGAGCTGGACGCGCTGGCCGAGCAGCTCGGCCAGTCCTACCCCGGCGCGCGGCTGGAGGACATCGACCTGGAGTCGCTCGAGCGCCAGCTCGGCAAGGACGCCGGCGTCGACGCGCGGCGACTGTCAGAACTGGAGCGTGAGCTGCGCCGCCAGGGCCTGTTCGAACGGGCCGCCGACGGGACGCTCCGGTTGTCGCCCAAAGCATTGCGGCGCCTCGGCGAGACGGCGCTGTCCGACATCGTGAACGCGTTGCGCGGCAAGACGGGCGACCGCGAGACGGAGTCGGCGGGGGCGGCGGGCGAGCCCACCGGCGCGTCGCGGCCGTGGCGGTTCGGGGACATGCAGCCGTGGGACGTGCCGCGGACGATCCGCAACGCCGTGCTGCGGTCGGTATCGGTGGGGGAGAGCGCGGTCCGCCTCGACGTCGAGGACGTCGAAGTGGTCGAGACGGAGCACCGGTCGCGGGCGGCGGTGGCGCTGCTGGTCGACACGTCGTGGTCGATGGTCCAGGAGGGCCGCTGGCTGCCGATGAAGCGCACTGCGCTGGCGCTGCACCAGCTGATCAGCACGCGCTTCCGCAACGACGCGCTGCAGCTGATCACGTTCGGGCGCCACGCGATGTCGGTGGAGCTGCCGGAGCTGATCGGGCTGGAGGGTGCGTGGGAGCAGGGCACGAACGCCCACCACGCGCTGCTGCTGGCCGGTCAGCACCTGCGCCGGCACCCGGACGCCCAGCCGGTGGTCCTGATGGTCACCGACGGCGAGCCGACCGCGCACCTGGAACCGGACGGCGAAGCGGTTTTCGACTATCCGCCGCAGCCGAGGACCCTCCACAAGACACTGTCCGAAGTGGACCGACTGGCGAAGCTGGGAGCATCGGTGACGGTGTTCCGCCTGGGCGACGACCCGAGGTTGACGGCGTTCGTGGACGTCATCGCCCGCCGCTCGGGTGGCCGGGTGGTCGCCCCGGACCTGGACGGGTTGGGTGCCGCGGTGGTGGGCGACTACCTGCGCACCCGGCGCCGGTAGGGCCTGCCGCCTGGTCGGGCGATCGCACCGGACCCGGTTTGGTCCGGGCGCCCGCGGCAGTCGGGGAACTGGCTTGGAAGGGCCTCCGCGCCTTTGATGGGCGAGGCTCGGCCGGCTTGGGAGCCTGGCCGGGCGGCCGTCGGACCTGGGTGATCCTGGCGCAGCGGTGGTCGGGGACAACCAGCGCGCCCTGCGCTGCGAGAGCCCGCTCGGGGCCGGTCCAAGGCCCGCGTGGGTAAGGCCTTGGCGCCGCCGATGCGAGACCGCGCCCGGCCTCGATGTCCTCGGCACCCCCGCGATGGCCCGCTCAACCGGCCCGGGGAACCCGCCCACCCACCCGGTGCAGGGTCCGGGCGGCGAGGGCGGTGTCCTCGTGCCCAGCTGGCAGGTACGCGTGGTGGTCCGCGAGCACCTCGCGGCCCAGCGCGCGGGCCTGGGCTACCGCACCCGCCTCGGCCAGCACCTCGACCGACCGGCGCCGCAGCCGCAGGATCCGGCTCAGCCGCGGGGCCAGCTCGGCCGACGGCAGCGCGCGGAAGTGCCGCCACAGCGCCGCCGAATGTCCGACGAGGTCGGGCGCCGGGGCCTCGACCACGGCGAACGCCCGATCCAACGCCGGGGCGAGCCGCTCTTCCGCGTGCAGCCGGCCGAGTACCGCTCGCTGGGTCAGCCGGTGCATCACGACCACGTCGCCGCGCACGTCGAATTCCGTCAGGGACGCTCCGGCCAGACCGGCGAGCGCCGCGTCCACCGCCACCGGGTCCGGCCCCACTCGGTGCACCAACGCGCGGCGCGTGCCCCGCGGCGCCAGCACCGCGAGCAACTCGGCGACGACCTGGGCGCGGCTGTCCCGGGCGGCGACCATCCGCAGCGCCGCGAGCGTCGTGTCCTCGACGCAGGCCGGGTGGGTCTCGCCCGGCTCCCGCTCCAGCGGCGGCGTGTGCGGCAGCCGGTCGAAGTAGCCTGCGAAACCCTGCCGGCGGATCACCGCGCCCGCCTGGGCCAGCGCCAGCGGCAGGCAACCCAGCTCGCGGACGACGTCCACAGTGGCCTCGTCGGGGTCACGGCCCGCTCGCGCGCCGAGGAACCGGATCGCTTCGGCTTCGTCGAACCCGCCGACCGGGACCGTGCCGCCGAGGATTTCGAAGTCCGGCACCGTCGTCGTGACGAGCACGCGGGCGCGGGCGGGCAGCCAGCGGTTGAGCGCGTCCGGGTCGGTCGCGCCGTCGAAGACCACGAGAGCGTCGTCGAGGCCGTCGAGCCACGCCAGGCCCGCTTCGGCGTCGGCACCGCCCAGCTTCGCGTACGCGAGGTCGGCGTTCGCGGGGTCCGCCACCCACACCACGGGCGAACGGCAGTCGCGGGCGAACGCGGCGGCCAGGTGGGTCTTGCCCACGCCGCTTCCGCCGCGTAGGACGCAAAACCGGCCCGCGGCGAACGTCTCCTCGATTTTGGCCAGCAGCGAATCCCGCTGCACGGCGGACAGCGGCTCCCGGGGGACGTCACCGAGGACCGGCGGCGCGGCGGGAACCCGTGGCTTCCGGCGCCGCAGCAGCAGCACCACGACGACCAGCGCGCCCAGGACGATCACGGCGCCCGCGCTGCCCACCGCGACCTCCGTGCTCATCGAGCCAGGCTAACCGCGCTCGCCGCGGCGCGACGGCTACGGAAGGGTGACGCTTGACTCTCACGTCGCGTGAGGCACCACGGTGGTCTTCGGAAGGGCCGGAAGGCTGCAGAGGAGGGGAAACGATGGGGCATCCCGTGGGCAAGGTCGCCGCACTGGCCGGGGTCACCGTCCGGACGCTGCACCACTACGACGAGATCGGCCTGCTCACCCCGAGCGGGCGGACGGGCTCGGGGTACCGCAGCTACGACGACGACGATCTCGACCGGTTGCAGCGCATCCTGTTCTACCGGGAGCTCGGGTTCCCCCTCGAGACGATCGCGACCCTCGTCGACGACCCCGGTATCGACGCCGGCGCGCACCTGAAGAAGCAGCGGGAGCTGCTGGTCGCGCGGATGGGCGAACTGGGGCGGATGGTCGCGGCCGTCGATCGCGCGATGGAGGCGAGAGCCATGGGCAACGCGTTGACGCCCGAGGAGAAGTTCGAAGTGTTCGGCGGGTTCCGCGAGCCGGACGGCTACGCGGAAGAGGCCGCGCGGCGGTGGGGTGACACGCCCGAGTGGCAGGGCGCGACCCCACCGTCCAAGGAGGACCTGGCGGCCGGGGAAGCGGCCCGCCAGGACTGGGTCCGCCGTCTGCAAGCCGTCCTGGACGCGGGTGGGGCGCCGGATGGCACCGAGGCGACGGACCTCGCCGAGGAGCACCGGGTGATGCTCGCCCGGGTCATGGGCGAGTGCTCGTACGAGACGCAGCGGCGGATCGGTGAGCTGTACGTGACCGAGCCGGTGCAGCTCGGGTTCCTGGTCCGGGCGGACGAGCAGCGGCCGGGCGTCGGGGAGTTCGTCCGCGACGCCATCGTGGCGAACATCGCACGCCGGCAGTAACCGCTGCTCCAGGTGGGGGAGGAGTCCCACCGGGCGGGAGGGCGCCGGGGGCAGCGCTTACAGTCGGGGGTATGCAGACTTGGTCATCGGTCGACGTGCCCCGCATCCCCGGCACCCCCCGCCCGCTGCGGCTCCACGACACGGCCACCGGGCAGATCCGCCCGACCGCGCCCGGCGCCACCGCCCGGATGTACGTCTGCGGCATCACGCCCTACGACGCGACGCACCTGGGGCACGCCGCGACGTACCTGGCCTTCGACCTGGTGAACCGCGTGTGGCGGGACAACGGGCACGACGTCCACTACGTGCAGAACGTGACGGACATCGACGAGCCGCTGCTGGAGCGGGCCGCGCGCGACCAGGACGACTGGGTCGTGCTCGGCATGCGCGAGACGGCGTTGTTCCGCGAGGACATGACCGCCCTGCGCGTGCTCCCGCCGAAGCAGTTCGTCGGCGCGGTGGAGAGCATCCCCGAGATCGTCGAGGTCATCGCCAAGCTGCTCGCCAACGGCGCCGCCTACCGGGCGGACGACCCCGAGTTCCCGGACGTCTACTTCGACCACTCGGCGACCGGCAGGTTCGGCTACGAGTCGAACTACGACGAGCCGACCATGACGAAGTTCTTCGCCGAGCGCGGCGGCGACCCCGACCGCGCCGGCAAGCGCCACCCGCTGGACGCGCTGCTGTGGCGCGTGGCCCGGGAGGGCGAGCCGTCGTGGGAGTCCGAGCTGGGCGCGGGCCGCCCGGGCTGGCACATCGAGTGCAGCGCGATCGCGGTCAACCGGCTCGGCCTCGGGTTCGACCTCCAGGGCGGCGGTTCCGACCTGATCTTCCCGCACCACGAGTACAGCGCGGCGCACGCCGAGGCCGTGGCCAAGGACGGGCCGTTCGCCCGCCACTACGTGCACGCCGGGATGATCGGCCTCGACGGCGAGAAGATGTCGAAGTCGCGTGGGAACCTGGTGTTCGTCTCGCGGCTGCGGGCCGACCAGGTCGACCCGGGCGCGATCCGGCTGGCGCTGTTCGCCGGCCACTACCGCTCCGATCGCGCTTGGACCGCCACCCTGCTGACCGAGGCAGAGGCCCGCCTGGCCCGCTGGCGCGAGGCCGTCTCGCTGCCCACGGGACCGTCCGCCGAGGACACGATCTCCCGGCTGCGCGACCACCTCTCCGACGACCTCGACACGCCGAAGGCCCTGGCGGCGATCGACGCGTGGGCGAGCGAGGCCCTGCGCCGCGACGGCACGGACCCGGCGGCGCCCGGCCTGATCCGCGACGCCGTCGACGCCCTGCTCGGCATCACCCTCTGACGACCACGAGGAGGGCCCGGCACCGCGCCGGGCCCTCCTCGTGTATAACGACCTATACCGCCACGGGCCGGCCGGCGGCCAGCTCCAGGTGGTCGCCCGACCAGTCCCGGCGCAGCCACCGGTCGTGGGACGCGATGACGACCGCGCCCGGCGCCGTCTCCAGGGCCGTGAACAGTTCTTCCGCCAGGGTGAGCGAAATGTGGTTCGTCGGCTCGTCCAGCAGGAGCACGTCCGGCGGGTCGGCGAGCAGCACCGCCAGCGCGAGCCGGCGGCGCTGGCCCACCGAAAGCGCGCCCACCGGCTGCCGCAGGTCCCGGGACGCCAGCAGGCCGAGCCGGCTCAGCGGGGGAGCGTCCTCGCCGAGCGCGTCCCGGTACACCCGGGCCGCCGTGCGCTCCGGGTCGGCGAACGTGACGTCCTGCTCCAGCAGGCCGACGCGCACACCGTGTCCGAAGTGGACGGCGCCGCCCGCGGGCGTGAGCCGCCGCGCCAGCACGGACAGCAGCGTCGACTTCCCGGCGCCGTTCCCGCCGGTGACGAGCAGCCGGGCCGACGCGCCGACGTCCAGCCGGGGCAGGCTCAGCCGGCCCGGAACCTCGAGTGAGCGCACCGAGATGGCGGGTCCGTCGCCGCTGGCGTGACCGGTGAGCTCCGCCCGGAACCGCAGCGGTGCCGGGGGTTTGCGCACCTGGTCGCGTTCCAGGTTCTCGAGCCGCTGCTCGGCGTCGCGGACCCGCCGCGAGATCGTCTTCTGGACGCGGGCGCCCTTGAACTTGTGGATGAACTTGTCGTTGTCGCGGGGCGCGCGGCCATAGGCGACGTCGCGCGCGGTGACCGCGACGGTCTCCCGCAGCTCCTTCAGCTCCTCCTGTTCTTCGGCGAAGCGCTGCTCCCACCGCGCCCGCTCGGCCTTCTTGTGCCCGAGGTAGTCGGAGTAGCTGCCGCCGTAGCGGACCGCGCCGCCGGCCTGGCGGTCGGCCGCGGCCGGGTCGAGGTCGACGATGTCGGTGCAGACGGCGTCGAGGAACACCCGGTCGTGCGAGGACAGCACGACGATCCCGGTCAGCTCGGTGAGGTGGCGTTCCAGGAAGTCCATCGCGGCGTCGTCGAGGTGGTTGGTCGGCTCGTCCAGCAGCAGGGTTTCCGGCCGCCGGATCAGCAGCGCGGCCAGGCCCAGCCGGGACCGCTGCCCGCCGGACAGCGTGCCGAGCCGCCGGTCGGGTTCGATGCCGCCGAGGCCGAGCCCGTCGCAGACGAGCTTCGCGCGGCGGTCGGCGTCCCACAGGTCGTGGGCCTGCGCCCAGTCCAGGACGCGGCCGTACTCGTCGAGCACGCCTTCGTCGTCGGGCCGGTCGGTCATCGCCGCGGTCAGCTCGTCGAGCCGGGCGGTGGCCGCGCGGATCTCGGCGAGCGCGTCGTCGAGGACGTCGGCGAAGGTCGCGTCCAGGGCGAACGGCAGCTCCTGCAGCAGGAACCCGACGTCCGGGCCGCGGCGGACCTCGCCGGAGCGCGGCTCTTCGAGCCCGGCCAGCAGCCGCAGCAGCGTGGACTTGCCGGTGCCGTTCTCGCCGACCAGGCCGAGCCGCTGCCCGGCCGAGGCGGTCAGCGTGACGCCGTCGAGGACGACGCGGGTGCCGTAGCCGAAGACGATGTCCTTGGCCTGCAACGGAAAGAGGGTAGACATGTGCGATCACCGGGCCCGGATGAAGAGAAGCGGAATCCCGCCGGGCGTCGTGGCACGCGGGAGCGTCAGGCTCGACCGGGTGCCGCCTCGGAAGCGGGATGGGCGCGGTTCAGTTCTTCATAGTGGAGCCAGGTTAACGCAACAACCGTAGAGTTAGTCAACTGGTTATGGCCTGGGTCACATCCGGCAGGTTCCCCGACGCCTGTTCGGCGGCGGCGGTGCCGTCGGTGAGGAACCCGACGAGGGCGGCCAGCTGACGGCGGTCCAGCCGCGCCAGCCGCTCGCCGACGAACCGCGCCATCGGCGCGTACAGCTCGGCGAGCTCGGCCATCCGGTCGGGCAGCGGCCGGACGACGAGCCGGCGCCGGTCCGCCGGGTCCGGGGCGCGCTCGGCGAGGCGGTGCTGCGCCATCCGGTCGAGCAGCCGCGTGAACGCGCCCGTGGAGATCCCGAGCAGCCGCGCGAGCTCGGTCGGGGAGTCGCTGACCCCGCCGTGGAGCAGGTGCAGGCAGTGCAGCTCGGTCGGGGTGACGGCCATCCGCTCGGCGACCGCGGCGTGGAAGAGCGCGGTCGAACCCACGAACCGGGGGAGGGCGAGGGCGGCGGCAGTGGCGAGTTCGCGCTGGTCGGGCAACGTCCATCCAAGGTCGGGTGACGAAGCAGTCACTGCCTTGCGCAGTGACTGCCCCGCGAACGATAGCGGAGCCGCTTGACAAACCCGCAGGCGGGACCAACTATGAAAGAGAACTTTCGAAATAACTCTTTCAGATAGGACGAAGATGGCCGAGCTGCCGCCGCGCAAGCGGATCGAGGACGTCGAGCTGCTGCGCGCGCTGTCCCACCCGCTGCGGTCGGCGCTGCTGCACCACCTGACCTCGGTCGGCCCGCGCACCGCGAGCGAGTGCGCCGAAGCGGTCGGCTCGACGGCGTCGAACTGCAGCTGGCACCTGCGTCAGCTCGCGCAGTTCGGCCTGGTCGAGCGGGCCGAGGGCGACGACGGGCGGGAGCGGCCGTGGCGCGCCCGGCAGGTCGGGCTCGACCTGGGCGACATCGACGACGACCCGGTCCGCCGGGCGGCCCAGCTCGGGGTGGTCGGCGCGACGCTGGCCAACGAGCAGGAGCTGACCCAGCGCTACCTCGACTCGATGGACGACCTGGACCCGGCCTGGCGGGCGGCGGCCGGGCTCATCTCCTACTCGCTGCGCGTCACGCCGGAGGAGCTGACCCGGCTGACCGACGCGATCGACGCACTGGTCCGGCCCTACGTCGGGGCCATCCGGACCGACGCGCCGGCGGGCGCGCGCCCGGTGCACGTCGGCCTGCGGGCGTTCCCGCGCATCGAACACTCGGGGAAGGCGGAGGAATGAAGCAGCTGCTGGGGGTTCCGGCGTTCGCGCGGTTGTGGGTGGCCGCGTTCTTCGGCGAGACGGCCGAATGGATGTTGCAGGTGGCGTTGCCGCTGTACGTCTTCCAGCGCACCGGCTCCGCCGCGACGACGGCGCTGAGCATCGTGCTCGGCCTGCTGCCCGCGGTGCTGCTGAGCCCGGTCGCGGGCGTCGTGGCCGACCGCTGGAACCGGCGGGCCGTGCTGTTCGGCGTCTGCTGCGGACTGGCCGTCGTGGCGCTGCCGCTGCTGGCCGAGCCCGACGTCGTCGTGGTGTACGCCGTGATGGCCGCCCAGGCGGCGCTGGCGTCGGTGTTCGAACCGGCGCGCAACGCATTGGTGCCGGAGCTGGTCGGCATCGAGGAGGTCACCGGGGCGAACGGGCTGATGAGCGTGAACGGCAGCGTCGCGCGGCTGGCCGGCGGCTGGGCGGGCGGCGCGCTGCTCGGTTTCGGCGGGCTCGCCCACGTCGTCACCGGCTACCTGGTGGTGCTGGCCGTGGCGGCGGCGCTGCTGGCCAAGCCGTTCCGCCGGGTGAGCGCGCCCGTGGCGGCCACCGCGCCCGAACCGGTGGTGCGGGCCTGGCTCGACGGTCTGCGCGAGCTCACCCACAACCGCCGGCTCTGGCGGACCGGCCTCGCGGTCGTGTTCACCTCCCTGGCGCAGGGCATGTTCCTGGTGCTGTTCGTGGTCTACGTCCTGAACGTGCTGGGCGGCAGCGAAGCCGACGCGGGCCTGCTACGGGGCGTGCAGGCGATCGGCGGGCTGGCGGCCGGGTTCGCGCTGGCCACGGTGGCGCGGCGGGTGGCACCGGCGGCGCTGCTCGGCTGGGGTTCGATCGGGCTGGGCCTGCTGTCGGCGGTGATCTGGAACCTGTACCTGGTGACGACCGCGCTCGGGCTGTACGTGGGCTTGTTCGTCCTGGTCGGCGCGCCGGGCGTGGCCGCCGGCGCGGGGGTGCTGTCGGAGATCCAGAGCGCGGTGGCCCCGGAGCGGGCCGGCCGGGTGCTGAGCACGGCGTTCGCCGCGATCGCGACGTTCACGACGGTGGGGGCGTTGCTGGCGGGCACGCTGGTCTCGACGACCGGACCGGCGCTGCTGCTGAACATCCAGGCGGGCATCTACGTCTTCGCCGGAGTGCTCATGCTGGCCCGGAAGCGCGGGTTTCGCGGAACTTCCCCGACTTCGATGGTTACGGTGGAGGGGTGCCGCACCTCTTCGCCACCAGCGACCTCCACGTGACCCACGAGGGCAACGGCCCGATCCTCGACGACGTCGTCCCGGAGACGCCCGGCGACTGGCTGCTCGTCGCCGGGGACGTGGCCGAGCGGGCCGAGGCGACCATCGGGACCTTGAAGACGCTGCGCGAGCGGTTCGCGAAGGTCGTCTGGGTACCGGGCAACCACGAGCTGTGGACCACGAAGAACGACGACTGCCAGCTTCGCGGCCAGGCCCGCTACGAGTACCTCGTCGAGCAGTGCCGCGCGATCGACGTGCTCACCCCGGAAGACGAGTTCCCGGTCTGGCACCAGGGCGGGCGCCCCCTGACGATCGCGCCGCTCTTCCTGCTCTACGACTACAGCTGGCGGACCCCCGCGGCCGAGGGCAAGTCCTTGGAGGAGGCCCTGAGCCAGGCCAGGGCGGCCGGGGTGGTCTGCACGGACGAGTACTTCCTGCACCCGGACCCGTACCCGAGCCGGCAGGCGTGGTGCGCGGACCGGCTCAAGATCAGCACCGAGCGCCTCGACGCGATCCCCGAGGACCACGGCACGATCCTGATGTCGCACTGGCCGTTGCACCGCCACCCGACCGCGCCGCTGTACTTCCCGGACTTCGCGCTGTGGTGCGGCACCACGAAGACCGAGGACTGGCATGTCCGCTACCGCGCGGAGATCGCCGTCTACGGCCACCTGCACATCCCGCGCACGACCGAGGCCGACGGCGTGCGGTTCGAAGAGGTGTCGCTCGGCTACCCGCGCGAGTGGCGGAAGCGGGCGCGGGGCGCCGTGCCGATGCGCCGGATCCTCTGGCCGTCATGATTCCGCGCGCCGCCGCTCCCTGAGCGCGCGCACCCGGCCCCGGCTGGCGCACGCGGGGGAGGGACACCAGCGGCGTCGCCCGCCCGGGTCGGCGAACACGCCCCGGCAGTCCTGCTCCGGGCAGGCCCGCAGGTCCTCGCGCAGCGGTCCGGTGAGCCAGTCGGCCGCCTGATGGGCCAGCCGGGCGAAGGCGTCCGACGCCGTCGGCGGCGCGCTGCGGTGCAGCCGGTCGAGCGCGGCCAGGTGCATCGGCTCGGTCTTGAGGAACGCCGTCAGCGGGCTCACCTGGTCGGCTCTCGGCGCGACCCCGTCGACCGCGCCCAGCGCGAGTTCGCGCAGCACCTCGCGGAGGCGGTGGGCTTCGCGCAGGTCGGCGTGCGTGACCGGCGCGAGTGGCGTCAGCTCCACGAGCGCCAGCCAGTCGCGCAGCCGCTCCACCGTCGGGATCCGCTCGACCGGCTGCGCGCCGAAGTGACGGCCGCGGGTGGCGAGCAGGTTCAGCCAGGGTGCCCCCATGTCGAGGCGGAAGTCTTCGGACACCTCGCCATCGTAACGCCTCAGGCGTTACACTCGGCGGCGTGACCGGTGAACCGAAGGTCCGGACGGTGCTCGGCGACATCGATCCGGCCGAACTGGGCGTGACGAACGCGCACGACCACCTCTTCTTCGCCTCGAAGCTGCTGCCCGGCCAGGAGCTGGACGACCCCACCGAAGCCGCGCACGAACTGCTCGCCTTCCGGAGCGCCGGCGGCCAGGCGCTGGTGCAGTGGACGCCGTACGGCCTCACGCGCCGGACCCGGGAGCTGGCCTGGATGTCGGGCGAGGTCGGGGTGCACATCGTCGCGGCCACGGGCCTGCACCGCGCCGAGCACTACGCGCCGGTGATCCTGAGCCGCGTCGTCGACGACCTGGTCCGCGTCTTCGTCGCCGACCTGACCGAGGGCACCCAGCCCGCCGACCTGCCGGACGAGCGGCGGACCGGCCCGCGCGCCGGGCTGGTCAAGGTGGCCGGCGCGTTCCACACGATCGACTCGCACGCGCGGCTGACGCTCACCGCCGCGGCGATCGCCCACCAGGAGACCGGCGCGACCATCGCGGTGCACCTCGAACTGGGCACCGCGGCCCTCGAAGTGGCCGAGCTGCTGTGCGAGAAGCTCGACGTGCCCCCGGACCGGGTGATCCTCGGGCACCTCAACCGCAACCCGGACCCCCGGATCCAGCGGGAGGTCGCCGAGACCGGCGTGTTCCTCGGGTTCGACGGTCCGTCGCGGGCCAACCACGCGACCGACTGGCGGCTCTTCGACGGGCTCGAAGCACTCGTCGAGGCCGGCCACGGCGGGCAGATCCTGCTGGGCGGCGACACGACGACCGCGGCGGCCCGCCACCAGCCGGGCGCGTCCTACCTGCTCACGACCCTCGCGCCGCGGCTGACCAAGCAGCTCGGCGGCGACGTCGTCACCGCCATGCTGGTGGCGAACCCCGCGCGGGCGTTCGCCACCAGCTGGCTGAAGTAGCGGCTCGGCTTGGAGCGAATCAGCGCAGGCCGAAGCCTTCCTGTCCGCCGCCTCGGCCGCGGCGGCGCAGGTAGCGCTCGAACTCGGCGGCGATCTTGTCGCCGCTGACCTCTTCGGGCTCGACCTCGCTCTGGGCGTCCCCGCGTTCTTCGAGGCTGCGGACGTACTCGCTGATCTCTTCGTCCTCGTCGGCCATCTCGCTGACCGTGCGCTGCCACTCCTCGGACTGCTCGGGCAGGGCGCCCAGCGGGATCTCGACGTCGAGGATGTCCTCCAGCTTGTGCAGCAGGGCGAGGGTCGCCTTCGGGGACGGCGGGTGCGACACGTAGTGCGGCACCGCGGCCCAGATCGACACGGCCGGGATGCCCGCCTGCACGCAGTAGTCCTGCAGGATCCCGACGATGCCGGTCGGGCCCTGGTAGTTGTTCATCTCGAGCCCGTAGAGCGACGCGGTGTCCTTGTCGTACGCCGTCCCGGTGACCGGGACCGGCCGGGTGTGCGCGGTGTCGGCGAGCAGCGCACCGAGCGTCACCACGGTCGCGACGTCCAGCTGCTTGATGTGCTCCAGCAGCTCGGCGCAGAAGGCGCGCCAGCGCATGTTCGGCTCGGGGCCCTGGACGAGCACCACGTCGCGGTCGAACCCGTCGGGACGGCACACCGACAGCGTTGTCGTCGGCCAGTCGACGCGGCGGGTGACGCCGTCGACCATCCGGACCGTGGGCCTGCTGACCTGGAAGTCGTAGTACTCGTCGGGCTCCAGTTCGGCCAGTGGCGTGGCGTCCCAGTTCAGCTGCAGGTGCTCGACCGCCCGGCTGGCCGCGTCACCTGCGTCGTTCCAGCCTTCGAAGGCGACGACCATCACTGGCCGGGTGGGTTCGGGGCGGTCGCCAGGCGGCCGCGGGGTCTCGTCGACGGGCTCACTCACCGGACCAGCCTACGACCACCGGCCTTACCCTGTTCAGCATGTCCGACCGGGTGTCGTCGCCGTTCCTCGAAGCCCTTCGCTCGCGCGTCCTGGTGGCGGACGGGGCGATGGGCACCGCCCTGCAGGCCCACGACCTGAGCCTGGACGACTTCGCCGGTCTCGAAGGCTGCAACGAGATCCTCAACGTCACCCGGCCGGACGTGGTCCGCTCGGTCCACCGGGGCTACCTGGAGGCGGGCGCGGACGCCGTCGAGACCAACACTTTCGGGGCCAATTTCGCGAACTTCGCCGAGTACGACATCACCGGCCGGATCTTCGAGCTGGCCGAAGCCGGCGCGCGGCTGGCCCGCGAGACCGCCGACGAGTTCGCGACGCCGGACCGCCCGCGGTTCGTCCTCGGCTCGGCCGGCCCCGGCACCAAGCTGCCGACGCTCGGCCACGCGCCCTTCACCACGCTGCGTGACGCCTACCAGGAGGAAGTCCGCGGTCTGCTGGCCGGCGGCGTCGACGCGGTGATCGTCGAGACCACCCAGGACATCCTCCAGACCAAGGCGTCGATCATCGGCGCGAAGCGGGCGATGGCCGCCGAAGGCCGGTCCGTGCCGATCCTCGCTTCGATCACCGTCGAAACGACCGGGACCATGCTGCTCGGCACCGAGGTCGGCGCGGCGCTGGCCGCGCTGGAGCCGCTCGGCATCGACCTGATCGGCCTCAACTGCGCCACCGGGCCGGCCGAGATGAGCGAGCACCTGCGGCAGCTGGCCAAGCACGCCCGGGTGCCGCTGTCGGTGATGCCGAACGCCGGCCTGCCGGAGCTGGGCCCGGACGGCGCCGTGTACCCGCTCGGGCCGGAGGCGCTGGTCGAGGCGCTCACCGGGTTCGTGCGCGAGTTCGGCGTCGGCCTGGTCGGCGGCTGCTGCGGCACCACAGACGAGCACATCCGGCAGCTGGCCGCCGCGGTGGCGGACACGAAGCCCGTACCCCGGCGGCCGCGCCCGGAGCCCGGCGTGGCCTCGCTGTACCAGGCGGTCCCGTTCAAGCAGGACGCCAGCGTGCTCATGATCGGCGAGCGCACCAACGCCAACGGCTCGAAGGCGTTCCGCACCGCGATGCTCGAAGGCCGCTGGGACGACTGCGTGGAGATCGCCCGCGAGCAGACCCGCGACGGCGCCCACCTGCTCGACCTCTGCGTCGACTACGTCGGCCGCGACGGCACCGCCGACATGGCCGAGCTGGCCGGGCGCCTGGCCACGGCGTCGACCCTGCCGATCATGCTCGACTCCACCGAGGTCCCGGTGCTGCGGGCCGGGCTGCAGCGCCTCGGCGGCCGGTGCGCGGTCAACTCCGTCAACTACGAGGACGGCGATGGCCCGGAGTCGCGGTTCACCCAGGTCATGGAGCTGGTGAGCGAGTACGGCGCCGCCGTCGTCGCCCTCACCATCGACGAAGAAGGCCAGGCGCGCACCGCCGCGAAGAAGGCCGACATCGCGTCCCGGCTCATCGCGGACATCACCGGCAACTGGGGCGTGCGGACGTCCGACATCATCATCGACGCGCTGACCTTCACCATCGCCACCGGCCAGGAGGAGTCGCGCCGCGACGGGATCGAGACGATCGAGGCGATCCGCGAGATCAAGCGGCGCCACCCCGAGGTCCAGACCACGCTCGGCCTGTCGAACATCTCCTTCGGCCTCAACCCGGCCGCGCGGCAGGTGCTGAACTCGGTGTTCCTGCACGAGTGCGTCCAGGCCGGGCTCGACACCGCGATCGTGCACGCGTCGAAGATCCTGCCGATGGCGCGGATCCCGGACGACCGGCGTGCGGTGGCTTTGGACCTCGTCTACGACCGCCGCCGCGAGGGCTACGACCCGCTGCAGGAGCTGATGGCGCTGTTCGAGGGCGTGAGCGCGGCGTCGACGAAGGCGTCGCGGGCCGAGGAGCTGGCCGCGCTGCCGCTGTTCGAGCGCCTCGAGCGCCGGATCGTCGACGGCGAGCGCAACGGCCTCACCGACGACCTCGACGCGGCCCTGGACCAGCGGCCCGCGCTGGAGATCATCAACGACACGCTGCTGTCCGGCATGAAGACCGTCGGCGAGCTGTTCGGGTCCGGGCAGATGCAGCTGCCGTTCGTGCTGCAGTCCGCCGAGGTGATGAAGGCGGCCGTCGCGCACCTCGAACCGCACATGGAGACCGGCGACGACACGGGCAAGGGCCGGATCGTGCTGGCCACCGTGCGCGGCGACGTGCACGACATCGGCAAGAACCTCGTCGACATCATCCTGTCCAACAACGGCTACGAGGTGGTCAACCTCGGCATCAAGCAGCCGATCACGACCATCCTCGACGCGGCGGCGGAGAACGGCGCCGACGCGATCGGGATGTCCGGGCTGCTGGTGAAGTCCACGGTGATCATGAAGGAGAACCTCCAGGAGATGAACTCCCGGGGCGTCTCCGCGCGCTGGCCGGTGCTCCTGGGCGGCGCGGCGCTGACCCGGTCCTATGTGGAGAACGACCTGAGCGACCTCTACTCCGGCGACGTCCGCTACGCGCGGGACGCGTTCGAGGGGCTGCGGCTGATGGACGCGATCATGGCGGCCAAGCGCGGCGAGACGCCCCTGTTGGACGCCGACGCGGACAAGAAGCGCCAGGAGCGCAAGGAACGCCGTGAGCGCTCGCTGCGGATCGCCGAGGCGCGCAAGGCCCGCAAGGCCGACGAGGAAGCCCTCGAAGGGCCGCCGCCCGCGCGCTCCGACGTCGCCACCGACGTCCCGCTGCCGGTGCCGCCGTTCTGGGGCTCGCGCGTGGTCAAAGGCGTCGCCCTCGCCGACTACGCCGCGATGCTCGACGAGCGCGCGACCTTCATGGGCCAGTGGGGCCTCAAGGGGGCCCGCGGCGGCGCCGGCCCGACCTACGACGAGCTCGTCGAGTCCGAAGGACGGCCGCGGCTGCGCTACTGGCTCGACCGGCTGACCGCGGACGGCGTCCTGGCCCACGCGGCCGTCGTCTACGGCTACTTCCCGTGCGTCGCCGAGGGCGACGACCTGGTCGTGCTCACCGAGCCGGAGCCGGCCGCGCCCGAGCGGCTGCGCTTCACCTTCCCGCGCCAGCGCCGCGACCGGCGGCTCTGCCTGGCCGACTTCTACCGGCCGCGCGAGAGCGGCTCCGGCGGTGAGGTCGATGTCGTGCCGTTCACCGTCGTCACCATGGGGCAGCCCATCGCCGACTACGCCAACGAGCTGTTCGCCGCCGACGCCTACCGCGACTACCTCGAGGTGCACGGCCTCGGCGTCCAGCTCACCGAGGCGCTGGCCGAGTACTGGCACTGCCGCATCCGCGGCGAGCTGACCCTGCCCGGCGGTGTGGCGGTCGCCTCAGAGGACCCCGAGGACGTCGAGGACTTCTTCAAGCTCGGCTACCGTGGAGCCAGGTTCTCACTGGGCTACGGCGCCTGTCCCGATCTCGAGGACCGGGCGAAGATCGTCGCGCTCCTCGAGCCGGGCCGCATCGGCGTGAAGCTGTCCGAGGAGTACCAGCTGCACCCCGAGCAGTCGACCGACGCGATCGTCTGCCACCACCCGGAAGCCAAGTACTTCAACACCTGAGGAGACTCCACTGTGGACGGATTGGCCGCCGTGCTCTGGGACATGGACGGCACGCTCGTCGATTCCGAGAAGCTGTGGGACGTCGCGCTGTACGAGACGGCGGAAGCGCTCGGCGGCAAGCTTTCCGAGGAGCAGCGGATGACGCTCGTCGGGTCCAATATGGACGACACTTCGGCGTACCTGCTCGAGGTCGTCGGCCTGCCCGTGAACCCCGAGTCGATCGCTTCGACCGGCGACCAGATCCGCCGGCGTACGGCCGGGCTGTTCGACGACGCACTGCCGTGGCGCCCCGGCGCCCGCGAGGCTTTGACCGCCGTGCGCGAAGCGGGACTGCGGTCGGCCCTGGTCACGTCCACCGAGCGGGACCTCACCGAGCTGGCGCTGAACACCATCGGACGGGACTTCTTCGACGTCACGGTCTGCGGCGACGAGGTCGAGGGCTTCAACAAGCCGCACCCGCGTCCCTACCTCAAGGGCGCCGAGCTGCTCGGCGTCGACCCGGCGCGGTGCGTCGCGGTCGAAGACTCGCCGCCGGGCACGGAGTCGGCGGTCGCGGCGGGCTGCACGGTGCTGGTGATCCCCAACGACGTCCCGGTCGAGCCGGGGGAGCGGCGCGTGTTCCGCGACTCGCTGACCGGCATCGACGTGCCGGCGCTGGCGGCCCTGCTGGGCTGAGCACGGCCACGTCGCATTCCCGCTAGCCGCGGCGTCGCGGGTCGGCGATGCTGGACCGTGTGCACGAGGACTTCGAACGGTGCGTGCGGGCCGTGCAGGGGAAGGACGCCCGGTTCGACGGGTGGTTCTACTGCGCGGTCCTGACCACCCGGATCTACTGCCGGCCGAGCTGCCCGGTCGTCCCGCCCAAGCGGCGGAACATGAGCTTCTACCCGAGCGCGGCGGCCGCGCAGCAGGCCGGGTTCCGGGCGTGCAAGCGCTGCCGCCCGGACGCCAGCCCGGGGTCGCCGCTGTGGAACGAGCGCGCGGACCTCGTCGCCCGGACGATGCGGCTGATCGCGGACGGCGTCGTCGACACCGAAGGCGTCGACGGCCTCGCCGCGCGGCTCGGCTACAGCGTCCGGCAGGTCCAGCGGCAGGTGCTCGCGGAGCTCGGCGCCGGTCCGCTGGCGCTCGCGCGGGCCCAGCGCGCGCAGACCGCGCGCACGCTGATCGAGACCACCACCCTGCCGATGACCGAACTGGCCCTCGCGGCCGGCTTCGGCAGCATCCGCTCGTTCAACGACACCGTCCGCGAGGTCTTCGCGCTCACGCCGACGGAACTGCGCAGCCGCGCGAAGGGCACGCCGCCCGCCGGGGCGATCGTGCTGCGGCTGCCCTACCGGAAGCCGCTCTGCCCGGACAACCTCTTCGGCCACCTCGTCGCGACCGCGGTGCCGGGCGTCGAGGAGTGGCGCGACGGTGCGTACCGCCGGACGCTGCGGCTGCCCCACGGGCACGGGGTCGTCGCCCTGCGGCCCGAGGAGGGCCACATCGCGTGCCGGCTCAGCCTGACCGACCTGCGGGACCTGCCGGCCGCCACCAGCCGTTGCCGGCGGCTGCTCGACCTCGACGCCGACCCGACCGCCGTGGACGACCAGCTCGCCACCGACCCGCTGCTCGCGCCGCTCGTCGCGGCCGCGCCGGGCCGCCGGGTCCCGCGCACGGTCGACGGCGCCGAGTTCGCCGTGCGGGCCGTGCTGGGGCAGCAGGTCTCGACGGCGGCCGCGCGCACCCACGCCGCCCGGCTGGTCGTCGCGCACGGCGAGCCGATCGACGACCCCGACGGCGGCCTGACCCACCTGTTCCCCTCGCCGGAGGCGCTCGCTTCCCTGGACCCCGAGACCCTGGCCATGCCGCGCAGCCGCCGTCGCACGCTGCTCGCCCTGGTCTCGGCGCTGACCGGCGGGCTCGACCTCGGCGCGGGCAGCGACTGGGCGGCGACGAGGGTGGCGCTGACCGCGCTGCCCGGGTTCGGGCCGTGGACGGTCGAGAGCATCGCCATGCGCGCCCTCGGCGACCCGGACGCGTTCCTCCCCACCGACCTCGGCATCAAGTACGCCGCGGAGACCCTCGGCCTCGGCGGGCAGGCCGCCGTCGTCGCCCGGTCGGCGGCGTGGAGCCCGTGGCGCGCGTACGCCACCCAGCACCTGTGGGCCACCGGTGACCACGCCATCAACCGGATGCCCGCCGCTTAGGAGATCCCATGCGTTCCCACACGGTCGTGGACAGCCCGTGCGGCCCCCTGACGCTCGTCGCCGAGGACGACGCGCTCTGCGGGCTGTACATGCACGAGCAGCGCCACCGCCCCGCCGAGCCGACGTTCGGCTCGCCCGCCGCCGGCGAAGTCTTCGAGCGCACCGAGGCACAGCTGACGGAGTACTTCGCCGGGCAGCGGCGCGAGTTCGACCTGCCGCTGGCCTTCCGCGGGACGCCGTTCCAGCGCTCGGTCTGGTCGGCCCTGCTCGGGATCCCGCACGGCGAAACGGCGTCCTACGGCGAGCTGGCGCAGCTGCTCGGCAATCCGGCGGCCTCCCGCGCGGTCGGGCTGGCCAACGGCAAGAACCCGATCTCGATCATCGTGCCCTGCCACCGGGTGCTCGGCTCGACCGGTTCGCTGACCGGCTACGGCGGCGGGCTCGAACGGAAGCGGTTCCTGCTCGACTTCGAACGCGCGTGTCCCACCTTTCGGGAGGATGCGTCCACTCCGGTGTGAGATCGACGGCATCCGGACCATCCCGGGGCGGCGCCCGCGGGTCCGGGGTGGAAGGATCTGCAGACCGTGAAGACCTTCGATGAGCTGTTCGCGGAGCTTGCCGAGCGCGCGCGTACCCGTCCCGACGGGTCCGGCACCGTCGTCGCCCTCGACGCCGGAGTGCACGCCCAGGGCAAGAAGGTGCTGGAGGAAGCCGGCGAGGTGTGGATCGCCGCCGAGCACGAGTCCGACGAGCGCCTGGCCGAGGAGATCTCCCAGCTGCTGTACCGCCTGCAGGTGCTGATGCTCGGCCGCGGCCTGTCGACCGAGGACGTCTACCGCTACCTGTGACGGGTCGCTCGAAGATACGAGGAGAGAAGCGAAATGCTGCGTGTTGCCGTGCCGAACAAGGGAGCCCTCGCCGCCGCGGCGACGGAGATGCTCGGCGAGGCGGGCTACCGGAAGCGGCATGAGCAGCGCGACCTGACGGTGCTCGACCACGTCAACGAGGTCGAGTTCTTCTTCCTGCGCCCCAAGGACATCGCGATCTACGTCGGCTCCGGCGACCTCGACCTCGGCATCACCGGCCGCGACCTCGCCCTCGACTCCGGCGCGCCGGTGGAGGAGGTCCAGGCACTGGGCTTCGGCGGTTCGACGTTCCGCTACGCCGCCCCGGCGGGCCGGGAGTGGAAGCCCGCCGACCTGCACGGCAAGCGGCTCGCGACGTCGTACCCGCGGCTGGTCCGCGACGACCTCGCCCGCCACGGCGTCGAGGCCGAGGTCATCCGGCTCGACGGCGCGGTCGAGATCTCGATCCAGCTCGGCGTGGCGGACGCGATCGCGGACGTCGTCGAGTCCGGCCGTTCGCTGCGGCAGAACAACCTGGTCGCGTTCGGCGACCCGATCTGCGTGTCGGAAGCGGTGCTGCTGCAGCGCAAGGGCACCGCGGAGAGCAAGGCGAAGTCGCAGCTCGCGGCGCGCCTGCGCGGGGTCGTGTTCGCGCAGCAGTACCTGATGCTGGACTACGACTGCCCGCGGACGCTGGTCGAGCGGGCGATCGCGATCACGCCGGGCCTGGAGTCGCCGACGGTGGCGCCGCTCGCCGACGACGACTGGGTGGCCGTGCGCGCGATGGTGTCGCGCAAGAAGGTCAACCTCATCATGGACGAGCTGGCCGAGGTCGGCGCCAAGGCGATCCTGGCGTCCGACATCCGCTCCTGCCGCCTCTGACGCACGCTGGTCGTGAGTGAGAAACAGGGTTAGAACACTGTTTCTCACTCACGACCGGGGTCAGCGCGGGCGGTTCGGTTTCTTCGGCAGCAGGTCGTAGAGGCCCTTGCGGGCGCCGTTGTCGTTGACGTTGCGGGCCACCGCCACCTCCGAGATGAAGTCCTCGAAGACGAACTCCTCGTCGGCGGGCACGACCGCCGGGGCCTGGTTCTGCTCCAGGTAGCCGTCGAGCGTCCCGGCGATCTCGCGGAACGACAGTGCCTGCAACGTCTCCGGGGCGTACGTCGTCACCGGGACGCCGTTCGCCGCCGCCTCGTTCATCACCACGCCGAGTGGCAGGTGCGAGAGCATCGGGATGCCGAACTCGTACATCTCCTGCAGCGCCGCGGCGGCGTAGTGCGAGATCGGGCGGCGGTAGAGGCTCGGCACCAGGCCGAACCACGACAGCGGCTGCCGCCCGACCGTCTGCTCGACGTACCGGACCTGGTCGGCCAGCAGCCGCAGCGCGCGGATGCTCGTCTTGTCCGGCTGGACCGGGACCAGGATGCCGTGCGAGGCCGCCAACGCGTTGTTCGTCAGCACGTCCAGCGCCGGCGGGCAGTCGATGATGCAGTGGTCGTAGTTGGCGAACTGGATGACCCGGGCGAGCTGCCAGCCGGGCACGCGGAACGAGTCGAGCCGCCGGATCAGGTCGAACATCCCCGGCGACGTCGGCACGACGTCGAGCGCGCCCCCCTTGCCGAGGTTGCTGCGCGGGTGCGGGACGACGATCTCCTCGATCGGGCCCTTCCACGTCTTGGCCAGCGCTTTCGCCAGGCTCGGCCGGTCCGGGGGCACCTCGGCCAGACCGAGCATCTCGGTCGTCGCGTGGCCCTGCGGGTCGAGGTCGACCAGCAGCACCCGCCGGCCCTGCTCGGCCAGCGCGGCCGCGGTGCCGACGCTCAGTGAGGTCTTGCCGACCCCGCCTTTCTGGTTGACCACCGAGGTGATCTGCATGCCGGAGCGCTCCTCAAGTCGGTCGTTCCGCGAAGGTTATTGGATGCGGGCCCGTTGTGGGTGGCTATCCGCCCCCGGCCTGTCGCGGACGCACCATGAGCGCCTGCGCGCCGGTGGCCACCGGGCCCTCGCCGTCGTGCAGGATGCTCGTCGCCGTGCCGACGCCGTGCCGGCCGACCAGGGTGACCGCGTCGAGGCCGATCCACTCGCCCGACGGCGGCCGCCGCAGGTGCACGGTCAGCTCCGAGTTGATGAACCACCACTGGCGCGGGTCGAGGTAGTTCGAGACGCCGTTGCCGGAGTCGGCGACCGTGAACAGGCGCTGCAGCCCGCTCGGCTCCTCGCCGTCGACCAGCGGGACGCGCTGGCGGGCCCAGACCGCGGCCGGGCCGGGCACGTCCATGCCGCCGCGGACCGCGCGCCACTCCACCGCGTCGAGGTAGCCGGCCTGCCAGCCCTCCGGCCACGGCGACTCCGTGACGCTGTCCGGCGCCGGCATCAGCGGCCCGGCGTCGGTGGCGATCTCGGCCGTGTCCGCCGTCGCGATGCGCCAGGCCGAAGCCCGCGCCACGACGCGCTCCGCGCTCGCCAGCTCGGCCTGCAGCAGCTCGACCGACCGGCCGGGCCGTTCGATCCGGGCCCGCACGGTGAGCTCGGCGACCGGCGCCGGGCCGAGGATCTCGATCGTCACCCGCGCGAGCTCCGCCGAGTGCGCCGGTTCGACGTTTTCGAGAGCGCGGACCAGCAACGCCGACGGCGGCCCGAAGTGCTGCGAGTCGGACGACCAGGGCCCGGCGGTGTGGGCGGTCGCGGCGAACCGGTCGTCGCCGAGCGGGACGTAGAAGGCGTCGGCCATCAGTCGGCCCGGTCCAGCGGCGTCTCTTCGCCCGCGTCGGGCTCCGGCCAGCCGGGGTAAGCGGGTGGCGTGCCGCCGTACTCGGGGCAGTGCGCCTGGTGGTCACACCAGTTGCACAGCTTGCTCTTGTTGGCCCGGAAGTCGCCGGTCTTGCCCGCCTTGAGGATGGCCTGCCAGATGGCTTCCAGCGTGCGTTCGAAGCGGAGCAGCTCGGCTTCGTCGGGGGTGTAGGCGAGGGACTGGCCGTCGGTGAGGTACATGAGTTTCAGCTGGCGCGGCACGATCCCGCGCAGCCGCCACAGCACCACGGCGTAGAACTTCATCTGGAACATCGCCTTGGCCTCGCCGATTTCACGCGGCGCGGCACCGGTCTTGTAGTCGACGACCCGGATCTCGCCGGTCGGCGCGACGTCGACGCGGTCGATGTAGCCGCGCAGCAGCACGCCGGAGCCGAGCTCGATCTCGACGTGCAGCTCGCACGCCTCCGGCTCGAGCCGCCGCGGGTCCTCCAGCTCGAAGTAGGCGTCCAGCAGCTTTTCCGCCGACCGCAACCAGTCCGCGTGGTCGTCGGGCTTCTCGCCGTCGAACAGCTCGGTCCACTCCGGACGGTCTTCGGACAGCTCGGTCCACGCCGGGCCGAGCAGCTCCCGCGCCTGGGCGGGAACGCGCTCGGCGGCCGGCAGCGCGAAGAGCCGCTCCAACACCGAGTGGACGAGCGTGCCGCGCAGCTGGGCCTTGGTCGGGACCTCCGGCAGCCGGTCGACCGCGCGGAACCGGTAGAGCAGCGGGCACTGCTTGAAGTCGCTGGCCCTCGACGGCGACAACGCGGGCCGCCGCCGCACCTGCGTGGCGACGGTGGTGGCTGGGGGTTCCGTGGTGACGGTGTCGGCGTCGGGCATGGGCAGAGCGTAACGCCGGGGTCCGACAGTTCCGGCGACCGCAACGCCCGGCAGGTCCGGACAACCCCGTACCCGGCCGGCCGACACGCGTACCCCGACGGACGACACGCGTACGCGGACGGACGACACGACCGCGCGGCGCCGTGTCGTCCGGCCGGGTACGCGAGTCGTCCGTGCAGGTACGCGTGTCGTCCGGGCGGGTACGTGTTCCGGTCGTGGGGGACGCCACCCGGACCGGATCACCCGGGACCCACACCGGGGGCTCTAGGCTCTCCGGCATGGCCGCGACCAGTGAGCAGGGCACCGGGGGCACCCGGCAGGCCGTCCTCTCGGACGGTGGTCTCCTGCTGTTCCGGGTCGCCGGGGTGCCCGTGCTGCTGGCGCCGTCGTGGTGGATCGGCTCGCTGGTCGTCGTCGTGCTCTACGCGCCGCTGGTCGGGCGGCTGCTGCCGGACGCCTCGACGCTGACGTCGTGGCTGCTGGCGGGCGCGTTCGCGCTGCTGCTGGGCCTGTCGGTGCTCGCCCACGAGCTCGGGCACTGCCTGGCCGCGCTGCGGCTGGGGATCCCGGTGCGGCGGCTGCGGCTGTTCCTGCTCGGCGGGCTGTCCGAAGTGGCCCGCACGCCGAAGCGGCCGATCCACGAAGGGCTCGTCGCCGCGGCCGGCCCGGCGGTGTCGCTGCTGCTGGGCGGGTTCTGCGGCCTGCTGATGTTCGCCGTCCCGCCCGACGGCGCGGTCTGGATGCTGGTGGCCGAGTGCGCGGTGGCGAACCTCGCCGTCGGCGTGTTCAACCTCCTGCCCGGCCTGCCGCTGGACGGCGGGCGGCTGGTCCGCGCGGGCGTCTGGGCGGCGACGGGGATCCGCGCGAAGGGCACGCGCGCCGCGGTCGCCGGCGGCGGGATCGTGGCCGCGGGGCTGCTCGTGTGGGCGCTGTGGGGCCTCGCGACCGGGAGCCCGGACCGCTGGCTGCGCCTCGGCGTCTGCGTCGTCACGGCGTGGTTCGTGATCCTCGGCGCGCGCTCGGAGCTGGCCGCGGAAGCGCGCCGCAGCTGGCCGGAAGGTCTGGACCTCACCGAGCTCGTGCGACCGGTGTTGCAGCTGCCCGCCGAGAGCCCGGTGTCGGACGCGCTGGCCGCGTCGGCGGGCCGGGGCGTGGTGCTGGTCCGCGCCGACGGCGTCGCCGCCGGGCTGCTCGACACGGGCGCGGCGGAGCGGCTCGCGGGCACCTCACCGCACGCGCCGGCGGAGCTCGCGGCCGAGCCGATCCGGGCCGAGACGGTCCTGCTGGCCTCGGAGCCGGGGGAGGACGTCGTCGAACGGGTCCGCGAGACCCCGGCGTGGCAGTTCCTGGTGGTCGACGACGAGGGCCGTCCCGCGGGCGTGCTGCGCCGGGACGACCTGCGCGCCGCGCTGAACCGCCGTACCCGCTGAGCCACCGGCCCGGGCGGCCTGCGAAGATCTGTCGTCGGCCATTCGGGGTACTGGAGGAAGTGTTGTCGGTCAGCGGACCGTTTCGCGCGGGTGATCGAGTGCAGTTGACCGACTCGAAGGGGCGGCACTACACCTTGACGCTGGCCGACGGCGGGGAGTACCACACCCACCGCGGCGGGCTCGCCCACGACGACCTCATCGGCCGTCCCGAGGGCTCGGTGGTGACGTCCGCGGGCGGGTCGACCTACCTCGCACTGCGCCCCCTGCTGCCGGACTACGTGCTCTCGATGCCGCGCGGCGCGCAGGTGATCTACCCGAAGGACGCCGCGCAGATCGTGATGTGGGGCGACATCTTCCCGGGCGCTCGCGTGCTCGAGGCGGGCGCCGGCTCGGGCGCGCTGACGTGCTCGCTGCTGCGCGCGGTCGGCTCGGAAGGGCGCGTGAGCTCGTACGAGATCCGTGACGACCACGCCGTGCACGCCGAGCACAACGTCGTGAAGTTCTTCGGCGAGAAGCCGGCCAACTGGTCGCTCACCGTGGCGGACCTGGCGACCCACGAAGGCGAGGTCGACCGGGTCGTGCTGGACATGCTGGCCCCGTGGGACCAGCTGCCGAACGTGGCCGCCCACCTGGTGCCGGGCGGCGTGCTGACGGTCTACGTCGCGACCGTGACGCAGCTTTCGCGCGTCACGGAGTCGCTGCGCGAGCAGCAGTGCTGGACCGAGCCCGAATCGTGGGAAACGCTGATGCGGCCGTGGCACGTGGTGGGCTTGGCGGTGCGCCCGGACCACCGGATGGTCGCGCACACGGCGTTCCTGCTGACGGCCCGGCGCCTCGCGGACGGGACCGTGTCCCCGCGCGTGTCCCGGCGGCCGGCCAAGGGCAAGGGCTGAGCCGCTAGGACCTGTCCTCAAAGTGGGTGGCCGTGGAAGGCGGTCTACAACCGGTTCTGGCGCTGGTCACGCACCGGCACTCTGTCCGCGCTGGTGGCGAAGGTGCAGGTGATCGCCGAGGCGATCGACGAACTCGACCGGGAAGTGTCGGTCGATTCCAGCATCGTGCGGGCCCATCAGCACGCCGCCGGTGCTCGCCGTGTTCCGGCGTCTCACACAGGGGGCGAGCGGATTCTGCGGCGGGCAGAGCGAGCCAGGTGATCATGCCATCGGTCGGTCCCGCGGCGGGCCCACCACCAAGATCCACCTGGCCTGCGATGGTCATGGGCGGCCGTTGTCGGTGGTGCTGACCGGCGGCAACGTCAACGACTGCGCGATGTTCACCCAGGTCATGGCGGGCATCGAGTTCCGTCGGCCGGGTCCCAGGCGTTCGCCGACCCGGCCGAGCCGGGTGCTGGCGGACAAGGGCTACTCGAGTCGCGCCATCCGTTCCTACCTTCGTCGACTGCACATCCCGGCGACGATTCCGGAGCGACGTGACCAGCAGGCCAACCGGCTGCGCCGCGGCCGGGCCGGTGGCCGCCCGCCGGCCTTCGACCGTGTCGCCTACCGGCGGCGCAACATCGTGGAACGGTGTTTCAACCGGTTCAAGCAGTTCCGTGCCATCGCTACCCGCTTCGATAAGACTGCTATCTCCTACCGAGGGATGATTGACCTGGCTGCGCTTCTCCTCTGGCTTTGAGGACAGGCCCTAACCCGGCACGCACCAGCGGCCGGACTCCTTGTGCAGCGGGAAGGGCGTGTCCTTCGTGCCGCCCGCCGCCTCGACGTGCACCTTCGCCGTCGCGGACTCGCCGCGGACCTCCGGTGGCTCCTTGAGGGTCGCCGTCACCGGGCCGGCCGCGTCCCACATCCGCTGGAGCCGCATGAGGGCCTCCGCGCTCTGCGGGCGGCACGTCAGCTTGCCGAACGCCGTCGAGTCGTGGTGGGCGATGGCGTCGACGATCGCGCGGGCCAGCACGGTCACCGCGGCCGTGTCGACCGCGTCGGGCGCGGTGGACGTCGACGCGCGGGTGGGCGGGGCCGCCGGGGTCGACGGTGCGGGCCCGGAGCCGGACGGCGCGATCAGCAGCAGTCCCAGCACCACGCCCGCACCGGCCACGCCGAGCAGCACGAGCCCCGCGGCGAGCGCGCGGTTCACCGACGGCGCGGGCTCACGAGCCGTCCGCCTTCACGTTGGACAGGCACCACAGGCCGGATTCCTTCTGGGCCGACATCGTGCCGACCTTGGTCTTGCTGCCGTCCGTGGCCGAGTAGCGCACGCTGGACTTGTCGCCGGTGTCCTGCGGCGACGCGGTCAGCTTCACCGTGACCTTCGGGATCTCGCCGGTGGTGCCCTCGTAGACGCTCCGGCAGATCGTGTCGCCCAGCGCCTTCTCGTCGCCCGCGTTGTAGGCGGCGATCGTCGTGTCGAACAGCTCCTGCGAGCTGCCCTTGCCCGAGGGGGCGGGACCGCCGGCCGGCTTGCTGCTCTTCGTCGACGGGCTCGTCGGTGACGAGGTCTTGGGCTTCGAGCTCGACGTCTTCGGCGCGGACGTCGGCGCCGCCGAGCTGCTGGCGGGCGGCGCCGCGGTGTTGTTGTCGTCGCCGTTGGCCAGGACGAACCACGTCACGCCGCCGCCGACCAGGATCACGGCGGCGGCCGCGATGCCGACGATGAGCCCGGTTTTCTTCTTCTTGGGCGGCGGGGCGTCACCGAAGCCGCCGCCTCCGTACGGGTCGTACCCGCCGTAGTTCTGCTGCTGCTGGCCCCACTGGTCCTGCTGCCCGTACTGCGGGTGGCCCTGCTGGGGCTGAGCGCCCGGCTGCGGCGGGTAACCGCCCTGCTGGGGCTGCCCGTACGGGTCCGGCCGGCCGAACTGCTGGGTGCCGCCGTAGCCCGGCTGGGGCTGCGGTCCGCTCTGGGGGTAGCCGCCAGGCTGCTGGCCGTACGGCCCGGGCTGCTGCCCGTAGCCGCCGGGCTGCTGGCCGTAGCCGCCCGGTTGCTGCGGCGGGTAGGTCATGGGTGGTGCCCCCTCGCGTTCCTTCGGCTCCGGACACCGTCCTCGGGCGGCCGGCGTCGGCCCGATGCTAGCCACCGGGCCGGACCGCCGCGCGGGAAGGGCGGAACTCGCTCGAATCGTCATCTCCGGGCAGGGTTGGGCCGTCTCCGGAGCGGGTACTCCCGCCGTGCTTGGTTCGTCTCGGCCCGGATGGGCCCGCGACGCGCCGGGGCCACGGCACCGAAATGGCCGCTTGCGCTGCGGGAATGTCCGTGCTGGACCAGGCGAGGAAACCGCGACGCGCCGATCTTGTGATCCGGAAAGGCCTTTTCTTGTCGGTGATCGCCGGTACCGTGGAATGAAAAGCACTCCGAGGAGGTGCCCGATGCATCATGACCTTCCCGGAGGTCGGCGCGAGGAGGCCGACCCTTCAGCGACATCCGGAGCTGGGACGACGGCGGACGAGCAGGCTCGGCAGATCCGTTTTCTCGAGGAGGAAGTGGCGCTGCTGCGCCGCAAACTGACCGACTCGCCACGGCAGAACCGAGTGCTCGAACAGCGGCTCGCCGAGGCCTCGGAAAGGGTGAGTCAGCTCACCGAACGCAACACCAAACTGGTCGAAACCCTGCGTGAGGCGCGAGGACAGCTCCTCGCTCTGCGTGAGGAAGTCGACCGGCTGGCCCAGCCACCGTCCGGGTACGGCGTCTTCGTCGAGGCGTACGAGGACAACACGGTGGACGTCTTCACGGCCGGCCGGAAGATGCGGGTGTCGGTATCGCCCGCGGTCGAGCTCTCGTCGTTGCGCCGCGGCCAGGCGCTGCGGCTCAACGAGGCGCTCACCGTGGTCGAGGCCGGCGGCTTCGAACGCACCGGCGAGGTGTGCGCGTTGCGCGAGGTGCTCGCCGCCGACGTCGAGGGCGGCAGCCTTCGCGCGCTGGTGGTCGGGCACGCGGACGAGGAGCGGGTGGTCCTGCTCTCCGATCTGCTGGCCGAGCAGCCGCTCAAGCCGGGCGACTCGCTCCTAGTCGACTCCAAGGCCGGCTACGCGTACGAGCGCGTGCCGAAGGCGGAGGTCGAGGACCTGGTGCTGGAGGAGGTGCCCGACGTCCGCTACGAGGACATCGGTGGCCTCACCCGGCAGATCGAGCAGATCCGGGACGCGGTGGAACTGCCGTTCCTGCACGCCGACCTGTACCAGGAGTACCAGCTGCGCCCGCCCAAGGGCGTCCTGCTCTACGGCCCGCCGGGCTGCGGCAAGACGCTCATCGCCAAGGCGGTCGCGAACTCGCTGGCCAAGAAGGTGGCCGCGGCACGGGGCGACAACGAGGACGGGAAGTCCTACTTCCTGAACATCAAGGGTCCCGAGCTGCTCAACAAGTTCGTCGGGGAGACCGAGCGGCACATCCGCCTGATCTTCCAGCGAGCGCGGGAGAAGGCCTCCGAGGGCACCCCGGTGATCGTGTTCTTCGACGAGATGGACTCGATCTTCCGGACCCGTGGGTCGGGCGTGTCGTCCGACGTGGAAACCACGATCGTGCCCCAGCTGCTGTCGGAGATCGACGGTGTCGAAGGCCTGGAGAACGTCATCGTCATCGGCGCCTCCAACCGCGAGGACATGATCGACCCGGCGATCCTGCGGCCGGGCCGGCTCGACGTCAAGATCAAGATCGAGCGTCCGGACGCCGAAGGCGCGAAGGACATCTTCTCCAAGTACCTGGCCGAAGGCCTGCCGATCCACGCCGACGACCTCGCCGAGTTCGGCGGCGACGCCAAGGCGACGTTCGACGCGATGATCCAGCACACCGTCGAGCGGATGTACGAGGAGAGCGACGACAACCGGTTCCTCGAGGTGACCTACGCCAACGGGGACAAGGAGGTCCTGTACTTCCGTGACTTCAACTCGGGCGCGATGATCCAGAACATCGTGGACCGGGCGAAGAAGTCGGCCATCAAGTCGGTGCTGGAGACCAACCAGCCCGGCCTGCGCGTGCAGCACCTGCTGGACGCGATCGTCGACGAGTTCGCGGAGAACGAGGACCTGCCCAACACCACCAACCCGGACGACTGGGCCCGGATCTCCGGCAAGAAGGGCGAGCGGATCGTCTACATCCGCACGCTCGTCACCGGCAAGAACACGGACTCGGGGCGGGCGATCGACACCGCCACGAACACCGGGCAGTACCTGTAGGGCTCGAACCCCGATGGGGCGGTCGCTTCGGCGGCCGCCCCATCGGCGTGCCTACAGCCTGACGAGTTCGGGCTCGGCGGTGCGGCTCCGGCGCGACCGCGGCGGCCGGTGGGCCGCGACGATGCCGAGCACCACCAGGAGCGCGCCGGCCGGCTGGTTCCAGCTCACCGGTTCGCCCAGCACGAGCACGCCGAGCAGGACGCCGACAACCGGTGTGAGGTAAGTCACTGCCGACGCGTTCGCCGCGCCCCAGGCCGCGATGATGCGGACGTTCCAGACATACGCGATGCCCGTGCCGAAAACACCGAGCGCGACCATGCTCGCCACCACCGCGAGGTCGAGGTGGACCGGCGTCACCGCGACCGCCGGGGCCAGCAGGCTGAGGATGACTGTCGCCGAGCCCGTCTGGCCGAACGCGACCACGACGGGATCGACGCCCCGCGGGGAGACGAACCGGCGCATGTAGACGAAGCACGCGCCGTAGCACGTCGTGGCGCCGAGGCAGGCGAGCTGCGCCGTCAGTTCGTGCGAGACGTCGATGCCGTGCCACGCCCCGACGATCGTGAGCACGCCGAGGAAACCGAGCGACAGGCCGAGCGCGCGCGGTGGCGTGAACCGCTCTTCGGGGAGCGCCGCGGCGGCCAGCACCATCGTGACGAGCGGGGTCGTCGCGTTGAAGATGCTGGCCAAACCGGACGAAATGTACTGTTCCGCCCACGAGAACAACAGGAACGGCACCACGCACAGCAGCACCGAGACCACCGCGAGATGGCCCCACAGCACGGGATCGCGGGGGAGCGGGCGCCGGCGCGCGAGCAGCACGGCGGCCAGCGCGAGTGCGCCCAGTGCGACCCGCGCGAGGGCGATCTGGCCGGGGGAGAGCCCGGCCAGGCCCACCTTGATGAACAGGAAGCTCGCACCCCAGACGGCGGCCAGCAGCGCGAACCGCACCGGGACACCGAACTCCGTCGCTCCGAACCGCATGCCCGCAGTCAAGCCGGGCCGCCGGGAGTGAAGCCAGCGGTTATCGGACCTCTCGTTCTGTATAACGACCTATACCCGTCGGGGTAGGCTGCCGCCCATGGCGTGGGGGGAAGAACCGTGGCGGCGAGCGGTCGCGCACGTCGCGAGCCGCGTGGCCGGGCCGCCGCTGCCCGGCGACCTGGCCGTCACCGTCCACTTCCACCCGGACCGCCTGGCCGGGGAAGTGCCGCTGCTGCGGCACCTGGTTACGGACGGCGTCTACCGCTCGCAGTTCGAGACGGGCACGAGCAACGGCGGCCTGACCGCGCACGCCGGCGGTGACCGGTGGCGCTGGGAGCACCGGATCTTCGGTGGCGCGTACGACGACCTGCCGCCGTCGGCCCGGCCGAAGTACGGCTCCCTCGACCACCGGCGGCGCCTGGCGGGCGGCTCCGTCCGGTTCGGCTCGTCCCACCTGCGGCTGAAGCGGGAAGTGCTCGCGCGCACGACGTTCTGCTATCCGGACAGCTTCGCCGAGCCGGCCGACTTCGGCACCGCCGAGCACATGCCGCTGCTGACGCTCGCCGACGCGGACGTCCAGGACGAGCTCGACGACTACATCGAAGCCCACGTCCACGGCCCGCTCCGGCTCGCGACGGACGTCGAGGCGCTCGTGCTGGACCCGGCGTTCCGCGGCACCGACGTCGAGGCGGCGGCCGCCGAGCTGCCGTTCCCCACCCGCTGGCACCACGGGTTCCGGCTGCCGGTCGAGGTTCTGGTCGAGCACGCCGACTACCGGGGCGAAGACGTCGTGCGGGCCGGGAAGGAGATCGCCCGGGACGGCCGGCTCGACGCGCGGATCATCGGCGACGCCGTCCGCGCCGGCCGGCACGACCCCCAGGTGCTCAAGCGCGTGTGGCACTGCACCGCGCGGTTCGGCCTACGCGGCGACGCCGGCGGGTAGCAGCGCTTCGGCCAGCCGGCGCCAGTGCGGCATGGCCGAAGTGCCCGGTTCGACCCCGATCACCTGGATGCCGACGTGGTCGGCGCCGGCGTCGAGGTGCGCGTGCAGCTTCGCGGTGATCGTGTCCAGGTCGCCCCAGAACACCAGGTCGTCGACGAGCCGGTCGCTGCCGCGGCCGCCGTCGAGGTCGGCTTCGGTGTAGCCGAGCCTCCGGAACTTCGCGACGTTGTACCGCGAGGTGAGGTACGTGTGCAGGTGGCCGCGGGCGATCTCGCGCGCCTTGGCCGCGTCGGTTTCGAAGAGCACGGCGTGCTCGACGCCGAGGAACGGGCCGTCGCCCAGGATTTCCCGCGCCTGGGCGGTGTGCTCCGGTGTCACGTGGTAGGTGTGCGCGCCCGCCGACCGGTCCCGGGCCAGCTCCAGCATCTTCGGGCCGTACGCGGCGAGCAGCCGCCGGATCGGCGTCGGCGGCTCGGGGTTGGCGCTCGTGACGGCGTCCAACGCGTCGAGGTAGTCGTTCATCGCCTGAAGCGGCTTCTCGCCGGGTTGCCCGGCGCCGAAGCCGAGGCCCAGCAGGTGGCGGTCCGGGTACGCGTCGGCCAGTAGCAGGGCCGCGCCGCAGGTCCAGCGCGGTCCCCGCGACCGGATTTGCGCGATCCCGTTGACGACGGTGAGGCGCTCGGTGACCGACAGCAGGAACCCGGCGTGCGTCAGGGCTTCCCGGCCGTCGGTCTCCGGGATCCAGACCGCGGGCCAGCCGAGCTCTTCCAGCTCCCGCACGGAGTCCCGGATCAGGCCGGCCGGCTGGTCTTCGAAGTCGAACGTCCAGATGCCGTAGCGGCCCAGCCGCATGTTCTCGATCGTGCCCATGAATCGAAGTATTGCAGAATTACGATATGAGTCAACCGGCCGCCGGTTGGGGCGGGGGAGAGGGTCAGAGAGAGCGGCCGAGCGCCGCGACGAACTCGGCGATCCGGGCTTCGTCGCGCTTGTAGTGCGTCCACTTGCCGACGCGGGTCGCGCGCACCAGGCCGGCGCGTTGCAGCTCGGCCATGTACGCCGAGACGGTCGACTGCGCGAGCCCCGTCTTCTCCTGGATGTGGCTGACGCACACGCCGACCTCGATCGGGTCGGCGATGGCCCGCTCCACCGGGAAATGCCGTTCCGGCTCGCGCAGCCACTGCAGCACCTGCAGCCGCACGGGGTTCGCGAGCGCCTTGAACACGTCGAGCACCCGCTCGGCGTCCGGCTGGGATTCGGTGCGTGTCGTCATGGCTGGTTCCGAGTATATCGATGTATAACGACCTATACTTCGCGCCGTGAGCGAAGAAACCCGCCGCCCTCGCGCGCCCATCACCGAAAACGACGTCCTGGCCTGGCTGGAGACGACGGCCGCCGCCGTCCAGGCGGGGGAGGTGAGCGCCCAGGAGCTGATCGACATCCTCGGGGAGCTCCGCCGGGCCTCGGCCGCGTGCGCCGACGCCTCCGACTGGGCCCTGCTCGCCGCCCGCGAAGGCGGCGCGAGCCTCCGCCAGATCGCGCCGGTCTTCGGCAAGGGGTACGTCCGGGCCCCGGCCGCGCGCCTCGAGAAGCTCCACCGCCAGGCGCAGAACGCCGACCAGTGGCTGGCCATCCTCCGGCACAAGCAGACGGCGTGAGCGCGCCCGTGGAGCGCATCGCGCTCGGCCTGGCCGCGCTGGGCCGGCCCGCCTACATCAACCTGGGCCGCGAGGGCGCGCTCCCGCCGCGGCGGGACGTCGAGTCCATGCGCGCCGCGACCTTCGCCGTGCTCGACGACGCCTACGCCGCGGGGATCCGGCACGTCGACGTCGCCCGCTCGTACGGGCGCTCGGAGGAGTTCCTGGCCGGCTGGCTCGCCGAGCGCGGGCACCCGGACGTCGAGGTCTCCAGCAAGTGGGGCTACGCGTACGTGGGGGATTGGCGCCTCGACGCCGACGTGCACGAGGTGAAGGAGCACTCGGCGGCGCGGTTCGCCGCGCAGTGGGCGGAAACCCTGGCGCTGCTGGGGGATCGGGTCGGCCTGTACCAGGTGCATTCGCTCACTGTGGACAGTCCACTGTTCACCGACGAGCCGCTGATCGAGGCGCTGGCGGAGCTGTCCGCGAACGGCGTCGCGGTCGGGTTCTCGACGTCCGGGCCGGCGCAGGCGGCCGCGATCGAGCGCGCGTTCGCGCTGGAAGTGGCCGGGCGGCCGGTGTTTTCGGCGGTGCAGTCGACGTGGAACGTCCTGGAACCGTCCGCCGGGCCTGCGCTCGCCGCGGCGCACGCGGCCGGGAAGCGGGTACTGGTCAAGGAAACCCTGGCCAACGGCAGGCTCGCGGTGGAGGCGCCCGCGGTGCTGCGCGAGGTCGCGGCGGCGCACGGCACCGGGCCGGATGCGGTCGCCGTCGCCGCGGTGCTGGCGCGAGAGTGGGCCGGCACGGCCGTCCTCGGCCCGGCGAGCCCGGCCCAGCTGGCCGCGAACCTGCGCGCCACCACGCTTTCGCTGAGCACGGACGAGGAAGCGGCGCTGGCCGGTCTCGCGGAAAATCCGGAGGAGTACTGGCGACACCGGTCCTCCTTGGGGTGGGACTGAGCCACTGCACTACCCTTCGCAGGCACACGAGGACGACAGGAGGCCGGAGCAGGTGCGTCATCGACAGGTGGTCGCCTTGGCGGCGGTCGCGTTGGTCGGCCTCACCGGCTGCGACGGGCCCGATCCGAACAACCTCGAGACGTACTACGACGATCCGGCGCCCTCCTCGGCCCCCGCTTCGGTCGCCGAAGTACCGGTGAGCCCCGCGAAAGCCGCTCCCGTCACGCCGCCGGCGCCCGACCTGGGCCTGGTCGCGGAGCGGGCGCTGCTGTCCGACGCGGACGTCGCCGAGGAAGGCGTGCAGCCCGGTTCGAGTGAAGCTTCGGGGTGCCTGACGGGCACTGTGTCGGCGAGCAGCCGGACCGCGTCCTGGCGCTATCCCAGCGGTTCGGTGCTGCGCCACCGCGTCGCGGCCTACCCCGACGTGGCGGCCGCGCAGGTCGTGGCGGACGCCGACTGCGCGGGCAAGACGGTGACCGTCCCCGACCAGGCCGGAGTGGACCGTCAGCGGGCCTGGTGCGAGGGCAAGACATGCACGGTGTTGCTGGCGAAGGGAAAGCTCGTGTCCGGGCTGACCGTGTCGGCGAGCACCGAGGCGCGGGCCGTGGACGCGGCGAAGCGGCTGCTGCCCGCGATGGCGGCGAAGCTCGCGGCTCAGCCGTAACGGCGGAACCATTCCTGGACGCCTTCGCGGCCGTCGGGGATGAACGGCAGTTCGGGTGCCGGGTCGTCGATCCAGGCGCGGAGGTCCTCCAGCGGGATCCAGCGGCCTTCGACGATCTCCTCGGCCTGGTGGTGGATCGGGCCGTCCCAGCGGACCTCGGACGCGAAGTTGTGGCAGCGGTTGCGGCCGTCGTCGTAGACCTTGGTGAACAGCGGAACGGGTTCCACCCCGTGGACGCCCAGCTCTTCGGCCAGTTCGCGGCGGGCGCACTCGGCCGGTGACTCGCCCGCGGCGACCACGCCGCCGGCCCAGCAGTCCCAGGTCGAGGGCCACACGTCCTTCACCGCGGTGCGCAGGTGCACGTAGACGGCCTGGCCGTCACCCGAACGGACCAGCACGACGCCGGCGGCGTGCCAGAGTCCTTCGGCGCGGACCCGGGAGCGGGTGGTCGTGCCGACTTCGGATCCGGCCTGGTCATAGAGCGCAACGAGTTCGTCACTGCCTGGCATGGGTGCATCGTTCCACTAGGACGACCCCGTAGGGTGGTGGACATGCGGCGGATCATGGGAACCGAAGTCGAGTACGGCATCTCCGTGCCGGGCGACGCGACGGCGAACCCGGTACTCACCTCGACCCAGGTCGTGCTGGCCTACGCGGCCGCGGCCGACATCCCGCGGGCGAGGCGGGCGCGGTGGGACTACGAGGTGGAGTCCCCGCTGCGGGACGCGCGCGGGTTCGACCTGACCGGCCCCGGCGGGCCGGGGCACGACCCGGACGTCGAGGACCTGGGCGCGGCGAACGTCATCCTGACCAACGGGGCGCGGCTGTACGTCGACCACGCGCACCCGGAGTACTCGGCGCCCGAGGTGACGAACGCGCGCGACGCGGTCATCTGGGACAAGGCGGGCGAGCGGGTGATGGAGGAGGCCGCGCTGAAGGCGGCGTCCGTGCCCGGCCAGCCGCGGCTGCAGCTGTACAAGAACAACGTCGACGGCAAGGGCGCGAGCTACGGCACGCACGAGAACTACCTGTGCGCCCGGTCGACGCCGTTCACCGCGATCATCGCCGGGCTGACGCCGTTCTTCGTGTCGCGGCAGGTGGTGACCGGGTCGGGCCGCGTCGGGATCGGCCAGCAGAGCGAAGAGGCCGGGTTCCAGCTCTCCCAGCGTGCGGACTACATCGAGGTCGAGGTCGGCCTGGAGACGACGCTGAAGCGCGGGATCATCAACACCCGGGACGAGCCGCACGCGGACGCGGACAAGTACCGGCGGCTGCACGTCATCATCGGTGACGCGAACATGTCCGAGTACTCGACGTACCTGAAGGTCGGGACGACGGCGCTGATCCTCGACCTGATCGAGTCCGGCATCCGGTTCGACGACCTCAAGCTGGACGAGCCGGTGCGCGCGGTGCACCAGATCAGCCACGACCCGACGCTGAAGGCGCAGGTGGCGCTGGCGAACGGGAAGAAGTACACCGGGCTGGACCTGCAGTTCGCCTACCACGAGATCGTCTCGCAGAACCTGGAGCGCACGGACGCCGACCAGGCGTCGAAGGAGGTCCTGCGGGTCTGGGGCGAGGTCCTGGACGCGCTGGCGCGCGACCCGCAGGAGTGCGCGGACCGGCTGGACTGGCCGGCGAAGCTGCGCCTGCTGGAGGGCTACCGGCAGCGGGACCAGCTCGCGTGGGGCGCGCCGCGGCTGCGCCTGGTCGACCTGCAGTACTCGGACGTGCGGCTGGCGAAGGGCCTGTACAACCGGCTCGTGACGCGCGGGTCGATGAAGCGGCTGGTGTCGGAGGAAGAGGTGGTGGCCGCGGTGACGACCCCGCCGTCGGACACGCGGGCCTACTTCCGGGGCCGGGCGCTGGAGAAGTACGCGACCTCGATCGCGGCGGCGTCCTGGGATTCGGTCATCTTCGACGTGGGCAAGGAGTCGCTGGTGCGGATCCCGACCCTGGAGCCCCTGCGCGGGACCAAGGCCCACGTCGGGAAGCTGCTGGACGAGTCGGCGACGGCCGAGGACCTGGTGGAGGCGCTCACCGGTTCGGACTAGGCGGGACGCACCAGCGATCGCGGCGTGACCCCGAATGTCGGGGCCGCTGGGTAGGCTAGGAAACATCAGCCACACCGGGAGGCGAGATGGCCCAGGAAAAGATCGAAAAGCACGGCGGTGGTGACTCCGACGAGGAGTTCGACGACACCGGCGCGGCGGGTCAGGAGCGGCGCGAGAAGCTCGGCGAGGACGTGGACACGATCCTGGACGAGATCGACGACGTGCTCGAAGAGAACGCCGAGGACTTCGTCCGTGCCTACGTGCAGAAGGGCGGCGAGTAGGCCGCCCGGGGCCCCGCGCCCACGCCGACCGTTCAGCCGGCGGCCGGGTCCCGCGTGACGGCACGCCGCGCGCGGGGTTCCGGCCCGCACAGATGGGATTTTTGAGCACGTATGGACAACACCAGGGGCATCTCGGGTCCCGCGCTGCCGGCCGCGTACTTCTCGTCGGCGACGTCGTCGTTTTCGGACTTCCTGCGCGTGCAGGCGCCGGAGTTGCTTCCGGAGCGGCGGGTGAGCGGTGGCGTGGCGGAGCTGGGCGTGCCGCACGGGACGACGATCGTCGCATTGACTTTCGCGGGCGGTGTGCTGATCGCGGGTGACCGGCGGGCGACGTCGGGGAACATGATCGCGAGCCGCGACATCGAAAAGGTGCACGTCACCGACGAGTATTCGGCCGTCGGCATCGCCGGCACGGCGGGGCTGGCCGTGGAGATGGTGCGGCTGTACGCCGTCGAGCTGGCGCACTACGAGAAGATCGAGGGCGTTTCGCTGTCGCTGGACGGCAAGACGAACAAGCTGGCCGGGATGGTCAAGGCGAACCTCGAGATGGCGATGGCCGGGCTGGCGGCGATCCCGTTGTTCGTGGGCTACGACCTGGAGGCCGAGGACGCGAAGCACGCCGGGCGGATCGTCTCGTACGACGCCGCGGGCGGCCGCTACGAGGAGAACGGCGGCTACGCGGGCATCGGTTCGGGTTCGCTGTTCGCGAAATCCGCGCTGAAGAAGCTGCACGACCCGGACGCCGACGCCGAGGCCGCGACGCGCGTCGCGGTGGAGGCGCTGTACGACGCGGCGGACGACGACACGGCGTCGGGCGGGCCGGACCTGGTCCGGCGGATCTTCCCGAGCGTCGTGACGATCACCGCCGAGCGCGGTGCCGTGCAGCTGCCGGAGTCGGAGACCGCGGCCGTCGCGGAAGCCGTGGTGGCGGGGCGGATCGAGCGCCACCAGAGCCGGCTCTCCTGACGCGGGGCTGAACCAGTGAACGTTGGAACACCGAAGAACCTGGAGCGCACACCGTGACGATGCCGTTGTATGCCTCTCCCGAGCAGCTGATGCGGGAGCGTTCCGAGCTGGCGCGCAAGGGCATCGCGCGCGGCCGGAGCGTGGTGGTGCTGAAGTACGCGGGCGGCGTGCTGTTCGTGGCGGAGAACCCGTCGGCGACGCTGCACAAGGTGTCCGAGATCTACGACCGGATCGGCTTCGCCGCGGTCGGGCGCTACAGCGAGTTCGAAAACCTGCGCGTGGCGGGGATCCGACATGCGGACCTCAAGGGCTACCAGTACGACCGGCGTGACGTGAGCGCGCGGGCGCTGGCGAACGCCTACGCGGCGACGCTGGGCAGCATCTTCACCGAGCAGCTGAAGCCGTTCGAGGTCGAGGTCTGCGTGGCGGAGGTCGGGGCGAGCTCGGCGGAGGACCAGCTGTACCGGCTGACCTACGACGGGTCGATCTTCGACGAGCCGCAGTACACCGTCATGGGCGGGCAGAACGAGAAGATCGCGGCGAAGCTGAAGGAAACGTTCGAGGACGGCCTGGACCTGCAGGCGGCGCTCGGGGTGGCGGTGGCCGCGCTGCGGACGCCGACCCAGCCGGCGACCACCTCGACGACGGCTTCGGCGGGCTCCTCGTCGTCGGCTGCCGCTTCGTCGTCGGCGAACGGCAACGGCGAGGCCGACCCGATCAAGCTGGAGGTGGCGGTGCTGGACCGCGACCGCCCGCGCCGCTCGTTCCGCCGTCTGACGGGCACGGCGCTGGACGCGCTGCTGCCGGTGCCGGACCCGCAGGGCGAAGAGCCCGAGGGCAAGCCGGAAAGCGAGTAGAGCTGCACGGAAGGCGGGGGCGTGGTCGGTGACCGCGCCCCCGCCTTCGTCATGCGGGCCGGCGGGCGACGGCGAGCCGGTCGAACCGGGACAGCCCCGCCGAGTCGAGCGCGGGCTCCGAAGGACCCTCGACGCCGAAGACGGCGGTGCCGGTGAAGCCCGCGGCGGGTGCGTCGCCGACCGAGGCCGTGACGCCGGCCGTGCGGGGTGCGGGCGAGCCGGTCGCCTTCGGCGGGGCTCCGGGATCGCGTTCGCCACAACCGGATATCAGGTGGCGCCGGGGCCGAAGAGGTCGTCGAACCGGGCCTTCGCCCGCCGCCGGAGCAGGACGAGGACCGCGGTGAGCGCGGCGACGGCGGCGATGCTTCCGCCCAGTAGCCACCACGGCCAGGTCCGCGGGGTGTGCCCGGTGACGACGACCGTGTTCCCGCCGGGCACCGCCGTGATGTCGGCCGAGGTCATGACCAGGTCTTCGGGGGTCAGCAGGTCGTTGTGGGCGCGGAAGTCCGCCAGGTCGGTGTAGCCGCGGCCGGTCCGGTCGACGGCCAGGGACTTCCCGGCGCCGCGCACGACGTAGAGCGTGAGCAGTTCGAGCGTGCCGCGTTCGTGCTTGACCAGCAGCGACCGGGCGTACAGGTCGCCGTCGCCGGCCGCTCGGCGGACTTCGTCGGTCAGGTCGCACTTGTCGGAGGGCCACGGGCCGTGCTGGTCGCCGGCGCCGCACCGGAACGTCGCCAGCAGGGCACCGAAGAGCCGTCCGCCGGGGTAGTTGGCGAAGAGGTACTTCGCCCGCTCCTCGCTCGACCCGGTTCCGGTGAACCGGTCGTTCTTCACCGTCGTCGACCGGGCGTACTCGTCGAGCAGGGCAGCCGCGGACGGGAGCGGGTCCAGCGGCCCGCAGGCGGAGACGGCCAAGGCCGCCGTCACGGCGAGGACCAGGGAACCGAGGCGCACGCGGCGACCGTAGCCAGGGGTCCCGGGGACCCGTCCCGAACTCAGGACGTCGCCGGCGAGGCCCGGAAGTTCTGGTCCGCGAACGCCAGCAGGTACGGCAGCGTCGCCCGGGCGGTGTGCCAGGTGTGGTTGAAGCCGCGCTCGGCGTGGACGACCGCTTCCTGGCCGCGGGCGTGCAGGGCGTCGGCGATCCGGTGGGCCGTCGTCACGTCGGTGGGGGCGCCGGTGCCGACCGCCAGCATCACCGAGATCGGCGCGGAGAACGTCATGGTCGGCAGGTAACGGCGCGGGGTGTTGGCGGCGATGGCGGCGCGGTTGCCGTCGAGGACGCCGACCGAGTCGTTGAGGTCGTCGTAGGGGAGGGCGATCAGCAGGGTGCCGAACTCGTCGACGTGGTGCAGGCCGATGTTGAGCGCTCCGAAGCCGCCGCCGGACATGCCGCCCAGCGCGCGGTGGCCGCGGTCGGCGACCGTGCGGTAGCGCTGGTCGATCGCCGGGACCACGGTGTGGGCGAGGTAGGTCTCCAGCTGCGGGCCGCCGGGGACGTCGAGGCATTCCCAGTCCGTGCTGGGCACTCCGGCCGTCAGGTCGACGCTGACCACGATCATCGGCTCGATCACGTTCGCCTGCTGCAGGGCGAGCAGGGTACCCGGGGCGTCACCCGAGGTCAGCCAGTCGCGGGGGCCGCCGAACGGGTAGCCGTGGATCAGGTAGACGACCGGGTAGCGCCGCGCCGCGTTCGCGTCGTAGCCGGGCGGCAGGACGACGTAGTTGCTGCCCGACGGGACGCCGTGCGCGGGGTCGGGCAGGTTCACGACGTCGATCCGCTGACCGGCGGCCGCGGTGCCCGAGCCCGGGTGCGCCACCGCGGAGTCGGACGGTGCTTCCTTGCCGTCGTCGAGCAGGTGGCCGGCGAGGTTGACGACGCCGGGCCCCTTCTGCAGCAGGCGCGCGAGGTCGTCGGACGTGCGCACGTACCCGACGTAGCTGTTCAGGGCAGTTACCCCCGCGAGCAGCAGTAGGACGCCGAAGGCGGTGAAGCCCCATTTACGCACCCGGCGGCGGTGCCACAACGCGACGACGGCGGCGAGGATCGCGACGGCGGCCGAGGCCAGCGCGAGCCAGATGAGCGGGGATTCGAACGGGCCGAGGTCACGGGCGCGCGCGGTGATGTCGCCGGGCAGCACCGGGTCGGTGGCGGCGCGGTGGATGCCGCTCGCCAGGCCGTGCCCGTCCATCGAATCCCCGCTCGTCCCCTGGCCGCGGGCAGGGTCGCCCGCATCTCGATCAAGACGCTAGCCAGGGGCCGCTGTGGGTTCGTTGAGAGAAAGTAAAGAGAGATTAAAGGCGATAGATGGTCAGTGCGCTGGGCCGGGACCGGAAGCGGAACCGGTTGCCGAGCGGGCCGACCTCGCCGTCGGTGGCGACGCGGCGGTGGCCGTCCAGCAGCTCGACGTCCAGCTCGGGCACGTCCAGCTCCTGGTAGACGTGGCTGGCCGCGAGCGTGCGGGTGACCATCGCCAGCAGGAACCGCGCGCGGGAGTAGGGCAGGTCGGCGCGCAGGTAGCGGACGTCGAGCAGGCCGGTGTCGAGCGCGGGCCGCCGGCTGGGCGCGAAGCCCTTCGGCGCGTACGTGCCGTTGCCGACGAACAGCAGCCAGACCTGGGTGAGCTTGCCGTCGAGGCGCACGGTCAGCGGCTTGGCGTGCCGCAGCGTCCGGGTCAGCGCGATCGCGGCCGAGGGCCACTTGGGGTGCTTTTCCTGCAGCTTCTCGCGCAGCCGGACCATCTCCGGGTAGCCGCCGAGGCTGGCGGTGTTGACGAACCAGCGGTGAGCCGTGCCGCCGTCGCCCTCCGCGATCTCGACCTCGCCGAGGTCGATGCCGACGGCGTTGCCGCTCTCGGTCGCCGCGTCCGCGTCGGGCATCGAGCTGACGCCGACGTCGCGGGCGAAGTGGTTGAGCGTGCCCGCCGGGATCAGCGCGAGCGGCAGGTCGCGTTCGGCGGCCACCGCGGCGACCGCGGCCACGGTGCCGTCGCCGCCCGCGACGCCGAGCGCGCGGACCGTCCCGCGGGCGTCGATCTCGCTTTCGAGCTGGGCGATCAGGTCCTGGCCGGGGTCAGGGTTGATGATCTCGGCCTTGGGCCAGGCGTGCCGGGCGTCCTCGGTGGGGTCCTGGCCGTCGATCCCGGACTTGGGGTTGACCAGCACCAGCATGTCGTCGCCGTCGACCATCTCGGGTGCGTCCGCGTCGTGGGCGGTGCGGGCCGGGACGTCGTCGTGCAGCGGCCACCAGTGCCGGGTCGCCAGGCCGACGCCGACCCCGATGCCCAGGCCGACGCCGACGTCGGAGGGCCAGTGGACGCCGGTGTGGACGCGGGAGTAGGCGACGGCCAGCGCGAGCGGTGCCACGGCGAGACCGGCGCGCGGCGACTCCAGCGCCACCGCCGTCGCGAAGGCCGCCGCGGAGGCGGAGTGACCGGACGGGAACGACGACGACGTCGGGCGTTTCCGCAGGCGGCGGTGCATGGGCACCTCCTCCTCGGCCGGGCGGCGGCGGGGGAAGAGCGGCTTGCCGATCAGGTTCGCCGCGGCGCTGGCCCCGGCGATCGCGACCATCCCGCGCAACGCGCCGCGCCGGGTCGCGCCCTTCTGCACGGCCAGCAGCGCGGCGACGCCCCACCAGAGCCGGGACTTGTTCGCCGATCTGGACAGGGCCATCAGCGCGTCGTCGGCTTTCGTGGCCGGCAGCGCGGCACTGCGCCGGATGAGGGCGCGGTCGGTGCGCCCGACCCGCCGGAAGGCCTGGATGAGCTGGTGTGTCAAGGAGTCGCCTTCCCCAAGTCGTCAAGAGCAGTGCTCCAATCGTGCCTGAATCGGGGGGATTTCACCGTCTGTGGCACACCGGGGGCGTGTCGACGCCCGAACGGCGCACCGTCGAAGGGGGTCCAGCGCCTACTCTGGTGGCATGCAGCGGCGGATCTTTGGCATCGAGACCGAGTTCGGGGTCACGTGCACCTTCCACGGCCAGCGCAGGCTCTCCCCGGACGAGGTGGCGCGCTACCTCTTCCGGCGGGTCGTCTCGTGGGGCCGTTCTTCGAACGTTTTCCTGTCCAACGGCTCCCGGCTCTACCTCGACGTGGGCTCGCACCCCGAGTACGCGACGGCCGAGTGCGACGACCTGGTCCAGCTGGTCACGCACGACAAGGCCGGCGAGCGGATCCTCGAGGACCTGCTGGTCGACGCCGAGCGGCGGCTGGCCGACGAGGGCATCGGCGGCGACATCTTCCTGTTCAAGAACAACACCGACTCGGCGGGCAACTCCTACGGCTGTCACGAGAACTACCTGGTGACCCGCGCGGGTGAGTTCTCCCGGATCGCCGACGTGCTGCTGCCTTTCCTGGTGACCCGGCAGCTCATCTGCGGCGCCGGCAAGGTGCTGCAGACCCCGCGCGGTGCCGTCTACTGCCTCTCGCAGCGTGCGGAACACATCTGGGAAGGCGTCTCCAGCGCGACCACGCGCTCGCGGCCCATCATCAACACCCGCGACGAGCCGCACGCCGACGCCGAGCGCTACCGGCGCCTGCACGTCATCGTCGGCGACTCGAACATGGCCGAGCCGACGACCATGCTCAAGGTCGGCTCGGCGAACCTGGTGCTCGAGATGATCGAGGCCGGGGTCCAGTTCCGCGACTTCACCCTCGACAACCCGATCCGGGCGATCCGCGAGATCAGCCACGACCTCACCGGCCGCCGCCAGGTGCGCCTCGCCGGCGGGCGCGAGGCGTCGGCGCTGGACATCCAGCGCGAGTACCACGCCCGGGCCGTCCAGCACCTCAAGGAGAACGGGACGACGCCGGCGAACGAGCGCGTCATCGAGCTGTGGGGCCGGGCGCTGGACGCGGTCGAGCAGCAGGACTTCGGCAAGATCGACACCGAGATCGACTGGGCGATCAAGCACCGCCTGGTCGAGCGCTACCGCCACAAGCACGACCTGGACCTCTCCAGCCCGCGCATCGCGCAGCTCGACCTGGCCTACCACGACATCCGCCGCGGCCGGGGCATCTTCGACCTGCTCCAGCGCAAGGGCCTGGTCCGCCGGGTCACCGACGACGGCGAGATCGAGGCCGCCAAGGACACCCCGCCGCAGACGACCCGGGCGAAGCTGCGCGGCGACTTCATCGCCGCCGCCCAGGCCGCCGGGCGCGACTTCACGGTCGACTGGGTGCACCTGAAGCTGAACGACCAGGCCCAGCGCACGGTCCTGTGCAAGGACCCGTTCCGCTCGGTCGACGAGCGGGTCGAACGGCTGATCAGCTCGCTCTAGCCTCGCCGCCCGCCCGGTGAACCCTACGAAAGTCGCCGGGCGGGTGCGGCAGGATCTCCCGCATGCGTGTCGTGCTGCTTGTGTGCGCCCTGCTGGTCTCGCTCGCGGTCCCGGCGTCGGCGGGTGAGCACCCGCCGAAGTGGGACGTGAAGGCCACCGGGGTCACCGCCCAGTTCCGCGGCCTGTCCGCCGTCAGCGCCCGCGTCGCGTGGGTCAGCGGCACCCAGGGCACCGTCCTGCGGACCACCGACGGCGGGGCGAGCTGGAAGTCCGTCGGCCCGCCCGGGGCCGAGACGCTCGAACTGCGCGACATCGAGGCCTTCGACGCCGACCACGCCGTGACCCTCTCGATCGGCCCGGGCACCGACTCCCGGGTCTACCGGACCGACGACGGCGGCGCGCACTGGCGCCAGACGTTCCAGAACACCGAGGCCACCGCGTTCTACGACTGCCTGGCCTTCTTCGACCCGTGGCGCGGCCTCGCGATGAGCGACCCGGTCGACGGCCACTTCCGCGTCCAGGCCACCTTCGACGGCGGCCGCAGCTGGCGTCAGGTACCCGACAGCGGCTTCCCACCCGCGCTGCCCGGCGAGGCCGGCTTCGCCGCCAGCGGTCAGTGCATCACCACGGCCGGGCCGTTCGACGCCTGGCTCGCGACCGGCGGCGGCGCCACCGCCCGCGTCCTGCACTCCGGCGACGGCGGACGCCACTGGACGGCGTCCGACACGCCGTTGCCGAGCAGCCCGTCGGCCGGCGTGTTCGCCGTCGCCTTCCGGACCGCGGGCCAGGGCATCGCGATCGGCGGCGACTACGCGAACCCCACCGCGCCCGGCCCGGCCGTCGCGCTGACCCAGGACCGCGGCCGCACCTGGCGCACCCCGGGGCAGTACCCCGCCGGGTACCGCTCCGGGCTGGCCTGGCGCGGCGGGAGCGTCATCGCCGTCGGCACGGGCGGCAGCGACTACAGCCCGGACGGCGGGCGGCACTGGACGTCGTTCGACACCGGCAGCTTCGACTCCGTGGACTGCGCCGGGACGAGCTGCTGGGCCAGTGGCGGCCAGGGCCGCGTCGCCCGCCTGAGCCGCTAGAGCGCCTGGCCGGTCGGGCGGACCATGATCTCGTTGACGTCGACCGACGGCGGCTGGGAGAGCGCGTAGAGCACGGCCCGGGCGATGTCGTCGGCGTCCAGCTTCGGCTTCTTCCGCTGGTCGTCGTTGAGGATGTCGGTGTCGGTGATGCCGGGGTTGATCAGCGTGACGCGCACCCCGGTCCCGACGGCTTCTTCGCGGATCGCGCCGGCCATCCCGGTGACGGCCCACTTCGTCACCGAGTACAGGCTCGCGTTCCGGATGTAGCGGCCGGCGACCGAGCCGGTGATGAGCAGGTGGCCCGAAGACTCCTTCAGCGCGGGCAGGACCGCGCGGGCGGTGTAGGCGGCGCCGAGGACGTTGGTGCGGACCATCGCCTCCCACTGGGTGGGGTCGGGGTCGTCGGTGCCGAAGAACGAGGTCCCGACGCCGATCCCGGCGTTGGCGAAGGCGGCGTCGAGCCGCCCGAACCGCTCGACGGCCTGGTCGACGGCGCCGGAGATGCTCGTCCAGTCGCCGACGTCGGCCCCGAGCGCGATCGCCCGGTCTTCGCCGAGCTCGCCGGCCAGGGACGTGACGGAGTCGGCCTTGCGGGCCACGAGAGCGACCTTGAACCCGGACGCGGCGGCGAGCCGGGCGGTGGCGGCGCCGAGCCCGCGGGAGGCGCCGGTGATGAGGAGAACGCGATCAGCCATGCCTCCAGGCTAGGGAGGATTCCCGGCGCACGCCCGGGGAGCTACTCTCCATCGGGAAGCACGTCGCCGACCGCACGAGGAGGCTCGCCCGGTGCCCACTCCCGCGGCGGAACGAGGGCGGCACGACGCCTATCTCGCCACCTGCCCCACCCGCAAGCTCCTCGACGAGATCGCCGGCAAGTGGGTCAGCCTGGTCCTCGTCGCGCTCGGTGACGGCCCGCGGCGCTACAGCGACCTTTCGCGGCGCATCGCCGGAGTCAGCCAGAAGATGCTCACCCAGACCCTGCGCGTGCTCGAACGCGACGGTCTCGTGCGCCGCGAAGTGACCCCGTCGGTGCCCGTGCGCGTCGACTATTCCCTTACGCCGCTGGGAGAAAGCCTCCGCGCGCTGATGGCCGGGTTCAAGGACTGGGCCGAGGAGAACTTCGACACGGTGGCCGCCGCGAGGACCGATTACGACGCGCGCACACCGGACCTCACGATCGGGCCGGACGGCGCGGGCTAGGCTCTACCGGGTGTCCACCGCACGCGCCGAACGGCTGGTCAATCTCGTGCTGGCCCTCCTGTCCACCCGGCAGTACCTCACTGCCGAGAAGATCCGCGGCATCGTGCCCGGATACGGGGACGCGGCCAGCGACGACGCCTACTTCCGGATGTTCGAGCGGGACAAGACCGAGCTGCGCGAGCTCGGCATCCCCCTGGAGACCGGCCGCAACTCCGCCTTCGACGCCATCGAGGGCTACCGCATCGCCCGCCGCGACTACGAGCTCGGCGAGATCGACCTCGCCCCCGACGAGGCCGCCGCCGTCGCCCTGGCGTCCCGGCTGTGGGACTCCCCGGAGCTGACCGGCCAGGCGCAGGGCGCGCTGGTGAAGCTGCGCGCCGCCGGCCTGGAGGTCGACGACCAGGCCCCCACGATCGTCGAGCCGCGGGTGCGCGCCGAACCCGCGTTCGGGCCGCTGCTGGCCGCGGTGCAGAACGGCCAGGCCGTCCGCTTCGAGTACCGCCGCAGTGGCTCGCCGGAACGCATCATGCGCACCCTGGAGCCGTGGGGCGTGGTGTCGTGGCGGGCCCGCTGGTACGTCGTCGGGCACGACCGCGACCGCGGCGCCACCCGCTGCTTCCGCTTGTCCCGTGTCACCGGCCAGGTCCGCCCGGTCGGCAAGCCGGGCGAGGTGCGGCGGCCCGAGGGCGTCAACCTGCTCAAGCTCGTGTCGGTGACGGGGGAGTCCGAACCGGCCCCGGTCACCACCGCGCGGCTCTGGGTCGCCGACGGCCGGGCCGCCGGGGTCCGCCGCCGCGGCACCGTACTGGGCCGCTGCTCGATCGACGGCGAAGAGGGCGACCTCGTCGAGATCGGGCTGTACTTCCCGGAGTCGGCGGCCGACTGGCTCACCGCGCAGGGCCCCGACGTCGTCGTGCTCGAACCCGACGTGCTGGCCAAGACCGTCCAGGATCGGCTCGAAGCCGTCGTGGCCCGGCAGGGGAGCGGCCGGTGAGCGGGTCGACCGACCGGATGCCGCGGCTGCTCGCGCTCGTCCCCTACCTGCTCGCGCGCCCGGGCATCCGCGTCGACGAGGCGGCGCACGACTTCGACGTCACGCCGAAGCAGCTGCGCAAGGACCTCGAGCTGCTGTGGATGTGCGGGCTGCCCGGCTACGGGCCCGGCGACCTGATCGACCTGTCCTTCGAGGGCGACACGATCGTCGTCACCCACGACGCCGGGATGAACCGCCCGCTGCGGCTCACCGGCGGCGAGGCCACCGCGCTGCTGGTCGCGCTGCGGGCGCTGGCCGAGACGCCGGGCGTGCTCGACGGCGACGCCGTCCGCCGCTCCATCGCCAAGATCGAGTCCGCGGCCGGGCAGGCCCAGCCCGCCGGCGTGGTCGTCGGCGGCGGGGTGCGCGAGGGCAAGAAGACCGCGCGGACCCGCGAGGAGGTCGCCCGGGCGCTGCGCGACGGGCGGGCGCTGCGGATCCGCTACTACACCGCGTCCAAGGACCAGGTCACCGAGCGCACGGTCGACCCGATGCGGCTGCTGATCGTGCAGGCGGTCGGTTACCTGGAGGCCTGGTGCCGCCGCGCGGAGGGCGTCCGGCTGTTCCGGCTCGACCGGATCGACGAGCTGACGGTCCTCGACGAGCCGTCGCGCCCGCCCGCGCACGCCCACCCCACCGACATTTCCGAGGGGGTCTTCCGCGAGCGTCCCGACCAGCGGGAGGCGGTGCTGGTCCTCGATCAGGACGCACGCTGGGTAGCCGAGTACTACCCGTGCGAGGAGCTCGACGAGCTCGACGGCGGCCGCCTGCGGATCCGGATGCGCTACGCCGACCAGTCGTGGATGGTGCGCCTCGTCCTGGGTCTGGGCGGAGAAGCGCTGGTGGAGAGCCCGGCCGACCTCGCGGCGGACGTCGGCCGCCGCGCCGCCGACGCGGTGGCCCGAGCCCGTCACCTTCCGTCAACCTGCGACCACTAGGGTGATCGACGTGCCGTACCTGCCCACCGTCGTGCTCGTCGCGATCGGCCTGCTGCTGCTCGTCGTCCTGCTGGTGCGGACCGCCAAGGTCTTGCGTGGTTTCAAGCAGACCGCAAGCATGGTGGCTACGAACACCCAGGACCGGGCGGGGCTCATCCGCGCCCGGTCGGCAGCGTTGCGCGTCGCCTTCGCGGAGCGCCGCCGGAAACCGGAAAACCAGTAACATCCCTACCAGACGCAGATAGGAGGCCATCTTGTTCGCCAACGGATTGCAAGGATGGCATTTGATCATCTTGGTGCTGCTCGTCGTGCTGCTGTTCGGGGCCAAGCGGCTTCCCGATGCGGCCCGGTCGATCGGCAAGTCCATGAAGATCTTCAAGGCCGAGACCAAGGACCTCGCGGGTGACAAGAGCACCTCGCACGAGGACGCCGAGCCGGTCGAGACGAAGCAGATCCCGGCCACGGCCGCCCCCGCGGTCCCGCCGACCGTCGCGACCGACCAGCAGGTCGCCGACCTGCAGCGGCAGCTCGACGAGCTGAAGAAGCAGCAGGCCGCCGACCAGCCGCAGAAGAACGCCAGCTGAGCGGCTGAAGCCACACCCGGTCCCTGGTCCACGGAGCGCGCCGGCTCGGCGCGCTCCGGCGGACTCCGACGAGAACGGAACATCCCGTGGCGGAACCCGCCTCCGGTAACGGCACCAGCCGCGTGTCGAAGCGGCGCAAGCGCAGCCGTCGCAAGAACCCCGACGGCACGATGACGCTCATCGAGCACATCTACGAGTTCCGCCGTCGCCTGGCCTTCGCGATGCTCGCCGTGGTGATCGGCGGCATCATCGGGTTCCTGTGGTTCGGCACCAAGGTCGGCCCGATCCCGTCGCTCGGCGACCTCGTCAAGGACCCGTACTGCGCCATCCCGCCGAACCGGCGCCTCGACAGCGCCGAGGGATGCCGGCTTCTGCAGACCGTCCCGTTCGAAGCCTTCATGACGCAGCTGAAGGTCGGCATCGCGGCCGGTGCCGTGCTCCTCTCGCCGGTCTGGCTCTACCAGGTCTGGGCGTTCATCGCCCCGGGCCTGTACTCCAAGGAACGCAAGTACGCGCTGACGTTCGTCGGGTTCGCGTCGGTGCTGTTCGCCGGCGGCGCCGTGCTCGCCTACATCCTCTTCCCGCACGCCCTGCAGCTGCTGATGGGCTTCGGCCAGGACGCGTTCGTCACCGCGCTCACCGCGGACAAGTACATCTCGTTCCTGTTGTCGCTGCTGATCATCTTCGGGATCAGCTTCGAGCTCCCGCTGCTCGTGGTGATGCTCAACCGCGTCGGCGTGGTCAAGTACCGGCAGCTGAAGAAGTGGCGCCGGGGCATCGTGTTCGCCCTGTTCGTCTTCGCCGCCTTCGTCACCCCCGGCTCGGACCCGTTCTCGATGCTGGGCCTGGCGGGCGCGCTGACGGTGCTGTTCGAGCTGTCGATCCAGCTCGCCCGCATCCACGACCGCAAGAAGGACCGGCTGCGCCACGACGAGGGCTGGGACCAGCTCGACGACGACGAAGCCGCGCCGTTCGAGTACACGCCGAGCAAGATCGACGACGAGCCGGCCGCCCCGACCGCGTCCGGCGGCCGCTCGGCGACCGACGACATCACGTAGTGGGGATCCACGCCGCGCTGGCCGTGCACCCGGCTTCGGGGCACGGCACCGCCGCTCGCATCGCGGACACCGTCGCCGAGCGGCTGCGCGGCGCCGTCGACCGCCTCGACGTGCTCGTCGCCAACTCCGTCGAAGAGTCCCGCGAGCTGATGCGGACCTCCCACGACGCCGGCCTCGACGTCCTGATAGTCCTCGGCGGCGACGGCGCGGCCCACCAAGGCGTCCAGTTCTGCGCGAACCACGACGTCGCGCTCGGCCTGGTCCCGGCGGGCACCGGCAACGACTTCGCCCGCGCCCTCGGCGTCCCCGGCGAGCCGCTGCCGGCGGTCGACGCGCTGGTGGCGGCGCTGAAGTCGGGTGCCCGGCGGCGCATCGACCTCGGCCGCGTCGGCGAGACGTGGTTCGCGACCGTGCTGTGCGCGGGCTTCGACGCCGCCGTCAACGAACGCGCCAACCGGATGCGCTGGCCGTCCGGGCCGCGCCGCTACGACGCCGCGATCCTCGCCGAGCTGGCGGCGTTCCGCTCCCGCCCGGTGGTGGTCGACACCGGCACCGAACGCCTCGAGCTCGACGCGACCCTGGTGGCGATCGGCAACACCCGCTTCTACGGCGGCGGCGTCCCGGTCTGCCCGACCGCCGACCCCGAGGACGGCGTCTTCGACGTGACGATCGTCGGGGCCATGACCCGGCGCGGCCTCATCGGCATGCTGCCGGGCCTGCGCACCGGCAAGCACCTCACGCACCCGGCGGTCCGCACCCTGCGCGCCCGGTCGGTCTCCCTGACGGGCAACAGCTGGCCGGCCTACGCCGACGGTGAGCCGCAGGGGACCGTGCCGGTGACGGTCAGCTGCGTTCCGGGCGCGCTGACGATCCTGGCCTAACGCTCGTAGCCGCCGGCCCGCGCCACCAGCTGCCGGAAGTGCGCCGGCGTCAGCAGCCGGCCCGCGTCGGTGAAGTAGACCCCGCCGCAGCGGTGGCAGAACCAGCCCTGCTCCCACAGCTGCGTCGCGGCCGGCACCCCGCGTCGCTCCCGCCGGTGCGCCCGGATCCGGCGGACGTACAGCCAGATCACCACACCCGCGGCGACGTACACGCACAACGCGGGCAACGAGATCACCGCGAACCCCAGCACCCCACCCGGCGGCGGATCGTCCAGCGACGAAAGCGGCAACGCAAGGAAGCAGCTCCCGACCAGCGCCAGTGCGAGCACCGCCGCCACCAGGCCGCCGCTCCGGCGCGGGGGAGGAAAGGGATCCAGCGACCGGGCCACCGCCGACACCGAAACCCCGCTGACCTGGCTGCTCGTGTAGACGACCCCGTCCCCGGCGGGCACCGCCACCGTCGGCCCCCGCCCGCGGAAGAACGAGTGCCCGCCCTGGTAGACGGCGGGCACGTGCTGCACCTGGTCCAGCTGCCCGCAGCCCGGACACGGTTCGGTCATGCAGCCTCCGACGCCACCACGCCCGGGCCGGTTCCCTGTGTATAACGACCTATACGCCCGGGCGGACTTCGGCGTCGGTCACGCGGCGTGCGGACCGCCGGGGGGATGTGAAACCCTGACGAGGTGGCCAATAGCCCTTCTCAGTCCCCGGCCGAGGCCTATGCGGCCTCCTCGCGTCGAGGGAAGTACCCCCAGCTGACGCGCTTCGCCGCGGAGTCGGCCTTCGAGTTCGACGAGTTCCAGATCCGCGGGTGCGAGGCCCTCGAAGGCGGTCACGGTGTGCTCGTCTGCGCGCCGACCGGGGCGGGCAAGACCGTCGTCGGCGAGTTCGCCGTGCACCTGGCGCTGGCCGAAGGCCGCAAGTGCTTCTACACGACGCCCATCAAGGCGCTGTCGAACCAGAAGTACGGCGATCTGGTCGCCCGGTACGGCCCGGACGCCGTCGGCCTGCTCACCGGCGACTCGTCGATCAACGGCAACGCGCAGGTGGTCGTGATGACCACCGAGGTGCTGCGCAACATGCTCTACGCGGGTTCGTCGACGATCACCGACCTCGGCTACGTGGTCATGGACGAGGTCCACTACCTGGCCGACCGGTTCCGCGGGGCGGTGTGGGAAGAGGTGATCCTGCACCTGCCCGAGCACGTCCGCGTCGTCGGGCTGTCGGCCACGGTCAGCAACGCCGAGGAGTTCGGCGAGTGGCTGGTCGAGGTCCGCGGGGACACGGCCGTCGTCGTCGACGAGCACCGGCCGGTGCCGCTCTGGCAGCACATGCTCGTCGGGAACCGGCTGCTCGACCTGTTCGCCGGCGAGGACGTCCACGCGCCGGGGGCCGAGCTGCGGATCAACCCGACCCTGCTGCGCCGCACCGAGGAGATCGGCCGCCAATACGCGCCCGCCGGGTTCCACGGGCCGCGCGGGTCCCGGCGGGGCTCGCCGCGGATGCCGCGGTTCCGGCCGCCGTCGCGGGTGGAGGTCGTGGAGCAGCTGGACCGGGCGGGGCTGCTGCCGGCGATCGTGTTCATCTTCTCGCGCGCCGGCTGTGACGCCGCGGTGGCGCAGTGCGTCCGGTCGGGTCTGCGGCTCAACGGGCCGGGCGAGGTCGAGGAGATCCGCCGGATCATCGAGGAGCGCACGTCCGGGCTGCCCGAGAGCGACCTGGGTGTGCTCGGCTACTGGGAGTGGCGCGAGGCGCTCGAACGCGGCATCGCGGGGCACCACGCCGGGTTGCTGCCGGCGTTCAAGGAGACGGTCGAGGAGCTGTTCGTCCGGGGCCTGGTGAAGGCGGTGTTCGCCACCGAGACCCTCGCGCTCGGGATCAACATGCCGGCTCGGACCGTCGTGCTGGAACGGCTGGTCAAGTACAACGGCGAGGCGCACGTCGACCTGACGCCGGGGGAGTACACGCAGCTGACCGGCCGGGCCGGGCGGCGCGGTATCGACGTCGAGGGCCACGCCGTGGTCGCGTGGCAGCCGGGGGTCGACCCGAAGCAGGTCGCCGGGCTGGCTTCGACGCGGACCTACCCGCTGCGGTCGTCGTTCCGGCCCGGCTACAACATGGCGGTGAACCTGGTCGCCCAGGTCGGCGCGGCGGACGCGCGTGAGCTGCTGGAACAGTCGTTCGCGCAGTTCCAGGCCGACCGGTCGGTGGTCGGCACGGCCCGCCGGATCGAGCGGAACAAGGAAGCCCTGAAGGGCTACGCGAAGGCCGTGACCGGGGACTTCGCCGAAGTGCTCGAGTACGTGGAGCTGCGGTCGAAGATTTCGACGCGGGAGAAGGCGTTGTCGCGGCAGAACACCGCCGTCCGCCGCGCCGGGACGGCCGAGTCGCTGGAGAAGCTCCGGAAGGGTGACGTGATCGCGGTGCCGGCGGGCCGGCGGGCCGGGCTGGCCGTGGTCGTCGACCCGGGGCTGGACCCGATCCGCGAGCCGCGTCCGGTCGTGGTGACCGAGGACCGGTGGTCGGGGCCGTTGTCGGTGGCCGACTTCCCGGCGCCGGTGGAGGCGCTGGGGCACATCAAGCTGCCCAAGCACATCGAGCTGCGGTCGCCGAAGACGCGCCGGGACATCGCTTCGACGCTGCGCAACGCCGGGATTTCGTTGCCCGGCAGGCAGAAGCGGCGGTCCGGGGCGAACGAGGACGGTGAGCTGGCGGCGCTGCGGCGGGCGTTGCGGGCACACCCGTGCCACGGGCTGGCCGAGCGCGAGGCGAACCTCCGCTGGGTCGAGCGGTACGAACGGCTGTCGACGGAAACCCAGCAGCTGGAGCGGAAGGTCGCCGCGACGACGCACTCGCTGGCGCGGGCGTTCGACCGGATCCTGGCGCTGCTGGGCGAGCGCGGCTATCTGGGGCCGGAGTCGGCGGGCGACGGCGAGGACCGCGTCACCGAGCACGGCCGGCGCCTGACCCGGCTCTACAGCGAGTCCGACCTGCTGGCCGCGGAGTGCATCCGCCACGGCGTGTGGCAGGGGCTGGGCCCGGCCGAGCTGGCGGCGGTCGTTTCGACGCTGGTCTTCGAGGCCCGCCGGGACACCGCGGGGGAGCCGCGGCTGCCCGGTGGTGCGGTGCCCGAGGCGTGGCAGGAGACGGTGAAGCTGTGGGTGGACCTCACCGAGGACGAGCGGCGGCACCGGCTCGACCGCACCCGGGAGCCCGACGCCGGGTTCGCGTGGCCGGTCTACCGCTGGGCGCGCGGCGAGTCGCTGGAGAAGGTGCTCACGGCGGCCGAGGCGAACGGGCAGGAGCTGTCGGCGGGTGACTTCGTGCGCTGGTCGCGGCAGGTCATCGACCTGCTCGACCAGATCCGCGACGTGCTCGGCAAGAGCGATCCGGTGGGTGCGGCGGCGGCCGACGCGGTGAAGGCGCTGCGGCGGGGTGTCGTCGCCGCGGGCGCCGCGTGAACTCCGTGTTAGGCCTGCTCCGGCCTGGGGCAGGTGGTGGGCGTGGACACGTGTGCTCGGCTCCGACCTGTGGTTGGATCGCCTGCAAGACCGTGTGTACGCGACACCACGGCGGTTTCGGGGTGGACAGCTAGATGAGCGAAGCAGGCGGAGGCAGAAGATGAGCACGCCGTATGGCGGCAACGACCCACAGCAGCCCCAGTACGGGCAGCAGCCGGGCGGCGCGTACCCGCCGAGCGGCCCGCAGGAGCAGCCGCAGTGGGGCCAGCAGCCGCCTTCGTACGACCCGAACCAGCAGCAGCCGCAGTGGGGTGGTCAGCAGCCCCAGCAACCGCAGTACGGCCAGCAGCCCGGGGGGTACACGCCGCCGCAGCAGCCGCAGTGGGGTCAGCAGCCGCCGCCCTACGGCCAGCAGCCCGGCGGTGGCTACCCCCAGAGCGGCCCGCAGGCCCAGCCGCAGTACGGGCAGCAGCCGGGCGGGGCGTACCCGCAGAGCGGGCCCCAGCAGCAGCCGCAGTACGGCCAGCAGCAGCCGCAGGGCCAGTACGACTACGGCCAGCAGCAACAGCAGTTCCCCGGCCAGGGCGCGCCGGAAGGGGAGCAGCCGGCGAAGTCGAAGAAGGGCCTGCTGATCGGCATCGTGGTGCTGGTCGTGGTGGTGGCCGTCGTCGGCATCCTCGGTTTCGTGGCGCCCGGCTTCTTCAAGACGCAGGTCTTCAACAACACCCAGATGCAGACCGACGTCCAGAAGCTGCTCACCGAGACCTACAAGATCGAAGGTGTGACCGGCGTCACCTGCCCGGCCGAGCAGAAGGTCGAGGACGGGGCGAAGTTCGAGTGCACCGCGACCATCGCGGGCAAGCCGCAGCAGATCCCGATCACGGTGAAGGGTGACGGCGGAAACTACGAGGTTTCGCCGCCCGCCACGAAGTAGCGCGGGTGTGCACGAGGTCCGGTCGCCGCGGAATTGCGGTGGCCGGACCTCGTCGTTTCCGGAGATGATCCGGGGATGAGCGACTTCGAGATCCGGACGCTGCGCGACGACGAGATCCGCGGGGCGAGTGACCTCTTCCGGGCGAGCCTGCACGTGCCGCCGAGCGACGACGCCGACTGGGAGCGGGCGGCGCGCGCGTACCAGCCGGGCCGGACGCTCGGGGCGTTCGACCCCGGGGCTCATCGGGACCGCGCGGTCCTTCGACGCCGAGCTGACGGTCCCGGGCGGGGCGCGGCTGCCGATGGCCGGGGTCACCGGGGTCGCGGTCCGCGCGGACCGGACGCGGCGGGGCGTGCTGCGGGCGTTGATGGCGGCGCAGCTGGAGGACTTCACCGCGCGCGACGTGGTGTTCGCGAGCCTGCTCGCGTCGGAAGCGCGGATCTACGGCCGGTTCGGCTACGGGCTGGCCCTGCGGCACCGCACCTACAGCGTCGACCGGCATCGCGCGCGGCTGGCGCCGGAGGTGCCGGTGGCGGGGGAGGTCCGGCTGCTCGAGCTGGACGAGGCGCTGGAGGTCTGTCCCGGCGTCTACGAGAGCCTGGCGGGCCGCCCCGGGCGGATGTCGCGGCCGGAGGTGATGTGGCGGCTCTACGAGAACCACGCCCGCCGCAGCACCCAGCCGGTCCGGGCTCTCGTGCACCACGGGCCCGACGGGCCGGACGGCTTCGCGACGTACTTCGTCGAGGGCCTGCAAGCACATCCGTGGACGAAGAACCTGCACCTGGTGGACCTGTTCGCCGGCACGCCGGCCGCGTACGCCGGGCTGTGGCGGTTCCTGCTGGGCATCGACCTGGTCGACCGGATCGTCGCGGAGGCCCGGCCGCTCGACGAGCCGATCGAGCTGATCCTCGACGACCACCGGCAGAGCACGGTCGACCGCGTCGGCGACGAGCACTGGATCCGGCTCGTCGACGTCCCGAAGGCGCTGGCCGCCCGCGAGTACGGGAACGCCGCGCCGGTCGTCGTCGAGGTCGAAGACCCGGTGCTGCCGGCCAACAGCGGCACGTACCGGATCGGTCCCGGCGGCGCCGAGCGCACCGGTGAGGCCGCCGCGCTGCGCCTCGACGTCACCACCCTCGCGATGGCCTACTTCGGCACGTGGCGGCCGTCCGCGCTGGCCGGGGCGGGCCGGATCGAGGTCCGTGACCAGGACGCACTGGCGAGCGCCGATGTGCTCTTCGGGACGCGGGTGGCGGCGTGGAGCGGCACGCACTTCTGAGCCGCCGGAAATCGGGATGCCGTGAGCGGGGCCGGACGGCAAGATCGGCGGGATGACCGACTTCGACGTCCGCCCCGTGACCGAGGACGAGCGCCGCGGCACGCTCGACCTGCTGGGCCGCTCGCTGCACACCAGCCGGATCAGCGACGAATCCTGGGCGCAGTACGGGGATTCGTGGCCCGCGGCGCACAAGTTCGGCGCGTTCGACGGCGGTACCCCGATCGGGATCGCCAGCTCCTACGACACCGATATCGCGGTACCCGGCGGGGCCGTCCTGCCGCTCGGGGCGGTCGACGGCATCGGGGTCCGCGCCGACCGCACCCGCCGCGGGGTGCTCACCGCGATGATGGCGGTGCAGCTGGCGGACTTCGTCGCGCGCGGGATCCCGCTGGCCGCCCTGCACGCCAGCGAACCCACCATCTACGGCCGGTTCGGCTACGGCTCGGCCGCGCTCGGCAAGACCGTGTGGCTGCCCAGGCCAGCGGCCCGGCTCCACGACCGCGTCCCGGTGGGCGGTGACGTCCGGATGCTGACGCCCGAGGAGGCGTTGACGGAGATTCCCGGGCTGTACGAGCGGATCGGGCTGCACCGGGCCGGGATGATCGGCCGGCCCGCCGAGTGGTGGCCGATCGCGCACGACCGCCTCGTCGGGCCGAAGGGCAGCCACCTCGTGGCCGTCCACAGTGGACCCGACGGCGACGACGGGTTCGTCCTGTACGACACGGTCGACCGCCGCACCCTGGACTCGCCCGACGAGGGGGTCGTGCTGAAGGTCCGGGAGCTGCACACCGCGGACCCGGTGGCTCGGGCCGCGCTGTGGCGGTTCCTGCTGTCGATCGACCTCGTGTCCGGGGTGCGGGCGCGCTACCGCCCGGTCGACGAGCCGCTCGCCGCGCTGCTGGCCGACCACCGGCACGCCCGCACCACCGACGTCGAGGACGACCTGTGGCTGCGTGTGGTCGACGTGGCCGTCGCGCTCAGCGCGCGCACCTACCGGGCGGCCGGCCCCGTGGTGCTGGCGGTGACCGACCGGCAGCTGCCGGCCAACACCGGGCACTACGAGGTCACCTCCGACGGCACGAGCCGCACGGACGCCGCGGCCGACCTGGCCCTCGACATCGACAGCCTCGGCATGCTCTACCTCGGGCAGTGGAGTGCGACCGCGCTGGCGGCGGCCGGGCGGATCACCGCGCACGACCCGGCCGCGCTCGAGCGGGCGGACGAGCTGTTCACCACGGTCACCGCCCCGTGGTGCGGCACGCACTTCTAGGAGGTCAGGCGCCGGGCAGGGCCTTGAGCAGCCGCTCGACGGAGTTGCCGAGGTTCCACCGCTCGGCCAGCTCGGCCACGCGGTCCGGGTCGGCGGGCGTCGCGGGCACGGTGTCGGGGCGGGACTGCTCGACCGGCGCGTCGACGGCGACCCGGACCACGGTCGGCGCGACGGCGAGGTAGTCGGCGGCGTCGGCCAGGCGGAGCCGCGTCTTGAGCGGGACGCGGGGATCGCTGGCGGCCGACGCCTCCAGGAGCGCGTCGAGGCTGCCGAACTGCGTGATCAGCTTCGCCGCGGTCTTCTCGCCGATGCCGGCGACGCCGGGCAGCCCGTCGGACGGGTCGCCGCGCATCATGGACATGTCCGCGTACGCCGGCCCGGCGGTCTCGCGGGGGAGGCTGTAGCGCTCGGCGATCTCGGCCGGGCCGAGGACTTCCGCCTTGGCCCAGCCCTTGCCGACGTAGATCACCGACGCGGGCGTCGGCTCGGTGCGCACCAGCTGGAACAGGTCCCGGTCGCCGGTGATGACCTCGACCGGGTCCTTCGTCTCGCGGGTGGCGAGGGCGCCGATGACGTCGTCGGCCTCGTAACCGGCGGCTTCCGCGGTGGCGAACCCGAACGCCTCGAGGAGGTCGAGGATGATCGGGACCTGCGGGGTGAGGGTGTCGGGCACCTCTTCGACGTCGGGACTCGCGCTGGCGGTTTCTTCGGCCACCCGGTGCGCCTTGTAGCTGGGCAGCAGGTCGGTGCGGAACTTCGGCCGCCAGTCGGCGTCGAGGCAGCACACGAGCCGGGCCGGGTGCCGGTCGGTGAGGATCCGCGCGATCGTGTCGGCGAACCCGCGCACGGCGTTGACCTGCGTCCCGTCGGCGGCCTTCATCGAGTCGGGCAGGGCGTAGAACGAACGGAAGTACAGGCTCGCGGAGTCGAGCAGGGCAAGGGGTCCGGTCACCCGCACAGCCTGCCACGCCCGGCGCGCACCGGGGGCGAGCCACGCGCACGCGCGGCACTGCGGGAGACGCGCGCCCCCGGCTCGGCGGCCTGCGGCCCGGGGGAGCGGGGGTCGGAACGACGCGGCGGGCGAGCGGGTTTCGCGGGATGCGGCCTGGAGGAGCGGGCCGGCGGACCGAGGGGGCGGGGCGGTGGCGCCGTCGGGCGTGTGGCGGGCCGGCGCTGCGTGGGCGGCGCGAGCTGCCGGGGGAGCGGGCCCGGCGCTGCGAGCGAGCCGCCCGGGCACCGGTTGCCATGGGGGAGCGGCGTCACTCGGACCGGCATGTCGCGGGCCCGGGCGGTCCGGCCACCCGGGCCGCCCCACTAGGCTCGCCCTCATGTCGCGCCGTTCCCTCCACACGCCCGCCCCCGACGCTGCCGCCCTCCGGGCGCGCCTGGACCGCGCCCGCTCCGCCGCGGCCGCCGCGGACACCGACGCCCTTCTGATCGCGCCCGGCTCCGACCTGCGCTACCTCCTCGGCCAGGCCGGCGGCTCGTTCGAGCGGCTCACCACCCTCGTCGTCCCGGCCGACGGCACGCCCGCGCTCGTCGTGCCGAAGCTGGAAGCGCCCGGCTACGCCGACGTCCCCACCGACGAGCTCGGTGTCGAGCTGCTCACCTGGGTGGACGGCGACGACCCGTACGCGCTCGTCGCGGACCGGCTCGGGAAACCCGGCCGCGTCGCGGTCAGCGACTTCACCCCGGCGCTGCACGTCCTGGCCCTGCGGGCTGCCCTCGGGACGGCCGAGCAGACGCTGGCCGGCCCGGTCGTGCGGGAGCTGCGGATGCGCAAGGACGCCGCCGAGATCGCCTCCCTGCGCGACGCCGGCGCGGCCATCGACCGCGTGCACGCCCGCGTCCACGAGTGGCTGCGGCCCGGTCGCACCGAGGCCGAGGTCGGCGCTGACATCGCCGCGGCCATCGTCGAGGAGGGCCACGTCCAGGCCGACTTCGTCATCGTCGGCTCCGGCCCGAACGGCGCGAGCCCGCACCACGACGTCTCCGACCGCGTCATCGAAAAGGGTGACGTCGTGGTCGTCGACATCGGGGGCCCGCTGCCCGCCGGCTACAACTCCGACTCCACCCGCACCTACGCCGTCGGCACCCCGCGCGACGCCGACGTCGCCGAGACCTACGCAGTGCTGCAGCGCGCCCAGGCCGCCGCGGTGGCCGCGGTCAAGCCGGGCGTCACCGCCGAAGCCGTCGACGCGGCCGCGCGCGACGTCATCGCCGAGGCCGGGTTCGGCGAGTACTTCATCCACCGCACCGGCCACGGCATCGGCCTGGACGTGCACGAGGAGCCGTACATCATCGCCGGGAACGCGCTGCCGCTGGAGCCGGGCATGGCCTTCAGCGTCGAGCCGGGCATCTACCAGCCGGGCCGCTGGGGCGCCCGGATCGAGGACATCGTGATCGTCACCGCCGACGGTGTCGAGTCGGTCAACAACCAGCCGCACGAGCTCGTCGTGCTGAACGCATGACACCCGGCGGCCTGGAGCCGCTGGACCAGTCGATCGTCCAGGAGCTCGCGGCCGACGGGCGGCGCAGCTTCACCGACCTCGCCGAGCGGGTCGGGCTGTCGGTGTCGGCGGTGCACCAGCGGGTGCGCCGCCTCGAGCAGCGCGGGGTCATCCTCGGCTACACCGCGCGGCTCGACGGCGAGCAGATCGGCCTGCCGCTGACGGCGCTGATCTCGCTGACGCCGAACGACCCGGGGGCGCCGGACGACTACCCGCAGCGGATCCAGCACATCAAGGAGATCGAGTCGTGCTACTCCGTGGCCGGCGACGAGTCCTACATCCTGCTGGTGCGCGTCCAGTCGCCGCTGGCCCTGGAGGACCTGCTGCGCCGGATCCGGGAGGCGGCGAAGGTGTCGACCCGCACGACGGTCGTGCTCTCTACGCCGTTCGAGGGACGTTCGCCGACGTTCTGACCCCGGTGGTCCGCCCGACGACCGGGGCACTGGTACGGTAAAAGGTATGGCAACACGTAAGGTCACTCTTTCGCTGGACAGCGGCGCCTTGGACTTCGCCGAACGCGCCGCGAAAGCACACGGGATCTCGGTCTCGTCCTGGCTGTCGAAGGCGGCCAGGCGCGAGGCGGTTCGCACGGGTTACACCCCGCAGAAGCCGGAGCCGGCCGTCGCGGAGTTCGACGAGGCCGAGCGCGCGGCGGCGGAGAAGGATCTGCGTGCGCAGGGGTGAAGTCTGGACGTACCACCCCCCGACCGAACCGGCCCGGCAGCGCACGGTCGTTCTGCTGTCCTCGGACGGGGTGAACGAGTCCGAGCGCCCCTGGCTGCTCGGCACCGAACTCCTGGAACGCGACCCGCAGGACATCCTCGGCGTCGCGATCGACGCCCGGTACTGGGTGTCGACGCTCAACCTCACCCGGCTCTACCGGCCGTGGTTCGACGAGCGGATCGCCGAGATCGACTTCGACGTCCAGGAGCGCATCGACATCGCCCTGCGGGCCGCCCTCGATCTTTGAGTGTATAACGGCCTATACCGCCCGGCGATGGTGAAAGACACCGGTCCCGTGAGCGCACGCGTCACCCCCAAAGCCCGCAAAGAGCAAGGGGGTCAGCGGGCGACGACCTCCGGGGCCGCGTGCAGCTTGCCGTCCGCGCCCGCGAGGCAGGACGCGTTGCCGTCGCGGGCGGCGATGAACTCCGTCAGGCAGTTGGCGATCGCCGCGTGGCCGGCCGCGTTGGGGTGGAACGACTCCTGCAGCGCGTGGCCCGCCCGGTCGGCCTGCGCGAGGTCGGCCAGCTGGAGCGTCAGGCGCGTGAACCATTCCGTCGCCGGGTTGGCGCCGCCGCTGCACGCCTCGTGCTTGACGCCGGCCTTCGCGAGGTCGAGGAACCGCGCGCCGGTCTGCTGGGCGGCGGCCTTGAGGCCGGCGGAGAGCACTCCGATGCCGGTTTGGGAGATCCATTGGAGGTCTTCGACGCGGAACGGGCAGCCGTTGAGGGTGCGGAGGTCCTCGGGCAGGTCCGGTCCGATCGGGGCGGCGTAGGACTGCAGGATGAGCTGGTAGTCCGCGGGGACGTAGTCGGCAGCGGCGAGCACCTTCTTCACGTCGGCGACGGCGGTGGCGACCTTCGGGACCATGGCGTCCACTTTGGACTGCCAGGTCTGCTTCAGTGCGGTGCTGCACGGCGGGCCGCCGGGGTTGAACCAGGCTTTGAAGCAGTCGGTGACCTGGTTGGAGAACTTGGGTTCGTCGTTGGCGCCGACGGCGATCACGACGGCGGCGACGCGGTGGTCCTTGACGAGTGCGGCGAGCTGCTGTGCTTGTGAGGGCTCGGTCCACTGCTTGACGTCGCCGAGGGCGACCTGTTCGGCGGGTGCGCCGGAGCAGGCGAGGTTGACGTGGGCGGTGATGCCGGGTGCGGTGATCTTGTCGACGAAGGCGTTGGGGGAGCGGTGGCACCAGTTGCCGCCCTGGCCGTTGGTGGTGGCGGTGTACTGGCCGGCGCCTTCGCCGGAGACGGTGCTGTCGCCCATGGCGACGATGGTGAGCGGGCCGGTGCCCGGTGGGCCTTGCCGTGGTTGTGGTTGTCCGTTCTTGCTTTCGGAGCCGAAGAAGACGAAGAGGCCGGCCAGCAGGGCCACGCACGCGAGGACCAAGGCTCCCCAGTACCACCGAAGACGTCGCATCGTCGTCGAGTCTACGGATCAGTGGTCGGACGGGTGTGCGTCACCGGTCACGCCGAGCGCCGGGCGGCGTGGTGGGGGACGAGGTCGACCGGGAGTTCGCGGACTCCGAAGATCATCGGTGAGGGGTAGCCGATCTGGACGCCGTCGCGGACGCGGATGTCGGCGAAGCGGTCGAGGAGCTGTTCGAAGACGACTCGTCCTTCGAGGCGGGCGAGGGGTGCGCCGAGGCAGAAGTGGACGCCGCCGCCGAAGGCGAGGTTGGTTTCCTTGCGGGGGCGGGGGTCGAACTCGGTCGGGCGGGTGTGGTGGCGGGGGTCGCGGTTGGCGCCGAGGACCCAGGGGGTGACCATCGACTTGGCGGGGATGGTGACGCCGCCGAGTTCGACGTCGGTGGTGCTGATGCGCAGGAGGCGCATGATCGGTGGCCGGTGGCGGGTGACTTCTTCGAGGAGGCTGGGGACGAGGCTGTGGTCGCGGCGGACGGCCGCGGCGGCGTCGGGGAATTCGTGCAGGGAGAGCACGGTGTTGCCGAGCATCATGGTGGTGGTGATGTGGCCGGCGGCGAGCAGGAGCGAGGCGAAGTTGAGGACTTCGTGGTCGGCGAGGCGTTCGCCGTCGACTTCGGCGTGGGCGAGTGCGCTGAAGAGGTCGTCTTCGGGGTCGCGGCGGCGTTGGGCGAGGAGGGCGGCGAGGTAGGTCTCCATGACTTCGGTGAGGGAGGTGCCGTCTTCTTGGGGGGCGCCGCCGGAGAGCAGGGCGTCGGCCCAGCCGCGGTAGAGGGTGCGGTCTTCGGGTGGGATGCCGATGAGGTCGCCGATGACGACGACGGGGAGTGCGTAGGCGAGGTCGCGGATGAGGTCGGGGTCGTCGTGTTCCGCCATTTCGGTGATGAGGGTGTCGGTGGCGGTGACGATCCGGGGTTCGAGGTCGGCGACGACTTTGGGGGTGAAGGCTTTGCTGACGAGTTTTCGCAGCCGGTGGTGGACGGGTGGGTCGACGGCCGCCATATTGCCGCGGACGGCTTCGGCGGTGTCCGGGAGGAGGAGTCCGGGGTCGGAGGAGAATGTCTGGTGGTCGGTGAAAATGCGGCGGACGTCGGCGTGCCGGAATACGTGCCAGGTGTCGTCGTCGTCGGCGATGACCGGGTGGTTCTCGCGCATCTGGTCGACCCACGCGAACAGCGCGGCTCCGCCGTCTTCCAAGGATGGTGGGCGGACTTCGGGCGAGCTCATCCCGCGGCTCCTTCGCTGAAACCGATTTCCCCAGAATGAATGCATTCATTCGTTGACATTGACCACGCTATTGGCGTTCCTGGTTGGGCGTCAACAAGAAAAGGTGATCTTATTCGTCAACGAAATGGGCTTGTCGATCAACTTTGGATGTCAACGGGACGATTCAGCCTGCTTCGGTCAGGTCGGACGTCGCCGCCAGTTCGAGGGCGACGTCGGCGATCACCGGGATGGCGGGGTTGTCGTGGTCGGGTACCCACACCAGTTCGGTGCGGGCGATGTCGTTTTCCAGGGGTACGAACGCGACGCCGCTGCGCCGGAGGCTGTGGGAGGAGCGGGTCAGCCGGGTGACGCCGATGCCGGCTGCGACGAGGCCGAGCAGTCCTTGCACGGTGGTGGCTCGCTGGACGACGTGCGGGGTGAAGCCGGCGGCGGCGAAGTCGGCGTCGTAGCTGCGGTGCCAGGGTTCCCAGCTGCCGCGTGGGGTCAGGACCCAGGGTTCTCCGGCGAGGTCCGCGAGCTTGAGCGACGCGCGTCCGGCGAGGGGGTGGCCGGTGGGGAGGACGGCGCACACTTCTTCGGTGAGCAGGGTGCGTGACGCGAGGCCGGGGACCAGGGGTGGGCGGGTGAAGGCGAGGTCGAAGCGGCGTTCGCGCAGGCCGTCGACGAGTTCGGCGATCGAGGCTTCGGCGGTGGTCACTTCGAGGTCGGGGAACCGTGCGCGCACGGCGCGGACGACCGGGGGCAGCAGGTAGTTGGCCGTGCTGGTGAGGAAGGCGAGCCGGGCGGTGCCGATTTCGCCGCGGATCGCGCGTCCGAGTGTCGCGACGGCGGCGTCGGCGCGGGCGAGGACGGCGCGGGCTTCCGGCAGGAAGAGCTCGCCGACGGCGGTGAGGCGGGTTCCGCGGGTGTCGCGGTCGAAGAGCCGGGCGCCGAGGGTGCGTTCGAGGACGGTGATCTGCTGGGAGAGGGACTGCTGGGCGATGTGGAGGCCGGTGGCGGCGCGGGTGAAGCTGGTTTCGTCGGCGACGGCGACGAAGTAGCGCAGCTGCCGGAGCTCGGGGGTCACAGGCTGGGACTGTAGCCGCGGCAGGGGATCGGTGTTGGCGGCGTGGTCGTGCGCATCCCCAGGATGGAGGGGAATCCACTGGGAGGAACAGATGACGAACACCGACGGCCGCGTCTGGCTGATCACCGGCTGCTCGGCCGGGTTCGGCCGGGAGATCGCGCTGGCCGCACTGGCCGCGGGTGACCGGGTGCTGGCCACCGCGCGGCGGCCGGAAACCCTGTCCGGCCTGCGGGAGCGTGGCGGGGACCGGGTCCGGACCGCGGCGCTGGACGTCACCGATGCCGGGCAGGTCGATGCCGCGGTGAAGACGGCGCTGGAGGAGTTCGGCCGGATCGACGTCGTGGTGAACAACGCGGGCAACGGCTCGGTCGGCGCGGTCGAGGAGCTCACGCTGGAGGAGCTGCGCGCGCTGATGGAGGTGATGTTCTTCGGGGCGGTGGCGGTGACCAAGGCGGTGCTGCCGCACCTGCGGGCGCAGGGCAGCGGCACGGTGGTGCAGATCAGCTCGATGGGCGGGCAGCTGTCGATGCCGGGTTACGGCGCCTACTGCGCGACGAAGTACGCGCTGGAGGGTATTTCGGAGGCGCTGGCGGTGGAGGTCGCGCCGTTCGGGGTGAAGGTGCTGATCGTGGAGCCGGGCGCGTTCCGGACGGAGTTCGGTGGTGGCCGGATGCACCGTTCCCGCACGATCGACGCGTACGCGGTGTCGACGTCGGGTACGCGGGACGCGGTCGAGTCGATGGACGGCACGCAGCCGGGCGACCCGGCCAAGGCGGCCGCGGCGATCGTGCGGGCGGTCGGCAGCGAGGGCGCGCCGTTGCACCTCGCGCTGGGCGCGGATGCCGTGGCGGCGATCCGGGCTCAGCACGAGGCGCTCGCGGCGGACCTGGCGGCCTGGGAGGAGGTCAGCCGGGCGACGGCGCTGGACTAGTTCTGCGGGTCCTGCAGCACGCCGAGGACGTTGCCGTCGGCGTCGGTGAAGGTGGCGACCAGGCGGCCGTTGCCGACGTCCTTGGGCTCGTCCTTGATCTTGGCGCCGGCGGCGGTGACGTCGGCGAGCTTGGCTTCGATGTCGGTGACGTGCCAGTAGGTCACCGGGCCGGTCATGCCCTGCTGGGCGCCGTTCGGGACGAGGCCGATGTGCTGGCCTTCGACGTCGTAGCCGACGTAGTAGGGCGCGTCGGCCTGGGGTTCGGTGCCGAGCAGGGCGGTGTAGACGGCCTTGGCGGCGGCGAGGTCGGTGACGGGGTGGAGAACGGTCTTGATCCCCTGGGTGCTCATCTTCGGTGCTCCTGAAGTCGTGGTCTGCGGTACGTCCATGACGTTATGGTGAGCCGCTGACCTGCGCTTCTCGATTCCTGATCGGTTAGTCGAGCAGGGCGGTGAGGACGCCGTCGAGGAGGCGGACGCGGCGGTCGGCGATGCGGTGGACCTCGTCGTCGTGGGTGGCGACGATGACGGCGGCGCCTTCGGACGCGCAGCGGCGCAGGAGCTTCAGGACCCGGGGGGTGCTGCCCGCGTCGAGGTGGGCGGTCGGTTCGTCGGTGAGCAGGATGCGGGGCCGGCCGGCGACGGCGCGGGCGAGGGCGACGCGTTGCTGCTGGCCGAACGACACTTCGAGGGGGTAGCGGTCGCCGAGTTCGCCGATGCCGAGGTCGTCGAGGAGTTCGGTGACGCGGGACTGGATCGCGGCGGGGGCCGGGCGGGGTATGTCGGAGCGCAGCCGCAGGGGCAGGGCGACGTTTTCGGCGATCGTGAGTTCGTTGGCCAGCCCGAGTGCCTGCGGCAGCACGGCGCAGGTGTGCCAGGGCGGGGCGCCGCTGATGGGGACGCCGTCGAGCAGGACGCAGCCGGAGTCGGGGGAGTCGAACCCGCACAGCAGGGCCAGCAGGGCGCTTTTGCCGGAGCCGGAGCGGCCGGAGACGGTGACGAGCTCGCCGGCGCCGACGCGCAGTTCGAGGCCGCGCAGCACTTCGATGTCGCCGCTGGGGTGGGCGAAGCTGCGGCGCAGCCCGACGGCTTCCAGCATGGACGGCGCGGCTTCCGCGGTCATCGCTGCGGCTCCCGTTCTTCGACGCCTTCGAGCGTGCCCTTGTGCAGCCGGGCGACGCGGGCGCCGAGGTCGATGAGGCGTTCGTCGTGGGAGGCGACCAGGACCGCGAAGTCCTGGTCCACCAGGTACTGCAGGGTGTCCAGGACGAGGTCGGCGGAGGCTTCGTCGAGCTGGGACGTGGGTTCGTCGGCGAGGATCACCGTGGAGCGCGCGGCGAGGACGCAGCCGAAGGCCAGGCGTTGCTGCTGGCCGCCCGAGAGCGCGGCGATCTTCCAGTCGCCGGTGCCGTGGAGGCCGAGCTGGCCGAGGATGTCGTCGGGGTTGCAGTCGGTGCCGGCGGCTTCGGCCGCGGCGCGGAGGTTGTCGGCGACGCTCAGGTAGGCGAGCAGGTTGTCGGACGGGCTTTGGAACACCAGTCCGAGGTGGTGGCGTCGCAGGGCGCGTCGTTCGCGGTGCTTGAGCTTGCGGACGTCGGCGCCCTGGAAGGTCAGCGTGCCGCGGGCGGGTTGTTCGAACAGGCCGAGCACGCGCAGCAGCGTCGACTTGCCGGAGCCGGACGGTCCGGCGAAGACGGTCATGCCCCGGGCGGGGACGTCGAAGCTGACGTCGTCGACGCCGGTGACGACGCCGGCGGGGGTCGGGTAGTCGACGCCGATGCCGCGGAGGGTGAAGATCGGTTTGTCAGGCACGGATCAGCTCCGCGGTCCGGGCGGTGCGCACCGAGCGCATCGCGATCCAGCCGGCCAGTGCCACCACGAGCACGCCGACGACCAGCACGGTCAGCACGAACGGCAGGGGGTCGGGGAGCTCGGAGCGGGGCGCGAGGAAGGTCGCGGGGTCGAACCGGGGGACCGAGAGGCCGGCGACCGAGATGCCGCAGACCACGCCGACGACGATCGCGAGGCCGCTGAGGGCGCCCAGTTCCATCAGGTGGCTCGCGAGCAGGGTCCGCGGCCGCATGCCCATCCGCAGCACGAGCGCTCCGGCCAGGGCGTTCTGGCGGCGGCGGACTTCGACGGCGACGAGCAGCGCGAGGATCGCCACGACGCCGAGGACCGCGCCGAGCAGTGCGACGAAGGAGAACGTCCAGGACACGACGAAGAACGGCAGGCCGTCGAGTGCGGTTTCGCGGTCGATGCGGTTGGGGATGAAGACGCCGGCGGTGCGCAGCGCGGCGGTCGCGTCGGCCATCGACGCGCCGGTCAGGACGCTCCACTTCGGGACCCGGTCGAGCTGTCCGTGGTCGAGCGCGGTGCGGGAGACGACGTAGCCGGGTGAGGTGCCGATCATCGGGAACACCGGGAGGTCGGCGACGGTGACGGCGTCGCGGAGGCCGTCGGGCAATTGGGCGCTCTGCTTGGCGGTGTGGCCGACGCGGATGACGGGGGTGCCCTTGGGGTCCGGTTGCGAGATCTGCCGCAGGAGCCCGTCGAGGTCGCCGGCCGGGACGTCGCCGGCGGTGGCGCCCCGGGTGAACGTGGCGGGGTCGACGACGAGGACGACGCTGCCGGTGCCGGTCAGCTCGCCGACGACGGTGCTGTTGTGCGCCAGTGCGGCGGGCATCGCGACGGTGCCCATGCCGATGGGGCTGTCGGTGTCGAGGCGGGCGTTGCCGCCGACGAAGATCGCCGACTTGGTGTCGAGCGCGGCTTCCTGGCCGTTGGCGATGCCGATCCCAGTGGCGAGCGTGCCGATGGCGAGGGTGCCGATGACCAGGACGCCGGTGACCGGGGCGCGGGCGCCGGCCAGCCGCCGGATCGCCAGCTGCAGGGCGGGGCGTGACCAGAGCCGGGCCCGGTGGGAGGCGTGCAGGGCCAGCCAGGCCAGCCGCGCGGTCAGCAGGCCGACGGTCAGCACGACGAACACCGGGTAGGTCAGGGCCAGCGGGTCGACCTGGGGTAATGGATTTCCGAGGCGGGAGCCGGTGCTGTAGTGGGCGAGGCGGGTCCAGCCGAGCCAGGCCATGCCCGCGGTGGCGAGCTCCCACGGGAAGTACCCGAGCAGCCGCATCCGGTTGCCGGCGCGGCGGACGCGGCCGAGTTCGAACTCCCGGTGCGCTCGCACGGCGACGACCAGGGCCAGCAGCGCGAGCGACACGACGAGTACGCCGGCCGCGACGATGCCGGCGTTCAGCTCGGCCTCGGGGTCGGGTGCGCCGGGTGGGCCGTAGACGCCGAGCAGCAGCCGGGCGGCGACCGCGCCGAGCGCGCCGCCGAGCAGGATCGGCAGGCCGAGTTCGGCGACGGCGAGGCCGCCGAGGGCGCCGGGGCCGCTGCCGCGGGCGGAGAGCAGCCGTAGCTGCGCGTGGCGGCGCTGGTACCACTGCAGGGCGACGGTGCCGAGGCCGGCGCAGCCGACCAGGACGCTGATCAGCGCGAGCGGCAGGATGGAGACGAACACGTTGTCCTGGGCCTGGCGGGCGATCTGCACCGAGCGGTCGAACGTCGGGACGTCGGTGGCGACGAGGTTCCCGAGTCCTTGGGCGGTGAGGTCGGCGCGGACGTCGGCGATGAGGTCGCGGGAGCGCTGCAGCAGGTCTTCGGCGGCGCTGAGGGTGGCCGGTGCCGGTTCGTAGAACGAGATGTGGAAGTACTGCATCTTCGGCAGGCCGATCGCCTTGACCGCGTCGGCGAAGGTCTTGCCGTCGGTGGCGAACACGATCGAGTCGATGGGGTCGTTGGCGAGCCGGTCGACGACGGCGCCGGACTGCTGGGAGCACCACCAGCGCGGCGGCGGGTCGAGCAGGTCGCGGTAGATGCCGGTGACCGGGGGCAGCGCGGTGCCCTGGATGCTCGGCCGGGTGCCGACGCCGATGTGCTCGGCGTCGGCGACGACGTTGCCCAGCCACAGCCCGGGGGCGCGGGTGCCCTGCTGCAGCGCGAGGTTGTCCAGGCCGGCCTGGTCGCGGTAGCCGAGGCGGATCTTGTAGTTCGGGTCGCCGTTGAACTGGGTGCCGGGCAGGACGTTCGTGTACTGGCCGACGACCGGTGCGCCGAAGCCGTGGGCGCCGGCGTGGCGCTGGACCGCGCCGGTCACGGCCGGGATGTCCTGGACGGGGATGTTGCCCTTGCCGAAGACCGGGCCGTAGCTGTCGGGGCAGGTGATGCCGGTCTGGTAGGCGATCGTCGCGCCGCCGGCCGCGGAGGCCTGCAGGACCGCGGCGGTGCCGAGGAAACAGGCGAGCAGCGAGGTCACCGCGGCGACGATCAGGGTGAGCGGGCTGGAGAGGGCGGCCTTCGGAGCCGCACGCCACGGCTTGGTCACTCTGCGCTGTCCAATTGTCCCCCATTTCACCCGCATGGACGCGCACGCTACCGGCAGATCGCAGGAGTTGGCACGTTTTTGTATCCGATTGTTGCTCACACGCGGTCATCGGCCACGGATTCGGGAACGAGCAACCCGTGCGGCCATCCGGCCGGTTTAGTGGTCTAGACCTTGACGCATGGATTGGTCTGATCCAATCCTGAAGGCGTTCTCGCCGTGTTACGCCGCGGCACGGCTTCCCGCCGGCACTGGAGCGCAGATGCGTCGACGCAGACCTTTCTCCCGAATGTCCGTTTTACTTGCCCTGGCTGGGGTTTCGGCCGGCACGCTGGTCGCCGCGGCCGGAACCGCCCAAGCCGCGACGCCGCTGCCCGCGCACGTCTTCGCGCCGTACTTCGAGGCCTGGACCGGCGAGAGCCCCGCCGCGCTGGCCCAGCAGTCGGGCGCCAAGCACCTCACGATGGCCTTCATCCAGGCCGCCACCAAGGGTTCGTGCACCGTCTACTGGAACGGTGACACCGGGATGCCGATCGCGAACTCGACGTTCGGCGCGGACATCGCCACGATCCGGTCCCGCGGCGGCGACGTCATCCCGTCCTTCGGCGGCTACACCGCCGACAACACCGGCACCGAAATCGGCGACAGCTGCACCAACGTCGACTCGATCGCCGCCGCCTACGAGTCGGTGATCACCACCTACGACGTCCCGCGCCTCGACATGGACATCGAGGACAACTCGCTCACCAACACCGCCGGGATCGACCGCCGCAACAAGGCCATCAAGAAGGTCCAGGACTGGGCCGCGGCGTCCGGGCGCTCGCTGCAGATCTCCTACACCCTGCCCACGACCACCCGCGGCCTCGCCGACAGCGGCCTCGCGGTACTGCGCAACGCCGTCGCCAACGGCACCCGCGTCGACGTCGTGAACATGATGACCTTCGACTACTACGACAACGCCGCCCACCAGATGGCCACCGACACCCAGACCTCGGCCACCGGGCTCGTCTCCCAGCTCGGCGCGCTGTACCCGGGCAAGACGCAGGCGCAGCTGTGGGCGATGGTCGGGATCACCGAGATGATCGGCGTCGACGACTTCGGCCCGGCCGAGACGTTCACGACCGCCGACGCGGCCACCGTCTACAACTGGGCGGTCTCGAAGGGCATCAACGAACTCTCGTTTTGGGCCCTGCAGCGCGACAACGGCGGCTGTCCCGGCGGCGCCGCCGCGGACAACTGCTCCGGCATCGCCCAGGACACGTGGTTCTTCAGCCACGCCTTCGCACCGTTCACCGGCGGCACGACCGTGCCCGGCAACGACTTCTCCCTCGCCGCGAACCCGGCCTCGGCCTCGGTCGACCCGGGCGGCTCGGCCACCGCGACGGTCAGCACCGCCGTCACGTCCGGGTCCGCCCAGCCGGTGACGTTGTCGGTCACCGGCGCCCCGGCCGGCGTCACGGCGTCGGTCAGCCCGGGCTCGGTCACCGCGGGCGGCAGCGCGACGCTGTCGGTGAGCACCACGTCGGCGGCGGTCCCCGGGGTCTACCCGCTGACCGTCACCGGCACCGCGACCGGCGCGAGCCACAGCGCCACCTTCACCCTCACCGTGAAGGGCACCCCGCCCGCGGGCGGCGTCGTCAACGGCGGGTTCGAGACCGGTGCGCTGAGCCCGTGGAGCGCCGCGGGTGACGCCATCGTGGCGTCGCCGGCCCACTCCGGGACCCACGCGCTGCAGGTGGTGCCCACGTCCTCGGCCACCGGGGAAGCGGCGCAGAACGTCACGCTCGCACCGAACCACGCCTACACGCTCAAGGCGTGGGTGCAGGGCAACTACGCCTACGTCGGGGTCCGGGGCGGCGCGACCGCCAGCACGTGGACCTCGAGCAGCGGCTGGACCCAGCTGTCGGTGCCGTTCACGACCGGCGCGTCCGGTGCGGTGACGGTGTACGTCCACGGCTGGTACGGCCAAAGTGCCCTCTACGCCGACGACTTCACCCTCGGCTGATCCGTTCGGCGGCGGCCCGGTTCAGCAAAGTGGAGGTTGGCCGGGCCGCCCACGGCCGAAAGACTCACGGGGAGATCTTTCGCCCGCGAGGAGGACCTGATGCCGCACATCCCGCTCGACCCGCAGCTGCCGGGCATTTCGGCGCTCTTCGCCTACCGGCCGGAGACCGCGGTGCCGCTCGGGGCGCTGGGCGAGGTCCTGCTGCGCGGCCCCAGCACCCTCACCGTCGGGGAGCGCGAGCTGATCGCGACCGTCGTGTCCCAGGGCAACGAGTGCCGGTTCTGCACCGGCAGCCACGCCGCCGTCGCGGCCCAGACCATCGAAGGCGGCCGGGCGGTCGTCGACGCCACGCGCGGCGGGATCGACAACGCCCCCGTGTCGGCGAAGCTCAAGGCACTGCTGTGGATCGCGCTCGCCGTGCGGGAGACCGGCCGCGCGGTCACCGAAGAGCTCATCGCGGCCGCCCGCGCGGAGGGCGCGACCGACACCGAACTGCACGACACGGTCCTCATCGCGGCGGCCTTCTGCATGTTCAACCGGTACGTCGACGGCCTGGCCACGGTCGTGCCGGACGACGAAGCCGTCTTCGACCTGATCGGCAAGCGGCTGGTCGAGAACGGCTACCGCCGCTAGGGCACCAGCACGACCCGGCCGGGACGGGTCCACGCCGCACCCGCGTCGCGCAGCGGGACGCGCTCGTAGTCGACCGTGAGCGCCCCCGCCACCGCGTGCCCCACCACCGTCAGGAGCGCTTCGCGGCGGCGGACGGCGTCGAGCTCGTTGTTCGTGTAGCCGTGGACGTGCAACGACTTGCTGCGCAGCACGGCCGAGGACACCGGGAACTCGTCGCCGGCCGCGCCGCCGAGGTTCACCAGCCGCCCGCCGGGGCGCAGGGCGCGCAGTGCCGCCGCGGCCGGGATCCCGGCCACCGGGTCGATCACCAGGTCCACCGGGACCTCACCGAGCCGGGCCGCCAGGCTTGCGACGTCGTCCTCGGCCGCGAGCCGCACGACACTGTCCGCGCCGAGGCGGCGGGCCCGCTCCAGCGCGGCATCGGACCGCGCGCACGCGACGACGTGCCCGGCCCCGGCGACGCGGGCCAGCTGCACCGCCGACTGGCCGACGATCCCGCCGGCGCCGAGGACGAGCACGGTCTCGCCCGCGCCGAGGTTCCCCTTCCAGGTCAGGCACATCCACGCCGCCACCGCCGACAGCCCGAGCGCCGCCACGAGCGCGTGGTCCGCCCCGGGCGGCAGGATGACGAGATCGTCGGGCGCGGCGACGGCGTGCTCGGCCATGCTGCCGTCCCCGGGCCGCATACCGGCGGGCGTGGCGAACCAGACCGGCGTGCCGGCCGGCTCGGTCGGCGTCGGCCGCGTCAGCACCCCCACGCCCTGGACCCCCGGCACGTACGGCGTCCCCGGCCGGCCGAAGTAGGACGTGCCGGACGCGCAGAGCAGGTCGAGCGGGGTGATCGGCGCGGCGGTGACGCTCACCGCGACCTCGCCCGCCCCGGGTTCGGGCACCGCCCGGTCCGCCACCGCGGGTGGCTCGCCGGGCGTCCGGATCTCCGCCGCGCGCACCTGCGCGTCAGACGGGCTGGAGGATGAAGTCGTACCGTGCCTCGAGCCACGGCTCGGCCGACTCGCCACCGTCGGGCGTCGGCCCGGGGTCGCGGTGCTCGAAGGTGACGACCAGCTCCTGCTTGGTGCCGAACACGACGTCGCTGTCGAGGTACTCGGCGCCCTCCTCGAACAGGTGCGTGATCAGCGGCTCGTAGCCGGCCGCGTTGATCAGGAAGTGCACGTGCGCCGGGCGGAAGTGGCTGATGTCGGTGCCGCTGATCAGTTCGCCGACCGGGCCGTCCATCGGGATCGAGTAGCCCTTGGGCGCGATGGTGCGCAGGCAGTAGGTCCCGTCGGCGCGGGTGGCGTACTTCGCGCGCAGCCGCGCTTCGTCGATGTCCGGGATCTGCGACTCGTACGCGCCTTCCTCGTCGGCCTGCCAGACGTCGAGGATCGCCCCGCCGACGGGGGAGCCGTCGAGGCCGGTGACGGTGCCGGTGACGTAGAGCGGCGTGCCGGGCAGGCCGTCGGACATGTCGCCGCCGAACTCCTTCTCCGGCGAGCCGTCGATGTGGAACGGGCCGAGCACGGTCGCCGGGGTCGCCTTCGCGTCGAAGGCGTGGTTCATCTGCACCACCAGCATGCTCAGGCCGAGCACGTCGGAGGCGAGGATGAACTCCTCGCGCTTCTCGTCGCTGATCTGCCCCGTCTCGGTGAGCCACCGCATGGCGGCCATCCACTCGGTCTCGCTGAGCCGCACTTCGCGGGCGAAGGCGTGCAGGTGCCGGACGAGGGCGGCCATGACCTGCGCGGTGCGCGGGTCATGCGCGCTCGACCAGCGTTGCGCGGCGAGCTCGGTGATGTTGTCCTCGGTGACGAGCTGCATCGGCGTTCCTCTCAGCGTTGCGGGTCCGGGGGGACCGGCCGGTTGTTCAGGTCTACCGACAGGAAGATGTCGTTCGCGACCGGGTGCCGCAGTTCTTCGGCGAGCTGGCCGATGAGCCCGGCGGTCCGGGCCAGCAGCGCGAACCCGCGCAGCAGCTCCAGCGGCAGCCCGAGGTCGGTCAGCGCGGCGCCGCAGACGCCGGCGCCGTTGAGCGGCAGCGTCTTGCCCAGCACCTGGGGGTGCACGCGGCCGATGGCGGCGAACAGCTCCAGGTGCGGTCCGCGCAGGCCTTCTTCGGCGGCGATTTCGAAGAGCCGCCGGGTCCGCGGGTCGCCGTCCTTGTGCACGTGGTGCCCGAGCCCGGGGACGAACTTCTTCTCCGCACGACGGTTTTCGACGGTCTTGAGCGCGAGCGCGTCCCAGCCGGCCTCGTCGGTCGGCGTCTCCGCGCTCGCGAGGACCTCGTGCAGGAACCGGCCGCAGTCCTCGGTGACGCCCAGGAAACGCGACCCGCCGCCGAGCAGGCCCGCGGCGAGCGCGCCCTGGACGGAGTCGGGCGCGGACAGGTACGTCAGCCGGGTGACGATCGCGGTCGGGGTGAAACCGTGGTCGGCCAGCGCGGCCAGCACTGCCTCGAAGACCCGGGTCTCCCCTGGGGACGGACGTCGTTGCGTGGCCAGCCAGAAGGCCAGCTCGCCGAAGCCGACGGTGCCCATGACGTCCTCGGCGAGGTCCTGGCCGAGCAGGGTGATCTTGTCCTTCGTGGACGATCCCAGTGCTGTTTTGTAAACGGGCGCAGTGTAGACGGGGTCAGTCATCCGGGGTCTCCGTGAGCCAGGTGCGCAGTTCGGCGCCGTGTTCGTCGAGCTCCGGCGGCGGCAGCCGGTAGGCGGCCGGGGTCGCGGAGAACCGGATCGGGTGCCGGGTGGTGGGGACCGCGCGGTCGCCGTCGCCGACCTCGACGATCGGGTCGAGCCCGAAGCGCTCGGCCATCGCGAAGCCGCCGTCGATGGTGTTGATCGGTCCACACGGGACACCGACCTTCGTCAGCGCCTCGAACCAGTCGACCGCGCTCTTCTTCGCCAGCCGCTCGATCAGGATCGGCCGCAGCTCTTCGCGGTTCTTCGTGCGGTCGGCGTTGCGGGCGAACCGCGGGTCGCCGGGGACGTCGGGCAGGTCCAGCACCTCGCACAGCCGGCGGAACTGCCCGTCGTTGGCCGCGGCGACGATCAGGTCGGCATCGGCGGTGGGCAGCGGCTCGTAGGGGAAGACGCTGGGGTGGGCGTTGCCCATCCGGTAGGGCACCACCCCGCCCGCGGCGTAGGCCGAGCTGTGGTTGACCAGCCCGGTCAGCGCCGAGGACAGCAGGTTGACCTCGACGTGCTGGCCCTCGCCGGTCGCGTCGCGGTGGCGCAGCGCGGCGAGGATGCCGATCACCGCGTGGTTGCCGGCCATCACGTCGAACACCGAGATCCCGGCCCGGTACGGCGGGCCGTCCGGGTCGCCGGTCAGGCTCATCAGGCCCGAGATCGCCTGCACCATCAGGTCGTAGCCGGGCACGTGCGCGCCCGCACCCGAGCCGAAGCCGCTGATGGAGGCGTAGACGCTGCCGGGGTTGGCCGTCTTGACGGAGTCGTAGTCCAGGCCGTACTTGGCCAGGCCGCCGGGCTTGAAGTTCTCGATCACCACGTCCGCGCGGGCCGCCAGCTCGCGGGCGACAGCCGCGTCGGCCTCCTCGCGCAGGTCGAGCGCGATCGACCGCTTCCCGCGGTTCACCCCGAGGTAGTACGTCGAGACGTCGCCGCGCACCGGCGGCATCCACGTGCGCGTCTCGTCGCCCTGCGGCCCCTCGACCTTGACGACCTCGGCGCCCATGTCGGCGAGCAGCATCGTGGCGTAGGGCCCGGCGAGCACCCGGGAGAAGTCCGCGACCAGCAGCCCGGACAGCGGGCCGGCCGTGCTGGGTTCCACCCGGATCCTCACTTCCTGTCCGTCAGACGGACGCTTGTCCGCAGTCTGCCCCGGCGCGCGGTGGCGGTCAAGACACCGCGGGGACGGTGACGTGCGGGACGTCGTGCAGCCGCGCGAAGTCGGCGCTGATCTCCCCGGCGGTCTGCAGCAGCAGCGGCAGGTGGTGCTCCAGGAGCCGCTCCACCGGCGTCTCGGCGGCGTGGCAGTTGACGTTGACGCCGGCGATCACCCGCCCCGAGCCGTCGCGCAGCGGCGCCGCCACCGAGCGGATGCCCAGCGCGAGCTGCTCGTCGGTGAGCGCCCACCCGCGGGCGCGGACCTCGCGCAGCTCCGCGTCGCGCTCGGCCGGCTCCGGCTGCCAGCGGGGGACCAGCCCGGAGCGGGTGGGCTGGGCCAGCACCGCCTCCAGCTCGGCCGGGGCCAGCGCGGCGAGCTGGACCTTGCCCAGCGACGTCGGCAGCGCCGGGAACCGCGTGCCGATCTGCACGCTCAGCCCGACGATCTTCGGCACCGCGACCCGGGCGACGTAGACGATGTCGGAGCCGTCGAGCTGGGCGATCGAGCACGACTCGTTCGTGCGCTCGACCAGGCGTTCCAGGTGCGGCCGGGCGATGTCCCACAGGCCCATCGAGCGCACGTAGGCGACGCCGAGGTCGAGCACCCGCGGGGTCAGCGCGTAGCCGCGCCCGCCGGCGCGGACGTACCCGAGCTCTTCCAGCGTCAGCAGGATCCGGCGTGCGGTCGGGCGGGCCAGGCCGGCGGCGGTCGCCACCTCGGCCAGCGTCATCTCCGGCCGGTGCGGCCCGAACACCGTGATCACCTCGAGCCCGCGCGCCAGCGCTTCGATGAAGTCGGGACCCGTTCCCTCGCGTGGCATGCGCGACCTCCCTCTTGCAGTGCTGCCCCGCAGCGTAGCGGCGGGGATCGACGGGGATTGACACCGGCGCGGCACTGGGCAAAGGTGGCGTCACCCCTTGAGTGTCCGTAGAGCGGACGAGTGTACGCGACCGGAGGCAGCGATGACCGGACCAATCGTCCTGCGAGGCGGCACGGTGCTGACCCTCGACGACGCCCGCCGGGTACTGCCCGGCGAAGACGTCCTGGTCACCGGCGGCGAAATCGCCGCGATCGGCCCCGCCCTGGACGTCCCGGCGGGCACGACCGAGATCGACGCCGCGGGCGGCATCGTCATGCCGGGGATGATCGACACGCACCGGCACCTGTGGCAGACGGCCATGCGCGGCTACGGCGCCGACTGGACGCTCACGCAGTACTTCGTCTGGTACTACCTCGAATGGGGCAAGGTGTTCCGCCCCGAAGACATCCACGCGGGCAACGTCCTCGGCGCGTGGGAAGCCCTCGAAGCGGGCGTCACGACCACCGTGGACTGGTCCCACGGCCTGCAGACCACCCAGCACGCCGACTCGGCGGCCGACGCGCTCGAATCCGTGCCCGGCCGGTTCGTCCTGGCCTACGGCAACATCCAGGACGCCCCGGCGAACTGGACCGCCACCCCCGAGTTCCGCGACTTCGTCTCTCGCCGCACCGGCGGCGAACTGGGCTTCCAGCTGGCGTTCGACGTCACCGGTGACCCCGCGTTCCCCGAGAAGCCGGCGTTCGAGGTGGCGCGCGAGCTCGGCGTGCCGGTGACGACGCACGCCGGAGTCTGGGGCGCGACCGGCGACGACAGCATCAAGCTGATGCACGACCACGGGTTCATGACCCCCGAGACGGTCTACGTCCACAGCGCGTCGCTGTCGGCGGACTCCTACCACCGGATCGCGGCGACCGGCGGCTCGGCGTCGGTCTCGACGGAAAGCGAGCAGAGCGCGGGCCAGGGCTACCCGTCCACCTGGGCGTTGCGCCAGTACGGGATCCCGGTGTCGCTGTCGATGGACACGTCGGTCTGGTGGAGCGGCGACCTGTTCTCCGCGATGCGCACGACGCTGGGCGCGGACCGCTCGCGCGAACACCTGGAGGCGCACGCGAAGGGCGACACGGTCACGCACGCGGCGTTGCGCGCGGAGCAGGTGGTGGAGTGGGCCACCCGCGGCGGCGCGGCCGCGCTGGGACGCTCGGACATCGGCAGCCTCGAGGTCGGCAAGAAGGCCGACGTGGTGCTGCTGAAGAACGAGCACTCGCCGGTGTCGTTCCCGCTGCTCAACCCCTACGGCCACGTGGCGTTCCAGGCCCAGCGCGGCGACGTCCACACGGTGCTGGTGAACGGCCGGGTGGTCAAGCGCGACGGCCGCCTGGTCGACGTGGACCTCCCGGCGGTGCGCAGCCAGGTGGAGTCGACGGTCGAACACCTGCGCGGGCAGCTGGGCGAGGAAGCGTGGGCGAAGGGGATGAACCCGGACGTCCCGGAGACCAAGGTCCTCGACAACCCGTACACATACACGACCTACCAGAGCGACACCACCCACGGCGGCTGAGCTACCGTGGCGCGGTGGTCCAGGTCTTCATCCAGCCCGCCTACGGCACCGCGGACGCCCGCCGGTACGGGGCGGAGTCGCTGGAGAAGACCGTGGACTTCCGCGCGTACGCCGACCTCCTCGACCCGGCCGACCTCGCCCGCCTGACCGCGCTGCACCGGAGCGGCCGGGCGCGGTTCTGGGGCGCCAAGGACAGGTACGACCGCCGGATGGACACCGTGCGCACCGGCGACGTCGTGCTGTTCACCGGCCGCAAGCACGTCCAGGCCGCCGCCGAAGTCGGACACGGCTTCCGCAACCCCGCCTTCGCACGGCGCCTCTGGAACCCGGACCCCGGGAAGTGCCTGTTCAGCAACGTCTACAGCCTGCGTCGCCACCGGCAGGTCGGACTGCCCTACGAAGCGCTCTGGGCGTTGCCCGGCTTCACCGCCGGCGACCACTTCATGGGCTTGCGCTTCCTGGACGACGCGAAGTCGGCCGCGGTCGTGGCGTTGCTCAGTTCGGCTGCTTGAGAACCGCCGGGCGGGCGAAGGGGTAGCCGGGCAGGCGGACGCGGCGCGCCCGGCGGTCGCTCAGCTCGACGTTCACCCCGGCGCACCACAACCCGGCCAGTCCCGTGTGGACGTCCGCTGTGGACACCGCGGTCAGGTCCGGGTGGACGGGGAACTCACCGCCGAAGCCGACGACGACGGCCGCCCGGTTGCCGCTGGCGACGGCGAGCAGCGCCGAGGCGTCCGGGAGCGCCGTGAGGTGCTTGGCCCACAGCCGGGTGTCGAGCGGGCGCCCGGCGGGCAGAATGCCTTCCGCGGTGGCGATCGGCACGACGGGCGGGGCGAAGGCGACGTCGTCGAGCGCGGCCGTGAGGGTGCCGCGGCCGAGGGCTTCGGCCAGGCGCGCGCCGTCGGCGACCGACAGCACCCCGGCAGCGACGGCGGCGGTCAGGTGCCCGGCACCGCGACCGGTCACGACGTCCGGAGCCGCACCACGGGCGGTGAACTCCCCGAGCAGCGCGTGCTGGTCGGCCGCCGAGCCGAAGGCGAAGACGACCCGGACCGGACGCGTCTGATCGACGACGCCGGCCGTTCCGGCACCGTCGCGCAGTGCTGTCACGGCGTCGGCGACGTCCCCGGCGACGACGGCGAAGCGGTGCGGGAACCGCTCGCGGCCACGGTCCAGCGTGGCGGCGACACCGGCGAGGTCGAGGCCGGGGGTGGTGGCGAGGTGCTCGGCCAGCTGCCGCCGGGCGTCGGCGAGCGCGGTGGGGGTCGCCGCGGACACGGCGATCACCTGCCGCCCGCCGATCACGGGAGTCGGTCCGGAGGCGGCCGCCGGCGCGGCGGGAGCCGGGGTGGGCTCGAGTGGCTGGGCCTGGCCCGCAGGACCGGCGGGCCGCGCCACGAGCCCCGAAGCGACTCCGGCTGGCGCCATGGGCTGCGCCACCGGTCCGGAATCCGGCGCCGAAGCCACTTCAGTCGGCGCCACGGTCCGCGCCACCGGAGCCGAATCCGGCGCCAAGGCGACTCCGGCCGGCCCCACGGTCTGCGCCACCGCCGGCCCCGAACCCGGCACCGAGACCCCTCCGGCCGGCCGCACCGCGGCGATGTCCGCCCCGGCCGTCACCAGTGCGACGTTCGCCAGCAACGCCACCTGGGCCCGCACCGTCGTGTGGCGCAGCAGCTCGCCGATCGTCGGGGCCGAGGTGAAGCGTGCCCGCAAGCCCGCCTGGAGCTTCACCAGGATCAGCGAATGGCCGCCGACGTCGAAGAAGTTGTCGTCCATCGTGAACGTGTCGTGTTCGAGCAGCTCCGCCCACGCCGCCCGCACCAGGTCCACAGTGGAATCCGCGACGACGACCACAGGAACAACGACTGGAGCGGCCGCGACCGGAACAGCTGGAGCCTCGGCCCCCACCTCAGGCAACCGGCGGCGGTCGATCTTGCCGTTCGGCGTCAGCGGCATCCGGTCCAGCGGCACGAGGTACCGCGGCACCGCGAACACCGGCAGCACCTCCCGCGCGTGCCGGCGCAGCTCCTCGACCGTGCCGCCCGGGCCGAAGACCACGTACGCCGCGATCTCCTTCTCCTTGCGGCTGTTCAGGCACACCCGGACGAACGCCGCCTCCACCGAAGCGTGCGCCGCCAGTGCCGACTCGACCTCGCCGAGCTCGACGCGCTGGCTGCGGATCTTCACCTGGTTGTCGTTGCGGCCGATGAACTCCAGCCGCCCGTCCGGCAGCCACCGCACCCGGTCACCCGTGCGGTACAGGCGAGCGCCGGGCACGCCGGAATACGGGTCCGGGACGAAACGCCGCGCCGTCTCGCGCGGGTTGCCCAGATACCCGCGCGTCACGCCGGTGCCGCCCAGCAGCAGCTCGCCCGGCACCCCGCGAGGCGCCTGGCGCATGGTCGCGTGGTCGAACACGACGTACCCGTCGGTCTCGGGCACGACCGAGCCGATCGACAGCGTCCGCGTGTTCTCCTCGATCGCCGTGATCGGCGTCCACGTCGAGGTGAACGAGTTCTCCGTCGGCCCGTAGCTGTGCAGCAGCGTCCCGGGCGCGCACCAGCGCAGCGCCTTCGCCATGTGCGGCACCGAGATGATCTCGCCCCCGAAGTACACCCGACGCAGGCCGGGGAACAGGTCGGGCACGTCCTCGATCAGCCGGTTCAGCAACGGCGTCGACACGATGAGCGTGGTGATCCCGCGCTCGCGGAACGCCGTCCGCAGCTCCGGCGGGCTCAGCGTCAGCTCCTTGTCGAAGATCACCAGCTCGGCGCCGTGGGTCAGCGCGCCCCAGACCTCGTAGGTCGCGCCGTCGAAGTTCAGCGGGGACAGCTGGGAGACGACGTCGGTGTGGTGCAGCGGCACGAAGTCGGGCCGGTCGAGCAGCCGGACGAACCCCGAATGCGGCCACACGACACCCTTGGGCCGGCCGGTCGAGCCGGACGTGTACAGCACGTTGAACACCGACGCCGGGTCGATCTCCACATCCGGCGGCGTCGCCGGGTGGCGCGCGGCCTCCGCGAGCGCCTCGTCGACGAGGTAGATCGGGCACTTGGGCAGCCGCACGCGCTCCACGAACCCGGGCGCGCCGATGACCAGCCGCGGCCGGGCGTCGTCGATGACCATCTGCAGCTGCGCGTCGGGGTAGGCCGGGTCCAGCGGCACGTAGGCCGCGCCCGCCATCAGCGTGCCCAGCCAGAACACCACCGACGTCGGGCCCGGCGGCAGCAGCAGCGCCACCAGCGACTCGGCGCCCGCCCCTTCGGCACGCAGCCAGTTCGCGACCGACGCCGCGCGCCCGACTAGTTCGGCGTAGGTGAGCACCTCGTCGTGGTAGCGCACGGCGACCGCGTCCGGCCGCAGCCGCGCGTGCCGGCGCACGAGGTCGGGCAGCAGGACGCGGTTGACCGGCTCGCGTTCGGTCTCCGGCCGGGCCGGCACGAACGGGTCGCACGCCGCCACCAGCGCACCGCAGCTCGACGCCGGGTCGGCGACCGCGTCGGTGAGGAGCGTGACCAGCTGCGCGAGCAGCAGCTCGGCGGTGCTGTCGCGGTACACCAGCGTGTCGTGGTCGACTCGCAGCCGGATGTGCGCGTCGCCCTCCAGCGCCGCCAGCGACAGGTCGTACTTCCCGGCGGCCGTCTCGTGCTCGACGACCCGGACGGTCGTGTCGCCGGCGGTCCAGGTCAGCTCCTGCTCGGGGAAGTACATGAAGACGCTGTTGTCGATGAGGGCCGAGCCGCCGTCGCGGCGGATTTCGCGCAGCCGCCCCGACGGCACGGCCGAGTGCTCGAGCGAGTCGAGCATCTGGTCGCGCACGCGGTCGACGAGCGTGGTGAACGACTCGGCGAAGTCGAGTCCGCTGCGCACCGGGAGCACCCGGGCCAGCAGGTCGACCCGGTCCTCGTTCTCGGTGGTGCGCGCGGCGAACAGCATGCCGGTGGTGCCGTCACCGGTGGCGCTCCACGCGTGCAGGAGGGTCAGCCACGCGCTCAGCACGACCACCGCGGGCGACGCGAGCCGGTCGCGGGCCACCGCGCGGACGCGGTCGAGGACGTCCCCCGCCAGCACCGTCTCGTGGAAACCGGCCACGCCGGGCACCGAGCCCGGGCGGTTGAGGTCCGCGATCGGCGCGAGCGACGGCGGCTGGTCGGCGAGCAGGCCCGTCCAGTAGGCGGCCGTCTCGGCCGGCGAGACGTCCACAGTGGACGGCTCGGCGGGCAGCGGCGCGTCCCACGGCGCGCGGCCGGCGACCCGCGAGGTGTAGGCGTGGACGAGGTCCCGCACGAGGATGCCCTGCGACCAGCCGTCGGACACGATGTGGTGCACGGCCAGCACGAACAGGGCGCCGTCGCCGGTGGTCAGCAGGGTGCCCCGCACGAGCGGCTCGGAGGCGAGGTCGAACGGCTGCGCGGCGATGGCCGCCGCCCACTCCAGTGCCTCCGCGCGGTCGTAGGGACCGGGCCGCCGGTGCTTGACGAACGGCACGGGCGGGCGGCGGTGCACCACCTGCACGAGCTCGCCGTCCTCGGTGTGGAAGGCGCTGCGCAGGTTGGGGTGCCGCTCGACGACGTCGTCGAGCGCGGCCCGCAGCGCCGCGACGTCGACGCCGGGGGTGAACTCCAGGTCGAGCGGGATGGTGAACCGGGCGGACTCCGGCTCCCGCTGCATGGCGAGCCACACCTCGGTCTGTTCCGCCGTCGCCGGCCTGCGCGCCTCGATCACGAGCGGTCCCTTCGGGAGGTCAGTTGCCGGCCTGGCGCCGCACGACGAAGTCGGCGATCGTGCTGATGGACCGGAAGTTCAGCGGCGTGAAGTCGGTGTCGGAGATGGCCACGCCGAACTGCTGCTCGCACCGGGCGCGCAGCTCGATGAACCCGAGGGAGTCGAGCCCGAGGGTTTCCTGCAGGCTGTCCTCGGCGTGGATGCCGTCGGCCGGGACGTCGACGTACAGGTCGGCGACCAGGATCTCGCGCAGCGTGTTCTCCAGGCTGGTCTTCGGCGACATGGGCGCTTGCCTCACTCTCGGGTTCCGGCGGGCAGGAGCGTGCCCGCCTGGTGCGCGAGCCGGTCGGTGGCCGGGGTCGGGATACCGCGCCGGCGGCCGGCCGCGTGGATCGGACCGGCGATCGCGTCGAGTTCGCCCGGCGTGCCGCGCTCGGTGTCCCGCTGCAGCGACGTGCGGGTCCGGCCGGGCGCGCGGGTCAAGGCGCGCAGCACGCGGCCGCGGTCGAGGCGGGCGCCTTCGGCCCGGCCCACCGCGACGGCTTCCTCCGCGCAGGCGAGCATCAGCCGGGTCAGGTCGTCGTCGGCGCGGACCCGCTCGAGCGGACCGGCGGCGCACGTCGTGGCGAGGGCGAGCGGGGCGAGGAGCGCGAGCTTGCGCCACAGCACGTCGGCCGCGGTCCCGCCGTCGGTGCAGCCGATCCCGGCCGCGGCCAGCGCCGCCGAGACGACGCCGGGCGGGCCGGCCAGCTCGATCTCGGTGAACAGCGACTCCTGCCGGACCTCGCCGGGGCCGGTCCGGGCGGCTTCGATCCGGATCGCGCCCGCGACCACCCGGTCGCCGAACCGCGCCCGCAGCGCCGGCAGGTGCCCGAGCCCGTTGAGCAGCGGGACGACGACGCCGGGTTCGGCCGCGACGCTCGTGAGGGCCTCGGCGAGGTCGGGCTGCTTGACGCAGATCCACAGCACGTCGGCGGGCTCGGTCAACGTGGCCGCGGCCGGGACCGCGGCGGTGAAACTCTCGCGGATCCCGTGGTGCACGGTCACGGTGCCGGGATACCGGGGGAGCGCGGCGGCCCGCAGCAGGAGCGTGACGGTTTCGCCGCCGCGGGCCAGTGCGGCGGCGAGGGCGAGCCCGACCCCGCCGCCGCCGAGCACCGCGTGCCGGCTCATGCGGACCGGCGGACCGAGCGGGGCGCGATGTCGCGCCAGGTACCGGCGATGTGGTCGAGGCAGGCTTCCTCGGTGCCGGCGAACCCGGCGGCGCGCCAGCCGGCCGGCAGTGCGAGCCCGGCCGGCCAGACCGAGTGCTGCTCTTCGTCGTTCACCACGGCGACATGCGTCGCACCGTCGTCTTCCGGCACTTCCGCCCCCACTTCGCACGCCACCGTTGCCGAATTCGACGTTAGCGACTCCTGGCACCCGCCCTTCTCCATTCCTGCGCATTCACGGAAGGCGGGCGGCGTGTCGGAAAACGTATTCTGGAATGCTGTGATCTGAACCACATCTGGTTTCTGTTGCCGTGCTCGACAGTGGACTGCCACCTTGTGAACCAAGGCATTCGCCGTCGAATTTCGCATGGGGGTTCCTTCGTGGCAGGGTCGGCAGGCGAGGACGGCGACCGCGAGGTGCGGACGCTGAATCCGTCCCAAACGAATCCGCGGCTTCGGTACGAATTCGACCGCGGCAGCGGCTACGAGGCCGAGATCAGGCTGACCGCCGCGCTCTCGGCCCTCATTCCCGAGGACGAGCTGCTGCACTCCGACCACCGCTTCTTCCAGATCGTGCACCTGCTGACCGAGTACTGCTGGGTCGCCGTGCACCACAGCCTGTGCGACCTGACCGAGGCCCTCGGCCGGGGTGACGCGATCGCCGCCGGACGGCTGCTCGTGCGGTGCGCCGACACCGCGTCGCTCACCGTCGAATGCCTGCGCGTCATGGGGAACTCCCTCACCCAGGTCTCGTTCCTGCGCATGCGTGACGACCTCGCCGGGGCGGCCTCCGGGCTCGCCTCGCCCGGCTCGCGCAACGTCCGCCGCGCCGCGCACGCCGTGTGGGCCGCCTTCGAGGAAGCCACCGCCGGCGCCGGGGTGACCCCGGCCGACCTGGTCGAGGCGACCCACCCGGACTCCCGTGCCGCCGGGCGCGTCGCGCAGCTCGCCGACGTCATGATCGGCATGCAGCGCTTCGACACCCAGGTCCTCGAGTGGAAGCAGGTCCACCTCAACCTCGTCTGGCAGATGCTCGGGGGCCAGCCCCGCGCCGCCGACGAAGCGGACGAGGACACCGACCGCCCGCGGAGCATGCGCGGAAAGTCCATCTCGGACCTGGAGCGGCTCGCCGTGCGCCCGCTGTTCCCCAAGCTGTGGTTGCAGAACACCGCGGTCTACCGCGCGATGAGCGCGGGGATCCCCGACGAAGAGGCGGCATGACGCAGGAAACGAACCACCCCGCCACGACCGCGCCCGCCGGACCGCCGCTGACGGTCCTGCCGACGCCGCGGGCCACGCTGCGGGAGGTCCCGTTCGGCGAGATCCGCGCGATCCTCGCCGGCGAACCGGCCGGGGAGCGCTGGGCGTGGGCGCCGGGCTACCCCTTCGACGGCACCGTCGGCGGCGCGAAGCTGGTGCTGCGGATGGTCACCGCGGACGCCTACCGCCCGGGGTTCGGCCTCTACCAGGTCGTGGACCGCGAGTCCGGGCTCGCCGTCGGCGACGTCGGGTTCCACTCCGCGCCCGACGCTGGCGGTGCGGTCGAGATCGGCTACGGCCTGATCGAGCCGTTCCGCGGCCGCGGGCTGGCGACCGAGGCCGTCGAGGCGCTGCTGGCGTGGACGTTCGAGCAGCCCGGCGTCACGGCGGTGCGCGCCGAGACCGACGAGGGTCACCTGCCGTCGCGGCGGGTGCTGGAGAAGACCGGGTTCGCGCTCGTCGGCACGGACGGCGAAACCCGCGAGTACGCGAGACGGCGGGAGCCTGGCTCATGACCAAGGTGGCGGTGTTCGAATCGGCCGACGCGTCCGCACTGCCGGACCTGCTCGACGCGGCCGCGGACTGGTGCGAGCTGGTCGTGGTCAACGCGGGCCCGCAGCCGTGGACCGCGGACGAGCGGGAGGGCCTCGCCGACCTGGCGGAGGTCCTCGACGCGGCCGGGTCGGACCCCGCCACGATCGCCGCGCAGCTGGCCGCCCTCGACGTCGAGGGCGTGCTGACCATGGAGGACGAGTGGATCCCGCTCGTCGCCGCGGTGGCCGCCCGGCTGGGCCTGCCTTACCACAGCGAGGCGACCGCGGAAGCGGTGACGCGCAAGGACGTCCAGCGCGCGATCCTCGCCGATACCGGGCTGGGCGTGCGCGCGGCGGCGTTCACCGACGAAGCCGGACTGGTCGCCGCGATCGCCGCCGTCGGGTTCCCCGCCGTGCTCAAACCGGTGCTGGGCAACGGAAGCTTCAACATCTTCCCCGTCGACGACGAGGCCGCCTTGCGGGCGGCACTGGCCGGCGCCGCCCGCAAGGCGGGCACGCAGCGGTGGCTGCTGGAGGAACGGCTGATCGGCGTCCCGCACCCGGCGGGGGACTGGCTCGGCGACGTCTTCTCGGTCGAGATGGCCACCCTGGGCGAAGGCGAGCACTGGCCGTTCTGGATCTCCGACCGGTTCCCGCTGCTCCCGCCGCTGCGCGACAGCGGCATGGGCGGGCCGTCGCTGCTGCCGTGGGACACCCAGCAGCTCGCCACCGAGCGGGCCGGGCGGATCCTGACCGCGCTGGGCGTCACCAGCGGGCTCGCGCACATGGAGTTCAAGCAGACCGCCACCGGGCCGCGGCTGATCGAGGTCAACGGCCGCCTCGGCGGGTTCCTGTCCTCGTTCGTGCCGCGCGTCAGCGACCTGAACCCGGTGCGGCTGGCCCTGGAAGTGGCCGTGGGCAAGGCCGAACGGCGCCCGCTGGTCACCACCGGCTACGCGGCCTGCATCTTCACCCAGTTCCCGCCGACCGCCCGCCGGCTCACCGCGCTCGCCGATCCCGCCGAGCTGCTGAAGGTGCCCGGGGTGTGGCGGGTCGACCCCCGCCGGGCGGTCGGCGACGCGCTCGACTACCGCACCGGCCTGCACGGGCGCCTGCAGAACGTGTGGATCGAGGGCGAGACCCCGGCCGCGTTCCGCGACGCCTGGGCGGCCGCGTCCGCGGTCGTCGCCGAGGGCAACCGATTCGAGTGAGGGGACGACGATGACGAGCGGCGTACCCGTGCTGTGCTTCCCGCCCGCGGGGGCGGGACCGAGTTTCTTCCAGTCGTGGGGCGAAGCGACCTCGGCGCTGCGGTTCGTCGCGGTCGAGCTGCCCGGCAAGGAGCGGCGGTTCGCCGAGCCGCCCGCGACCACCATGACCGGCCTGCTCGACGCGATCGCCGACGACGTCCTGCGCGAGGCCGGCACCGCCGGGCGGGTCGGCGTCTTCGGCCACTCCTTCGGCGCCCGGGTCGCCTACGAGGTCGCCCGGCTGGTGACCCGGATGCGTCCGGAAGTGGAACTGACGCTCTTCGCCAGCGGCGCCGAACGTCCCGGCGTCGAGCGGCCGGCACCGATCGCCGCGCTGCCCGATGAGGAGTTCGTGGTCGCCGTCGCCGAACTGGCCGGCTACCGGCACCCCGCGATGGACGACCCGGACCTGCGCGAGCTGCTGCTCCCCGGGCTGCGCGCCGACATCGCGGTCGACGAGACCCACCGCCCGGAGCACCCGGACCCGGTCGCGTTCCCGATCGTCTCGGTCCGCGGCGCGGACGACGAACTCGTGTCCGCGGCGGCGGCCGCGCGCTGGGCCGAGGTGACGTCGGCCGGGTGCACGACCCCCGAGATCCCGGGCGGGCACATGTACCTGGTCGAGCAGTGGCGGCCGCTGGTGGCGCTCATGGCGCGCGAACTGGCCGTGAGCTGCTGAAACGGGTGGGAGGAGAAGCCGTGCTGAACGTTCTGCGCCCGGTGCCCGCCGGGCTCGGCGACGGGACCGTGCGCGCCCGCGCCGTCGCGCTGGGCACCGCTCTGCGGTTCGAGCCGGTGCCGTGCCCCGCCGCGGACGGCGCGCGGTGGCGGGAACGCGAACTGGCTCGCGGGACCGCCGGGCTCGTCGTGCTGTCGTACGCCGACGGCGTCCGCGAGCTGGTCGCGACCGGGCCGGACGCCGAGGTACTGGCCCGCGCGGTGCTGGAAAGCCCGCGGACCGCGGAGCTGCCGGCGCACCTGGTCGGACCGTCGGAACAGTCCACTGTGGACCTCGGCTCGGCCGCGCCCGCCGACGTGCTCGCCGCGCTCCGCCTGGTGCTCAGCCGGTACACGCCCGGTGCCACGGTCGACGAGGACCAGCCGGTCGGGGTGTTCCGCAAGCAGGTCGCGACCGGCGCCGTACCCGAGGTCCTCACCGTGGGCGACGCGCTGACCGTGCAGGTCACCGGCGGCCGCGCTATCGCCGAGTTCACTGAGAACGGTGTCGCGGAATGGGCCGCGACCCAGCTCGCACAGCAGCTCACCGCCGTGCTCGGCGAACTGCGCGACGATGACCAGGACCGGCCGCTGGCCGACATCGCCTTCGACGCCGGCCCCGAGCCGCGGCCGGCGACCGCCGGACAACCCCGCACCATCACCGAAGTCTTCGCCGAGCAGGCCGCCCGGCGCGGTGCGGCGCCGGCGGTGTCGGGCGACGACCGCTCCTTCACCTACGCCGAACTCGCCGCGCGAGCCGAACGCTTCGCCGCCGGTCTGCGGGCCCGCGGGATCCGGCCCGGCGACCGGGTCGGGATCGTCCACGAGCGCGGCGCCGGCCTCGTCGCGCTGCTGCTCGGCGTGCTGCGGGCCGGCGCGGTGTACGTCCCGCTCGACCCCGCCTACCCCGAGCGGCGGCGCACCTACATCGCCGAAGACGCCGGGCTCGCGCTGGTGGTCACCGACGAGCTCGCGGCCGAGCTGCCCGCCGACGGCGAGGTCCCGGCCGGGCTCGCCGGACCCGGCGACCCCGCCTACGTCATCTACACCTCCGGCTCGACCGGACGGCCCAAGGGCGTCGTCGTCCCGCACCGCAACGTCGTGGACCTCGTCTCCGGCACCGCGGCCGACTTCGGGTTCGCCGACACCGACGTCTGGACGTGGTTCCACTCGGTGGCCTTCGACTTCTCCGTCTGGGAGATCTGGGGACCCCTGCTCACCGGCGGCCGGGTCGTCGTCGTGCCGGAGTGGACCCGCCGCTCGCCGGACGACTTCGCCGCGCTGCTGCGCGACGAGCGCGTCACCGTCCTCAACCAGACGCCCTCGAGCTTCGCGCAGGTGATCGAGACGCAGCGACGGCGGTTCGACGACCTGCCGCTGCGGCTGGTGGTCTTCGGCGGCGAACCGCTGGACGCCTTCGCGCTGCTGCCGTGGTTCGACCGCTACCCGGAGACGCGCTGCCGGCTGGTGAACATGTTCGGCATCACCGAAACGACGGTGCACGTCACCGCCCAGACCGTCACCCGGGCCGACGCCCTCGCCGGGTCGCGGTCGGTCGGCCGGGCGATCCCCGGCTGGGAGGTCCGCGTGGTCGACGCGCGCGGCCGCCGGCTGCCCCCGGGCGTGCCCGGCGAGATCGCGGTCGGCGGCGCCGGGCTCGCCCACGGCTACCTCGGCCGCCCGGAGCTGACCGCGGTCCGGTTCGTCCCCGACCCCGGCACCGGGCGGCGGCGCTACCTCAGCGGCGACCTCGGCCGGCTGCTGCCCGACGGGCGGCTCGAGCACCTGGGCCGGCTCGACAGCCAGGTCAAGCTGCGCGGCTACCGGATCGAGCTCGACGAGATCCGCAAGGTCCTGCTGGCCGAACCGGACGTCGTCGCGGCGGCGGTCGTGCTGGCCGCGCCGGGCACCGCCGAAGCCCGCTTGGACGCCTACGTCGTCGCGGCCGACGCCGATCTCGCCGGCCTGCGGACCCGTGCCGCAGCCCTGCTGCCCGGGTACATGGTCCCCTCGACGTTCACCGCCGTGCCCGCGCTTCCCTTGACCGTCAACGGAAAGCTCGACGAGTCCGCCCTGCCCGAACCGGTCCTCGGCGGCGCCGCGGCGGCCGAGCTCGACGAGGACGCCGACGTCGTGCTGAAGGCGTGGCGCTCGGTGCTGGGCGCTGCGATCGGGCCCGACGACCACTTCTTCGACAGCGGCGGGAACTCGCTGCTGGCCGCCAAGACCCTCGCCGCCCTGCGCCGCGCCGGCCTGACGGCCGGGATCCGCGACCTCTACGGCCACCCCACCCCGCGCCTGCTCGCCGCCCACCTCGCCGGAGAACCCGCACAGCAGAAGGAAGCGCAGCCGTGACCACACCGCACCCGCAGCCCGACCTTACCGCCCTCGTCCGCCGGAACTGGGCTCGCGTGCTGGGTCACGACCGGTTCACCGACGACGACTTCTACTTCTCCATCGGCGGCAACTCCCTCGGCGCGACGCGGATCATGGCGGCACTCGGCCGGGAGGTCGGCACCCGGCTGCCGGTCCGGATGCTGTTCGACCACCAGACGGTCGCCGCACTGGCCGGGGCGGTCGCCGCCCGGCTCGAGGCGAACGCGGCATGAAGGGCCTGAGCCGGATCGCCGCGCTGCCCCGGGCGGCGCGGCTGCTGATCTTCACCAACGGCGTCAGCGCGCTCGGCGCGGGCATGGTGATGCCGTTCCTCTGGATCTACCTCACCGAGGTCCGGCACCTGCCCACCTGGGTGCCCGCGGCGACCCTGGCCGTGCAGGCGTTCTCGGCGGTGTTCGGCGGCCTGGCCTACGGCGCGCTGCTGGACCGGCTGCCCTACAACGTCGTAGTGCCGCTGGCCAACGTCAACGCCGGGGTCGGCACGCTGCTGTTCGCGTTCGCCGGGCAGGCGTGGATCGCCGTCGCCGCCGCGATCGTGTTCGGGTTCGGCATCAGCGGGGTCGGCACCGCCGTGCGCGCGGCCTACGGTGCGACCACCAGCCCGGACCAGCGCGAAACCGCGTACTCGGCGGACTACGGCGTGCTGAACGTCGCGATGGGGATCGGCGTGATCCTCGGCGGGGTGTTCGCCGCGCTGGCCTTCCTCAGCCCGGTCGGCCGGTACTTCCTGATGTACTCGATCGACGCGGCGACGTTCTTCGTGATGGCCGTCGCGACCGTGCGGGCCCTGCCGAACCGCGTGCACCACGCCGCGAGCACCGGCGCCGTCCGCGGCAGCTACCGGGCCGTGCTGCGCTCACCGAGCCTGCTCGCCCTGCTGGCCGTCCTGCTGCTGTCCGCGCTGGTGTCCTTCGGCCAGTTCCGCGCCGGGCTGCCCGGCTACCTGACCCAGACCGGCGCCATCACCGCGAGCGGGCTGTCGTTCGCCTTCGCTGTCAACATCATCCTCTGCGCCGTGGTGCAGTTCGTGGTGATGCCGCACCTGGAGCGGTTTTCGCGGACACTGCTGGTCGCGGCCAGCGGCGTGATGTTCGCGGCCTGCTGGGTGTTCGTGCTGCTGGCCGGCGGCCACACCGGGATGACGGCGCTGGTGCTGGCGACGGTCGCGGTGATCCTGCTGTCGATCGGGGAGTCCCTGGTCGTCCCGCTGCTCACGACGCTGCTGAACAACGCCGTGGGCGAAGAGCTGCGCGGCCGGGCGAACGCGCTGTTCTCGATCACGCTGTCGACGAGTGCCGTCATCGGGCCGGCACTGGCCGGGGCCCTGCTGCCGTTCGGGTCCGGTGCCGCGTTCGTCGGCGTGATGATCGTCCTGAGCGTCGTCGCGACCCTGCTGGTGCTGGGCCTGCGCCGGTCGTTGCCCGCCGCGGGGGCGGAGCCGGAGATCATCGACGAAGTGGAGGCCGCGGCATGAGCGAAGGATCCGACGCGATCGCGATCATCGGCATGGGCTGCCGGTACGCCGGGGCCGCGAGCGCCGCGCAGTTCTGGGACAACCTGCGGGCCGGGCGCGACCGCTTCACCCGCGGCGGGCCGGTGCCGCCCGGTGACGGGCCGCGCGACATCCCGGCGTGGGGCTTCATCCCCGACCGCAACCTCTACGACGCCGGGCTGGTCGGCTACACGAGCGAGACGGCCGAGCGCGACCCGCAGCACGGCATGCTCTACGAGGCGTTCTGGGCCGCGGCCGAGGACGCCGGCGTGCGGCTCTCGGACATCGGCCCGTCGACCGCGGTCTACGCCGGGGTCGCCCGCACCAAGCACGTCGAGCGCGGCACGTTCGAGTCCACTGTGGACAGGGACGCCACGTTCGCCGGCCCGCACTTCTCGTACTTCCACGACCTGCGGGCCGAAAGCATCATGATCGACTCCTCGTGCGCGACCGGGCTGGTCGTGGTGCACCTGGCCTGCCAGAGCCTGCGGCTGGGCGCGTGCGACTACGCGCTCGCGGGCGGGGTCGCGGTGATGGACACCGACGGCAGCTACGAGTACACACCCAACGGCATCTACTCCAGCGAAGGCGTGTGCCGCCCGTTCGACCGCGCGTCCACCGGCACCGTCCCCGGCGACGGCGTCGGCGCGGTGCTGCTGCGCCGGCTCGACGACGCGCTCGCCGACGGCGACCCGATCCACGCGGTGATCCGCTCGAGCGCGGTCGACAACGACGGCAGGCAGAAGGCCGGGTTCACCATCCCCGGCGTCGAAGGCAAGATCCGGGTCGTCGCCAAGGCACTGGCCGGCGCCGGGCTGACCGGCGCGGACCTCGGGTACGTCGAAGCGCACGGCGTCGGCATCCCGATGAACGACGAGATCGAAGCCACGGCGCTGACCGAGGCCCTCGGCTCCGCCGGCCAGCCCCTCGCCGTCGGCTCGGTCAAGGCGAGCATCGGGCACACCGACACCGCGGCCGGGCTGGCCGCGCTGATCAAGACGGCGTTCACCGTCGAGCACGGTTTCCTGCCCGCCACGCCGAACACCGCCGACCCGATCGAGGAGCTGACCGCCGGCGGCGACCGGTTCTCCATCGTCCCCGAGGGGCGCGCGTGGACGCCCGACGGGCCGCGCCGCGCCGGGGTGATGTCGGCGGGGATCGGGGGCACCAACGCGTTCGCGATCGTCGAGCAGGTCCCGTGCTCTCCGTGACCGGAACCGCCTGGCACACCTCGCTGGGCGCCGGCCGCGAACAAGTCTGGCAAGCTCTGCTCGCCGGGCGGACCGGGCTGCGCGTGGTGCCCGGGACGAACAAGTTCCGCAGCTTCGTCGCGGGCCCGCTGCCGGACGGGCCCACCGAAGGAAGCGCCCGGGAACGGCACGTCGAGCTGGCCACCGTCACGGCCGAAGCCGCGCTGAGTGACGCCGGGCTGCGGGCCGGGGACACCGATCCGGTGCTGGTGCTCGGCACCAGCCTGGGCCCGCACATCGACGACGCGGACCCCGGGTCGCTGCACGACTGGGCCGCCGAAGTGGGCAAACGGCTCGGGCTGACGCGGCCGCCGGTGTCGCTGTCGACGGCGTGCTCGTCGGGCGCCGACGCGATCGCCGTGGCGGCGGACCTGCTGGAAGCCGGGTACGCGGACATCGCCGTCGCCGGGGGCGTCGACCTGCTGACCGAAGGCAAGCGGCTCGGGCATTCGCTGCTGGGCACGCTGTCCCCGACGACGCACCGCGCGTTCGACGCCGACCGGTCCGGGATGCTGCCCGGCGACGGCGCGGGCTACGTCGTCCTCGAACGGACCGACTCGGCCCGGCGCCGCGGCGCCCGGGTGCACGGGTACCTGCGGGGCTGGGGTTCCACCAACGACGCGGACGGCATGACCGCGCCGAAACCCGACGGTGAGGCCGCCGCGCGGGCCGTCCGGCGGTGCGTCGACGTCGCCGGGCTCGACTTGGCCGACGTCGCGGTCGTGAACGCCCACGGCACCGCGACCGTCCTGAACGACCAGGCCGAAGCCACCTGCCTGTCGGGACTGTTCGGCCAGGTGCCGCGGCCGCCGGTGGTGTTCGCGACCAAGGGCGCGCTGGGGCACTCGCTCGGCGCGACCGGCGTCATCGAAGCCATCACGCTGCAGCTGGCCCTGCGCGACCGGACGGTGCCGCCGGTACTGGGCCTGGTCCGGCCGATGCCGGAGCTGCGGCTGCCCGTCGCCCGGGACGCGCCGCGCCGGTTCACCGGCGGGTTCGGCATCAGCCTGACCCTCGGTTTCGGGGGGTTCAACACCTGTCTGCTGGTCGAACGGGGGGACGATGCCTGAGCCGGTCACCGCGACCCGCACCCCGGACGCGCCCCGGCCGCCCGGCGCCCCGGTCCGCTACGCCGACGCGTCCGCCTGGCTGGTGTGCGACCTCGTCGGTGCGGTCCTGCGCGACTGGCCGGGGCCCCACGAGCAGGTCGGCGTCCTCGGCGTCAGCGAATACGCCACCGGCGACACCCTGCGCCGGGTCGCCGACGACGTCGCCAAGAAGGCGATCTCGCCCCTGCGGTTCGTCGCGGCCAGCCCCGGGACGCTCGTCGGGCTGAGCTGCCTGCGCTACGGCCTGCACGGGCCGAGCCTGCTGCTGACGATGCCGCCGGCCGACGGGCTGCCCGTCGCGCGGGTGCTCGCCGCCCGCTGGCTGACCGGCGCGGCACCGGCGGTGCTGCTGGTGACCCACCAGGTCGAGCGCTCGGGCACCCACCGCGGAACCTGCGAACTCCTGGAGGCGGCGTGAACGGCACCGCGGTGACCGAGCGGGAGGTCGAGGACCTGCTCGCCCGGACGACCTGGCCCGGCGCCACCGAAGGCTGCCCTGGCGTCGGCGAGCTCGCCGCCCGGTTCGCCGCGGCCGGCCTGGCCCCCGGCTCGGTCGTGCTGGTCGCGCTGCCCAACGGCACCCGGCTGATCCGCGTCTTCTTCGCCCTCGTCCTCGCCGGGCTGGTGCCGACGCTGCTCGCCGCGTCGACCCCGGCGACGCGGCTGCGCGCCACCGCCCGGCGGCTCGGCGCCGCGGCCCTCGTCCGCCCGGCCGGGATCGGCACCGGCGAGACCGACCAGGTGACCGTCACCCGCCTGGCCGAGGGCCCGCACCGGACCCACCGGCCCGGGCAGGCCGTCCTGCTCACCTCCGGCACGTCCGGGATGGCCACCGGCTGCCTGCACGACGTCACCGCGCTGCGGCGCAACGCCGCCCGCCACGCCCGCGCCATCGGCCTGACCGCGGCCGACCGGATGCTGATCACGCTGCCGATGCACTACTCCTACGCGCTGGTCGCGCAGGTGCTGGCCGGGCTCGTCACCGGCGCGTCCCTGGTCGTCACCGGCCCGCCGTTCACCCCCGCCGGCTACCGCGACGTCGTCGCCGCCCACGACGTCACCGCGTCCGCGCTGACCCCGCTGCTCGTCGCCGACCTGCTGGCCGACGGCGGCCGGCTGCCGCCCGGCCTGCGGGCGCTCGGCGTCGGCGGCCACGCGCTCGCCCCGGCCCGCACCGCCGCGCTGCTGGCCGCGAACCCGGACCTCGAGCTGTACCTGACCTACGGGCTGACCGAAGCCGGGCCGCGGGTGTCGACGCTGGCCGCGCACCGCGAGCCGCCGGGCCGGTTCGCCTCGGCCGGCACCCCGCTCGACGGCGTCGCGCTGAGCGTGCGCGACGCCGGTCGCGGCCCGGCCGAGCAGGAGGTGCTCGTCACCGCCGACACCGTGTACCGGGCCAAGGTCGGGGTCGAAGGCGGCGTGTCCCGGGGAAAGCTCGTCGGGCCGGACACCATCGCCACCGGCGACGTCGGCCGCCTCGACGACGACGGCTACCTGTGGCTCACCGGGCGCCTGTCCGACTTCGCGATCGTGCGCGGCGACAAGGTGTCCCTCTCGTCGGTGCGCAAGGCGGCCGAGTCGCTCGACGGTGTCCTGCGCGCGGTCGTCACCCCGCCCGGCGACGAGAACGCCGGTGCCCTCGGCCTCGCGATCTACGTCGACGAGTCCCGGTCCCTGTCCGAAAAGGACATCCGGCGAACGTTGTACCCGCTGCTGACGGCCAACGAACGCCCCGGCGAGCTGACCGTGCACCCGGTCGCGGCCGGCAGCCTGCACAAGTAGGGGAGAAGGCCATGGAGTTGCTCTGCGTACCCGGGGCCGGCGGTTCGGCCCGTGCCTACCGCCCGTGGGCCGCGGCACTGGCCCCGGAGATCACCGTCCGCGCACTCGACCTGCCGGGGCGGGGCAAGGCGGCACGCGAAACCCCGGCGCCGACGCTCGCCGGGACGGCCGCACAGCTCGTCGAACGGATCCCGCGTGAGGGCCGCTACGCGCTGGCCGGGCACAGCATGGGCGGCCTGCTCGCCTACGAGATGGCACGCCGGATCTGCGCGACGGACACGTTGCCGCGGCCGGAGTTCGTCGTCCTCGCCGGGGTCCGGCCCCCGCACCTGATCTCGGCCGCGGAGTTCAACCGGCTCGTCACCGCTAGCGACGACGACTTCCTCGGCGGGCTCGTCGCCCTCGGTTTCCTCGACCCGGTCGCCCTGCAGTCGCCGATGCGGGGCCTGTTCGTGCCGACCCTGCGCGCGGACCTGGCGCTCGTGGCGGGCTACGAACCGGGGCCCGTCGAGCCGCTGCCGGTCGACCTGTTCGCCTGGTACGGCCGCGCCGACCCCACCGCGCCCGGGACCGCCGTCGAGGAGTGGGCCCGCTACACCGGCGCCCGGTTCGAGGCGGCCGCCTTCCCCGGCGGCCACGACTTCCCGTTCGAGCGGCCGCCCGCGGTGGCCGAGCGCCTGCGAGCGCACCTGAGCGTCCACTGAGGACGTTCCCGACCACAAGGAGGCACCATGTCGGCCACGATCGACCACATCCCGGGCCGGTTCGCGGACTGGACCCCGCCGCGGGACCTGCCGTTCCACTGGCACATCTACGACGTCGGCAGCGCCCTGCCCACCGGCTGGGCCGAGGAGCTGCTCGACGTGGCGGCCCGGCAGGCGGACCGACGGAGCTTCCGCCCGACCATGACCACCGCCCGCGAGACGCCCGACGCGATCATCCCGCTGGAGTCGGTCGACGGCGAGGTGCTCGTCGAGCAGGCGCCGTGGGTGAACGAGCTCTACACCGGCTGGTTCCGGCAGCTGGGCGAGCGGCTGATCGACGAGCCGCTGGAGCTGACCAGCACCGCCAACCGCGCGCTGAGCCTGAACGTGCAGCGTGGCATCACCATGCGCTACCCGTGCCACGTCGACAGCAACCCGATGGAGGGCCTGCTGTACCTGACCGACTGCACCGAGGAGACCGGCGGCGGCCTGGTCGTCTCCCGCAACCGCCACGCCCGCGACGTGTCCGAAGTGGACGAAGACGCGGCGGTCATCCTCCCGCGCCGGGGTCAGCTGTTCTTCTTCGACGCCCGCTTCCACCCGCACTACGTCCAGCCACTGCGCACCGACGACGCCCTGCGCGCGGTCGTCACGATGAACTACTACACGCGGTCGATCCCCGAGGCCGTGCGCCCGGCGGGCCTGGACGACCAGCTGTTCGGCTCGCGATGACGCTGCTGGTGCTCTCCGGCGCCGACGTCCGCGCGGCGTTCCCGCCGAAGGAAAGCCTCGCGCCGATGCGCGAGGCCCTGACGACGCTCGCGCGCGGCGAGGCGCACCAGCCGCTGCGCCCGGTCGTCGCCCCGGAGGGTGCCGCGGGCCTGCTGGCGATGATGCCGGCCTACACCGCGGCCGCGGGCTACGGCGTGAAGATCGTCTGCCTGTTCGAGGGCAACACCGCGCTCGGCCTCGACGCCCACCAGGGCGCGATGCTGCTGTTCAGCAGCGAGACCGGGGAGGCGCTGGCGCTGCTGAACGCGTCGGTGCTGACCGAGCTGCGCACCCCGGCGGTGACCGCGGTGGCGACCGAGGCACTCGCCCGCCCGGACGCGGCGGACCTGACGGTGTTCGGCATCGGCGTCCAGGGTGCGGCCCACATCCGCACCCTCGCGGCGGTCCGTCCGCTGAACCGGGTGCGGGTCGTGGCCCGCGACGCCGCACGAGCTCGGCAGGTCTGCGCGTCTCTGTCGGCCTCGTTGGCAGTGCCGGTGGACGTGGCCGCGTCCCCGGAGGAGGCCGTCCGCGCGGCCGACATCGTGGTGACCGCGACCAACGCGGTGTCGCCGTTGCTGCGGCGGGAATGGCTGCGCCCGGGCACGCACGTCAACGCGGTCGGCTCGTGCGTCCCGCACACCCGTGAGCTGGACACGGCGACGATGGCCGGCGCGCGGGTGTTCGTGGACTCGATCGAGTCGGCGACGCACGAGGCGGGCGACTTCCTGTTCGCCGCGCGCGAAGGCGCGATCGGACCCGGGGACCTGACGCCGCTGGGTGATGTCCTGCTCGGCCGGGTCCCCGGCCGCCAGACCGAGGACGAGATCACGGTGTTCGAGTCGGTGGGCGTGGCGGTCCAGGACCTGGCGGCGGCGCGGTTCATCCACGCGAGGGCGGCGGAAACCGGCGGCGGGACCAGGGTCGAGTACTGACTCCGTTAGGTTCGTCGCATGGAGACTTTCGCCCCGCGGACCGCCCCGGCGGTTCTCGAAGACCTCCGCACCCGGCTGCGCGCGACCCGCTGGCCGGACGCGCCCGAGGACGCCGGGTGGTCGGCCGGCGCCGACGTCGACTACCTGCGTGAGCTCGTCGCGTACTGGGCGGACGGCTTCGACTGGCCCGCCCGCGAAGCCGAGCTCAACGCGATCCCGCGGTTCACGACGTCGGTCGGCGGCCACGACATCCACTACGCGCACGTCCGAGCGGCGGGCGGCCCGGCGCTCCCGCTGGTGCTCACCCACGGCTGGCCGGACTCGTTCTGGCGCTACACCAAGGTGATCCCGCTGCTCACCGATCCCGGCGCGCACGGCGCCGACCCGGCGGACGCCTTCGACGTGATCGTCCCCGACATCCCCGGCTTCGGGTACTCCTCGCGCCCCGCGACGCCACTGGACTCGATCGCCGTCGCCGGGCTGTGGGCCGAGCTGATGACGAAGCTCGGCCACCCGCGGTTCGGCGCGGCCGGCGGGGACCTCGGCAGCCACGTCAGCCGCTACCTGGCGCTCGACCACCCCGACCGGGTGGTGGCGGTCCACCGCACCGACGCGGGCCTCCCGATCTTCACCGGCGACCGGGCGGACCTGACCCCGGAGGAGCGCACCTGGATGGCGGAGGTGACGACGTGGGGCGCGGCCGAAGGCGCGTACGCGGCGATGCACCGCACGAAGCCCCAGACGGCGGCGGCCGCGCTGAACGACTCACCGGCGGGCCTGGCGGCGTGGATCGTCGAGAAGCTGCAGTCCTGGAGCGATGGTTTCCGCTTCACGCAGGACGAGATCCTGACGAACATCACGCTCTACTGGCTGACCGAGACGATCGGCTCGTCGATGCGGATGTACCGCGCGAACGCGGCGATCCCACCGGCCCAGCTGGCCCGCCGGGTGGAGGTGCCGTCCGGGTTCGCCCTCTTCCAGGGCGACATCGTCCGTCCGCCGAAGGCCTGGCTCGAGCGGTCGGCGAACACGGTCCGCGTGACCGAGCCGGAGCGCGGTGGGCACTTCGCGGCGTTCGAGGAACCGGAGATCTACGCGCGGGAGCTGCGGGAGTTCTTCCGCCCCTACCGTTCGTAGCGGCCATCGACGGGAGGAACCGACCCGGGCGCGCGACGGCGCCGTCATCGAGGTCCTCACCGACATCATCCGGACCACGGGTGTGGTCGTCGCGGCGGTGGCCGGGCTGGCGATCGCCGGGGGAGCCGGCGGCATCGGGGCCTCCGGTGGTGCGGCGGGCGGGGCCGCGTCGGAGGCGCTGGCCGGGAACAGCGCCGGCGATGTCGTCGACTCGCTGCCGGGCCGCTCGCTCAAGACCCGCAACGCCGAGGCGCGCGAGTCGGCCAAGCGCGGGAAGTCGAAGGAAGCGTGGAGCCAGCTGAAGTTCAAGGAGCTCAAGCGCGAGGTCCGGCGGCTGGAGCGCGAAGGCGACTGCGTCGCGGCCGCCTCGGGCCGGGTCCGGGAGTTCCTGGTCAAGACCCCTTGCACAGGACTGGACCGGATGCTGCTGGCCGTCGGGGACGGCCACGGCAACGCGGCGGTCGTCTCGGTGGTCCGGGTCGGGTTCCGCGCCAAGAAGCAGGCCGCGGACTTCGAGAAGGTCGAGGCCGTGCAGGGCAGCGGTGACGTCCGGCCGCTGGAGATCGCGGCCGTCCTGGGGATCGCCGGGATGCGGATGACCGGGCTGCACTACCGGTCCCGGCCCGACGGCTACGGCATGGTCGTCGCCGAGGCCGACACCGCGACCGGCCACGTCGACGGCGCGACCTTGGCCGCGCTCGCCGATGTCGCCGCCTACCTGCCGGTGAAATGATCAGCCGAACTGCACCGATTCCGATTCTCGGCACCTGCTAGATCAAATTCCGGAAACCGGCGAAAACCAACTTTAGTCGGATTCTTCGGGGCCACCTTGGTTGCGCCCGAATGGTCGTCGATGTGGGCGCGGCGGGCTGCCTACACTCCGCTGGTTGTGTTCAGATCCTTCGGCTACTGGGAGGTTCCGCCATGCGGACTGTTGATTCTGCTGCCGTTTTGGAAGGGTGGCTGTCGGGTTCGGAATCGGCGCACGGCCTGGCGAACCCCGCCGGTCCCCTGTACGTCGGCGGGAACGCCGCCGAGGCCGCGCTGGTCGACCCGACCGACATGCTGTACGCCTTCTGTTCCAGCCCGAGTGGCTCGCACGGCAGCTGGTGCTGCTGACGCGGTCATTGCTCGAAACGCGCCCGCTTCTCCCGGTTTCCGGGAGGGCGGGCGCGCCCGGGTCGGAACAGGCGGAGGCGGATGGTGCTCGATTCAGTGGAAAGCGAAACCCTCGCGTTCGGCGGCCCCGTCCGCTGGCTCGCGCGGCCGTGGCGGGCCGAACTCGCCGAGGAACTCGACGCGATTCCCGGCTTGACACCGGACGAGCGCGAAGTGGTGCTGGCGGCCGGGAGTGACGCGCTGGTCCACTCGCTGCACGCGAAGGTGTCGCGCGTGTTCCTCATCGAACTGCACGCGCGTCGGCTGGCCGGCGGGGACGAGTCCGCGATCTGGGCCCAGTACGTCGAAGACGCGATGCGGGACGGCTACCTGGCGAGCATCGAAGGCCGTTACCCGGTCCTTCCGCGGCGGGTCGGGCAGGTGGCGCGGTTGTCCGTGGCCGCCGTCGCCGGGTTCGCCGCCCGGCTGGCCACGGACCGCCCGCTGTTCGCCGACGCGCTGCGCGGGCCCCTGCGGGCGGTCACGTTCGGGCGCGGCGACACGCACCGGGGCGGCCTGACGGTCAGCCGGGTCGACGTCGGCGGCGGGACCATCATGTACAAGCCGCGGAACTCCGCGATCGACGTCGCGCTCGCGGCCTTGATCGACGACGCCTACCAGGACTTTCCCGCCACCCCGCCGCCCGTCGAGCGGATCCGGGTGCCCTCGGTGCTGCTGCGCGACGGCTACGGGTGGGCGGAGTTCGTCGAGCCCCGCTACTGCGCCGACGAGCGCGAGCTGGGCGTCTTCTACCGCAACCTCGGGCACTGGCTCGCGATCCTGCGGCTGTGCGGCGGCACCGACATGCACGCGGAGAACATGATCGCCGCGGGTCCGGTCCCGGTCATCGTGGACGCCGAGACGCTGTTCGACGCGCCCGCGGAGTTCCCGGCCAGCGGTCAGGGCGACGCCGTGGACGTCGCGACCGCCGCGATCCGCCGGACGGTCCTGCGCACCGGGCTGCTCCCGGTGCGCGGCACGGGGTACGCGCTCGGCGGCGTCGACATCTCCGGAATCGGCGCGCTGCCCGGGCAACAGCCCCGCATCCCGGCGCCGGTCATCGCCGCCGCGGGCACGGCCGCCGCGCGCCTGGAGGTCGACCTGGTCGAGATGCCCACCGCCGGGAACCACCCGAGCCCGACCGCGGTGCTGCACGCCCACTGGGACCGCGTGCTCGAGGGCTTCCGCGAGATGACCGCGCACCTGCACCGCCTCGACACCCGCCCCGGCGGGGACGCGCACCACCTGCTGCGGCACTTCGAGGGCGTCGAGGCCCGCCGGATCCTGCGGCCGACGCAGGCCTACGTCGACATCGGCCGGATGCTGTGGCACCCGGCGTCGCTGCACGACGAAGCCGCCGCGATCGCCCGCGGGCGGGACATCCTGCTCCGCAACGCGAAGGTCCTGCACGGTGCGCCGCAGGACCTCGCGACGATCGACGCGGAGATCGCCGACCTGCAGGCCGGCGACGTCCCGCTGTTCAGCTTCGAGGTCGACCGCGCGGCGATCGAGACGTCGGTGGCCGACTGGCGCGGCGCCGACCTGCCGTTCGAGGAGGCGATCATCCAGGACGCGCTCGTCGGGGCCTACCTCAACGAGCGCACGCTGCCCTCGCGCCGTCAGTACCCGGCCCGTGACCCGCACTGCCGGGACCGCGAGCGCCGGCGCCGGACGCTGGCCGCGGGGCTGGTCCGGCAGCTGTGCGACGGCGCGGTGCGCGGCGCGGACGGCACGTTCACCTGGGTCAGCCCGGTGTTCACCCCGGCGGGCTGGTCGATCCGGGTCCTGCCCGCCGACCTCTACACCGGCCAGGGCGGCGTGGTGCTCACCCTCGCCGAGTACCTGGCCGAGGTCCGCGCCGGGCGCGCAGACGAGGTCGAGGGCGTGCAGGAGTGCTTCGACGGCGCGCTGCGGGTGCTGAAGAGCGTCGAGGAGCTGACCGAGACGCCGTCGGCCGGGGCGTTCAGCGGTGCGGCGTCCCAGGTGTGGACGTGGCTCGCGCTGCACCGCGTGCTGGGCTGGGACTGGCTGCTCGACCGGGCCGCCGAGCGGGCCGGGCAGTTCTCCGACGGGCGCATGATCGCCGAGGACCGCGAGGTGGACCTGCTCAACGGCGTCGCGGGCGCGGGAGTCCCGCTGCTCGACCTGGCCGCGACCGGACGGCCGGAGTGGCTGCCGGTGGCCGCGGCGGTGGGGAACCGGCTGGTGGAGCTGGCCGTGCACGAAGACCATGGAGCCCGCTGGCCCACCCGGCTCAACCCCGAGGGCATCGGCGGCTTCGCCCACGGCGCGACAGGGATCGGCTGGACCCTGACGCGGCTCGCCCTCAGCGACGCCGGCACCCCGGCGGAACGGGACACGTGGCGGGAGCTGGCCGAGCGGGCGTTCGCGTACCAGGAATGGCTCTACCGGCCGGAGGCGGGCAACTGGTTCGACGCCCGGATCGGCAGCGAGGACGACTTCTTCACCAGCTGGTGCCACGGCAGCGCCGGCATCGGCCTGGCGATGCTCGACCTCCACCACCGCACAGGCGACCCCCGCCGCCTCGAGATGGCGGTCCGAGCCGCCCACGCGAGCGCGGCGGAGGGCTTCGGCTGGAGCCACACCTTGTGCCACGGTGACATCGGCCTGTGGGAGATGCTGGACGCGATCCGGCTGGCCGACCCATCGTGGACCGGCCCGGACCGCGACGAGATCGACGCGGAGCTGCTGACGAGCCTCGAACAGCGTGGCCCGGTCGGCGGCCTGGCCCGGGAGGCGTTTTCCCCGAGCCTGATGTCGGGCCTGGCCGGCGTGGTGCACGGGTTGCTGAGGATGCACCCGGAGCAGGACCTGCCTTCGCCGCTCCTGCTGGATTGACGTCGCCCTGGGTTCCTTGCCGGCTCACGATCGACAACTCGCCCACCACCCGTCGGCAGCTTGAGGAAGGTGATCGGGAGTATCTGGCGGCGCCGCCGGTTCACCTGTAGGCGTGAGGACGGATTCGGACGGTCCGCGGTTCCAGGTGCTCGGGCCCTTCGAGCTGCGGGTGCGCGACCAGGTCCTGGAGCTCGGCGGATTCCGCATCCGCACGCTCCTCGCCCTGCTCACGGCCAACGCCGGCCGCGTGACCTCGGTGGGAACGCTCGTCGACGCGCTCTGGGAGACCGAGGCGCCGCGGGACGCGCACCGGACCGTCCGCAGCTACGTGTCACGGCTGCGGCACTCGCTGGCGCCGGCGGCCGACCTGATCGTCACCCACCCCGCCGGGTATTTGCTGCGACCGCCGCCTGACGCCGTCGACGCCGGCCGCTTCGAAGGGCTCGTCGTGGCCGGCAGGCAGGCGATGGGGACCGAGCCGCAGGTGGCGGCGGAACGGCTGGCCGCCGCGCTCGCCGTCTGGCGCGGGGACGCCTACGCCGAGTTCGCCACCGTCCCGCAGCTGCGCGCCGAAGCGACGCGGCTGCACGGGCTGCGCCTCGGTGCCGTCGAGGACCGCGTCGACGCCGAGCTCGCCACCGGCGCGGGCACGGTCCTGGTGGAGGAGCTCACCGGGCTCACCGAACGCCACCCCGGCCACGAGCGGCTGTGGGGCCAGCTGATGACCGCGCTGTACCGGGCGGGCAGGCAGGCCGATGCACTCGACACGTTCGCGCGGGCACGCACCGTGCTTGTCGAACGATTCGGCCTGGATCCCTCGCCGCGGCTCGTCGAGGTGCACCGGCAGGTGCTGGCGAACGACAGCCGGCTCGAGGCGACCGCCGCCGTGGTCGTCCACGGCCCGCCGGCCCGGCCGGTGCGCAGTGACCTGCCGGGCGACATCGCGGACTTCGCGGGCCGCCGGGCCGAGCTGGACCGGCTGCTCGGGAGCGGGCCCGAGACGGCCCCGCTGGCCATGGTCATCGAGGCGCTGGACGGCATGGCGGGCGTCGGCAAGACGACGCTGGCGGTGCACGCCGCGCACCGGCTGACCGAGCGCTACCCCGACGCGCAGCTGTTCATCGACCTGCACGGCCACACCCCGGGCCAGCCGCCGATCGCCCCGACGTCCGCGCTGGACAGCCTGCTGCGGGCGCTGGGCGTGCCCGGTGATCGGATCCCCGCCGACCTGGACGCGCGGGCCGCGTTGTGGCGCGCGGAGCTGGCGGCGCGTTCGGTGCTCGTCCTGCTGGACAACGCCGCCGACGCCGCGCAGGTTCGGCCGCTGCTGCCCGGTACCGCGCGGAGCCTGACGCTGATCACCAGCCGACGCCGGCTCGTCGACCTCGAGTCGGCGCGCACCCTCTCGCTCGACGTGCTGCCGCAGGCCGACGCGGTCGCGCTGTTCGCCGGGGTCGTCGGCGACGAGCGGGCGACCGCCGAGGCCGGCGCGGTCCGCGACGTCGTCGAGCGGTGCGGCCACCTGCCGCTGGCGATCCGCATCGCCGCCGCCCGGCTGCGCTCGCGGCCCGCGTGGACCGTCCGCTACCTGGCGGACCGGCTGGGGGAGGCGTACTCCACGCTCGCCGAGCTGGCGGTCGGGGATCGCAGCGTCGGAGCCGCGTTCGCGCTGTCCTACCAGCGGCTGGACGAGCCGCGGCGGCGGATGTTCCGGCTGCTCGGCGTGCACCCCGGCCCGGAGATCGACGTCCCGGCGGCGGCCGCCCTCGCCGGGGTGGCCCGCGCCGAGGCGAACGAGCTGCTGGAGAGCCTCGTCGACGACCACCTCGTGCAGCAGCCGCTCACAGGCCGGTACCGGCTTCACGACCTGGTCCGACGGCACGCGCGCGCCGTCGCTCTGACCGAAGAGCCGGAGGCGGCCCGGGCCGGGGCCCTGCGCCGGGTCGTGGACTTCTACCTCCACACCGCCTACGCGGCCAGCCGCCTGCTCGACCAGCAGCACCCGCCCCTCGACCTGGGCGAGCCGGCCGCGGGCTGCGTCCCGCTGGCCCTGCCCGACGACGCCGCGGCGATGGCGTGGTTCGACACCCACCACGGGTGTGTGGTGGCCGCCCGGGTGGCGGCCGCGAACGCCGGCTGGGACACGGCCGTCTGGCAGCTGGCCTGGACGCTGGACAACTTCCACTACCGGCGCGGCCACCTGCACGAGAACATCGACGCCTGGCGCGCGGGCCTGGCGGCGGCCGAACGGCTGGAGAACGCCGCGGTCCAGGCTCGCGCACACCGCCGGCTCGGCCTGGTCTACGCGCCGCTCGGCCGTCAGGAGGAGGCGCTGCTCCACCTGAACCGGTCGCTGGCGCTGTCCGAGCAGATCGGCGACACGCTCGGACAGGCCGGCGCCCACTTCGTGCTGGCGCTCGCCTGGTCCCACCGCGACGACGACAGCCGCGCGCTCACCCACATCACCAGCGCGCGTGACCTGTACCGCTCGGTGGGCGACGAGAAGTGGGAGACGAGGGCGCTCAGCATGATGGGCGCCTGCCACACCCGGCTGGGCCACCACGACCGGGCGCGCGAGTACTGCGAGTCCGCGCTGGCCCGCTGCCGGGAGCAGGGCGACATCTACGGCCAGGCGGACAGCCTGGACAACCTCGGCGCGATCGCGACAGCAATCGGCGACAGCGCCGGGGCTTTGCGCCACTGCGAGCGGGCGTTGGAACTCTGGCACCGGCTGGACAACACCTACCGCCAGGCGGCAACCCACACGGCGATGGGCGACGAGTACCAGCGTTTGGCGGAACCGTCCCGGGCCCGGGCGGCGTGGCAGCGAGCTGCGGAGCTGTACCGGGCCCAGAACCTGGACGAGGCCGCGCTGGAGGTCGAGGCGAGGCTCGATTCAGGGCCGGTTCGCGCGGGGTGAGCCGTCGGCGGCCAAGCTGCTGCGCTCCGGTCGGCTGCTTGCGGGACTCAACCGAAGGACCTGCTCGAGCGTGAGGAGTTCGCCAGGTCCGTGCGGGCCGGGCGAGACCCACCCGGGGAGGAAACGTGGGAGCAAGACTGAAGGTGCTGGCCGCCGTGAGTGTGCTGGCGGTCGCCGCGCCGGCGACGGCGTCCGCGGCGGAGCTCGCGCCGGCCGCGGTGTGCCGGGTGGCCGAGCTGCCCGGAACGGTGGCCGGCGAGGAGGTCTACCCGGCCGCCACCGACGACCACGGCACGTTCGTCGGCCTCGGTCGGTCGCACTTCGGCGACAACGAGCACGGGCTGCAGTGGCACGACGGGGTCACGACGGACCTCGGGGAGTTCGTCCCGTCCGCGATCAACTCCGGCGGGGTGATGGTGGGCTCGCAGTTCGCCGACGGGAGGCAGCACGCGGCGATCCGGTCGGGCGGGGTGACGACGTTCCTGCCGGAGCCGGGTGAGCCGGGCTCGGGGGCGACCGACATCAACGCCCGCGGCGACGTCTCCGGGTACGCCTGGGTCGACGGCCTGTCCCGTGCCGTCGTCTGGCCGGCGGGCACGCGGACGCCGCGGGTGCTCGACGACGGGCCGGTGTACACGATGGCCCTGAAGGTGGACGACCTCGGCTTCGTCCTGAGTTCGGCGGGGTTCGCCGGCGACGAGGTGCAGACGGTCTACCGGCTCGACGGCACGGTCGTGCGGACGTTCCCGGTGATCGGCCCGGGCGGGCACCGCGCGTCGGACCTGGCCGGGGGCGTGCTGATCGCCGACCGCGGCGGCGCAGAGGGCGATGAGCTCACCTACATCGACGTGCTGACCGGACGCGAGCGTCCGTTGCCTGACAGCACGTACGCCCAGGGCGGGGTCCTCGCCGCGAACGGCGTCGTCGCGGCGAAGAACCGCAACGGGTCCCCGGCGCGCTGGAAGCACGGCCGCCAGCTGCAGCTGCCCCAGCTCGGAAACACCTACCCGCTCTACCCGACCGCGATCAGCGCCGACGGGCGGCAGATCGCGGGGGTCAGCACGGACAACACTCGGCAGATCGGCACGCTCTGGACGTGCCGAAACTGACGATGAAACGATTTTCCGTCCGGATGGATCGCATTCATAACCCAAGAACAAAGGAGAACCGATGAGAAGGATCGGCATGATCGTGGCTGCTGCGGCAGCAGTGCCCGCTCTTGTCGCCGGGCCCACAGTTGCCGCAGCGTCACCGGCAAGCGCAGCTGCCTACCCCACTCTCAACTTCCTCCTCAAGGACGGCACGGGTGGCTACTACTCCGGTACGGTCACCTTTTACAACCGCTCAGTCGGCGTCATCGGGTCGTTCAACGCCAGCGGCTGCGAGCGGGCATACGCGACCTCGCTGGTGGACTTGAAAGCGCTTGACGCGAGAAGCACGAGCCTTCACTGCGATACTATAACCTCGGGAAGCTTTTCCCTTTCCGCGGACGTTCCCGGTGGGGCGAATCGTGTCTACCTCGCCATCAAAAGCGAGTACGAGAGGGTGTACGACTTCACGAATTGCTGGCGTGACACCATGATCTGCAACTAGCACTGCAGTAGGGTGAGCAGGCGCCGGATCTCCGGCGCCTGCTCACCGTTCGGCGGTCGCTCGTCGTGTGGCCGGCACGGACGCCCTGCTGGGTGCGGAAGCCGTCCCAGGACCACACCAGCACCACGCCGTTGTCGATTCGTCCGAGCGCCGGGCCGTGGCTGGACCGGCCGACCGTCGGGTGCTGCTCCGACCAGCGGTCACCGCAGCTCGCGCAGCAGGGCGAGCCCGGCCAGCACCGGCGCGGCCGAGCACGGTTCGGCGTGACGGTCGAGGCCGGGCGCCGCCTGCACTGGCAGGACAGCCGGAGCACCGCGCCGCCGTGGCCGCGTTGGTCGTGGGCGCCCTGGACCTGTGACGCCGGCTCGTTGAGCCGTTCGGGTGGCGACGCGGCCCGCGGCCAAACCTCCCGGGGCCGCCGGGCGTGGTGGGGAGACGGCCGACTCCCGGGGGGAACCATGCTCAAGCGAACTCTTCTACTCGTGGCGGCGCTCGGCGCCGCCCTCGTGCCCGGCGCACAACCCGCGGTGGCGGCGGGCTGCACCTGGGCGATGACACCGCTGGCACTGCCGGCGCCCTACACCAGCAGCGAGGTCTACGCGGCGGCCGAAGGCGACTGGTTCGTCGGAGCGGTGCGCGGCCCCGACGCGTATTCGCAGGTGCGGTGGCACGGCGGTCAGGTCGTTTCGTCGTTCCGCCTGGTCGAAGTGCGCGACATCAACTCCTCCGGAGACGTCGTGGGGGACGGGGGGACCGGTGATTGGTGGGCCGCGAAACCCGTCGTGTACCGCGGCGGCCAATACGTGAACCTGCCCATGCCGCAAGGGTTCCGGTCCGCCAAGGCCACGCACATCAACAACGCCGGGGACGTCATCGGTGTCGCCTACGGTGATTTCGGCGGCGACGTCCACCCGGTGCTGTGGGCCGCCGCGCGGCCGGGCACGGCAGAGGTCCTGAACCCGGATCCGCAGCACCTCTACGACACCTACCCGGTCGACGTCGACGAGCAGGGCCGCGTCCTGCTCTACACCGACATCGGCGAGCGCTCGGGCGAGGTGTTTGTCCGAGCCACCGACGGCAGTTACCGGCAACTGCCCCCGCTGTACCCCGGTGGCGCGGTCTACCTCGAGGCCTTCCACGGCGGCCGCATCGCCGCTTCGGTCGTCACGCCCGAGCTGACGATGGTCGCCATCGAGGCGGACCTGGCCGGGAACGTCGTGCACACGACCACCGAAGCGGCCGACACCCTGTTCCTCGACGCCGGCACGACGATGGCCGGCGTGGCCCACACGTTCGGCCCCGAGAACTACGAACTCCGCATCTGGGAGAACGGCGAACCCACGGCCGACCTGGCCGGCGACGCCGACTTCAACGCGGCCCCGCGGCCCGCGGGTCTCACCGACGACGGGACGCTGGCCGCGACCATCAGGTTGCCGGGCACGACGCAACCGCGGGCGGTGGCCTACCACCGCGGCTGCTGACGCCGCTTGCACCACGCGGCCGGACAGCGCGGCCCGCCGCCTCGCCGGAGACAGCACGTCGGCTGCGACCAGCACCTGACCCGGCGCAGCCGCGGGCGATGGCCTACCGCCCGCGGCTGCCGACCGCGCCCGACCGTCACGACTCCTTCAACCGGCTGCCCCGCCGCCAGACCGTGCGCGTGTCGAGCGTGTCGCCGATGGTCGTCGTCGGGTCGCCGTCGACCAGGAGCAAGTCGGCGCGGAGGCCTTCCGCGACGCGGCCCCGGTCGGCCAGGCCGAAACGGCGGTGCCTGCGGCGACCTCCGGCCATGACCACCACCGCTGTCTCGGCGCCCGAGCCGCCGGGTGGATCGCTGAGCTCGTCGGCCGGTATGTCCGGCTGAGCCCGCTCGGCGGCAGCAGCTGCATGGATCTTCTGGGCCGTTTCTGGGGCGCATGGCGATCGGTCGCAACCGGTACGCACCGGCCCTGACCAGACCAAACACGCGAATAAGCCGAAGGGTGCCGCGAAGCCCCGATCGGGCTTCGCGGCACCCGCTAGGCGTCAGCGGGGCTGGTTCGCCCACCAGGTCCGACCGGCCTCGGGCAGCGTCGAAATCGGGTCGTAGTACGGGTACCGGCGCTGCAACGCCTCCGGGTCCTCGAGCTCGATCCCCGTCCGGTAGTTCTTCGTCCAGTACGAAATCCCCAGCTCCCGGTCGTACTCCGCCAGCTGGTGCACCCACCGCTTCCCCACATAAGGCACGTCGCACACGATGCGCGGCGTCGCATACCCGGGCAGGTACCCCATGATCGCGTGCTGCAGTTCCTGGGCTTCCCAAACAGCAACCCGCCAGTGCTCCGCGTTCGGGATCATGTCGCACATGTAGAAGTAGTACGGCAGGATGTTCGCCTCGCCCTGCAGCGCGAAGCACAGGTCCAGCAGCTGGGCCGGCGTCGCGTTCACCCCGCGCATCAGCACGCCCTGGTTGCGCACGTCCCGGACACCCACGTTCAACGCCGTCTGGGCTGCCTCCGCCACCAGGGGCGTCACCGACTGGGCGTGGTTCACGTGCGTGTGGATCGCCAGGTTGACGCCGCGGCGCTGGGCCGTCACCGCGACGCGCTCCAGGCCCTCGACCACCTTCGGCTGGAGCCAGTGCTGCGGGAGCGCCGCCAGTGCCTTCGTCGCCAGGCGGATGTCGCGGACCGTGTCGATGTCCATCAGGCGCATCAGGAACGACTCCAGCTGCGGCCACGGCACGTTGGCGACGTCGCCGCCCGACACCACCACGTCGCGGACGCCCGGGGTCTTCTTCAGGTACGCGATCATCGCGTCCTGGCGGTCGACCGGCTTGAGCGAGAGCTTGTGCTTCTCGACCGTCTCCGTGGAGTTGCCGACCAGGTCCATACGGGTGCAGTGGCCGCAGTACTGGGGGCACGTCGAGATCATCTCGGCCAGCACCTTGGTCGGGTAGCGGTGGGTCAGGCCCTCCACGACCCACATCTCGGCCTCGTGCAGCGAGTCGCGCTCGGAGTGGGGGTGGCTCGGCCAGGTGGAGTCACGATCACTGCGCACCGGGAGCATGTAGCGGCGGATCGGGTCGGCGTAGAACGCCTCGGTGACCTTCGCCGGGTCGGTGCCCGCCGTGGGCGCCATCGTGTTGATCATCTGCGGCGGCAGCAGCATCGACATCGTCGCCATCTCGCGCTGGTCGGCGAGCATGTCGTCGTAGAAGCGCTCCTCCAGCAGGTCGCCCATCAGCGCGCGCAGCTGCTTCGCGTTGCGGATGCAGTGCACCCGCTGCCACTGCGCGTCGCGCCACTCGGCGTCGGTCACGTCGTGCCAGCCGGGGAAGCGGCGCCAGTCGGGTTCCACGAGCTCGGCGCGGGCGTACTCGTAGGGCTGGTCGAAGGCGGCGGCAGGCGTCACAGGTTCCTGGATCGCAGTCACTTGTACTCCTAGTCGTCGGGAACGCGTTAAAATATCCTGTCATAACGTTCTCACGGAGTAAATCTTCCTGCCTGCTGGTGTGTCTTCCCCCAGGTGCAGTAGCCCTCGCCACCGGGGGCAGACTCAAGGGCGTGACGGACGAACACACGACGCTCCTGCTCGGCGGGCGCGTCTACACCCCCGCCGGCCCGGACGCCACGGCGATGGCGGTCACCGGCGGCACCGTGGTCTGGGTCGGCCAGGACGGCCCGGCCCGCGCCCTCCACGAAAACGCCGAGATCGTCGACCTCCACGGCGCCTTCGTCGCGCCCGCCTTCGTCGACGCCCACGTCCACGCCACCGCCACCGGCCTGCACCTGAGCGGCCTCGACCTCACCGGCGTCCGCTCCGGAGCCGAGCTGCTGGCCCGCGTGCGCGACGCCGTCGTCCCCGGACAGGCCCTGCTCGCCCACGGCTGGGACGAGAGCACCTGGACCGACTCCCGGCTGCCCAGCCGCGCCGAGCTCGACGACGCCGCCGGCGCCACCCCCGTCTACCTCAGCCGCGTCGACGTCCACTCCGCGCTGGTCTCCACCGCGCTGGTCGACCTGGCCCCGGCCGCCCGCGACGCCGGCGGCTGGTCGCCCGACGGCCCGCTGACCCGCGCCGCCCACCACGCCGTCCGCGCGGCCGTGCGCGCCGCGATCACCCCCGAACAGCGCGAACGCGCCCAGCGCGCGTTCCTCGCCGAGGCCGCGGCCCAGGGCATCGTCAGCGTCCACGAATGCGCCGGCCCCGACATCTCCGGCCGCGACGACCTCGCCGCCCTGCTCGCCCTCGCCGGCCCGGACACCACCGAGGTCGTCGGCTACTGGGGCGAACTCGGCGCCGTCGAGACCGCCAAACAGCTCGGTGCCCGCGGCCTGGCCGGCGACCTGTTCGCCGACGGCGCCCTCGGCTCCCACACCGCCGCCCTGAGCGCCCCCTACGCCGACCACACCGGCTCCGGCACGCTCTACCTCGACGCGCACCGCATCGGCGAACACCTGGCCGTCTGCACCGAAGCCGGGCTGCAGGCGGGCTTCCACGTCATCGGCGACGCCGCCGTCGCCGAAGTCGTCGAAGGCTTCCGGCTCGCCGAGAAGGAGGTCGGGCAGCGCGCCCTCGCCGCCCGCCACCACCGGCTGGAGCACCTGGAGATGGTCACCGCCGAGCAGGCGAAGCTCCTGGCCGGCTGGGGCGTGGTCGCGTCGATGCAGCCGCTGTTTGACGCGCTCTGGGGCGGCGACGAAGGCATGTACGCCGAACGTCTCGGCACCGCCCGCGCCGCCGGGCTCAACCCGTTCTCGACCCTCGCCGCCGAAGGCGTCCTGCTGGCGTTCGGTTCCGACGCGCCGGTGACGCCGCTGGACCCGTGGGCGAGTGTCCGCGCCGCCGCCTACCACCGCACCCCGGGCGCCGGCCTGTCGCCGCGCGCCGCGTTCACCGCCCACACCCGCGCCGGGCACCGCGCCGCCGGCGTCAACGACGGCATCACGGGCAGCCTCGTACCGGGCGCGCCGGCGCACTACGCGATCTGGGACGCGACCGACCTCGTCGTCGCGACCCCGGACAGCCGCGTGCAGCGCTGGTCCACCGACCCCCGCGCCGGTGTCCCGCCCCTGCCGCGGCTGGAACCGGACGCCGTCCTGCCGCACTGCCTGCGCACGGTCCGCGCGGGTGAAGTCCTCCACGACACCATCACCTAGAGTCGTCTTCCGTGGCAGTCACCGTGGCGGACCCCGAACCGGGCGCCCCGCACCAACCCGCCCGAACCCGGCGATTCCCGCGTGCCTGGCTGCTGCGCCTGGCCGGCGCGCTGGTGTCCGGGTTCGCCTATTACCTGAGCTTCGCGCCCCGCCCGCTGTGGTGGCTCGCGCCGCTGGCGTTCGCCGGGTTCGCGCTCGTCCTGCGCGGCCGCTCGAGCTTCCGCGGCGCGTTCGGCTACGGCTTCGCGTTCGGGTTCGTGTTCTTCCTCCCATTGCTGACGTGGCTGCTGGACTTCCTCGGCCCCGACTTCGGGCCGTGGCCGTGGCTGGGCCTGTCGTTCGCGCTGGCGCTCTACTACGGCCTCGCGGGCGGCCTCATCACGTGGGTGTCGCGCCTGCCGGCCGGGCCGCTGTGGGCCGCGCTGGTGTTCATCGCGCTGGAGACGCCCCGCGCGTGGTTCCCCTTCGGCGGCTTCCCCTGGGGCCGGGTCGCCTTCAGCCAGCCCGAAGGCGCGTTCCTGCCGCTCGCCTCGATCGGCGGCGCACCGCTGGTCGGCTTCGCCGTCGTCCTCAGCGGGTTCTGCCTCGCCGGCCTCCTCGGACGGCTCTGGGACGGCCGCGAAGCGCTCACGGCCGCGCTGCGCACCCGTCCGGCCGTCTTCGCCGCCGCCGGCACGCTCCTGCCCGTCGTGGCCGGCCTGGCGCTGTGGCCGACCGTCGGCACCGCCGCGCAGGACGGCGAGCTGACCGTCGCGACCGTGCAGGGCAACGCGCCGGACATCGGGCTGGCGCTGCAGGGCGAACGGACCGTCCTGCGCAACAACACCATCGCCGAGAGCCAGCGGCTGCTCGACGCCATCCGCGCCGGGAAGGTCCCGAAGCCGGACCTGGTGCTGTGGCCGGAGAGCGCCACCACCGTCACCGGGCCCGACCCGCAGGTCGACCAGCTCGTCGCGAACTTCGGCGTGCCCGCGCTGATCGGCGCGATCTACGAGCTGCCCGACCGGCACCTGCAGAACTCCGTCATCGCCTGGGACCCGCACACCGGGCCCGGGCAGCGCTACGCGAAGCAGCAGCTGGTGCCCTTCGGCGAGTACGTGCCCGCCCGCAAGCTCGCCGAGCTCGTCACGCCGTTCCTGGACTCCGAGACCGTCGACATGGTTCCCGGCGACGGCGCGAACCAGACGATGGCCGTCGCGGGCACGAAGGTCGGCATGTTCGTCTGCTACGAGGCCGCGTTCGACTACCCGGCCCGCGACGCCGTGCGCGACGGCGCCGAACTGCTCGTCGTGCCGACCAACAACGCCTGGTACGGCGAGAGCGAGATGAGCGTCCAGCAGCTGGCCATGTCGCGGCTGCGGGCGGTCGAGCACGGCCGGTCGGTCGTGGTGTCCGCCGTCTCAGGGGTGAGCGCGATCGTCGCCCCCGACGGAACGGTTACCAGCTCAACGGGCCTTTTCACCGCGGATTCCCTGGTCGGGCGCGTCCCGCTGCGGACGCAGACTACGCTGTCGGATCGACTCGGTGCGTGGACGGAGTACGGGCTGCTGGCACTGGCGATCGCCGGGGTGGCCGGCGGGCTCGTGCTCCGTTTTCGCACCCGGCGCGGCAGCGCCGGCACGGCAGGGGACACGGCGGACTGACCGCCGGGGATATCGGAGGAGCACGGATGTCGCAGGCGCCGCGGGGGGCCCGGGGAATCGAGCCGGTGCTGGTGGTGATCCCGACGTACAACGAACGGGAGAACCTCGGCCCGATCCTGGATCGCCTGCAGAAGGTACTCCCGGACGTGCACGCGCTCGTGGTGGACGACGGCAGCCCGGACGGCACCGGTGAGCTCGCCGACGAGCGCGCGGCCGCCAACGACCACGTCCACGTGCTGCACCGCACCGAGAAGGCCGGCCTCGGCGCCGCCTACATCGCCGGGTTCCGCTGGGGCCTGGCGCGGGAGTACAACACCATCGTCGAGATGGACGCCGACGGCTCGCACGCGCCCGAGGACCTGCCCCGGCTGCTGGACGCCGTCGGTGACGCCGACCTGGCGATCGGGTCGCGGTACGTGCCGGGCGGCAGCGTGGTGAACTGGCCGCTCAAGCGCCAGGTCCTCTCGCGCGGCGCCAACATCTACTCGCAGGTCGCGCTGGGCATGCGCACGCGCGACATCACCGCCGGGTTCCGCGCCTACCGCCGTCCGGTGCTGGAGAAGCTGGCCCTGGACGAGGTCAACTCGCACGGCTACTGCTTCCAGATCGACCTGACGGTCCGCACGGCCGACGCCGGGTTCGAGATCGTCGAGGTGCCGATCACCTTCACCGAGCGCGAGATCGGCGAGTCCAAGATGGACGGCTCGATCATCCGCGAGGCGTTCCTGCGGGTGGCCACGTGGGGCGTGGAGCGCCGCTGGCAGCAGCTGCGCCGCCTGGTCAAGCGCGGCTGACCCGCGCGGTCACGATCCACGTCCGGGCGCCCAGCAGCACGCCGTCCGGGATTTCGTGCCGGGCGAAGGCGTTCCGCAGGCGAGTGGCGGCGCCGTCGGTGGGCCGCAGCTCCTGGACGTCGTGGAGACCGAGGGCGAACTCGCACGCCGTCGCCGCGTCGGGGCCGTAGCAGACGGGCTCGCGCAGCTCGGTGAACTCGACGTCGCCGAAGCCCGCGTCCCGCAGCAGGGCCGCGGTGTGGCTCCGGTCGCCGAGGGAGAAGTGCGGCCCGGGCGGCGGCGCGGCCGTGCCGGGGGAGACGGCGTCGTGCAGCACCGAGTACCACTCGTTGCGGGCCCGCTCCTGCCACACCAGCAGCACCAGGCGCCCACCGGGGCGCAGCGCGCGGGCGAGGTTGGCGAACGCGGCGGGCGGGTCGGCGAAGAACATCGCCCCGAATCGGCTGAGCACGACGTCGAAGGTCGCCGCCGGGAACGGGTGCGTCTGGACGTCGGCCACCTCGAAGCTTGCCCCGCCGAGCTCGCGGGCCCTGGCGATCGACTGCTCCGAGACGTCGACGCCCAGCGCCGTCGCGCCCGCCTCGGCGGCTTCACGGGTCGACTCGCCGGTGCCGCAGCCGACGTCGAGGACGTCTTCGCCCGGCCGTACGGCGGCCACGGCGCGGAACCGCTCGTTGTGCGGGCGCACCTCGGCGTCGAACAACGCCGCGAACCGGACCCGGTGGGGTTCACTCATGCCGTCTTCTCCCGTCATCGGCCATCATGGGGCCGATGACGACCATCGTGGCCTTCCACGCCCACGCCGACGACCCCGTCCTGCTGAGCGGCGGCACCCTCGCCCGCGCGGCGGCCGACGGGCACCGGGTGGTGGTCGTCGTGGCCACCGACGGCATGGACGCCGAATCCCCGACCCCGCGCTGGCGGGAGCTGGAGGCGAGCGCGGCCATCCTCGGCGTCCGGCGCGTCGTGCACCTCGGGTACGCCGACAGTGGCCACGGGCCTGAGCTGTACCCCGATCCGCCCGGCCGGCAGCGCTTCGCACGCGCGGACACCGAGGAGGCCGCCCACCGGCTCGCCGCCGTGCTGCACGAGGAGAAGGCCGACCTCCTGCTCGGCTACGACGCGAACGGCGGCTACGGTCACCGTGACCACGTCCAGGTGCACGCCGTCGCCCGGCGGGCGGCCCGGCTGACCGGGACGCGGCTGCTGGAGGCCACGATCCCGCGCGACTTCGCCCGGCGGTTCGTCCGGGTGGTCCGGGCCTTGCGGATCCCGTTCCCGTACGACGCCGAAGCGCTCGACCACGTAGGGAGCCCGGCTTCGGCCGTCACCCACCGCTTCGACGTGCGGCGGTTCGCCGGGCGCAAGCAGGCGGCGCTGGCCGCGCACGTGTCCGACGTCCGCGGCAGCGGGCGGCTCGCGGCGGTGCTGCGGGTGCTCGTGTGGCTGCCGGCGCCGTTGTTCGCGGTGGTGGCGGGTCGCGAGTGGTACGTCGAGGTCAGCCCGGCCGGATCGCCACGCCGATCGCTGCAAGTTTCTGCACGTTCTGGTCGCCTGGATCGGCGTCGGTGATGACGCCGGCGATGTCGGCGAACGGCAGCACGGTGAACCGGGAGGCCGCGCCGAGCTTCTCGGCACTGGCCAGCACGTAGGTGTCGGCGGCGCGCCGGGCCAGGGTGCGTTTCATCGCGGCTTCCTCGGCGTCGCCGGTGGTGAGCCCGGCTTCGGGGTGGACGCCGGTGACGCCGAGCAGGAAGACGTCGGCGCTGATCGCCTGGGCGGCCTCGGCCGCGGCGGCGCCGCAGGTGACCGCGGAGTGCCGGAACAGGCGTCCGCCCAGCAGGAAGACCTCGACGCCCGGGTGGTCGAGCAGGGCGACGGCGACGGTCGGGCTGTGGGTGACGACGGTGGCCTCGAGGTCTTTCGGCAGGGCGTTCGCGACGGCGAGCGTGGTGGTGCCGCCGTCGAGGATGACCGTCGAGCCGGGCCGGACCAGGCCGGCGGCGATCCGCGCGACCCGGTCCTTGCCGTCGACGGCGATGGCCGTGCGGCTCGCGTAGTCGGCGACGGCGGGGGAGACGGGCAACGCGCCGCCGTAGACGCGCTGGCAGAGCCCGGCGGCGGCGAGGTCGCGCAGGTCGCGGCGGATGCTGTCCTCCGAGACGCCGAGCTCGGTGGCCACGTCCTTCGCCAGCACCTTGCCGTCGGCCGCGAGCCGGGCGAGCAAGAGGTCGCGGCGTTCGCCGACCAGCATGCACAGTCCTCCTTGTTTCTGCCGATTCGTGCACATTATGGTCGCGGCATGACCTCCTCGACAAGCCCGTCCCGCAACCCGCGCGTCCGGGTCACCGACGTGGAACTGCTGTCGTCGGCCTGGTACGTGCTGCGCCGGACGACGTTCGACTACCAGCACGGCGACGGCCGCTGGACCACCGAACAGCGCGAAACCTACGACCGCGGCAACGGCGCGACCGTGCTGCTCTACGACGTGGCGGGCGGGACGGTGCTGCTGACGCGTCAGTTCCGCTACCCGGTCTACGTCAACGACCACCCGGACGGCATGTTCCTGGAGGCGGCCGCGGGCCTGCTGGACGCCGACGACCCCGAGACGGCCATCCGCCGCGAGGCCCAGGAGGAGACCGGCGTCCGCATCGGCGAGCTGGAGCACGTGTTCGACGTGTACACGAGCCCGGGCTCGGTGACCGAGCGCCTGCACTGCTACGCGGCGCCCTACGACCCGGCCGACCGCGGCGAAGGTGGCGGGATCGCCGAGGAGGGAGAGGACATCGAGGTGGTCGAGCTGCGCTTCGAGGACGCCCTGAAGATGATCGAGACGGGGGAGATCGCGGACGCGAAGACGATCATGCTGCTGCAGTGGGCAGCCCTGCGAGGCCCGTTCCGCACCGATTAGGTTTCGCCGCCACGCCCGTCTGTATGGGGGAAGCGACACTCACGAAAGGCCGGCACGATGCGGAAACTGATCTTCGGCATGAACCTGACCCTGGACGGCTACATCGCCGCGGCCGGCGACGACATCGGCTGGAGCGGCGGGCCGGGCGAGGAGCTGTTCCAGTGGTGGCTCGACTACGAGCTCGGCATCGGCACGTCGCTGTACGGGCGCAAGCTGTGGGAGGCGATGAGCTCCTACTGGCCGACCGGTGATCAGCACCCGGACGCCACGCCGGCGCAGATCGAGTTCGCGCGGAACTGGCGGGACACCCCGAAGGTCGTGTTCTCCTCGACCGTCGACAAGGTCGACTGGAACACCCGCCTGGTCACCGGCGACGCGGTCGCCGAGATCACCCGGCTCAAGGCCGGGGACGGCGGCCCGATGAGCATCGGCGGCGCGACGCTCGCCCGGGCTGCCCTGCGAGCCGGGCTGGTCGACGAATACGTGCTGGTCACCCACCCGGTCCTGGTGGGCGGCGGCACGCCGTTCTTCACGGCGCTGGACAGCTGGGTGCACCTGAACCTGGTCGAGACGCGGACGTTCCCCGGGGGCGCGGTGCTGACCCGGTACGAGACCCAGTGATCACAGCGTCGCCGGCAGGCCCAGCCAGGGCTTGCCGGCGACCTCGAACCCGGTGAGCTCGGCGATCTTCCCGTCGGCGATGTGCAGGACCGCGAGGTTCAGCAGCCGGTGCACCGGGTCCTCGGGGGTGCGCAGGTACAGCGCGGCGGCGGGCATGCGGTTGACCGTCGTGGGGGTGCAGCGCCAGTCGTCGTGGCCGTGCCGGAAGAGCCCGCCGGCGACCCAGCCGTCCACCGCCTCCCGGGCTCCCGTGGTCACGGTGCCCGGGTCGGGCAGCATCGCGAAGCGCAGGTCGTCGCGCAGCAGGGCCGTCAGCCCGTCCAGGTCGTTGCGCTCGTGGGCGTCGATGTAGGCCTTCACCACGCCGCGCTCGTCGTCCGAAAGCTCGTGGGTGGCGGGGCTCCGCCAGTCGAGACGCCGGTCGGGCAGCTGCTCGCGCATCGTGACCCGCGCGCGTTGCAGGGCGCTGGTCACCGAGGCGACGGTCAGCTCGAGGGTGCCGGCGGCTTGTGAGGCGGGCCAGCCGAGAACGTCCCGCAGGACGAACACGGCGCGCTGCCGCGGCGGCAGGTGCTGGACGGCGACGACGAACGCCAGCTCGATCGTCTCCCGCGCCACCGCCGACTCCTGCGGGTCGTCGGGGAGCATCCGGTCGGGGTAGGGCTGCAGGTGCGGCACCTCGAGGTCCGCGCCCGGCAGCTCGGGTGTGCGCTTGTCCAGGAAGTCGAGGCAGGCGTTGGTCGCGATCCGGTACAGCCAGGTCCGTACGGCCGCGTGGCCCTTGAACGACTCCCGCTTGTCCCACGCGCGCAGGAACGTCTCCTGCGTGAGGTCCTGGGCGTCCTCGAAGTTCGCGAGCATCCGGTAGCAGTGCACCTGCAGCTCACGCCGGTGGCGCTCGGTGAGGAGCGCGAACCCCGCCGCGTCGATCATGGTCGTCGATCCTTCCACCCGTGCGAGGGAGCCGTCAGTACAGACGGGGTGGCGAAGGACTTCTGATCGGTCCGGGCATGCGAAAGGCCCCGCGGGGGGAGGTCGCGGGGCCTTTCCGTTGTGGTGGGAGCGGTGGCTACGGGCCGACGCTCTCGGGCGTTACGCGGACCGGGAGGTCCGCCGGCCCTTCAGCTCGGCGAGACGTTCGTTCAACAGGTCCTCGAGCTCGGGGATCGTGCGCCGCTCGAGCAGCATGTCCCAGTGGGTGCGCGGCGGCTTGACCTTCTTCTGCTCGGGCTGCCCGCCGTCCACGATCTCCGACTCGCTGCCGTGCAGACGGCATTCCCAGACCGTCGGGATCTCGGCGTCGTCGGAGAACGGCACCTCGAACTCGTGGTTCTTGGGGCAGGCGTAGCGCACGGTGCGGCGAGGGGCGAGGTCGTGGTTGCGGTCGGTCTCGTAGCTGACCGCTCCCAGCCGGCTTCCACGAAGAACACGGTCGGCCATGATGGGGGTCCTTTCAGTCAGCTCCGGGTGGAGCCTGGGGTGATGCTCACCCTATGCAACGACTTGGGGCCCCCGAGGATTCCCGGGCTGCCATGTCGTTGCTCACGATGAGCTGCGTCACCCAACGGCATCAGCTTCCTCTAGTAGGAGGCGTTTCGCGCTTCGGCGTGACGTCAATACGGCCTTCTTAGTGCTGATATCCCCCGGATGGGCTACTCGGGTCCATGTCAGGTCAACCGTAACTGACCGTGACGACCAGTAACGGGCCCCAAGTCACCCGATCGGAAGTGGCGGCGACACAATACCTGATAACGCACAGTAGCATTTTCGGCCTCAAAACCGGCCAAAGCTGAAGATTCAACTACGGATTGTTCGGTATCTGCCACCACGACGGTGTCGCCCTCGCGCACGACCTCGCCCTCGAGCACCCGCGCGTTGAACCGTCCCGGCAGCCCGCACCAGCACAGCACTTCCACCTGAACGGGTTGCAGTTCGTCCGCGAGTTCGAACAGGCGAGCGGCCCCGGGGAACAACCGGCTCCGGAAGTCCGTCGCGATCCCGAAGCAGTACACGTCGATCTCGACCTCGTCGGCCAGTTCCGCCAGCTGGTCGACCTGCCCGGGGGAGAGGAACTGCGCCTCGTCCACCACGACGTAGTCCACGTGCTGCCCGCGCGCCCACTCCTGACGCACCAGGTCACGCACGTCGGTGTCCTCGCCGACCTCCACCGCCTGTCGGCTCAGCCCGATCCGGCTCGAGATCTGCGGCGCGCCCGAGCGGTCGTGGCGCACCAGCACCAGACCGCGCCGGCCCTGCCGCGCGTGGTTGTGGTCGATCTGCAGCGCCAGGGTCGACTTCCCGCAGTCCATCGGTCCGTAACAGAACTTCAATCTGCCCACCGGCGGCGTCCCGCGGCGCGAACCGGCCGCGGGAACCGACGAGAGCGCGTCGGTCGGATCGGGGCCGGCAGCCCGGTCGTTCAACAAGGTCACGACACCTGACCCTATCGGTGTCTGGACAGTCGTTCAGGACAGCCCCGCGTGACAGCCGAACGAGCCACGTCACAGCGTCACAGAACCTCCGGCGGCGTGTTGCCCGCGGCCACGATCGCGCGCCGCACCGGCACCAGCCAGGCGAGCACCAGCCCCGCCGCGAAGAAGATCACCAGCGCGATGATGGCCAGCCGGAACGACCCCGTCGCCTGCCCCACCCCGGCGAACAGCAGCGGCCCCAGCCACGACGTCCCGCGCTCACCCACGACGTAGAGCGAGTAGTACTGCGCGTCCTTGCCCGCCGGGATCATCTGGCTGAACAACGACCGCGACAACGCGTTCGTCCCGCCCAGCACCAGCCCGATCCCGACCGCCACCGCGAGGAACTGCACCATCTGCTTCGGCTGCACGAAGTACGCCCCGGCCAGCACCACGACCCACAGCACCAGGCTGCCCAGGATCGTCCGCTTCGCCCCGATCCGCCGCGCCACCAGCCCGTGCAACGTCCCGCCCAGGTACGCCACGAACTGGATCACCAGGATCGTCACGATCAGGACCTCGTTGCCGAACTTCAGCTCGTCCTTGCCGTACTGCGCCGACACCGTCACCACGGTGTTGATCCCGTCGGTGAAGACCAGGTAGCTGCCCAGGAAGGCCAGCGTCAACGGGTACGCCTTCGCCGCCACGATCGTCTGCCTCAGCTCCGCGAACCCCGCCCGCAGCACCGACCTCCCCGGCACGACGTCCACCGGGGTGTGCCGGCGGGGGAGCGCCCGCACCGCCGGGATGGTGAACAGCGCCCACCACAGCCCCGAGGTCAGGAAGCAGATCTGCACCGCCAGGTCCTTGCTCACGCCGACGGCGTCGTGGCCGAGGTAGAGCCCCAGCTGCAACACCAGCGCGAGCCCGCCGCCCAGGTACCCGAACGCCCAGCCCTTCGCCGAGATGTCGTCCCGCTCGTCCGGCCCGCCGATGTCGACCAGGAACGAGTAGTAGACGACCAGCGAACCGCCGTAGCCGATGTTCGCGATGATGAACAGGACCACGCCCAGCTGCCAGTCCGACCCGGCGAAGAAGAACATCGCCGCCGCGGCCGCCGCACCCAGGAACGCGAACCCGCCCAGGATCCGGCGCTTGTTGTGGCTCCGGTCGGCCACCGCCCCCGCGATCGGCAGCACCAGCACCTGCACCACCGTCGCCACCGACAGCAGGTAGCCCCACACCGAACCGGCCGGGAAGTGCAGCCCGAACAGCGTCACGTCGCAGTTGTGCAAAGTGTCCGGCTGGCCCGCCGCGTCGAGGCACGCGCGGTCCCCGTTAAGGGTGAAGTTCGACTTCGCGTCCGCGGCCGCGATCGTGCTCATCGAAAGGGCGCCGAACACCGTCGTCGTCGACGAATAGAACGGCGAATTCGCCCAGTCGTAGAAATACCAGCCCCAGCGCTCGCGCTGGGTCGAGCGCGTTCCGGCCAGCGTCATCCACGGCTCCTTCACCTCGAAGATCAGCAGGTCAGCGCGGAGACTACGGGGCGCATCCGAACGCGGGGGACCGGACCGCCAAACCGTGTCCGCTTTGTCGCTTCGTGATCATCCGCCACTTCCGGGGCAATCACGGTCGGCGCGTCACCGCGTGTCGCTGACTCGTGTGAACAGAGTTTCATGTGAGACTCAGGCGGGCAGTGTGTCCCTTGTGGTCAGTGGGACACGCTTCTACTGTGCTTCCATGATCCAGAACCGGAGACGCACCACCGCGAGAATCCTGCTTCTCGCCATCGCCGCCTTGGGTCTGCAGCTCACCATTCCCGCCCTCGCCGCCGCGGACCCCGCGTCCACGGCCTGGGCCAAGCTCCGCATGTGCGAGTCCAGCGGCCGCTACGCCACCAACACCGGCAACGGCTACTACGGCGCCTACCAGTTCGACCTGCCCACCTGGCGCAGCGTCGGCGGCGCCGGCCGCCCCGACCAGGCCGCACCGTCCGAACAGGACTACCGCGCCCTCTACCTCTACCGCATGCGCGGCTGGCAGCCCTGGCAGTGCGCCGGCATGCTCAAGCTCGCCGGCGACGCCGACGCCCGCAGCAAGCGCGTCCCCAGCTACGCCGAAGCCGCCTACATCGGCGGCGGACCGGCCCCCGCACCCACCCCGCCGCCCCCGAACGGCAAACCGCCGTGGCCCGGCGTCGTCTACGCCTTCGGCGACTGCGCCGCCCCGCTCAAAGCCTTCCAGCTCCGCATGAACGCCTTCGGCTACGGCTTCACCGGCACCGGCTGCTACTACGAAAAGACACGCACCGCCGTCCTCGACCTCCAGCGCGCCAACGGCATCAAGGACAGCGGCCTGCTCGGCCCCAAGACCTGGGAAGCCGCCTGGAACGGCAAGCCACCCCGCTGACGGTCACGGCTCCTGGGACCGCTGCCAGGAGCCGCGCTCGATCAGCACCTCACGCAGAAGATCCGGCCGGTCCGTCACGATCCCGTGCACACCCAGGTCCAGCAACATCCGCATCTCCGCCGGATCATCGATGGTCCACGTGTGCACCTCGATCCCGGACCGCCCCGCCATCGACAGGAACGCCTTGTCCACCACCCGCAGCGCCCCCTGCCGCACCGGCACCTGCGCCATCGCACCCAGCACCAGCCGCCCCAGGGGGAGCAGCGGCAGCTTCCCCCGCGCCCACAACGCGAACGCCGACCGCGGCCCCATCGCCGTCACCAGCTTCGGGCCCGCCAGCTTCCGCAACCGCACCAGCCGCGCGTCCGAAAACGCCGCCGCGGCCACCCGGTCGTGCGCCCGCGTCCGCTCCAGCACCTCGACGAACGGCGTCACCGCCTGATCAGCCTTCACGTCGATGTTGAACCGCGCGTCCGGCAGCTCCTCCAGCACGTCCTCCAGCCGCGACAGCGGAGCCCGCCCACCCACCTTGACGTTCTTCAGCTGCTCCCACGTCTGCGTCGCGATCGCCCCCGACCCGTCGGTCGTCCGGTCCAGCCGCGCGTCGTGGTGCACGACCACCACACCGTCCGCCGTCGCGTGCACATCCGTCTCGACGTACCGGTACCCTTCCGCACACGCCCGCCGGAACGCCGGCAGCGAATTCTCCAGCCCGTCGAGCTCGTCGAGGTGCCACCCCCGGTGCGCGAACGCACGGGGGAGCGGATCGGCCAGGTACGGAAACGACGACTGCATCCCTCAAGTGTGCACTTCCGCCATGACCCCGGCATGAGCAACCGGTGGCCAGCTAGGGTCTCCCTGGTGAGGGAAGCCGCCGAACTAGCCCAGCCCGTCCCCGTCGAAGTCGCGCCCGCCCGCCGCGGCGCGCCCCGGCACTGCGGCTGGTGCGGACGACGCCTCCCCGAAGCCGGCAACGTCGGCCGCCGCCGCCGGTACTGCGGCCAGTCCTGCCGCCAACGCGCCTACGAACGCCGCACCGCACTGCAGCGAAGCGGCCTGCCCGAGGACGCCGTCGTGCTGTCCGACACCGAAGTCGCCGCCCTCCAGGACCGGCTGTTCCAGCTCCGCTGCGCCGCGGAAGACATCGTGACCGCCGCCGACGACGGCGCCGACGTCCGCGAGTTGCGGGCCCTGGCCGACGACATCGCCCGCGCCGCCAAGGACCTCGAACAGCTCCGCTGACCGGTACGGCCAAGGACGTTCGGGCACATCTTGCACACCCCGTCACCTTGCCGGTACGCAAAGGATCGCCCCCGGCCACCCGCGCCTGAAACCCTGACGCTCAGTACCCGTCGGTGAGCTGAACGTGGGGGATGAGGCGGATGACGGAACGCGCGCGGGCCTGGGCGAGCGTCGACAGCACGGACACACCCACCTACCGGGACGTCGTCACCGCCCACCTCGCCGCGGCCTCGCGGGTCGTCGACCTCCACCACGCCGACCTCGCGACCACCCTGATGGGGGACTGGGCCGACCGGCCCGTCACCGACTTCGACCACCAGCCGTCGTTCGCCGCGAACGACGGCTCACCCGTCGAGTTCTCCTTCGCCCTGACCCGCACCGGCGCCGAAGCCAGGATGGGCTTCGAAGCCCTGGACACCGCCGAACGCCTCACCGACCACCACTTCATCCGACGGCTGCCCACCGCCGACGTGACCAGGCTGCACCTCATCGAAGATCTCTTCACCCCGGCAGGCGGCCTGTTCTCGATGTTCTGCGCGACCGCGCTCAGGACCGGCACGCCGCTGTTCAAGGTGTACCTCGACCCCTCCGCGGGCGGACAGCCCCACCGAACCGTCGCCGAAGCCATGGACCGCCTGGGGCTCCGCGCACCGTGGACCGACGCACCCCACCACGAGATCGCGGTCTTCGCACTGGACCTCGACGCCGCACCCGAAGCCAGGGTCAAGCTCTACCTCCGCCACACCGGCAGCGACCCGGCCGACCTCGAGCGCGTCGCCGCCCTCGCCGACGACCACCAGCCGGACCTCTTCACCAAGATCCTCACCCGCGTCTACGGCCACCCCACCACCGACCTCGCCAAAGCCCCCATGACCTGCCTGGCTTTCCGGGGGAGCAGCCCACGCCCCGCCTCGGCCACGCTCTACTGCCCGCTCGACCCCAACCTCGACAACGACGCCGAAGCCGCCGCCCGCGTACTCGATCTCCTGGAACTCTCCGGCATCGCCCCGGACCACTTCCACGCCCTCGCCACCGCCATCTCCGGAACCGACCTCACCCGCGCACACCGGCTCAGCTGGCTCAGCTACAAACAACCCGAAGACCCCGTCGTGACGATCTACGCCGGCCTCGACGGATCACCCCGGTGACAGCCCGTCCAACGCCCGGTACGTCCGATTGCTCGCCGCCGCCGCACGTTGCTCCCGGCCCGTCGCCTCGATGTAGTTCTGGCTCGTCGCCAAGCTCGCGTGCCCCAGCAACGCCATGATCTCCGACGCCGTCGCCCCGTCCTCCGCCAACCGCGTCGCGAACGTGTGCCGCAAAGCATGCAGATTCGCCCCCACCGGCACCCGGTCGTGCAACCCCGCCCCCCGATAACACGACTTCACCAGGTACTCCAGCGCACCCCGCCCGATCGGCTCACCCGACCGATCCAGCAGCAACGGCGAACCAGGGGAGAACCGCACACTCGAAAACCGCACCCGGCACGACTCCCGGTACCGCTCGATCAACTCCGCCAGCACCGGCTGCACCGGAATCGACCGATCCCGGCTGCCCTTCCCCTTCACGTGCAACCGCAGCTCACCCGCACGCCCCACCAGCGACCGCGCCGTCAACGCCCGCATCTCCGCCGCCCGCAACCCCGCCACCAGCCCCAGCGCGATCACCAGCACATCCCGCTCCGGCCACGGATCCCGCGCACGCCGCGAACCCGCGGCCGCCGCCGACAGCAGCTGCTCCGGGGTTTCCTCGCCCCGCAACGGTTTCGGCGTCAACGCCGGCGTCCGCGGCCGCGCCACCGCACCCATCGGATTGCCCTCCAGCAGCCCGTCCGCCACGCAGAACGTCAGGAACTGGTTCCACGTCGACCAGGCCCGCAGCACCGAGCTCTTCGCATGGCCGTCGGCGAACACACCGAACACCGACCGCAGCGCCGGGCCGGTCAGATCGGCGACGTCCAGGTCTTCGGCCGGGCGGCCGAGCTGGGAAACCAGGAGAGTGGTGATCCCGGCGAGGTCACGGCGGTAGGCATCGGTGGTGTGCGGAGAGTCCTTGCGGGGCCGGCGGGCCGCGAAGAAGGCTTGCTGGGCCTCGGAAACCTTCATGTGGATCTTCTACAGCACGGCACCGACAATTCCGGTCGCCGGGTCACCTCCCATTTCATGCATAATCGCCATTATGCATGAAATGTCGGTTTGGTCCGGAATGGCCCTCTTGGGGGATCCGAGACCCTCGGAGGGCCATTCAGGGCTCGAATCCGCCCTCTGAGTGCCCGCGGCGGGGATGCGTACATATGTTCGAGCGCCACGGAGATCGCTCTGGACCGCCTATGGGTCACCCGGGGGCGAATCGGCCGCCAGGACGCCCGCGGACATGTCGCCAACCGCCGTCTCAACGCCGGAGCATCTGACATAGTTTCGTCACCGTGACGTTTTGAGGTCGGGTGGCAGCGCATCCGATCGTCGACTTCAGGGGATGCTCCTGCGGCCTCCCGAAGGCGTCTCCAGGGGCCCTTGGCGGCCAGTACGTCGGAAGGCTCAACGAGAAACCTCAGGAGAAGTCGTCCTGACGAACCGGACGCACTGCTCGAAGGCCGGCTTCGGCACCCCTACCGACTCTTCGGCGCAGCGTGTCCCCAAGTGCCGATAATGTACATTATGTCAAGTAGTCGATCCGAGAGCCTCCCCTCAGAACCCCATCTGCTGGCGTAGCGTCGTGAGGGTGTGCGAGTACTCGACCGTGCTCTCCACGTCCGACACCGCGACGCCTTGGATGAGCGCGTCAGTCCCGTCGGTGAGTGCGGTGCGATGAGGACGACCGTGACGTGGGCTTCTGGTGCACGGCAAGCACTACGAGGCCGTCGACCCGCCGGCGCCGGATCACCGGCTGATGTCGCCGGACTCATTGGTGCGTGTCCCCCGGGCTCGCCGCGGCGTGCGGAAGGCGGCCGGGGGCAGAGAAGTCCGTCGACGTGCGCACCGCGATCCACGCGGCGATGTCCGATCACCTCGGGCGGCCCGACTCCGTCTGCACCCACCCGGACGAGCGGGTCCCGGAGCCGGACCAGTGGTCGACCACCCTGTCCAGCTGCGTCGACCTCACCACCGGCGACTACTACGTCGCGCCGGGCTTCCCCTTGTCACCACGATGTCCCTCTCCCCCAGACTCACGATCGGCGCCTTGGCGCGATCGGGGTCCTGTGCGCGGCCTGCGGTGGCCGGGTCCTTCCGGCGCCGCGGCCGACGCCAAGGCGAACGTGAAGCTGGTCGACGCGACCCCGGCCGCGACCGGGCCACCAGGTTGGTGGCCAAGGAACCGACCAACCTCGATCTGTCCAATGCGGACGCCGACTACTTCGCCGACGAGCTCGACCACGTGCTGACGGAGGGCTGGTAAGCGCGTCAGTGCCAGTCGCTGATCGCGACGTCGTGCGGGTCCGGGGCGCCCTTCCCGGTCTCCAGCAGCTGCTTGAGGCTCATCAGGAAGATCGCCCACTTCGTGCTGCAGTGGTGCATGAACTCGGCGGCCTCGCGCCAGCCTTCGTGCTTGAACAGGACGATCGTGTAGTCGCCGCGCTGTTCGATGTCCCAGCGGATCGTCGTGCCGACCCACTCGGGCGGTCCGTCGACGACCTCCCAGCGGACGAGCCGGCCCGGGTCGAGCTCGGTGACCTTCATGTCGAAGCCGCCGGCGGTGAACCGGAACGCGATGACGCCGCCGAGCTCGACGTCGCCCACGGTCTTGTGGGCCCACCACGCGGACAGGCCGTCGAGGGTGGTGACGGCCTCGTAGACCTTCTCCGGCGTGGACTTCTCGATGCCGATGCGGTGCAGGATGTCCATGGTCGTGCCTCTCTAGAGGTTCTTCTGGATGGTTTCGGCGATGCGCTTGATGCGGCGGAGCCGGGCGTCCCAGGCGGCGCCGACGTCGGCCAGCTGCGCGACGGCGCGGGCGAGCTGAGCTTCGTCGACGCGGTACTGCTTCTCGCGCCCGGCGGCCGTCGCGTGCACGAGGCCGACGCGGTCGAGGACGGTGAGGTGCTTCGCGACGGCCTGGCGGGTCACCGGGAGGTGCTCGCTCAGGCTCGTGGCGGTCGCGCTGCCGTCGTTCAGCAGCAGGTCGAGCAGGCGGCGCCGGGTGGGGTCGCCGATGGCCGACCAGAGGTCGTCGTCCACGGCGGTGCTCACGGGGTCGCGGCTCCCACCTTGACGGTGTACGCGGGCAGGCGCGGGAGGAAGTGGTCCCAGCCGCTGACGTGGTCGGCGTACTCGGCGGCGATCTTGGCTTCGTCCCAGCCGCGCTCGCGGAAGCCGGTCTCGGTCATCCGCAGGCGCGTGCCGGTCCCCGAGGCTTCGAGCTCGAAGACGACGAGGAACGAGTTGCCGGGCGCGGCCGTCTCGCCCTCGGCGTGAGCCCAGCGGAAGGAGAAGAGCTTCGGGGGGATGGCGTCGACGACGGTGAACTGCACCCAGCTGCCGCCGAAGCCGATCCGGCCCGCACCACCGGGTTCGACGGGGTACTCGGCCTCGTCGGGCCACCACTCGCGGAGGTGTTCGGGGCTGCTGACGACGTCGAAGACCACGTCGGGGGTGGCGTCGATGTGGATCTCGCGGTCGAGTGTTCCGTATTCCATGCCGGGCTCCTAGTGCAACGTTTGGTTGCGTGTCACGTTAGCGGTGCCGGCGGCGATGTGCAACCATCGGTTGCATGAAGGTCCTTCTGGACCCACGCGACGTCGCGCCAGGCGCCGTGCTTCCAGCCGACCCGGCGGTAGACGCCGACCGGCTCGAACCCGAGCGCGCGGTGCAGGCCGGCGCTCGCGTCGTTGGGCAGGGCCATGCCCGCCAGGGCGCGGCAGAACCCGCGCTTGCGCAGCCGTTCGAACAACGTCTCGTACAGCGCGCGGCCACCGCCGGTCCGGCGGCGGCCGCGTTCGAGGTAGATGCTCGTCTCGCACGACCACCGATAGGCGGCACGCGCGGCGAAGGAATGGGCGTAGGCGAAGCCGGAGACGGCACCGTCGTCTTCGAGGACGAACCAGGCGTGGGCCTGGGCGATCCGGCGAGCCATCTCTTCTGCCGACGGTGGCTCGTCTTCGAAGGAGATGACGGTGTCGGTGACGTAGGGCGCGTAGATGGCGGCGCAGGCAGCCGCGTCTTCAGGGGTGGCGTCTCGGATCAGCATGGCTCATATGGTAGCCAGTACAGGTCGTATAGTATCAACCCATGACCGATCCCCTGACCACTCGCCTGGCCGCCACCGTGCACGCCGCACGGACGTCCCGAGGGCTCTCGGCGGCCGCTCTGGCCGAGGCGTCCGGGGTGTCGCGGGCGATGATCGGCAAGATCGAGCGGGGTGACGTCCAGCCGACGGCGGCGTTGCTGGCGAAGCTGTCGTCGGCGCTCGGGATGACGCTGTCGGAGCTGATCGCGCGAGCCGAAGGCGACGAGCGGCGGCTGGTGCGCGCGGCCGAACAGCCGGTGTGGGTGGACCCGGACACCGGGTACCGGCGGCGCGCGGTCTCCCCCGCCGGCGGCCGTCCGCTGGAGCTGGTCGAGATCGAGCTGCCCGCCGGCGCGGAGGTGCCGTTGCTCGCCAGCGGGTTCCTGCACCAGCAGATCTGGGTGCTGGACGGGCACCTGCGCCTGCGCGAAGGCGCCGAGGTGCACGAGCTGGACGCCGGGGACTGCCTGCAGCTGGGGACCGCGCCGGAGCGCGTGTTCACGAACCCGGGCTCGCGGCCCTGCCGCTACCTGGTCGCGCTGGTGCCGCGCGCCACCTGACCAGGTGATCCGGCGTGCCCTCGCGCGCTCGGACCGCTAACTTCGCGCGGTGCGTCGACTGCGGAGGATCTGGTACCAGTGCGCGGAGTTCCTGCTGGTACTGCTGGGATTGGGCTGGCTCATCGCCCCGGACACCGGGCTGGACGTGGTGTTCCTGCTGGCGTGGGACGTGCTGGCGGTGGCGGTGATCGTGACCCGGTTCGTGCGTATCCGGCGCTACCGGCTCGCGGGTGACGGCGAGCCGACGTGGCTGCACAGCCTGCTGGGCCGGCGCTCGAGCTTCGCGGCGACGCTGCTGGTGAGCGTCGTCGGGATGTCGGCGGGCTTCCTGATCCTCGTGGCGAACGTGATCGCCGAGGAGGACGACGAGTACGCGTCGGTGCTGCAGATCAGTGCGGTGCCGGCGGTGCTGGCGGCGTGGATCCTGCTGCACTTCGGGTACGCCGACCGCTACGCGCACCTGCACTACCGGGCCGCCCCGGGATCCGGACTGCGGTTCCCGGCGACGGAACGGCCGAACCTGCTGGACTTCGCCTACTTCGCGTTCACCGTGGGGACGTCGTTCGCGACGTCCGATGTGGAGGTTCAGGCGCGGCCGATCCGGTACACGGTGCTGACGCACAGCGTGGTGTCGTTCGTCTACAACACGGCCATCCTCGGGATCGCGGTCGGCGTGATCACCGGGAAATAGCGTCGATGCCGGTGAGCTCGGCCGACAACGCCCACAGCCGCGCGGCCTGCTCGGGGTCGACGGCGTACTCGCGGACGCCGACACGGTGGCGGACCGCGGTGACGCCGTCGTCCGCGGGCGCGGGCTCGGCGATGTCGCAGTCTTCGAGGTAGACCCCGCCCATACCGTCGAGCTGAGCGGAAGTCGCGGCCCAGACCTGGGTGGCGGCACCGGCCTCGACGGTCTTGAAGTAGTCGGTGGGGTTGCCGTGTTCGTCGAGCCAGCCGTGGGCGCGCCATTCTTCCCGCGGGATGTGGCGCAGGAGGTTGGTCATGATCGAGCCGGGGTGCAGCGCGAAGGCCCGCACACCGCGATCCCGGCCGAGGCGGTCGAGGTGGACGGCGAACAGGACGTTGGCGGTCTTGGCCTGCCCGTAGGCGAGCCACCGGTCGTAGTCGTGTCCGAAGTGGACGTCGTCCCAGCGGACCGGCGAGAAGTGGTGGCCGCGCGAGGAGACGGAGACGACGCGGGCGCCGTCGGCGATGGCCGGCCAGAGGTGGTTGACCAGGGCGAAGTGGCCGAGGTGGTTGGTGGCGAACTGGGCTTCCCACCCGGGGCCGACGCGGGTTTCGGGGCAGGCCATGATGCCGGCGCTGCCGACGACGAGGTCGAGACGGCGGCCGGAGTCGAGGAAGCCGCCGGCGAAGGCGCGGACGCTGTCGAGGTCGCCGAGGTCGAGCTCGCCGACCTCGGCGTTCGGGATCCCGTCGAGGGCGTCCTCGGCCGCGGCGCGGCGGCGGGCGGGGACGACGACGCGGGCACCGGCGTCCGCGAGAACGCGGGTGGTCTCCAGGCCGATGCCCGAGTAGCCGCCGGTGACGAGGGCGAGCTTGCCGGTCAGGTCGACGCCGGCGAGGACCTCGGCCGCGGTGCTGGAGGCCCCGAAGCCGGAGCCGATCTTGTGCTGCGGAGTGGTCATGGGTTCGACGGTAGGAGCTGGAGCGCGCTCCAGCGCAAGCGCGAGAATGGCGGCGTGGAGCGGGTGCTGGTGCTGGGGTGCGGCGGGTCCGGGAAGTCGGTGTTCGCGCGGGCGCTCGGGGCGCGGACCGGGTTGCCGGTGGTGGAGCTGGACGGCGTGTTCTGGCAGCCGGGCCCGGCCGGGTTGTCCCGGGCGGAGTGGGTTGCGCGGCAACGGGAGCTGGTGGCGAGTCCGAAGTGGATCCTCGACGGTGATCTCGGTCCGTACGACGTGCTGGAGGTCCGGGCCGCGGTGGCGGACGCAGCGGTGCTGCTGAACCTGTCGCCGGCGCGGTGTGTGTGGCGGGCGGTGCGGCGGGGTCGTGAGCGGTGGGACTTCTGGTCGTGGGTGCTGAGCTACCGGTGGCGGCACCTGCCCGCGGTGCGGTGCGCGCTGGCCGCGTCGGGCGTCGAGGTGGTGGAGCTGCGGTCGCCGCGGGCGGTGCGGCGGTTCCTCGGCGAGCGTTGACTGAAGCAATGAATCAGTGCTTCACTTCTTGACGTGCCCTACCGCCGCACCCCGAAGGTCCAGGAACGGCTCGACGCCCAGCGCGAGACGATCGTCGCCGCGGCGACCGAACAGCTTGCCGACCTCGGCTACAGCGGCTGCTCCGTCGCCGCCGTCGCCGAGCGGGCCGGGGTGGCCGTCGGGAGTGTCTACCAGCACTTCCCCACCAAGGCCGACCTGGTCGTGCACGTGTTCCGGCAGGTCGTCACACGGGAGGTCGAGGCAGTCCGGGCCGCCTCCGCGCGGCCCGGTGAACCCGCCGAACGCGTCCTCGCCGTGTTCGAGACCTTCGCCCAGCGCGCCCTCAAGGCTCCCCGGCAGGCCTACGCCCTGCTCGCCGAGCCGGTCGACGCGCGGATCGATGCCGAACGGCTCGAGTTCCGGCGGGCGTTCACCGAGGTCGTCGCCGAGCACGTCGCCGCCGGGGTCCGGCAAGGCGTGCTGCCGCCCCAGGACGGCCGGCTCACCGCCGCCGCGCTGGTGGGTGCCGCCGCCGAAGTCCTGATCGGCCCGTTGACCAGCGGCAACGCCGGTGACGTCGCCGAGCTCCGCACGTTCGTCGTCCGCGCTCTAGGAGGTTCCGATGCCCGCCACGCATGAGGTCACCAACCAGGTCCCGACGCTGCAGGGCCACGACGTCGCCGACGACCCCGCGCTGCTGGCCGGGCTCGAACGAGCCGGCGCGGGCTGGGCGTCGGACGAGCTGCACGAGCTGGGCCGGCTCGCCGGCAGCGAGCAGGCCCAGGAGTGGGGCCGGGTGGTCAATGAGAACGAGCCGGTGCTGCGCACCCACGACCGCTACGGCAACCGGATCGACGAGGTCGAGTTCCACCCGTACTGGCACGACCTGATGACCGTCGCGGTGTCGCACGGCCTGCACGGCACGCCGTGGCAGGACCCGCGCGAAGGCGTGCACGCGGCCCGGGCGGCGAAGTTCTACGTGTGGGGGCAGGTCGAGGCCGGGCACAGCTGCCCGATTTCGATGACCTACGCGGCGATCCCGGCGCTGCGGGCCAACCCGGAGCTGGCCGCGCGGTACGAGCCGCTGCTGGCCTCGACCGAGTACGACTTCGGGCTGCGCGAACCGAGCACCAAGCGCGGCCTGATCGCGGGCATGTCGATGACCGAGAAGCAGGGCGGCTCCGACGTCCGCGCCAACACCACGACGGCGACCCCGGGCGCCGACGGCAGCTACACCCTCGTCGGGCACAAGTGGTTCACCTCGGCGCCGATGTCGGACATGTTCCTGACACTCGCCCAGGCGCCCGGCGGGCTCTCCTGCTTCCTGCTCCCCCGCGTCCTGCCCGACGGCTCGCTCAACCCGATCCGGTTGCAGCGGCTGAAGGACAAGCTGGGCAACCGCTCCAACGCGTCGTCGGAGATCGAGTACGACCACGCCGTCGGCTGGCTCGTCGGCGAGGAGGGCCGCGGGGTCCGGACCATCATCGAGATGGTCAACAACACCCGCCTGGACTGCACGCTCGGCAGCGCGTCCGGCATGCGCCTGGGCGCGGTCCGCGCGATCCACCACGCGACCCACCGGCACGCCTTCGGCAAGGCCCTGGTCGACCAGCCGCTGATGGCGAACGTGCTCGCCGATCTCGTGGTCGAGTCCGAAGCGGCGACGACGGTGGCGATGCGGCTGGCCGCGGCGGGCGACCGGCGCGACGACGCCCAGGAGCAGGCGTTCCGGCGGCTCGGGCTCGCGGTGTCGAAGTACTGGGTGTGCAAGCGGGCGCCGATGCACGCGGCCGAAGCCCTGGAATGCTTCGGCGGCAACGGGTACGTCGAGGAGTCGGGCATGCCGCGGCTCTACCGCGAGGCACCGCTGTCGTCGATCTGGGAAGGCTCGGGCAACGTCGCCGCGCTGGACGCGTTGCGCGCCATGGGCAAGCAGCCGGAGACGGTCGCGGCGTTCTTCGCCGAGGTCGAGCGGGCGGCCGGCGGCGACAGCCGGCTCGACGACGCCGTCGACCGCGTCCGCAAGGAGCTGACCGACCTCGACGCGATCGAGTACCGGGCGCGGCGGGTGGTCGAGGCGATGGCGCTGGTGCTGCAGGGATCGCTGCTGGTGCGCCACGGCCACCCGGCGGTCGCGGACGCGTTCTGCGCGTCCCGCTTCGGCGGCGACTGGGGCATCGCGTTCGGCACGTTGCCGGCCGGGGTCGACACGGGCGCGATCATCGACCGCGCGGCGGTGCGCTGAGTCAGCCCAGCGCGTCCAGCGCCCCGGCGACCGCGGCGGCCTTGAGCTCCGCGACCGGGGCGTCGGGGAACTGCATGCAGACGTCCTGCAGGCCGCCCAGTGCCAGGATCGCGCGCGCCTGCTGTTCGAGGGTCGGGGAAGGTCCGCACATCAGCCCGGTGAGCCGGGTGCGCCAGGCCAGCACCTTGTCGATGAGCCCGAGGTCGGCCAGCGTCGGCATCTCGGCCAGCAGCATGACCACGTCCGCGCGGTGGCGGTAGTTGAAGTCGAAGAACCCTTCGATCAGCTCCCGGACCGGCGCGTCGCCGCGGGCCTCCTGGTCGAGGAGGAACTTCTCGCCGTCGTCGAGCATGGGCTGGACGATGCTGCGGACGAGGTCGTCGCGCGACGGGAAGTGGTAGTAGAGCGCGGGCTTGGTGATGCCCAGCCGGTCGGCGATGTCCTGGAGGCTGGTGCGCTGCACCCCTTGGGTCGTGAAGAGGTCGCGCGCGGCGTCGAGGATGCGCTGCTTGGTGTCGGAGGGTTTCGGCACGGACCCAGCATAACTGACTTAACGATAGGTAAGGAGCTGTGGTACAACTTACCTACCGTTAAGTCAGGGAGGTACTCATGCGGATTCTCGTCTCGGGCGCCAGCATCGCGGGGCCGGTGCTCGCCTATTGGCTCACCCGTCACGGCTTCGACGTCACCGTCGTCGAACGCGCCCCGGCGCTGCGCAAGACCGGCGGGCACGCCGTCGACCTGTTCCGGCCCGCCATGGAGATCACCGAGAAGATGGGCGTCCTGCCCCGGGTCGAAGCCCTCAAGACCGGTACCACCCGGATGACGCTGTACCGGGAAGGCGTCCGCCGCCCGTCGCGGGTGGACCTGTCGAAGATCTACCGCGCCACCTCCGACCGGCACGCCGAGATCATGCGCGACGACCTCAGCGAGATCTACTACGACGCCGGCCGCGACGACGCCGAGTACCTCTTCGGCGACTCGATCACCGCCCTCTCCCCCGACGGCGACGTCACCTTCGAACACGCCGCACCCCGGAAGTTCGACGTCGTCGTCGGCGCCGACGGGCTGCACTCGAACGTCCGGCGCCTGGTCTTCGGTGAGGAAGCCGGCCTGACGAAGTTCATCGGCGCCTACCTGGCCGTGCTCTCCATGCCGGACACCTCCGGCCTCGGCGACGGCGAGACCGTCCTGCACCTCGGCCCCGGCCGCACCGCCGGCGTCTACAGCGCCCGGCACCTCGACGAAGCCCGCGCGGTGTTCCTGTTCCGCCGCGACGAGCAGCTCGACTACCACCACCGCGACGTCGCGCGGCAGCAGGAGCTGCTGCGCGAGGCCTACGCCGGGATGCACCCGCAGGTCGACGGCTGGCTCGCCGAACTCGCCGGCCCCGGTCCGTTCTACTTCGACTCGATCACCCAGCTCGGCCTCGAGACGTGGTCACGCGGGCGCGTCACGCTCGTCGGCGACGCCGGCTACTGCCCCGGCCCGGCCGTCGGCGGCAGCACCAGCCTCGCGGTGCTCGGCGCGTACGTCCTCGCCGGCGAACTGGCCGCGGCCGGCGGCGACCATGAACGCGCTTTCGCCGCCTACGAAAGCGAAATGGGCGAGCTGGTGCGCAAGAGCCGCGCGTTCGCCGTCGGCGCCGCCCGGAGCCTGATCCCCGGCTCGCGCGCCGGGGTGTGGGCACTGGCCCGCGGCGGCCAGCTGGTCTCCGCCCTGCCCGCCCGCGTCACGACGGCGCTGGCGAAGCTCAACACCGGCGGCGTGCGGATGCACGACTCGATGCGGGTCAAGGACTACGCCGTCACGCCCGTGGCCTGAGCCCGTCGACGAGGACCGCGACCATCCGCTGGTTGTACTCCAGGTCCTCGCCGCGCACGGGCTGGCAGAGCAGGGCCACGGCGTGCAGGAGGTCTTTCGCGCTGACGTCGGCGCGGACCTCTCCCGCCGCCGCTTCCAGCAGGGCCGCCAGTACCGGTTCCATCCGCTGCATGAAGTAGCCGGGCAAGGCGTCGAACGCCGGGTCGCCCGAGTGCAGGGCCGCGGCGAACCCCCGTTTCGTGCCGACGAACTCCGTGTAGCGGCGCAGCCACCTGTGCAGTGCCTCGGCCGGCTCGTGGCCCGCGCTGAGCGCCGGTCCGGCCTGCGCCACGACGTCGATCTCGCGCTGCAGCACTGCCGCGACCAGGTCCGCGCGCTGCGGGAAGTGCCGGTAGAGCGTGCCGACGCCGACCCCGGCGAGGTCGGTGATCTCCTTGGCCGGCGCGTCCACCCCCGAGGTCGCGAAGACGCTCTTCGCCGCCTCCAGCAAGGCGTCGACGTTGCGTTGCGCGTCGGCGCGCCGGCGTCGCGGCTCTTCGGGCATGGCGCTCCTCCGGGTAGCTAAGCGGAAAGCCTTTCCGTATAGTTGTGGAAAAGCTTTCCGGTTAAGGCTACCCGAGGAGTCCCCATGCAGTACCGCACCCTGGGCCGGACCGGCATCAAGGTCAGCCCCTACGCACTGGGCACGCTGATGTTCGCGACGTCGCTCGGCAACGCCGACCCCGCCGACTCGGCCCGCGTCCTCCACAAGGCCCTCGACGCCGGCATCAACTTCGTCGACACCGCCGACGCCTACGGCGACTCCGAGGAGATCGTCGGCAAGGCACTGGAAGGCCGCCGCGACGACGTCGTGCTCGCCACCAAGTTCGGCCGCCCGACCGGCCAGGACCCCAACCACCAGGGCGCGTCACGGCGCTGGATCGTCACCGCCGTCGAGAACTCGCTGCGGCGCCTGCGGACCGACCACATCGACCTCTACCAGCTGCACCGCCCCGACCCCGGCACCGACCTCGAGGAAACCCTCGCCGCGCTCACCGATCTCCTGCGCAGCGGCAAGGTCCGCGCGATCGGCGCGTCCGGCACCCCCGCGTCCGGCATCGTCGAAGCCCACTGGATCGCCGAACGCCGCGGGCTCACCGGGTTCCACACCGAACAGCCGGTCTACTCCCTGCTCAACCGCGGCATCGAACGCGAGGTCCTGCCCGTCAGCCGCCGCTTCGGCATGGGCACGCTGGTCTGGGGACCGCTCGGCCAGGGACTGCTCACCGGCCGCCCGCACGACGAACTGCGCCGCGCCGCCCTGGTCCGCCACCTCAACGACGAAACCCGGCTCGACGTCGTCGCGAAGTTCACCGCCCTCGCCGCGGAAGCGGGCCTGCCCATGACCCACCTCGCGATGGCGTTCACGATCGCCCACCCCGACGTGACGAGCGCGCTGCTGGGGGCCCGCACGATGGCCCACCTCGACGACCTGCTCGCCGGCCTGGACGTCACCCTCTCCGACGACCTCCTCGACCGCATCGACGAGATCGTCCCGCCGGGCACGGACGTCGGCACCCTCGACCAGACGTACCAGACGCCGGCGCTGACGCAGGCGGAGCTGCGCCGCCGCCCGCTCGCCGACCGCGCCGCGGCCTGAGCCAGGCGGACCGGGGCACGGACAGAAACCGGCGCCGGAAGAAACCGGGCGGGCGCGCGGGTGAATCGGCACCGCGCGCCCGCACCCCCAGTGGGTCCCGGCGGGGAAACCCCGCCGTCGCGGACAGGAGACACCGGGGAGCGCGCTGGATACCGCACGGTCCCCATGAAAATCCCTGGCCAGGCGCGGGTTCTCCGCGTGAAGAACCCTCAGCCGAGCAGCAGGCCCGGATCGGACTCCGGCGGGCCCGCGGGCCACCACTCGCCGCCCTCGCGCCGGTACGGGTGCCACCGGCCCCGGCGGTCCAGCCGCACCTGCACCTCCCCGGCCGTGCACCGGTTGCGGTCGAACACCGGCGCCTCGTCGGTGACGTCGGCGAGCGCGGCCCGCGCGGCCGCCAGCGCCGCCTTCGGCGGTGTCCACGGCGAGTCGAGCACCTCCAGGCCCGCGCGCCCGCCGTGCGTCCACGCCGCCACCGCCCGGTCGAACTCCGCCCCTTCGCCCAGCCGCGACGCCGTCGCGGGGAACTCCGCGGCCAGCCGGACCGTGTCGGGCCGCCGTCCCGGCCACGGCTCGCCCGCCAGCAGCGCCCGCGCCTGCGCCGACGCGTTCGCCGCCAGCAGGGCGAAAGCCGCCGCGGGCACCCCGGGCGCGGCCGGGATCGACGGCGCCCCCGACGGCCGGAACTCCGCCGGATCCGGCAGCTCACCCGGCGTCCGGTCCTCGACGAGGAGGTCCTCCCGCGGCGCCGTGCGGCTCTCCAGCTCCGCCCGGATCTCCCGTTCGCCCTTGCCGCGCATCAGCAACAGCACGAACGGGTCCGCGTCCAGCAGCCACGACGCCTGGAACGACAACGCCGCCGCGTGCCGGCACGGCAGCTCCCAGCCCGCGCAGTCGCACTCCGGATCCAGGTCGCCGATCCCCGGCAGCAGGTGGACGCCGGCGTCGTCGGCCGCCGCCACCAGGTCCGGCGGCATGTCCCGGTCCAGCAGCGCCGCCAGGTGCCCCGCGCGTGAGGCGACGCGGTCGAGGAAGCGCGTCCAGTCCACTTCGGACAGTTCCGCCAGTCGCAGCTCCGTGTGGAACGGGCCGCCGTCGACGTCGTCCACCGCCGCCGCGATCCGGCCCGGGCTCACCGTGATCGGCCCGACCAGCCCGGCCGCGGCGTACCGGCGGCCGGCCTTGAGCTGCCGCAGATCGAGCGCGGTGTCCTCCATCGCGCTCAGCCACGCCCGGCCCCACCACGACTTCGCGAAGCGTCCCCGCGCCCCGGCGGCTCCGAACGCGGGGAAACCGCGCACCGCTTCGTCGCTCATCCGCGGCTCCTCAGCTCGACGAGCTCCGCGAGCTCGGTGTCGGTCAGTTCGGTCAACGCAGCCTCGCCACCGGCCAGCACCGCGTCGGCCAATGCCCGCTTCTCCCGCAGCATCGCCGCGATCCGGTCCTCGACGGTGCCTTCGGCGACGAGCCGGTGCACCTGCACCGGCCGGGTCTGCCCGATCCGGTACGCCCGGTCGGTCGCCTGGTCCTCCACCGCCGGGTTCCACCAGCGGTCGAAGTGCACGACGTGGTCGGCGCGCGTCAGGTTCAACCCGGTACCGGCCGCCTTGAGCGACAACAGAAACACCGGCACCTCACCGGCCTGGAACCGCTCGACGAGCTCCTCGCGACGCGCGACCGGGGTGCCGCCGTGCAGCAGCAGCGTGCCGACGCCCCGCGCGGCCAGGTGCTGCTCCAGCAGCCGGGCCATGGCGACGTACTGGGTGAACACCAGCACCGCGCCACCCTCGGCGAGGATCGTGTCCAGCAGCTCGTCGAGCAACTCCAGCTTCCCCGAACGGCCGCCGGGCTCCTTGAGGTACTGCGCCGGGTGGTTGCAGATCTGCTTGAGCGCGGTCAGCAGCTTCACGATCCGGCCGCGGCGCGCGATCCCGTCGCTCGCGGCGATGTCGGCCATCATCTCCCGCACGACCGCCTCGTACAGCGCCGCCTGCTCCGGGCTCAGCGCCACCGGCCGGTCGGTCTCGGTCTTCGCCGGCAGCTCCGGCGCGATCCCCGGGTCGGACTTGCGGCGTCGCAACAGGAACGGCCGCAGCAACCGCGACAGTCGCTCGGCCGCGGCGGGGTCCCCGGCCTCGATCGGTTTCGCCCACCGCGTCCGGAACTCGCTCAGCGAACCCAGCAGGCCCGGCGCCGACCAGTCGAGGATCGCCCACAGCTCCGAGAGCGTGTTCTCCACCGGCGTGCCGGTCAGCGCCACCCGCGCGGCCGCGGGCACCAGCCGCAGCGCCTTGGCGGTGCCCGACCGGTGGTTCTTGACGTGCTGGGCCTCGTCGGCGACCAGCAGCCCCCATTGCACTTGGGCCAGCGGTGCCGGATCGGCGCGCAGCGTGCCGTAGGTGGTCAGCACGAACCCGTCGAGCTCCTCGAGCGAGCGCGCGCCGCCGTGGAAGCGCCGCACCGGCACGCCCGGGGCGAACCGGCGGATCTCGCGCTCCCAGTTGCCCAGCAACGACGCCGGGCAGACCACCAGCGTCGGCCCGGACGCGCGGTGCAGGTGCAGCGCGATCAGTGTGACCGTCTTGCCGAGGCCCATGTCGTCGGCGAGACAGCCGCCGAGGCCGAGGCCGGTCACCGTGGCCAGCCACTGCAGCCCGCGCAGCTGGTAGTCCCGCAGCGTCGCGGCCAGCCCGGCCGGCGGCGACTGGGGTTCCGGCGGTGCGGACAGCCGTTCCTTCAGCCGCGCGAGCCAGCCTTCGGTGACGACCTCGACCGGCTCGCCGTCGACCTCAGTGGTCCCGGTCAGCACCGCGCCCAGCGCGTCGACCGGGGTGAGCGGCTTCAGCGTCCGCTCGCGCGCCTTCGCCGCCAGCGCCGGATCGACCAGCACCCAGCGGTCGCGCAGCCGCACCACCGGACGGCGGGCCTCGGCCAGTGCATCCAGCTCCGCCTCCGTCAGCACCTCGCCGCCCAGGGCGAGCTGCCAGTCGAACTCCAGCGCCCGCCCGCCGCCGAAGAACGACGGCAGGTCACCCGGCGCGTCGCCGGCGGTCACCACGGCCCGCGCGGTCAGCGACCCCGCCAGCTCGGCCGGCCAGTGCACGTCGATGCCCACCGCCGCCAGGCGTGGTGCCGCGGCCGCGACCAGTTCGGTCACGTCGTCTTCGCCCAGAGCCAGTTCGTCGGGGACGGCCGAGGTGAGCAGCGGGCTCAATGCCGGCCAGACCTGCGCGCCGCGCCGCAGCGCCAGCACGACGTCGATGCGCGCGCGTGGCCCGAACCGGCCCGTCTCCCACAGCTCGGCCGCGTCGGCGATCTCGGCGTCGCTGTGCACTTGGACGATGGCGTGGAAGCGGCCGGTGTCGAAGCCGTCCGGCGCCTCGACGCGCAAGGACACGCGGATGCCCGAGTCGAGCCCGGCGGCCAGTTCGTCGGCCCAGTCCCGCACGGACTCCGCGCGTTGCGGCGCGACGGCGGCGAACAACCGAGACCCGGCCGCCTTCACCGCGGCGGGCGTGCGGGGCAGCGTGTCGGCGACAGCGTCGAGGAACGCCCGCAGCAGTAGCCCCGGCGCGCGTTCCTCCGCCGGCATCGCGGCCGCCAAGTCCCGCAGCCACGCGGCTTCCGCCGGTTCCAGTGGTCCGACGCGCCAGGCGTCGTGGCCGGCCTCGGTGACGCCCGGCAGCAACCGGCCCGCCGCGACCAGCAGCAGCGCGGCCTTCGCCGCCGTCGCCCAGAACGCGTCGGTACCGTTCAGCAGCTCCGGGAGGCCGTCCACAACGGACAGATCGCGGCCGTCGACGACCAGGCGTCCCGCCCGTGGGGGTTCACCCGGTCGGAATTCGATGTTCAGTTCCCCAGCCTCCCGTATCGGCGCACGGACAACGGCACGAAGACCGCGAGCAGCACCAGCGGCCACACCACCGCCATCAGCACCGAATGCGTGCTCACCCAGGACGTCCCGGCCGCGCCCGGGTTGCCGAACAGCACCCGCGCCGCCGTCACCGTGGAGGACAACGGGTTCCACTCCGCCACGGTTCCCAGCCACGCCGGCATCGTCGCGGTCGCCACGAACGCGCTGGAGAGGAACCCGAACGGGAACTCCAGCGTCTGCGCGAGCGTCACCATCGACGGGTCGGTCGTCAGCAGGCCCAGGTAGATCCCGGCCCACACCAGCGCCGTGCGCAGCAGGAGCAGCAGCCCGAACGCGGCGACGGTCTCGGCCGGGCTGCCGTGGGGCTGCCAGCCGACGGCGAACCCGCACCCCAGCAGCACGGCCAGCGCGAGGACCGCGTTCGCCAGGTCCGCGGCCACCCGGCCGGTCAGCACCGCCGACGGCGCCATCGGCAGGGACCGGAACCGGTCGGTGACGCCCTTGGTGGCGTCGTCCAGCACCGCGATCATCGTCCCCGACAGCCCGAACGCCATGGTCATCGCGAACATCCCCGGCATCAGGAACTCGCGGTAGGAGCCGCCGCCGGGCACGGTCATCCCGCCGCCGAGCAGGTACGCGAAGATCAGCACCATCAAGATCGGGAACGCCACCACGGTGGCCAGCCGGGCCGGCCGCCGCGCCAGGTGGGCGAGGTACCGCTGGGCCAGCGTCCAGCCGTCTTCGAGCGCCCATCTCATCGCGCCACCCCCGTCAGCTCCAGGAACACCTCGTCGAGCGTCGGCTGCCGCAGCGCCACGTCGGCGAACGACAGCTCGGTCGCCGCCAGCTCGCGCACGACGTCGGTCAGCATCGACGGCTCGGCCGGCACGCTCACCTTCAGCTCCTCGGCGACCGGCTCGGCGCCGGTGACCCGGGCCAGCAGCGCCGTCGCCGCGGCGACGACGTCCGGGTCGGTCAGCACCAGCTCGATCCGGGTCGCCCCCAGCGAGCCCTTCAGCTCGGCCGGCGTGCCTTCGGCGATCACGCGTCCGTGTTCCACCAGGGAGATCCGGTCGGCGAGCCGGTCGGCCTCCTCCAGGTACTGCGTCGTGAGCAGCACGGTCGTGCCGTCGGCGACCAGGGACCGCACCGCCCGCCAGACCTCGACGCGGCTGCGCGGGTCCAGCCCGGTCGTCGGCTCGTCGAGGAACAGCACCCGCGGAGCCGCCAGCAGCGACGCGGCCAGGTCCAGCCGTCGCCGCATGCCGCCGGAGTACGCCGAGACCGGCTTGCTCCCGGTGCCGGCGAGCCCGAACCGCTCCAGGAGGTCGTCGGCGCGGCGGGTGGCTTCGCGCCGGCCCAGGTGGTGCAGCCGGCCGAAGAGCACCAGGTTCTGCCGTCCGGACAGCAGTTCGTCGACCGCGGCCTGCTGGCCGACCAGCCCGATCGCCGAGCGCACTTTCGCCGATTCGGTGGCGACGTCGAAGCCGGCGATCCGGGCGGTGCCGCCGTCGTGGCGCAGCAGCGTGGACAGGACGCGGACGGCCGTGGTCTTGCCCGCGCCGTTGGGTCCGAGCAGGCCGTGCAGGGACCCGGCGGGGACCGAGAGAGTGAAGCCATCGAGGGCGTACGCGTCGCCGTAGCGCTTGCGAAGTCCCTCGGCGTGGATCTGCGGAGTCATCCTCCCCCTTAACTCTGTACTGTGTACGAAGTAGAGCGTAACACAACTCTGTACGTCGTACGTAATTAAGGTGGGCAGAATGAGCGGCGTGAGCACGGAGGAGAACGACGACGGCGACCCGCGACGGGCGATCGAGCTGCTCTGGGGCGTCTCGGCACCTCCGCGACGCGGCCCGAAACCGAAGCTGACCACGGCCGACGTCGTCCGCACGGCGATCGCGCTGGCCGACGCCGACACGATCGACGCCGTCACCATCCGCCGCGTCGCCGAGCAGCTCGGCGTCTCCCCCATGTCGCTCTACACCTACGTGCCGGGCCGGGCCGAGCTGCTCGACCTGATGATCGACCACGCCCACGGCGAGCTGCCGGTCCCCGACCCCGGTCTCGGCTGGCGCGAGGCGCTCACGGCGATCGCCGACGACCAGTGGGCGCTCTTCCACCGCCACCCCTGGCTGCTGCAGGTCACCACCAGCCGCTCGGCGCTGGGACCGCACAGCTTCGCCAAGTTCGAGCACGAACTGCGTGCGGTCGAAGGCATCGGGCTCGACGACGTCGAGATGGACGCCGCCGTCACCCTCGTCACCGGCCTGGTCCGGACGACCGCGCGCAGCTCGCTCGACGCCGCCCGCCTGGTGCGCACCAGCGGCCTGACCGACGCCCAATGGTGGGAGCGCGCCGCGCCGGTGCTGGCCGGCATCCCGGCCGCCGACGCGGCGCACTACCCCCTGGCCTCGCGGGTCGGCCAGGCCGCCGGCGAGGCCCACAACGCCGCGGAAGACCCGGCCTACACCTTCCGCTTCGGCCTCGCCCGCGTCCTGGACGGCATCGAAACCCTGATCTCAGAGCGTCAGCCGTAGTTCCGCCGGCCGCCAGGTCCCGCCGTCGGGCGCGCGCGGCACGTCACCGGCCAGCGCCAGGTCCGGGAACCGGGCGAACAGCGTCGACAGCGCCACCTCCGTCTCGACGCGGGCGATCGACGCGCCCAGGCAGAAGTGCGGGCCGTGCGAGAACCCCAGCTGCGCCGGCCCTTCGCGGGTGACGTCGAGGCGGTCCGCGTCGGGGAACGCACGCGGGTCGCGGTCGGCGGCCACCATCGCGGCCGTCACGCGCTCGCCTTCGCGGATCAGCTGCCCGTCGATCTCGACGTCCTCGCGCGCGAACCGCGGCGTGGTCAGCAGCTGCGGGCTGCAGAAGCGCATCAGCTCCTCGACCGCGCCCGGCCACAGTCCCGGGTCCGCGCGCAGGGCCGCGAGCTGGTCCGGGTGGCGCAGCAGGGCTTCGACGGCGTTGGCGATCAGGTTCACCGGCGTCTGGCCGGCCAGCACGAGGTGCCAGACCAGGGTGACCAGCTCGGTGTCGGTGAGCCGGTCGGCGTCCTCGGCGCGCACGAGGTCGCCGATGAGGTCGTCGCCCGGTTCGGCCCGGCTGCGCGCCACCGCGTCCTGCGCGCCCGCGATGATCTCCGGGATCGCGGCGGCGAAGTCCGGGCCCATGCCACTGGCGACCGCGGCGCCGTACTCCCGCCAGCGCGGCCGGTCGGCGCCGGGAATGCCGGCCATCTCGCAGATGACGTCCATCGGCAGCGGCCGCGCGAAGTGCGGGATCAGGTCGACGACGCCGTCTTCGGCGTGGGCGGGCAGCTCGTCGAGCAGCCGTTCGGTGAGCGCGGCCAGTCGTGGGCGTAGCTGCGCGGCGCGCTTCGGCGTGAACGCCGGTGCCACGAGCCGGCGCAGCCGCAGGTGTTCCGGTCCGTCCTGCTCGGCCATCGTCCGCATGTACTCCAGGCAGTGCTCGGGGATGCCCGGCGGGCGCATGAAGCTCTCCGCCCGGACCTCGAACCGCGGGTCGGCCAGCATCGCGCGCGCCTGGGTGTAGCGGGTCAGCGCCCAGAACGGGCCGAAGCCGGGGATGACGAGCTTGGCCACCGCACTCATCTCCCGGGCCTGGTCGTAGGCGGTGAACGGGTCAGTCAGGACCTTGAAGTCGGTCAGGTCGATCTCGGGGGTCATCCACCACTCCAAATGTTCACATCAGATGTTCTAATCATCTCAGTGGTCACGGTATCTTGGCTCGCGACGCCACGGCAAGGAGGACGATGGTCAGGCTCAGCAGGACCGAGACCCAGGAACGCAACCGCGCGAAGGTCCTCTCCGCCGCCCGCGACGAGTTCGCCGGACGTGGCTTCCGCGACGCGAAGATCGACGTCATCGCCGAACGCGCCGAGCTCACCCGCGGCGCGGTCTACTCCAACTTCCCGGGCAAACGGGCCCTGTACTTCGCGGTACTGGCCGACCTCGCCGAACGCGCGCCCCGGTTCGCCACCCCACCGCCGGACGCCGGCGCGGCCGACGTCCTGGCCGCCTTCGCCCGCGCCTGGGTCGCGCGCCTCCCCCTGGCCACCGACACCGACAGCGGCGACGCCCGGCTCGGCCGCGACCTGCTGCCCGAGATCCTCGCCGACGAGCACACCCGCCGGCCGTTCGCGCAGCTCATGCGCGTCGACGCGATCCTGCTGGGGCTCGCCCTGGAACGGGTGCGCCCGGGACGGCGCCTGGTCCGCGTCGCCGAAGCCGCCCTCACGACGTTGCACGGCGCGAGCCAGCTCGCCGCCGCCGCGCCCGGCTTCGGCGAGCCGTTCCACATCGTCACCGCCTGCACCGCGCTGCTCGACCTGGACCTCGGCGACGACTGGCCGGCCGTCCCGCCGATCACGAGCCAGGCCCGGCCCGCCGACGAGGCGTGGACCCCGCCGGCGGCGACCGACCTGCTGACCGGCGAGGAGTTCCGGCCCGGGGACGGCGTCGTCACGATCCTCGGCCTGCACCGCGCCGCCGCCTTCGAAGAGGCCGTGCGCACCGGCGCCGACGTCACCGCCGTGCTCGTCACCAGCGACCCCGCCGAACTCGCCCCGCTGGCCCGGCTCGCCGTCGCCGACTTGCGCGGCTGCCTCGACCAGGCCATCGCGCCCCCGGCCCGGCCCCGTCTTCGGCTCGTCTGCGACGCGGCCGGCGAGCTCGCCGCGGCCGCCGGTGTCACCGCGGTCAGCGACGCCACCGAGGCGGCCGTCCGCGTCGAAGCCGGCCGGATCGTCGCGCGCGCCGAGGGATTCGGCGCCTGTCACGCGGCGGCTGTCGGTCCCGGGCCCGGCCGTTCGTCGGGTGGGTGACCCGGCGGAAGGAGCAGCGGTGGACGTCGAGACCGCGGTCGCGGAGGCGTTCCGCGAGGAGTGGGGCCAGGTCGTGGCCACGCTCATCCGGATCACCGGCGACTGGGACCTCGCCGAAGAGTGCGCCCAGGAGGCCTTCGCCCTCGCCCTGCGCACCTGGCCCCGCGACGGCGTCCCGAAGCGGCCCGGCGCCTGGCTGACCACCGCCGCCCGCAACCGCGCCACCGACCGGCTCCGCCGCGAGACCGCCGGCGCCGCCAAGCTGCGGGAGGCCGCCTTGACCCACGTGCCGGACGAGCCCGAAACCGACGACAGCGGCGTGACCGACGACCGGCTGCGCCTCATCTTCACCTGCTGCCACCCGGCACTGGCCACCGAAGCCCAGGTCGCGCTCGCGCTGCGCACCCTGGCCGGGTTGTCCACCGCCGAGATCGCCCGCGCCTTCCTCGTCCCCGAAGCGACCATGTCGCAACGACTCGTGCGGGTGAAGCGCAAGATCCGCCACGCCGGCATCCCCTACCGCGTCCCGCCCGCGCACCTGCTGCCCGAACGCACCGCCGCCGTCCTCGGCGTGCTGTACCTGACGTTCAACGAGGGCTACTCCGCCAGCGCCGGGCCGGATCTGCTGCGTCCCGACCTCGCCGCCGAAGCCGTCCGGCTGGCCCGCGTCCTGGCCCACCTGATGCCGGACGAACCCGAGGTCCTCGGCCTGCTCGCGCTGATGCTGCTGCAGCACGCCCGCCGCGCCACCCGCGCCGGTTCCGACGGCGAGCTCGTCCCGCTCGAGGAACAGGACCGCACCCGCTGGGACGCGGCCGGCATCGTCGAAGGCACCCAGGTGCTGGAGACGGCGTTGCGCCGGCGGCGGCCCGGGCCGTACCAGATCCAGGCGGCCATCGCGGCCTGCCACGCCACCGCCGCCCGGCCCGCCGACACCGACTGGGCCCAGATCGCCGGCCTCTACGGCGAGCTGCGCAAGCACGTCCCCAGCGCGGTCGTCGAGCTCAACCGGGCCGTCGCGGTCGGCATGGCCGACGGCCCGCTCGCCGGACTCGCGCTGCTCGACGAGCTGACCATGGACGGCTACCACCTGCTGCCGGCCACCCGCGCCGACTTCCTCCGCCGCCTCGGCCGCCACGCCGAAGCCGCCGAGTGGTACGCCAAAGCCCGCGACCTCGCGCCCACCGAGGCCGAACGCGCGTACCTCGCGCGAAGAATCTCCGAAGCGGTGTCGGTCCCGGGCGGTCCTGTTCGTCGGTCGGGTGAATCCCGGCCACCTCAGGAGAGCCCATGACCACCCTCGCCGTCCCCGGCGCCACGATCACCTACGACGTCACCGGAAGCGGCCCGGTGCTGCTGCTGGTCCCCGGCGGGCCGGCCGACGCCGCCGTGTTCACCCACATCCGGCCGCTGCTGGCCGAAACCCGCACCGTCGTCACCTACGACCCGCGCGGCCTCGGCCGCAGCCCCCTCGACGGCGAGCCGGGCGACGACATCATCCGCGAGCACGCCGACGACGTGCACCGCCTGCTCGCCGAAGTCGGCCCCGCGGACGTCTTCGCCAGCAGCGGAGGTGCCATCACGCTGCTCGACCACGTCGTGCGCCACCCCGGGGACGTCCGCACGGTCGTGCTGCACGAGCCGCCGGTCACCCGTTACCTGCCCGCCGACGCCCTCGACGGGCCCGACATCCCCGCGCTGTTCCGCGACCACGGCCTCGACGCGGCCTTCCCCGCCTTCATGGCGCTCGTGGGCGTCGACCCCGCACCCCCGCTCGACCCGCGCGGCGAAGGCAACTTCACCTACTTCTTCGCCCACCTGATGGCCGCCACCGGTGCCTACGAACCCGACCTCGGCGCGCTCCGGGCGACGTCCGCGCGGCTGGTCGTCGGAGTCGGCGAGAAGTCCGCCGGGTCGACGGCCCACGAGACCGGCCTCGGGCTCGCCACCGCCCTCGGCCTGACCGCCGTGGAGTTCCCGGGCGACCACGGCGGGTTCGCCACCGAACCGGAAGCCTTCGCCGCGCGCCTGCGCGAAGTACTGGAAGGACGCTGAATGCGGTACCTGCTGATGATCGCCGGCGACGATACCGCCGAGGAACACCAGTACGACGGCTGCGACGGCTGGGGCGAGGACCTGGCCCGCCGCGGCAAGATCCACGGCGGAGGCGGCCTGCGCCCGCCGTCGGAAGCCACGACGATCCGCGTCCGCGACGGCGAGGTCCTGCTCACCGACGGCCCGTTCACCGAGGCCAAGGAACAGATCGGCGGCTACGTCGTCCTCGAGTGCGACGACCTCGACGAAGCCCTCGAGATCGCGTCCCGGCACCCGGCCGCGACGTACGGCAGTATCGAGGTCCGTCCGATCTTCGTCCCGGAGGAACTCTGATGCCGTCCATTGTGGACCGACCGGCCCAGCGGTACGTCGCCGAGCGCGCCACCGTCGGGATCGAGGAGTTCCCGCGCATCGCCGACCGGCTGCCGCCGCTCATCGGCACGCTCGCCGGCCACGGGATCGTGCCGGCCGGGGCGCCGTTCTTCCGCTACCGCGTCCTGCACCCCGGGATGCGGTTCACCGTCGAAGCGGGCGTCCCGATCGAGGGCGACTTCACCCCGGCCGCACCGGCGTTCCTCGGCGACCTCCCGGCGGGGAAGTACGTCCTCGAAACCTACGTCGGCGCCCCGGACGGCCTGGCTACCGCGACCGCGGAGGTCCTGGCCTGGGGCGCCGCCGAGGGTGTCATGTGGGACGTCACGGAAGGCCCCGACGGCGAGGAGTGGGGCGGCCGCCTGGAAGTGCTGCGCACCAACCCCCTGGAGGTGCCGGACCCGAACCAGTGGGTCACCGACCTGCTCTTCCGCCTCGCGGACTGACTCAGCGGCCGGTGAGCACGGCCGCCACCAGGCAGCCGAACCCGGCCGTGCTCACCACGGCCCGCAGCACGTTCCAGCGCACCCAGACCGACTCGAACGCCGCCCGCACCGCCGCGTAGTCGTCGCCGCCGCTGTCCAGCGCGTTGTTCAGCGGGATGTTCACCACCGCGGTGATCACGATCATCGCCAGCAGGAACCCGAACCCCGCGATCACCCACGGCCGCGGCCCGGGGTTGAGGAAGATCGCGACGCCCGCCAGCACCGGCGCGCCCAGGAACGTCAGCATGAAGACCGGGTTGACGATCGCGACGTTGATCCCGCGCATGCCCTCCACGAACGTCTTGTCGTCGCCGCGCGCGAGCCCCGGCATCACCGAGCACGCGTAGGCGTAGAACAACCCGGCGATCAGCCCGGCCGCGACCAGCGCGGCCACTAGTACCACAGTGGACATCGGTCTCTCCTTCCCCTTCACCGCGACCAGATTCCGGTCGCCGCCGCGTCCCGCGCGAAGGCGGCGAAGTCCGTCGCCGGCCGGCCCAGCACCCGTTCGACGTCGTGGGTCACCGACTCGTTGCGGCCGTCGAGCACCCGCGCGAACAGCTCCGTCAACGCCCCGACTTCTTCTTCCGGCACGCCGTACTCGACCGCCGCGGCGGCGTACTCCTCGGCGGAAACCGGAACATAGCGGACATCCCGCCCCGACGCGGCCGAAATTTCCGCGGCGGCGTCGGCGAAGCCGAGCAGCCGCGGTCCGGTCAGCTCGTACAGCCGGCCCGTGTGGCCGGGTTCGGTCAGCACCTTCACCGCGACGTCGGCGATGTCGCGGACGTCGACGAACGGCTCGGTGACCGTGCCCGCCGGCAGCGCGATCTCGCCGCCGCGCACGGCGTCGAGGAGGAAGTGCTCGCTGAAGTTCTGCGCGAACCAGCTGCACCGCAGGACCGTCCAGCCGGTCCCGGCTTCGGCCACGATCCGTTCGCACGCTTCGGCTTCCTCCTCGCCGCGGCCGGAGAGCAGCACCAGGTGCCGGACCCCTTGTGTCACGGCCAGTTCGGCGAACGCGTGGATGTCGGCGGCCGCCTCGGGCACCACCAGGTCGGGGTAGTAGGTCAGGTACACGGCGTCGACGCCTTTCAGCACCGGCGCCCAGGTCTCGCGGTCGCTCCAGTCGAACGGCGGCGCCCCGCGCCGCGACGTGATCCGCACCGGCAGACCGCGCTCCCGCAGCCGATCCGCCACGCGGCGCCCGGTCTTGCCGGTGCCGCCCACCACCAGGAAGTTCGTTGTCATGGCAGTGAGTCAACCGCCCGCGATTAAGACTCTCCATAGTTCAAAGCCTCGATCGCATGTTCCAGCGTCTACACTCGGCGACATGGACCCGCTCGCCGCGCTCCTCGACGGCCCCCGCGCGCACGGCGCGTTCCTGCTGCGCTCGGTGCTGACCCCGCCGTGGTCCCTGCGCATCGAAGACGAAGCGCCGCTGACCGTGGTGTCGGTCGTGCGCGGTGAAGCGTGGATCGTCCCGGACGCCGGCGAGAACGTGCTGCTCGGCGAAGGCGACGTCGCGATCGCCCGCGGCCCGGATCCGTACGTGGTCGGCGACCACCCGTCGACGCCGCCGCAGGCGCTGATCCAGCCCGGCCAGGAGTGCCGCACCCCCGACGGCGGGCACCTCACCGCGTACGCCGACCTCGGGGTCCGCACCTGGGGCACGGGCGGCCCGGTCGTGCTGCTCACCGGCACCTACGGCATGGAAGGCGAGATCAGCAAGAAGCTCCTGGCCGCGCTGCCGACGCTGATCGTCCTGCGGGCGGCCGACTGGCCGACGCCGCTGGTCGGGCTGCTCGCCGACGAGATCGGCCGGGACGTGCCCGGGCAGGAGGCCGTCCTCGACCGGCTGCTCGACCTGCTGCTGATCGCCGCGCTGCGGGCGTGGTTCGACCGGCCCGACACCACCGCGCCCGCCTGGTACCGCGCCCACGACGACCCGGTCGTCGGGCAGGCGCTGCGGCTGCTGCAGCACCAGCCGGCCGAGCCGTGGACGGTCGCCAAGCTCGCGTCCAACACCGGAGTCTCCCGGGCGGCGCTGGCCCGGCGGTTCGCCACGGCGGTCGGCGAGACGCCGATGGCCTACCTCGCCGGCTGGCGGCTCGCGCTCGCCGCGGACCTGCTGCGCCAGCAGCCGGACGCCACGATCGGCGCGGTCGCCCACCAGGTCGGCTACGGCAGCGCGTTCGCCCTCAGCGCGGCCTTCAAACGCGAGTTCGGCGTCAGTCCCCAGCGGTACCGGACGGCTTGAGCGGCACGGAACTGTGCTCGTGGACGATCTTCCAGCCGTCCTCGCCACGGCGGAACCCGACGGTCGAGCGCACCCACATGTCCACGACGGTGTCGTCGGTCATCGTTCCCCGCACCTGGAACAGGTAGTGCGCGAACGCGACATCGCCGTCGGCGACGACTTCGAGGTCGCGGATCTTCAGGTCGATCGTGGAGCGGTACGCGCCGAACCACTCCCGCAGCCGGTTCCGCTCGGCGTCCCGGCCGGTGTCGCGCAGCGGGCCGAGCGCGTCGAACAGCGTGACGTCCTCGGCGTATTGGGCCACCAGCGTCTCGACGTCCTTCGCCGCGACGGCTGCGACCCGTGATTCGACGAGCAGTTCGGGCGTCATTTCAGCTCCTCGCCGAGCCGGTCCAGCCAGTCACCGGTGCCCTGCTCGCGCCAAGCCGGTTCTTCGGCGCCGTCGAGGAAGGTGCCCTGTTCGGTCAGGACCAAGCGGGTGCCGTCGCCTTCGCCGACCAGCTCGACGGTGGTGATCGAGACCGTGGCGAGCGTCTTCCCGCCGCTCAGCGCCGTGGAGTAGACGATCCGCCGCTCCGGCACGATGTCGTGGTAGGTCGAGAGGACCGCCAGCGGCGTCCCGTCCGGGCCCACGGCCTCGACGGTCTCGCGGCCGCCGACGCGGAAGTCCAGCTCGTGGGTCCCGTCGGGGGCGAACCAGCGCGTCTTGACGGCCGGGTCCGACCACGCGGCGAACACCCGCGACGGCGGGACGGGGTAGGTGCGTTCGAGCGTGAAGGTGCTGTGGTTGACGGTCATGTCGTGCTCCCTTCCGACATTCCTGGCGGCTCGGCGAGGACGTCGCCGAGCCGGTCGAGCCTGCTTTCCCACGTGGTGCGCTGCCCGCCCAGCCAGTGCTCGCCGGCGCGCAGCATCTCCGGCTCGATCCGGCAGGTCCGCACGCGGCCGACCTTCTCCGACCGCACGATCCCGGCGGATTCGAGCACCTGCAGGTGCTGCACGACGGCGGCGAGCGACATGGTCAGCGGCTCGGCGAGCTCACTGACCGACGCCGGCCCGCGCACGAGCCGCTCCACCAGCCCCCGCCGCGTCCGGTCGCCCAGGGCGCGGAACACCAGGTCCAGCTCATGGTCAAGCATGTACTTAAGTTATGCCCGCGTTCGCCAATAGTCAAGTAATTACTTAAGCATTGCGGTGACGGCATCAGGGAGCCCTGGCGTTTCCCGGAGCACGGCGAAGACCTTGGCCAGCGCGCGCTCGGCGTTGTCGGCGCGACCGGTGCAGGTGCGCAGCTCGGCCCCGAGGCTCGTGGTGGTCTCGTGCATGGACCGCACGGTCTGTTCGTGTGCCGCCTGCAGTTCGGCCAGCCGCTGGTCGTACCCGGCGCGCAGGCGCTCGGCATCCATCCGGGCCCGTTCCAGGGCGGCTTCCTGCGTGGCGTGGTGGGCAGTAGCTGCCCGGGTCAGCTCCTCGCGTGCCGCGTCGAGCCGACCGGCGGCCGTCTCGGCGCGGGCTTCCGCCGTTTCGGCACGCGCCGCGGCGGCCTGGGCGCGGCCGCGTTCGTCGTCGAGCGCGGTGCGGGTGGCCGCGACGTCCGCGGTCAGGGTGGCGATCGTCGATGCCCGCTCGCCGGCCAGGGTCGCGCTCGCCTCGGCCCGTTCGGCGACCCGTGCGAGCTCGTCCCGGACCGCGGACAGCTGCCCTTCGACGCGCTGCCGCTCGTGGAGCGCCTCCCGCTGGGCGCCGCGGGCAGCGTCCCGCTCCCGGAGAGCGGTTGCTGCCTCCTTCTCGGCGGTGCCCGCTTTCCTGACGGCCTCTTCGGCCGTTTCGCGAGCTTGGGCGGCTTCAGCTTCGGCGAGCCCACGCTGCCGGCGGTAGTCGTCGGCCTCGGCCAGGGCGGCGTCCCGTTCGGCGAGCGCGGCGGCGGTGGTGGCTTCCAGCTGATGGCGCAGGGTCGTCAGCGTCTCGACCAGCCCTCGCGCGGGCTCGAGCACGCGATCGACCTGCCCGGCGAGCGCGGTGACGGCGGTGTCGTCCAGCTCGGTGTCGCTCTCCCGCAGCGACTCGGCGTCCGACAGGACAGCTTCGGCGTCGCGACAGTTGAGGTTCCGGCGCCCCCAGGTCTTCCCGTCCTGGCAGAACCGAGCCCGGCTCCCCCGCCCCACCGCCGGCGGCAGCGGCGCCCCACAGCGCCGGTACTCGCAAATCCGAGGCTGACCTGCATCTTCCGTCATGATCAGGAGTCTATCAAAGCTTCTAATTAGAACTAGATACAGCTATTCAAAATCTAAAGATAGCTAGTTGCACACTTGAGTTCGGATAAGGTTACATATCCGAACTCAGAACAGGGCGAGAGATCGAGGGGCAGCGAGCGGCAGATTCGAGGGCCTCGAAAACTAGGACCCCCCTTGATGTCAACCTGGAGTTGACGCCGAGGCTCGCTTCCGCTCCAGCAGGGCCCTCTCGGCCGCGTTACCCGTCAGCTCGATCGCCGTCGTGTAGGCCGTCGCCGCTTCCCCGCTCCGGCCGACCCGGTCCAGGAGCTCCGCACGGATCGCGTGGTACAGCGGGAACCGCGGCAGCTCGAGTTCCTCGACCAGCGCCAACGCCACTTCGGGACCGTCGACCTCGGCGACCGCCACCGCACGGTTCAGCGCCACCACCGGTGTCGGCGTCACGGCCAACAGCTGGTCGTACAACGCCTTGACCTGGGACCAGTCCGTGGGCGCGTCGCTGTGGACGGCCTGGATCGCCGCCTGGATCTGGTACGGGCCCGGCTGGTTGCGGCGCAGGCAGCGACGGACTATCTCCTGGCCCTCGGCGACCAAGGCCGCGTCCCAGCGCGAAAAATCCTGGTCGGCCAGCAGCACCACGGCGCCGTCGGCACCGGTGCGGGCCGCGCGGCGCGCGTGGATCAGCAGCATCAGTGCCAGCAGGCCCCACGCCTCCGGCTCGTCGGGCATCAGCCCGGTCAGGACGCGGGCGAGCCGGATCGCCTCGTGGCACAGGTCGTCGCGGACCAGGTCCTCCCCCGCGCTCGCCGTGTAGCCCTCGTTGAAGATCAGGTACAGCACGCCGAGCACCGCGGCCAGCCGCGCCGGCAGGTCGGCGTCCTGCGGGACGCGGTACGGGATGCCCGCGTCGCGGATCTTGTTCTTCGCCCGGACGATCCGTTGGGCCATCGTCGGCTCGGCCACCAGGAACGCGCCGGCGATCTCCGCGGTGGTCAGGCCGCCGAGCAGCCGCAGCGTCAGGGCGACCTGCGTGGGGCGGGCCAGCGCGGGATGGCAGCAGGTGAAGATCAGCCGGAGCCGTTCGTCGGGCACGGCGCCCTCCTCGACGGGCTCTGTCTCGGCGTGCAGAAGTGCGGCCTGGGCGTGCTTGTCCGCCCCGGCGGCCTCCCGGCGCAGGCGGTCGATGGCGCGGTTGCGGGCGGTCGTGATGATCCAGCCGGCCGGGCTCGGGGGCGTCCCGTCGGCCGGCCACCGCCGGACCGCCTCGGCGAACGCGTCCTGCACGGCCTCCTCGGCGACGTCGATGCTCCCGAAGACCCGCACCAGCACCGACACCGCGCGGCCGTACTCCGCGGTGAAGACCTCCTCGACGCTCATCCCGCGAACGGCCGCACCTCGACCGGCAGCGGTGCGACGGCGTCGGCGAGCCTGCCACCCCAGACGAGCGCCGCGTCGAGGTCGGGCGCGGTGATGATCGTGAACCCGCCGAGGTGTTCCTTGCCTTCGGCGAACGGGCCGTCGGTGACGAGCGTGTCGCCGTCGGCGGCCCGCAGCACCGTGGCGCTGGAGGGCGGGTGCAGCCCGCCGGCGAACACCCAGGCCCCGGCGGCCTTGAGGTCGGTGTTGAGGGTGTCGAGCTTCTTCGTGATCCCGTCGAGGACTTCCGGTGGCGGGGTCGGGCCGTCGGGCTGGTAGATGCTGAGCAGGTACTGCTTCACGCGGTCTCCCTCGGTCGGTGCTTTCCCCGCTGACACGAACGGCGCCCCGCCGGATCGACAGCGTTCCGGAAGAATGATCCCGTAATCTTCGGCGCGTGCCCGAGCTCGAACCGGTGACCGACGCCGCCGCCCTCACCGCCGCGAGCCCGCAGGACCGGCTCGCCCTGCTCGACGAAGCCGCCGCCCGGCACGTCGACGGGCAACGGCCGCCGAACACGCTCAAGGCCTACGCCCAGGACTGGCAGGTGTGGCAGGACTACACCGCCGAGGCTGGGATCCCGCCGCTGGCGGCGTCGATCGGCGCCCTGACGGGGTTCGTCGTCTGGCTCGAACGCGGCCGCACGCTGCGTCCGGACGAACGCGTCGTGCCGGAAGTGCCGGAGCGGGCCGCCCCGGCGGCGCCGTCGACGATCGAACGACGGCTCACCGGCGCGCTCGCCGGGCTGCGGCACCACAAGGTCGTCGTCGACCCCGAAGCGAGCCGTGCCGCGTGGCGCGCGTTGAAGGGCTACCGGCAGCGGCTGGCCCGCGAGGGGATCCAGCGGGGTCGCGGCAAGGCCACCATGGTCACGCTCACGGACCTGCGGGCGATGTCCCGGGCCTGCCCGGACACCCTGTCCGGCGCCCGCGACCGCGCGATGCTGCTGATCGGCTTTCCCATCGCCGCCCGGTGTTCCGACCTGGCGAACCTGCTGGTCACCGACGTCGAGCCGGTCGACGACCGGGGCCTGGCGGTGACCGTGCGGCACGGCAAAAGCACCGGCGACATGGTCGTCCCGCGGCGCGAGAGCCCCGACACCGACCCGGTGCGGGCGTGGCACGCGTGGCGCTCCGGCGCCGGGATCACCGAGGGGCCGGCGTTCCGCCGGGTCGACCGGCACGGCAACGTCGGCGCACCCGCGTTGAGCACGACCGGCGTCAACCAGATCCTCACCCGGGCCGGCGTCCGCGCGGGCCTGCCGTACCCGGTGACCGGGCATTCGCTGCGGTCCGGGTTCGCCACCGAAGCCCGCCGCGCCGGGGCCGACGACCTGGCGATCGCCGACCAGGGGCGCTGGGTGCGCGGCAGCCGCGCGCTGTACGAGTACATCCGCCGGGTCGACCAGTGGAACGACAACGCGGCGGGCGTGCTCGACCTCTGAACACGCGCTCAGAGCGGCCAGGGGAAGGCCGCCGACGACGCGCCGGGCCACCAGAGTCCGCCGAAGCTCACCCGGTCAGCCACGCCCGGGTGGCGCCGGCAATCGCGCCAGGCCGCCGAAGTTCACCTGGTCAGCCAGGCCCGGCTAGCGCCGGCGACGCGCGAGTCTGCTGAAGCTCACCCGGTCAGCCAGGCCCAGGTGTCGCCGGCGACGCGCCAGCCCGCTGAAGCTCACCCGGTCAGCCATACCCGGGTAGCGCCGCCGACCGCACCAGCCCGCCGAAGCTCACCCGGTCAGCCGCGCCCCGGTGGCGCCGACGACCTCGCCGTCGAAGCGGGCGAGCCAGCTGCCGCAGACGCAGCGCACGTAGTCGAGCCGGTGGGTGGCGGGCCGGGACGCGGTCGCCGGCAGTTCGGCGAGCGGCCAGCCGCAGCGGGGGCAACGGTTTCCGTCCATACCCCGATCGTGGTGTAATGGCTTTGTGCACTTCAACCCTTACGGCGGTCCGGCCGCACTGGTGGCCGCCGACCTCGTGAACGCGGGGTCAGCGAGTGAGCTGCTGGACGGCATGGTCCGCAATGGCATGTCCATCCCGTCGCTGACCGACGACGAAGCCGCCCGGATCGCCGCGTGGGCCCGCGTTCTGCGCCCGGTGTTCGCCGCCGACCCCGCGGCGCGGCCGGACCTGGTCAACGACCTGCTCGCCGAGGCGGCGTGCCGGCCTTACATCGCCACCCACGACGGGAAGCCGCCCCACCTGCATTACTCGGTCGAAGACGCCGGCCCGGTCGGCCGCGTCCGCGCCTACACCGCGGGCGGCCTCGCCCACCTCGTGTGCGAGGCCCCGGACCGCCTCGGCATCTGCGGCCGCGAAGGCTGCGAAACGGCGTACGTCGACACCTCCCGCAACGGCCGCCGCCGCTTCTGCTCGACGCGCTGCGCGACCCGCGTCCACGTCGCCGACCACCGGGCCCGGCAGCTCACCGCTTGACGGCGCGCCAGCCCAGGACAGTCGGCGTGGGTGCGCCGCCTTCGGCGAACCGCTCGAACACCAGCCCCGCGCCGAGGACGGCGTGGAGCAGGTCGGGCAGCGGCCGATGGGTGGCACCGACCTTGTCCCGCACACCGCGGTCGGTCCAGGACGCCGTCGTCCAGCCGGGCTCCCGGTACCCGGGCCGGACGACGACCGCCCGCTCGTCGGACCGGTCGGCGAACGCGCCGCAGAAGCACGGGTGCACTCCGATGTGGACGAACACCCCGCCGGGGGCCAGCACGCGTGCCACCTCGCGCAGCACCGCCGGGTAGGCGGGCATGTCGGTGTGCACCATGAGAGACGCGACCGCGGGCAGCGATCCGGTGGCGACCGGCAGTGCTTCGCCGTCGCCGCGCAGCACGGGCAGCCGTCCGGACGCGTGGCGCAGCATGCCGGCGGAGATGTCGACGCCGAGCGGCGTCCGGCCGAGCTCCCGGATCCGGCCGGCGTGGGCGCCGGTGCCGCAGCCCAGTTCGAGGCACGGCCCGGAGCCGAGGCCGAGGAGGTCGCGCAGCACGGGGCCGATCTCCAGGGGATCGTCGCGTTGACCGGGCAGGAACGTCGTCTCGTACCAGTCGGCGATCGCGTCGTAGGACGTCATCTTTCCCGTGTACCGGCCGCCGGCGGCGGTGCGCCAGGGATTCCGCCCCGGGCGGAAGGCGCGCGGCAGGGGGCCGCTTAGACTGCGGACATGAGCAAGCGCTTAGTGGTCATGGGGGACTCGTTCACCGAAGGCGTCGGGGACGACGACCCGGCCGCCCCGAACGGCGTCCGCGGCTGGGCCGACCGCGTCGCCGAGCAGCTCGCCGCGCGCGAGCCGGGCTTCCGCTACGCCAACCTCGCCATCCGCGGCAAGCTGCTGCCGCAGGTGCTGGGCGAGCAGCTCGAGCCGGGCCTCGCCCTGGACCCCGACCTCGTCTCCCTCTACGCCGGCGGCAACGACCTCATGCGGCCCAAGGTCGACATCGACGCGCTGCTCGTCGACTACGAGACCGCCGTCGCCCGGGTGCGCGCGACCGGAGCCCGCCTCATCCTGTTCACCGGGGTCGACGGCGTCGAGGACCCGCTGTTCCGCGCGATCCGCGGCCGGGTCGCGATCTACAACGAGCTCGTGCGCGGCATCGCCGCCCGGCACGACGCCCTGCTGGTGGACCTGTGGTCGATGCGGCAGCTGTGCGACCGCCGGTTCTGGGCGCCGGACCGCCTGCACCTCAACGCGCTCGGGCACACCGAGGTCGCCATCGAGGTGCTGCGGGTCCTCGGCGTCGAGCACCCGCTGCTCAGCCCGGAGCTGGCGCCGCGTGAGGTGCTGAGCCCGGCCGCGCGCCGCAGCCAGAACCTGCAGTGGGCGCGGGAGCACGCGCTGCCGTGGGTGCGGCGGCGCGTGAAGGGCGAGTCGTCCGGGGACACCATGGCCGCGAAGCGCCCGACGCTGGAGCCGGTCGGCTCAGCGCCGCTCCCCCGCTGACGGACGAAGCCCGTCGAAGAGGATCGTCACGGCCCGGTCGCGCAGCCGCGCGTCCGGGCCGGCGTATTCGGCGGCCTTCGCCACGCCGATGATGATCGTGATCAGCTCGCCCGGCACGAGGTCCTCGCGGACCGCGCCCGCGACCTGGGCGCGGGTCAGCAGCACCCCGAGCGCGCCGAGCAGCCGGGCGCCGATGTCGGATTTGGCGTGCGGCACGCTCACCCCGGCGGCGGTGAGCGCCTCGAAGTAGGCGTTCTTCGCACCGGACATCTCGATCCAGCTGGTGAGGAACGAGAAGAACGCCCCTCCCGGGTCGGCGGAGTCGGCCGCGACGACGGATTCGGCCTCGGCGACGAACCGCTGCAGCCGGGCGATCAGCACGGCCTCCAGGAGTGCTTCCTTCGTCGGGAAGTGCCGGAACACCGTGCCGATGCCGACGCCGGCGGCGCGGGCTACCTCTTCGGTGGGTGCCCCGGTGCCCTTGGCCGCGAACACGCTCTCGGCCGCGTCCAGCACGCGCGCCCGGTTGCGCCGGGCGTCGGCGCGCAGGGGTTTCGTCTCGGCGGGATCAGCGGTCACCTCCCGATGGTACTGCGCCGTTTGTCACTGATCGGATCGATGACGGGCCGGGTCGTCCATCGCGTCCAGCAGCCGGGCCAGCGCGCGGGGTACGTGGGAGCGCCAGCCGCCGCCCATGATGCGCCGGGAGACGCGCTGGAACTCGTCGTCCGGGTCGAAGCCGGTATGGCTGAGGAAGAGCCGGGTGCCGGTGCCCTCCGGCTCGAGCCGCCAGGTGACCGTCCACTGCGGACCCCAGCGGATGCTGAGCTTGCGCTCGGGCTCGACTTCGAGGACCTCGCACGCCACCGGTCCGCCGGCGAACCCGGCCGCGGGCACCGGTTCGGCCAGCAGCTGGAACCGGTGTCCCACCACGGGTTCGATGTCGTTCGGCATGTTGATCCAACGCTCGAGGAGGTCCGGTTCGGTGAGGGCCCGCCAGACCTTGCGCGCCGGGTGGGCGAGGAACTGGTCGACGTGGATCGCCGTCGGGTCGTCGTCGCTCACAGGGCGTCCTCCTCGTCGAGCAGGTCACGCAGGTTGGCGAGCTTGCTCCGCCAGAACCGCTCGTACGGCGTGAGCCAGTCGGCGACCTCTTCCAGCGGGGCCGCGTCGAGGCGGTAGACGCGGTTGCGGCCCTGTCGCTGCTCGTTGACCAGGCCCGCCTCGCGAAGCACCCGGAGGTGTTCCGAAAGGCTGGGCCGGGCCATGTCGAACCGGTCGGCGATCGCGCCGGCGGCCATCGGGCCGTCCAGCAGCAGCCGCAGGACCTGCCGCCGCGCCGGGCTGGCCAGCGCGGCGAAGACGTCGTCGTTGACCGGCATCAGTTCGGCGCGGCGCCGAAGTCCGACGGCTGCAGCAGGCCGAGGGTGTGGCCGTCGAGGTCCTTGAAGGACGTCGCGAGCCCCCACGGCCGCTCCTCCGGGTCGGCCACCTCGACGCCGCCGGCCCGCAGCGCGGCGACGTCGGCGTCGAGGTCGGTGGTCTGCAGCTGGAAGTGCCGCGGGCCCGGCTCGATCCCGGCGACCTGCTGGTCGGTCAGCACCACGCCTGTCTTCGCGCCCTTCGGGGCGACCATCACGAACCGGCCGCCCTCGGGCGTGCGCCGGTCGACGAGCGCTTCGAAGCCGAGCTTGCCGACGTAGAAGTCCCGTGCGCGGGCGTGGTCGGCGACGGGCAGGGTCAGGAACTGCACGTGGGTGATCGTCATGCCAGCGACATTACGTAGGAGATCTCCTACATGTCAACGGGGCTGCCGAACCACCGTTCGAGCGCCGCCCGCAGCGTCTTCCGCTCGGTGTCGTCGGGTTCGGCCGAGCTGGTCGCCCAGGCGACGTACCCGTCCGGCCGGATGAGCAACGCGGTCGCGGCGGCCTGCGCCTCACCGGGAACGAGGTCGACGCGGTCGGTCCAGCCGCGCAGCTCGTCGCCGAGGGAGCCGGTGAAGTCGAGCAGCAGCGGCCGGGCCGTGCGGGTCAGCTCGGCGAGCCGCGTTCCGTCGGCCAGCACCAGGTCCGGGGCCCACCGGCCGTCGAGCGGGTGGTCGGTGCCCGGTTCGTACCTGATGTCCGCGCCGGACATCAGGTCGGCGATGTGCTGCACGGTGCCGGGCAGCCGCAGCAGCTCACCGAAGAGCTCCCGCAGCGCGGTGACGTCGCGGCCCGGCGCGATCAGCGCGGACTGGGCCTGGGTGTGCATGACGACGCGTTCGGCGACCGGGCGGCGTTCGCTCTCGTAGGTGTCGAGCAGCCCGGCCGGCGCCCGGCCGTGCAGCTCGGCGGCGAGCTTCCAGCCGAGGGCGACCGCGTCCTGCAGGCCGAGGTTCAGGCCCGGGCCGCCGATCCCGGAGTGGACGTGCGCCGCGTCGCCGAGCAGCAGGACCCGGCCCTCGCGGTACCGGTCGGCCAGCCGGGTGTTGCGGCCCCGCAGGCGTCGCAGCAGGTGTGGTCCGTCACCCTCCGGGGGTCCGATGGGCAGGGCGAAGCCGAGCACCCGCTCGATGGAGGCGCGCTGGTCGTCGAGGGTCATCGGAGGCTCGTCGACGTCCTCCTCGGCGTCGGTCCACTCCAGCGTGGTGACGAGGGCGCCGGTGGGGAACGGCGCGTAGACGAACAGGCCGGTTTCGGTGCGGTAGTGGAAGAACGGCGGGATGACGCCGTGGCCGGGCACGGTCAGCCCACCGGACGCGGCGTCGACGAACTCCGCGGGGACGGTGGCGTTCGCGGTGATGGAGAGGGTGCGGTCTTCGGTCACGCCGGGGAAGCCGATGCCGGCGAGCTTGCGCGTGATGCTGCGCCCGCCCTCGGCGCCGACGAGGTACCGGGTGGTGAGCCGGCCCGGTCCGTCAGGGCCGGCGACGTCGAGGGTGACAGCGTCGGCGTCCTGGGTCAGGCCGGTGAGCTCGTGGCCGCGGCGGAGCTCGACGCCGAGCTCGGCCGCGCGTTCGGCGAGCATCGCCACGATGCGCCGCTGGGGCACACCGAGGATGGTGAGCGAGTTGTGCTCGGCGAGGCTGAGGTCCAAGCGCATCGCCCCGAAGACGAACCCGGGGGCGGGCGGGCCGATCGGGCCGGCGAGCCGGTCGTGCAGCCCGCGGCGGTCGAGGAGGCGCACGACCTGGCCGACCAGGCCGTTCGCGCGGTTCTCCTCGGTCGGCTCGGGCAGCCGCTCCAGGACCAGCGGACGGATGCCGGCGAGGGCGAGTTCGCAGGCGAGCATGAGGCCGTTGGGCCCGGCACCCGCGATGACGACGTCTTCCATGGCGGAACTCCTTGTGGTGAAAGGGCATGACTGAGAAGCCCGGCGACCCTGCCGGGCGTGGAGCGAGGTGGTTCAGCGCGGTTCGGGCAGGCCGGCGGCGAGCCGGTCGAACACGTCCCGGAGCAGGTCTTCCATCGGGCACGGCGGCTCGGTTCCGAGCCACTGCTGTGTGACGACGTTGAGCGCGGCGCCGACGACACCCGCGACGAGCTTCGGGTAGACGTCCGCCTCGACGTCGGTGCCCGTGCGCTCGGCGACGACCCGGGCGATCTCGGCTTCGCCCGCCGCCCCGGCTTTGTGGAACTCGCTCTGCAGTGCGGGTTCCGCGACCATCAGCCGGATCCCGGCCAGCCACGACTGGTCGGGGAGGCGTCCTTCGGTCTCACCGAGGGCGAACCCGGCCAGCGCGGCCGCGGTGATGGCCGCCCAGATCGGCTCGCCGGCCGGGCGTTCCCGGAGAGCCGCGGCGATCGCGCGGGACCGCTCGTGGTGGCGGGCCACGATGGCCTCGCCCTTGGTGGCGAAGTAGTTGCTGAAGGTCCGGGTGGACACCCCGGCCTCGGCGGCGATGTCCTCGATCCGGACCTGGGCGTACCCGCGTTCGACGGTCAACCGGATGGCCGCCCAGCTCAGCGCGATGCGCGTCTCCTGCTTCTTGCGCTCACGCAGCCCCTGGGCGTCCATGGGTCCACCATAGCGGAACTTGCAGATTCTGCAAAGTTGCAGAATCTGCACTTTGTTCATCACCGACCGGACGCGATGTCGGACATCGATCGCCTAAATCGTCGACGGGCGTCACACTGTTGTGTGACATCAGTCACCGGAGGTGTTGCGAGATGGTCTTGGGCGACAACGGAGTCACTCACAAGGTGGAACCGGACAGTGAGTCCGGAAAAGTGCAGGTACGGCGTGCGGCGATGGCGAGCGCCATCGGCACGACCATCGAGTGGTACGACTTCTTCCTCTACAACACCGCGGCGGCCTTGGTCTTCCCGCACCTGTTCTTCCCGTCGTCGAGTGCCTACGCGGGGGCCATGCAGTCGTTCGCGACCTACGCGGTCGGGTTCGCCGCCCGCCCGGTCGGCGCCGCGATCTTCGGGCACTGGGGCGACCGGATCGGCCGTAAGGCCACGCTGATCGTCACGCTGCTGCTGATGGGCGTCTCGTCGGGCATCGTCGGGATGCTGCCCGGGACCGCGGCCATCGGGTTCGCCGCGCCGCTGATCCTGGTGCTGCTGCGGCTGATCCAGGGCATCGCGATCGGCGGTGAGTGGAGCGGCTCGGTGCTGCTCGCGATGGAGTGGGGCGACCAGAAGAAGCGCGGGCTGCTCGGCAGTTTCGCGCAGATCGGCGTCCCGGTCGGGCTGGTGCTGGGCACGGGCGGGATGACGCTGCTGTCGGCCACCCTCTCCCCCGACGCGTTCGACTCGTGGGGCTGGCGGCTGCCGTTCCTGGCGAGCCTGATCCTGGTCGCGGTCGGCCTGGTGATCCGGCTGAAGATCCTCGAGACGCCGATGTTCGCGAAGCTGGTCAAGAACCAGCAGACGGCGCGGACGCCGGTGCTCGACGCGATCCGCCACCACTGGCGCGAAATCCTGCTCTCGGCCGGCGTGCGGTTCAGCGAGCAGATGCCGTTCTACCTCTTCACCAGCTACGTGCTGGTGTACGTCGTGTCGCGGCACGAGTTCAGCAAGACGTTCGTGCTCAACGCGGTCCTCGTCGGCGCCGCGTGCGAGCTGGCGATGATCCCGTTCTTCTCGGCGCTGTCGGACCGCATCGGCCGCAAGAAGGTGTACCTGACCGGGGCGGTGTTCACCGGCGTGATCGCGTTCCCGTACTTCACAATCCTGGCGCACGGCAACCACGCACTGGTGTTCGTCGCGGTCGTGGTGTCGTTCATCCCGCACGCGCTGCAGTACGGCCCGCAGGCGGCGCTGATCGGCGAGAGCTTCCCGACGCACCTGCGCTACGGCGGCGCGGGACTGGGCTACCAGCTGGCGTCGGTGTTCGCGGGCGGCCCGGCGCCGCTGCTGGCGACGTGGCTGCTGCACCAGACCGGGACGCCGTACTCGATTTCGGGCTACATCATCCTGTCGGCGGTGGTCACGGTGCTGTGCGTGATCTTCCTGAAGGACCGCTCGAAGGCCGACATCGACGACGTGACCGTCTACCAGCGCACCTGACGACACAACGAAAGAGGGCCTCCCACCGAAGCCGGTGGGAGGCCCTCTTCACGTGCGGATCAGCGGCGCTCGCTCGCGGCGATCGGTCCTCTCGGTCAGATCACCCTGAGATTTCGCGTATGGCATCAAGAGGCCATGGGATACCCGCCGAGTCCCCGCGTTCCTCGAACTCTTCTTCAGTGCATACCCAAACCACAGGGAAGTCTCGGCCACGCGTCGGCCCACTCGTCGCCCGCATTCGAACCGTTGCTCCGGTCGCGGTCACCGCTTCCACCAGCGCTCCTGCTGTTATTGCCATAGTTCCCATGCTTCGCACTGCCGTAGACCTAGGCAAGGATAATCTCCCTGCCACAGACTTGTGGCAGGAGCTTGTGGCAGCTACTCTCCTCTTGTGGCAGCTTAGATCTTGCCTGCCGGTAGGAGGCGAACCATGGACGAGCAGCAAGCAGTGTTCAAACCACCGTTCATGGCGTTCGCGACGCTGTGGAACTTCATCGAAGACCTCGCGAGCAGACCGTTGCCGCCGCAGATTGATCGCTCGATGATGAGCAACAAATCTGGTACGGATCAAGCAGGCTTGTTGTCAGCGCTTGCTAACTTCAAGCTGGTCGATGGTCAGCAGCGAGTTCAGCCGGAGCTGATCGCTCTGGCTGCCTCCGATCTCGACCAACGCAAGGCTGAGTTAGCGGCTCTTCTGCGTAAGTACTACACGGCAGCGGTGGAGCTCTCCGAGAAGCACGGAACCCATCAGCAACTCCAGGATTTGTTCAGAGAGACGTTTGGCCTGGACTCATCGGCAGACACAAGACGAAAGGCCATCACCTTCTTCTTGCATGCCGCACGAACAGCTGGACTGCAGGTCAGCGCCAACTTCCCTGTGACTCGAAGCGGCTCCGGTGCTCCAGGCGCACCGCGCGCGAAGAAGCCTCGCGCTCGCAAACCGGCTACACCGCCCCCCGTAGCACACGCCTCTGAGCAGGCGTCCGGGTCGGTCGGAGGCGTGACTGCATTCAGCACGGAGGTGAAGATTAAGGCTGGAACAGTCCGATTGACAGTAGATGTCAACCCACTTGAGCTTCGTGGCGATGATCGAAAGTTCTTCTTTGATCTGGTTGATCGCATGGAGGACTACGCGGCCAACGCGAGTGCCCCGCCCGCAGAGAAGGTAGCGGACAAAGACGCCGAAGGTGGGTTGACATGAGGAGGGACTAAGCCCCCGCCGCCAGCACCTTGACAGAGGAGCGGCGGGGGCCAAGCCGCACCGTGTCTGGGTCTGCTGTCACAGATCCCGGCACGGCTTGGCACGGGAGTTATACAACCCTCATGACACTTCTAACTCTACAGCCAGTATGTGAAGGGGGGCCTCCCACCGAAGCCGGTGGGAGGCCCTCTTCACGTGCGGATCAGCGGCGCGGGCCCTGGGGTCCGCCGAACGGGGGCTGCTGCGGGAACGGCCCGCTGCCCGGGTTCTGCGGTCCGCCGAACTGGCCCGGCGGCGGGGACTGCGGCGGCTGGCCCTGGTATCCGGCGCCCTGGTGCGGACCGGCCGGGGACTGCGGCTGCGGCAGCGGCTGGCCGCTCTGCGGCGTCGGCGGCTGCTGGGGCGCGGGTGTGACCTCGGTGCCGCGCTCCTCGTCCGCCTGCTCCAGCTCGGGCTGCTGCTGGACCGGACGCGGGATCGCCGGCCGCGCGGGCGGCGCGCCGGTCGGCACTCCGAGGGCCGGGACCTCCTGGCGGGCCACGGCTTCCGCGGCCGCGACAGCCTCCGCAACCTTCGGGTCGCTCTTCGTCTCGAACCAGCTCGAGACCTCTTCGTCCTCGAGCTCGGGCTTGGCCGGGACGTCGTCTTCCTTCGGTGGCTCATAGCGGAAGACGCCGTCGTCGCCGGGGGCGCCGAGGGCGCGGGCGAAGCCTTCGAGGGCCTTGCCGTAGTCGCTCGGGATCATCCAGACCTTGTTCGCGTCGCCCTGCGCCAGCTGCGGGAGGGTCTGCAGGTACTGGTAGGCCAGCACCTCCGGCGTCGGGCGGCCGGCCTTGATCGCAGCGAACACCTTTTCGATCGCCTTCGCCTGGCCCTGCGCCTGCAGGTACCGCGCGGCACGTTCACCCTGCGCCCGCAGGATGCGGGACTGCCGCTCGGCCTCGGCGGCGAGGATGGTGGCCTGGCGGGCACCTTCGGCGGAGAGGATCTGGCTCTGCTTCTGGCCTTCCGCGGTCTTGATCGCGGACTCCCGCTGACCTTCCGCGGTGAGGATCATGGCGCGCTTCTCACGGTCGGCGCGCATCTGCTTCTCCATCGAGTCCTGGATGGAGGGCGGCGGGTCGATCGCCTTGAGCTCGACGCGGCCGACGCGGATGCCCCAGCGGCCGGTCGCCTCGTCGAGCACGCCGCGCAGCTGCGTGTTGATCGAGTCGCGCGAGGTCAGCGTTTGCTCGAGGCTCATGCCACCGACCACGTTGCGGAGCGTGGTGGTGGTCAGCTGCTCGACACCGACGATGTAGTTCGAGATCTCGTACACCGCGGCGCGCGAGTCGGTGACCTGGAAGTACACGACGGTGTCGATCGACACCGTCAGGTTGTCCTCGGTGATGACCGGCTGCGGCGGGAACGAGACGACCTGCTCGCGCAGGTCGATCCGGGCGCGCACCTTGTCCAGGAACGGCACCAGGAAGGTCAGGCCCGGCGACGCCACCGTGCGGAACCGGCCCAGCCGCTCGATCACCGCCGACTGCGCCTGCGGAACGACCATGATCGCCTTGGCTACCGTGATGATCACGAAGAGAGCCAGTAAGACGACCACGACGATCGCTACTGTGGTGGTCAAGAGATCTTCCCCTTACCTAGTACCATTCTTGCGCGGTTGACGGTGTTCCGGGCGCCGCGGGCGGGCGCACCTCGAGCTTCAGCTCGCGAGTGGCGATTCCCCAGCGTCCTGTGGTGTCGTGCAGGACCGTCCACACTGTACGGTGCAGGTCCTCCGGTGCGGTGACGGCGCGCTCGGCCGTGGTCAGGCTCGCTTCCTGCCGCAACGCCGTGGTGGTCAGCTGTTCGATCGCGATCGCCGGGTTCATGATTTCGTACGTCGCCAGCTTCGGGTCGGTGACGGCAAAAATGACCTCGAATCCGATGTGGACTTCCCGGCCGTCGCCGGCTTCGATCGCCCGGGGCGGCGCGGACAGGATCTGCTCGCAGAGGTCGACGCGCGCCCGGACGGTGTCGGCGAACGGCACCACGAAGTGCCGGCCGGGGCCGAGCACGGCGCGGAAGCGGCCGCCGCGTTCGATCACCGCGGCCCGGCCCTCGGGAACGATGACGAGCCCCAGGCTCACGGCTCGGCCGACACTACGGCGGTGGCGCCCGAGATCTCGACGACCGTGACGGACGTGCCGGGCTGGATCGGCTCGTGGTGCTCCGAGAGGCTGCGGGCGGACCAGACGTCGCCGGCCAGTTTCACCTGCCCGGCCTCGTAGTCCACTGTGGACAGGACGACGGCGCGGGCGCCGATGAGGGCCTCGATGCCGGTGCGGTGGCCGGTGCCGGCGAGGAAGCGCCGCTTCAGCGCGGGCCGGACCAGCACGAGCATTCCGACCGAGGCGACGGCGAACACGGCGACGTCGATGAAGATGTTCCCGGTGAGCACGTCAGCTCCGGCGCCGAACAGCGCGCCGACGCCCAGCATGATCAGCACGAAGTCGCCGGAGAGGACTTCCGCGATCATCAGGGCGATGCCGACGATCAACCAGACCACTGCCCATGCCATGGCTTCATGCTCTCAGATCGCGCCGGTTCGCACCGGCGTAGTAACGGGACGTGACCTACGCGTGACCTTGGACAAATCAGACATTCAGCCCTCTTCCGCCGGCTCGGTGACGAAGTCGATGAGCCGTTCCACGGCCCCGATGAGCGGGGTCTCGAGGTCGCGGAAACTGCTCACCCCGTTCAGGACACGTTGCCAGCCTTCGTAAGGTTGCCCCCAGCCGAGCGCGTCGCAGATCCCCTGCTTCCACTCGGTGCCGCGCGGGATCTTCGGCCACGCCCTGATCCCGACCGCGGCGGGCCGCACGGCTTCCCAGACGTCGATGTAGGGGTGCCCGGTGACCAGCACGTTCTCGTCGTGGACGGCCTCGACGAGCCGGGACTCCTTGCTGCCGGGCACGAGGTGGTCGACGAGTACGCCGAGGCGCCGGCCGGGGCCGGTGCCGAACTCGGCGACGCGGTCGGAGAGCACGTCGACGCCGTCGAGGGGCTCCACGACGACGCCTTCGACGCGCAGGTCGTGACCCCAGACGCGTTCGACGAGCTCGGCGTCGTGCTTGCCCTCGACCCAGATGCGCGAGTCGCGGGCCACCCGCGCCTGCAGGCCCTGGACGCGCACGGACCCGGACGCCGACACCTGCTTGACCGGCGCCTTCACCGTCTTGACCGGCACCAGCGTGACCGGTTTGCCTTCGAGCAGGAAGCCGGCGGGTTCGAGCGGGAACACGCGGTGACGGCCCTTGGCGTCTTCGAGCACGACGTTGCCGTACTCGATCTTCACCACGGCGCCGCAGTAGCCGCTGGCCGGGTCCTCGACCACGAGACCGGGCTCGGCGGGGACCTCCGGCACCTTCTTGCGGCGCGGGCCGGCGAGCACGTCGTCATAGGAATGGGAGCGCACGACCCGGCACGCTAGTGGTCCCCGGTACCCGGACGGGTCATGCCACGCCGGTCAGCGCGCCAACTCCAGGACGGCGTCGGTGAACGGCGTCCGCTCGCCGCGGCGCAACGGCGACAGCGCGACCAGCGGGGCCATCGCGACGCACCAGGCCCGGACGCGCTCGGCGTCGAAGTCGGCCACGTGCGGGGCGAGGGCGGCGAGGCCGTCGTCGATCGTGCCGCCGCGCGCCATGGGGACGAACATCCAGTCGACGGCGTCGAGCGACGGGTCGCCGAATCCCGCGCGCGGGTCGATGGCGACGATGCCGCGGCCGGGTCCGGCGTCGAGGACGTTCGCCGGGTGGAGGTCGCCGTGGATAAGCGTGACCGGCCCGCTGGTGGCCAGCTCCATCGCGCGCTCGCGGCCCTTCGCCAGCACTTCGGCGCTCATGTGCTCGGCGGCCGGGGACTCGCGGCGACGGCGCTCCGAGAGCGTGAAGATGAATTCGATGCCGTCGGCCAGCCGTCCGAACTGTCCGACCGGCTCGACGGAATGCAGCTGGTCGAGCATTTCGCCGACCTCCGCCCACGGGACGTCACCGTCCAGCTGGGTGCCCGGGACCAGGCCCTCCAGCAGGATCGCGTTCGCGCCGAGGTCGGTGTCGAGCACGTTCACCACGCGGGGACGATCGGCCCACGCGTCGAGGGCTGCGGCTTCGGACTCGGCGACGGTGGCGTCGGGGGTGAGCTTGAGAACGCGCAGGTCACCGCGGGGGCCGGTGCACAGCAGGGTGCGGCCGGTGTTGCCGGGCCGGGCCTCACGGACTTCGAGGTGCCACTTCGCGGTGAGCCGGGCGACCAGGTCCGGGAGCGCGTCGCACCACGGCTCGGCCAGTTCCGCTCCGAAGCGGTCGACGAGCCGGGCGCGGGCCGCGTCGTCGATCAGAACAACGGCCACGGGATGGCGCGCCAGTCGTCGCCCGGTTCGGGGAAGATGCCTTCGGCCAGCAGCAGGTCGGTGCGTTCGGCCAGGGCCCGGATCTCGAACTTGGTGATGTGCTCGGCCAGCGTCTTGCCGAGGCCGCCGTCGATCTCCGACCGCAGCTTGCGCAGCTTCTCGACGGTGTCCGGCGGCACCGGCTCGCCGATCCAGCCCCAGAGCACGGTCCGCAGCTTGGGGTCGGTGTGCAGGCAGATGCCGTGGTCGACGCCGTAGACGCGGCCGTCGAAGCCGGGCAGCAGGTGCCCTCCCTTGCGGTCGGTGTTGTTGACGACGATGTCGAGCACGGCGAGGTCGCGCAGCCCCGGGTGGTCGGCGTGGGCCAGCACCGCGGGCTCGCCGAGCCGGTCGTGGGCGTGCAGCACGACGCGCCAGTCTGCGGGGAGGTCGTCGGGGGCGCGGACCTCGACGAGGTCGTCCTCGGTGGTCTCGATCCACAGCTGGACCATGCCGGGGCCGAACGGCCCGTCGCGCAGCACCGTCGGCGGGATCGCGCCGATGCCGGCGGCTTCGCTGATGATGGCGGTGGCGACTTCGCGGCCGGCGAGGGTGCCGTCGGGGAAGTCCCACAGCGGCCGCTCCCCCGACACCGGCTTGTACACGACGCGCCCGGTGACGCCGTCGAGCTCGATGGCGCAGAACAACGTCACGTTGGAGGCGTCGACCAAGCGGCCTTCGACGTCGATGCGGCCGTGGGTGACCAGCTCGCGGGACGCCGGGTCCGACGGATCCGGCTGTCCCGCCGGCGTGTCGGCCATGGTCAGTCTTCGTCCGCGTCGGTCTCGCGCCGGTAGCCGTTCTGCCGCGGGCAGATGTGCCCGTTCGGGTCGAGCGGCTCCCCACACAGGGGACACGGCTTGCGGCCGGCGTTGACGACGCGGTCGGCTCGCTCGGCGAAGGCGCGGGCGGCCGCCGGGGTGAGGAAGACGCGGACCGCGTCCGGGCCCTCCTCGGTGTCGTCGAGCACGACCGTCTCGTCGACCTCGCCCTCGGTGATGGCGAGCAGCTCGATGACGACGGCGCTGCTGTCGGCGTCCCAGCCGAGACCCATGGTGCCGACGCGGAACTCCTCCTCGACCGGGACGGTGAGGGGGTCGACGTCGAGCTGGTCGTCGGGGACGTCGTCGGGCACGTCGGCACCGAAGCGGCTGGCGACCTCCTCGAGCAGCGAGCTGAGCCGCTCCGCGAGGACGACGACCTGCTGCTTCTCGATGGCGACGCTGATGGTGCGCACGTCCTCGGAGGCCTGGAGGTAGAACGTGCGATCGCCGGGCTCGCCGACGGTGCCGGTGACGAACCGATCCGGCTGGCGGAAGACGTGGATTACGCGAGACATAGCAGTGTCGACCCTAGGCCACGGGCGCATGATCGGCATCCGCCGCCCCACCTTCGCGGGCCGCTAGCCTCTGGGGGTGTCTCGGATCTCCCCGTACGGAACCTGGTCCTCGCCCATCACCGCCGCCGAGGTGGCCGCCGCCGGTGGCGGCCCGCAGTGGCTCGACGTCGTCGGGGACGAGGTGTGGTGGGCCGAGGCGCGGCCGGGTGAGCAGGGCCGGGTCGCGCTGGTCCGGGCGGTGCCGGGGGGTACCGAGGACGTGCTGCCGGCACCGTGGAACGTCCGCAACCGGCTGCACGAGTACGGCGGCCGGCCCTGGGCGGTGGTGGCCGGTGTGGTGGTGTTCACGCACTGGGCGGATCAGCGCGTTTACGCGGTGAGCGAAACCGGTGTGGTGCCGCTGACACCCGCTCCCCCGGAGCCCCAAAGTGTCCGGTACGGCGACCTGCGGGCCGGGCGGCCCGGCGAGGTGTTCGCGGTCCGCGAACGCAGTGTCGGACCGCGGCCCACCGACGTCGAGCGGGAGCTGGTGGCGATCGCCCTCGACGGCGGCGCGGAGCGGGTCCTCGCCGCGAGTCACCGCTTCCTGACCGTGCCGAAGCTGTCGCCGGACGGGCGGCACGCGGCGTGGTTCGGCTGGGACCACCCGGCGATGCCGTGGGACGGGACCGAGCTGTGCGTGGCGCCGGTGGCCGAGGACGGGTCGTTCGGGCCGCACCGCGTGCTGGCCGGCGGCGAGAGCGTCTCGGTGTGCCAGGTCGAGTGGGAGACGCCGGAGACGCTGCTGGCACTGCTCGACCCGGACGGCTGGTGGAACCTGCACCGGATCGGGCTCGACGGGACGTCGGCGAACCTCGCGCCGGTCGAGCGGGAGCTGGGCGGGCCGCTGTGGAAGGTGGGCGCGCGCTGGTTCGCCCCGCTCGGCGGTGGCCGGCACGCGGTGCTGGCGTCGGGGCGGCTGGCCGTGCTCGACGAGGCGGACGGCTCGGTGACGCCCCTGGCCGAGGAGCTGACGGCGTGGTCGTCGACGGGGCTCGCGGTGTCCGGCGACGACGTCGTCGGGATCGCCGGCGGCCCGGTCCGCGAGGCGGCCGTGGTGCGGGTGACCCCCGGCGGCGCGGTGACCGATCTGACGCCGCAGCCGGAGCTGCCGGCGGCGTTCCTGCCGGTGCCGGAGGAGCGGGTGTTCACGACGGCGGACGGTGAGACCGTGCCGGTGGTGCTGTACCGGCCGGCGAACCCGGACTTCGAGGCGCCCGAGGGTGAGCTGCCGCCGCTGGTGGTGCACGTCCACGGCGGCCCGACCGGGCAGTACCTGCCGATGCTGGATCTGGAGCTGGCGTACTTCAGCAGCCGGGGTATCGCGGTGGCGGCGGTGAACTACGGCGGGTCGACCGGGTTCGGGCGGGCCTACCGGGAGCGGCTGCGGGAACAGTGGGGCGTGGTCGACGTCGCTGACTGCGTCGCGGTGGCCGAGGCGATGGTGACGGCCGGGCTGGCCGACGGCGGCCGGCTGGCGATCCGGGGCGGCAGCGCGGGCGGGTTCACCGCGGCGGCGTCGCTGACCACGACGAAGACCTACCGGGCGGGCACGGTGATGTACCCGGTGCTGGACCTGGCCGGGTGGACCGGCACCGAGGGCGACACGCACGACTTCGAGTCGCGCTACCTCGACGGGTTGGTCGGGCCGTTGCCCGCGGCGAGACAGCGGTACGTCGAGCGGTCGCCGCTGGCGAACTCGGCGTCGCTGGCCGGGCCGGTGCTGTTCCAGCAGGGGCTGGACGACCGGATCTGCCCGCCGGAGCAGGCGGACCGGTTCGTGGCCGGGTTGGAGGGGCGCGGGATTCCCTACGCCTACCAGCGGTTCCCCGGGGAGCAGCACGGGTTCCGGCAGGCCGCGACGATCGTGGCGGCGCTGGAGGCCGAGCTGTCGTTCTACGGTCAGGTGCTCGGGTTCGAGACGCCGGGCGTGGCGCGGCTGGAGCTGTCGCGATGAGGCCGCCGCGTCTGCGGGCGGGTGACACGGTCGCCCTGGTGGCGCCGGCCGGGCCGGTGCCGGCGGACCTGCTGGAGAAGGCGATCCCGGTGCTGCGCGGCTGGGGTGTCGAGCTGCGGATCGGGCCGTGCGTGCGGGCCGATCCGGGGTCGCCGCCCTATCTGTCCGGTTCGGACGCCGCGCGGGCGGCGGAGTTCACCGAGGCGTGGCTGGACCCGGGCGTGCGCTGCGTGCTGGCGGCGCGGGGCGGCTACGGCGTGCAGCGGATGCTGGACCTGGTGGACTGGGCCGCGCTGAAGGAGGCGGGCCCGAAGGTTTTGGCCGGGTCGTCGGACATCACCGCGTTGCACCGGGCGGTGGACGTCCACTTGGGACTGTCCAGTTTGTTCTCCCCGATGCCGGCGAGCGTACTGTTCGACGACTTCGCGGTGGAGCACCTGCGGCGGTCCCTGTTCGACCCCGAGCGGAACCTGGTGGTGCGCGGCGGTTCGACGCTGGTGCCGGGCCGGGCGTCGGGGAGGCTGACCGGCGGGAACCTGTCGCTGCTGGCGGCCGGGCTGGGGACGCCGGAGCAGGGGTCGGCGCGGGACGCGGTGGTGCTGCTGGAGGACGTCACCGAGAGCGTCTACCGGCTGGACCGGATGCTGACGCAGCTGCTGCGCGGCGGCTGGTTCGCCGGGGTCCGCGGGATCGTGCTGGGTTCGTGGGCGGCGTGCGGCGATCCCGCCGAGGTCCGCGCGCTGCTGCTGGAACGGCTGGGGCCGTTGGGGGTGCCGATGGTGGAGGAGTTCGGGTTCGGGCACGTGGCGTCGTCGCCGACGTTGCCGCTGGAGGTCCCGGTGACCCTGGACGCGGACCTGGCGACGTTGACGTTCGACGCTCCGGCGCTGACATGACTCCGGAAGAGGCTCGTTCGCGGTTCGCCTCGGCGAGGGTCGCGCGGCTGGCGACGGCGTCCGCGGCCGGGGTGCCGCACCTGGTGCCGGTGACGTTCGCGGTGCACGGCGACGAGGTGGTGTTCGCGGTGGACCACAAACCGAAGTCTTCCGTGGCGCTGCGGCGGCTGGCGAACATCGCGGAGAACCCGGCGGTGTGCTTCCTGGCCGACGGCTACGACGAGGACTGGTCGCGGCTGTGGTGGGCCCGCGCGGACGGCACCGCGCGGGTGCTGCCCCCGGGTGCCGAGCCGGTTTCGTGGCTGGTGGCGAAGTACGAGCAGTACGCGGAGCGGCCGCCGGAGCACGCGGTGGTGGTGACGGAGATCCACAAGTGGGGTGGTTGGTCGGGCTCGGCCTGAATTCGCTACCCGACAGTGGGCTGGCGTGGCATCGTCCGGCCATGGCTTACGAGGAGCGGGAGCACGCCGGGCGCTTCTACGGGGTGCAGTTCATGTACGCCGTGCCGGAAGACGCCTGGTTCGTCGAGCTGACCGACGTCACATCCGGTTGCATGATCATGACGGGAGTCGTGCCCGACGAGGACCCGTCAGTGGAGCCGACCGTGCGCGTGCACGCACCGGAGGAGTACCGCATCCCGCACGAGATCATGGTGTGGTTCATGGCGAAGGTCGACGAGGAGATCGCGCGCAGCCGCCCCGCCTAGGAGGAACTGCGTACGCAGGCCGCGCCCTAGTCGCGGAGGAACTTCTCCGGGCGGCGCCACGCGTCGATGATGCCCAGCGGGTCCGGGCGCAGCAGCGAAGCCGCCGAGTACAGGCTCGCCACCACCACCAGCGCGATGAACCACCAGTCGTAGAGGGCCTGCTCGCCGGTCGGGTAGTAGACCAGCGTCACGAACACCGACACCGCCACCACCAGCGCGAGGTGGCGGGGCTGCCACTTGAACGCCGACAGGAGCACGAAACCCCAGGTCAGGTACCACGGAAGGGTTGGCGGCATGAGGATCGCCACCGCGAGCAGCGAGATGCCGGCCCGGTAGACCGCCTCCGTGCCGCCGCCGCGGCCGAGCCACCACTGGCGGGCGCCGAAGCCGATCAGGAGGAGCATGCCGGCCGCGCGGGCGACCGTGACGAACGGCGACACCTGGACGTCCACCACGATGTGGACCAGGTTGTAGAACACCTCGCCGATACCCGTCGGGATGTTCAGCCAGTTCGCGATGAGCTGCGGGGCCTTGAGCCCGGACCACCAGCCGAGGTTCAACGACCCCAGCGAGATCCACGTGCCGGCGACGAACACCGGGAGGAACAGGCCCACCGACGCCGCTCCGGCGCGCAGGAAGTTGCGGACCTTGGACTCGCCGGGCAGGTGGTTGGCCCACATCCAGACGATGAACGGCAGCGCGATCGCGGCCGTCGGCTTGATCAGCATGCCGATCGTCACCAGGACGACCGCGACGACGTGCTTCTTCTCCAGTGCGGCCAGGACGCCGATGGTGAGGAACGCGAGCATCATCAGGTCGTTGTGCGGGCCGCCGAAGAGGTGGATCACCATCATCGGGCTGGCCACCGCGAGCCACAGCGCCACCGGGAGCTTGCCGCCGAGGTGCTTGACCAGGCGCGGGAGCGCCCACAGCGTGCCGACCAGGCCGACCAGCAGGACCAGGCGCATGAGGATGACGCCGAGGATCATGTTGTCGCCGCTGACCGAGACGACGGCCTTGGAGATCAGCAGGAACAGCGGCCCGTACGGGGCGGGCGTGGTCTGCCAGAGCGGGTGGACGTTCTGCACGACGTTCGGCAGCACGTCGAGCTCGGCGGGGCCGTTGGCGTACGGGTCGAGCCCATAGAGCAGCTGGGCGCCCTGGCCGAGGTAGGAGAAGACGTCGCGGGTGAACAGCGGGGGCGAAATGAGCAGCGGCGCCATCCAGCAGCCCGCGGCGACGAGGATCGGGCGGCTGCCGACGCGGCCCTGCAGCACGTAGCGGCCGAGCCGGACCCACGCCCACACGACGAGGCCGAAGCCGGTGTAGAGGACGGCGTTGGCGAGCATGCGACCGTGGCCGTAGCGGATCCACGAGAGCGGGCCGTGGCCGAGCACGGGGTCCTTGATCAGGATGCCGCCGGCGCCGAAGGCGGCGATCATGAGCAGGGTGCTGCCGACCGTGCCCATCGCGATCGTGCGGTAGGGGAATCGCGAGGGCGTGAGAAGCCGCTCGGCCAGCGTGGTCGAGGGCGTCTGCGCGGGGTCGGTGGTGGTCGCCATTTCCGTTCGGAGGTTACACACTGCGCTGAAGCGGGCTTCCCGCAGTATCAGTTTTTCGACGTCACGTCGCGGTCAGTTCGCGACGGTGCGGCGCTGGGCGGTGCCGCCGGGCAGGGCGGCCAGCAGGGACTTCGTGTAATCGTGCCGCGGGTCGAGCAGGACCTGTTCCACCGTCCCGGTTTCGACGAGCTCGCCGCGGTACATCACGGCGACGCGGTCGGCGATGTTCCAGGCGAGACCCAGGTCGTGGGTGATCACCAGGGCGGCGAGGCCGAGCTCGCGGCGCAGCCTCAGCAGCAGTCCGAGGATCTCGCCGCGGACGGACGCGTCGAGGGACGCGACCGGTTCGTCGGCCACCACCACCGACGGTTCCAGCGCCAGTGCCCCGGCGATGACGACGCGCTGCCGCTGGCCGCCGGAGAGCTGGTGCGGGAGCCGGTCGGCGTACTTCCCGGCGGGCCGCAGCTCGGCGGCCTCCAGTGCCCGGTGGACGACGGCGCGCTCGTCGGCGAGCTTGTGGATGCGAGGGCCTTCCGCGACGGCCTCGTAAACCGTGTGGGCCGGGTTCAGCGCGCTGGTCGGGTCCTGCAGCACCAGCTGGACCTGCCGGCGGTAGGCCTTGAGGCCCGCGCCGCCGGACGGGACCGGGTTCCCGGCGTAGCGGACCACTCCGGAGTCGGGTTTCTGCAGGCCGAGCAGGGTGCGGGCCAGCGTCGTCTTGCCGGAGCCGGACTGCCCGACCAGCGCGACGATCTCGTCGCGGGCGATGGCCAGGTCGACCCCGGCGACGGCGTCGATCCGCTTGCCGGTGCGGTCGCGGAAGGACACTCGCAGGTTCTCCGCGGCCAGCAGCGGTTCGCCGCCCGGGGCGCGGTCCGCGGGCTCGGGCGGGAGGGGGTTGCTGGTGGCCGGGGCGAAGCGCGACACCGGGTCGCCGACCGTCGGGAACGCCGCGGCGAGCGCCCGGGTGTGCTCGTGCTTCGGCGAGCCCATCACCTCGGCGCTGGGGCCTTCTTCGACGATCTGCCCGTCGTACATCACGGCGATGCGCCGGCAGGTGGCCGCCAGCACGGACAGGTCGTGGCTGATCATGATCAGGCCGATGTCCTGCTCGGCGACCAGCCGGGAGAGCAGGTCGAGGACCTGGGCCTGGACGATGACGTCGAGGGCGGTGGTGGGCTCGTCGGCGATGATCAGCCGGGGCGAGCAGGCCAGTGCCATCGCGATCATGACGCGCTGTTTCTGCCCGCCCGACAGCTCGTGGGGGTAGGCGCCGGCGCGGCCCGAGGGCAGGTCGACCTGGGTGAGCAGCTCGGCGACCCGCGCGTCGACTTCGGCGTCGGTGAGCGCCTTCCCGGAGGGCGGGTGCAGCCGCAGCGGCTCGGCGATCTGGTCGCCGATCTTGCGGACCGGGTTGAGGGCGTGCATGGCGCCCTGGAACACCACGGACGCCTCGGCCCAGCGGACCGCGCGCAGCCGGCCCCACTTCATGGCCGTGACGTCTTCGCCGTCGAGGAAGATCTCGCCGGTGATCTTCGCCGTGTGCGGCAGCAGGCGCAGGACGCTCATCGCGACGGTGGACTTGCCCGACCCCGACTCCCCCGCGACGCCGAGGGTGCCGCCGGGGTCGAGGGTGAGGCCGACCCCGCGCACGGCGGGCACGTCCTGCTCGCCGACCGCGTAGGTGACGGTGAGGTCCTTGAGCTGCAGCAGCGGGGTGGTCACTTCTTCAACCTCGGGTTGAGCACGGTCTCCAATCCCCGGCCGACCAGGGTGAAGAAGAGGACGACGAGGACGATCGCGATGCCCGGCGGGAGCACGTTCCACCAGGCGCCGCGGCTGATGGCGCCGTTGTTGAGCGCGTCTTCCAGCACCTTGCCCCAGCTGACGGCGTTGGCGTCACCGACGCCGAGGAACGACAGGGTCGCGTCGGCGATGACGGCGTTGCCGACCACGAGCGTGGTGTTGGCCAGCACGAGCGGCATGACGCCGGGCAGGACGTGCTTGCCGATCACGTGCAGGTGGCCGCCGCCGAGGGCGTGGGACCGCTCGATGTACGGCCGGCTCTCGATGGTCAGCGTCTGCGCCCGGACCAGCCGGGCGGTGCTGGGCCAGGCGGTGAGGCCGATGGCGACGATGATCGTGCCGACGCCCTTGGGCAGCACCGCCGACAGTGCGATCGCGAGGATCAGCGACGGCAGGACCAGGAAGAAGTCGGTGAACCGCAGCAGCGTGGCCGACACCCAGCCGCCGAAGTGCGCGGCGGTGATCCCGATGAGCGTGCCGATGATGACCGACAGCAGCGCCGCGGAGAACCCGACGAGCAGGGAGATCCGGCTGCCCCAGACGGTCATCAGCAGCACCGACCGGCCGAAGTTGTCGGTGCCGAGCCAGAAGTCGGCGGTGGGCGGGGACAGCGGCTGCCCGGTGGCCTTGGTGACGTCGAGGCCGCTTTCGTCGCTGATCAGCGGCAGCAGCAGCGCGACGACGACGGTGGCGCCGAGCAGGATCAGCCCGACGAGCGCGGCGCGCTGCCCGGCGAACTCCCGCCAGGTGCGGGCGATCGAGGCGCGCCGTCGGCTCCACGCGATCTGCCGCGGTGTCTCGGCGGTGGTCATGAGGTACGCACCCTCGGGTCGAGCACGCGGTAGAGCAGCTCCGCGAGCAGGTTCATCAGCACCACTGCGCTGGCCAGGACGGTGAACACGCCCTGCAGCACCGGCAGGTCGGGCCCGTGCAGCGCGTCGTAGGTCAGCTGCCCGAGGCCGGGCCAGCTGAACACGGCCTCGACGGTGACCGCGCCGGCGACGACCTGGCCGAACTGCATGAACACCAGCGTGGTGGTCGGCAGCAGGGCGTTGGGGACGGCGTGGCGCTTGCGGACGAGGTCGTCGCGCAGGCCCTTGGCGCGGGCGGTGGTGAGGTAGTCGGCGTTCATCTCCCCCAGCAGCGACGACCGCATGATCAGCATGTACTGGGCGTAGAACACCGCCAGCAGCGTCACGCACGGCAGCACCAGGTGGTGCAGGACGTCGAGGGTCTGGGAGAGGACGTCGGGCGCGGCGTCCGGGGAGTGCATGCCCCGGCTGGGGAACAGGCCGTTGGTGACGACGAGCAGCATCAGGCCGAGCCAGAACTGCGGGACCGACCACAGGGTCAGCGCGATCCCGGTCTGGGTGCGGTCGAAGAGGCTGTCGCGGCGCCAGGCGGCGCGGATGCCCAGCCAGAGGCCGATGATGACGGCGAGGATGGTGGCGCTGCCGACGAGCAGGATGGTCGGCCAGAGCCGTTCGCCGATCATGTCGGCGACCGGGCGGCCGTTGTTGAGCAGCCGGGACTCGCCGAGGTCGCCGTGCAGCAGGTCCCAGAAGTACTGGCCGAACTGGACGAAGACGGGCTTGTCGACGCCCATCTGCGCGCGCAGCTCGGCGATCTGCTGGGGGCTGGTGGCGCGGTCGCGGGTCATGGCGGCGACCGGGTCGCCGGGCAGCATGCGGAAGAGGAAGAAGAACAGCACGACCACCAGCACGACGCTGATGACCGCTTCGAGGATCTTCTTGAGCACGAACCGGGCGGTGCCGGTCCCGCCGCGGTGCTCGTCGGGGTCGACGAGCACCGCGGCTTGTTCGGGGGCGGTCATGCTTACTCGCGGTCCTCGGAGGTCTTGTTGCGGCGGCTGATGATCACACCGCCGACGACGATGATCACCACGACGATCGCGCCGACGACGATCCACACGACGGTGCCGCTGCTGCCGGAGTCGGCCGTGGCCTCGGTGCCGGCCGGGGTGGCGCCGTAGACGCCCCAGTAGCCGGTCTGCTCGAGGATCGCGCCCTTGGGCTGCGGCTGGGTGGTGAAGGCGGCGAACTTGTCGGAGCGGTAGGCCTCGAGCGCGTTCTGGTAGTCGAGCACGATCGTCGGGAACTGGCTGTACAGCCGGGCCTGGGCCTGCTTGACGTAGTCGGCGCGCTTCGCGTCGTCGGTCTCGGTGAGCTGCTTCTTGTACAGCTCGTCGTACGGCGCGTCGCAGAAGAACGTGTCGGTGCTGCCGCCCTTGCCGTCCGCGCTGGGCCGCGCGGCGCAGGTGTGCAGCGAGAGCGCGTAGTCCGGGTCGGGGTTGGTGCCGTAGCCGCCGATGGCGAGGTCGTACTTGCCGGTGGCGGTGCGGTCGGACAGCTCGTCGTCGGACACGAGGTCCTGCTTGACGGTGATGCCGATGTCCTTGAGCCAGCCGCTGACGTACTGGGCGACGCCCTGGTCGTAGCTGCGGTTGGAGTGCCCGGTCAGGCGCAGCTCCAGCTTGGCGCCGCCGGGGGCGGTGCGGACGCCGTCGGCGCCCTTCTTGTAGCCGGCCTGCTCGAGGGTCGCGTTGGCGGCGGCGAGGTCGAACTTGACCTTCTCGGTGGCGCTGGGGTCCCAGTGGTAGGCGCTGTAGACCGGGGGCACGACGCCGCCGCCGACCTGGCCGAGGCCCTTGAGCACCTTGTCCACCAGCGACTGGGTGTCGACGGCCTGGGTGATCGCCTTGCGGACGTTGATGTCCTTGAGCACCGGGTTGCCGTCACCGATGGGGTTGTTCGAGCTGTCGGTGACGCCGAAGTTGAACGCGAGCTCGTCGTAGCGGCGGCCGGGGGCGGCGTTGGTGGTGATGCCGTCCTGGCCCTGCAGCGCGGCGAACTGGTTGGGGTTGAGCCGGTTGATGACGTCGACTTCGCCCTGCTTGAGCGCGTTGACCGCGGCCTCGGTGTCCTTGAACTGCAGCAGCTGCAGCTCGTCGACCTTCGGGGCGCCGCGCCAGTAGTCCTTGTTGGCCTTGAGCTTGACGTACTCGTTCGGCTTGTACTCGGTGACCTGGAACGGCCCGTCGGAGACGCCGGCGATCTTCAGCTCGTCGGTCGAGGGGTCCTTGAGGTCCTTGACGCCGTCCCAGATGTGCTGGGGCACGATCGGCACGTCGAGCAGGTTCATGTTGACCTGCACGGTCTTCGTCTTGATGACGAGGGTGGTGTCGTCGGGCGCGGTGACCGTCTCGAAGTTGGCGACGTAGTTGCCGTTGGCGGTGCGGGCGTTCTCGTCGCTGAGCATGCGGTTGAAGGTGAACGCCGCGTCCTTGGCGGTCACCGGCTGCCCGTCACTCCACTTGACGCCGCCGCGGATCTTGAACGTCCAGGTCAGCTTGTCCGCCGACGGCGTCCAGGACTCGGCCAGCGCCGGCGAGGCCTCGGCCTTCTCGGCGTTCGGGACCGTGAGGAACTCGTAGGTGAACCGGCCGATCTGCGTGGACGCGGCGAGCACGGCGGTGAACGGGTTCAGGTGGTCGATGCCGGTGGTCAGCGCGACCCGCAGCACCTTGCCCTGCTGGGCCTGGGCCGGGGCGGCGAGCGGGATCGCCGCCATCGTCGCGGCCGCGACGACCGCGCCGACGCGGCCCAACCGGCCGATCCTGCGTGGGAAATGCACCAAAAACCACCCCATCGTTCTCGCTGTGAAGCCTCCCCAAGGACGAGAAGTAACCACATACCCGGACAACCGCGCAATATGTTGCCGCCTCGGCAGGTGTCCGATCGTTATCGATCGCGTTCGACTACGCACCGTGATCGGGGATCGGTGCCCGGGGCGCCGGCGGCCTGGTTAGAGTGCCGGTCATGCGCATCATGATCTCGGCGGACATGGAGGGCGCCACCGGCGTCACCTGGACCGACGACGTCGTGCCCGGTTCGCCGCAGTGGGACCGCTTCCGGCGGCTGTTCACCGGTGACGTCAACGCGGTGCTGGCCGGGCTGTTCGAGGCCGGCGCCGGGGATGTGCTGGTCAACGAGGCGCATTCGTCGCAGCGGAACCTGCTGCTGGAGGACCTCGACCCGCGGGCACGGATGCTGACCGGGCGGCACAAGCCGCTGTCGATGATGCAGGGCGTCGACTCCGGTGTGGACGGTGTGGTGTTCCTGGGCTACCACGCCGGCGCCGGGTTCGACGGGGTCCTTTCCCACACCTACCTGGAGAACCAGATCACCGGGGTGTGGCTGGACGACGTCCCGGCGAGCGAGGGGCGGCTGAACGCGGCGATGGCCGCGGAGTACGGCGTCCCCGTCCTGCTCGTTTCGGGTGACGACAAAACGTGTGACGACGCCCGTGACTACGCTCCGGAGGCGGAGCTGGTCCAGGTGAAGGAGTGCGTCAGCCGGTACGCGGCGATCTGCCTGCCGCCGGCCCGCACGGCGGACCTGCTGACCGGCGCGGCGGCCGACGCGATGGCGCGGGCCGGGCGCGAGGAGCGGCAGGTCCGGGCGCACCGGATCGAGGTGGAGTTCGACGCGAGCCACCTCGCGCAGGCGACGGCGGTGATCCCGACGGTGGAGCAGATCGGCACGCGCCGCGTCGGCTTCGACGCGGTGACCATGACCGAGGCGATGAAGGCGTTCAAGGTCGTCACGGCGATCGCGGCCGGGGCGGTGCAGGGCATCTATGGCTGAGATCGACGTCGTCGGGCTGTGCGCCGACCTGATCCGGTTCGACACGACCAACCGCGGGAACAACGACGCCGAGCCCGAGCGCCCGGCCGCCGAGTACGTGGCGGCGTTCCTGGACGGGCTCGGCATCCCGTCGAAGATCCTGGAGGCCGCGCCCGGCCGGGCCAGCGTCGTCGCCCGCGTGCCCGGCACCGACCCGTCGTTGCCCGCGCTGCTGGTGCAGGGCCACCTCGACGTCGTGCCGGCGGACGCCGCCGACTGGTCGGTGGACCCGTTCTCCGGCGAGGTCCGCGACGGGTACCTGTGGGGCCGCGGCGCGACCGACATGAAGGACTTCGTGGCGATGGTGCTCGCCGCGCTGGCCGGCGGCGTGCGCCCGCGGCGTGAGCTGGTGCTGGCGTTCGTCGCCGACGAGGAGGACCGCGGCGAGTGGGGCGCCCACTGGCTGGTCGCGAAGCACCCCGAGCTGTTCGAAGGCTGCGAAGCAGCCATCAGCGAGTCGGGCGGCTACACCTACCACGTGCCCGCGGCCGACGGCCGTGACGTGCACCTGTACCCGGTCGGGACGGCCGAGCGCGGGACCGCGCACCTGCGCCTGACCGCACGCGGCCGGGCCGGGCACGGGTCCCGGCCCAACGACGAGAACGCCGTCACCCGGCTGGTGGGCGCGCTGCACCGGATCGCCGCGCACCGCTGGCCGGTGACGCTGACCCCGGCGGTGCGGGCGTTCCTGGAGCGGACCGGCGAGGCTTTGGGCGTCCCGGCGGACTTTTCCGATGTGGACGCGACGGTGGCGGCGCTGGGCCCGGCGGGTTCGCTGGTGGTGCCGACGGTCCGCAACAGCACGACCCCGACGATGCTGGACGCGGGCTACAAGGTGAACGTGATCCCGTCGACGGCGACCGCGCAGGTCGACGTGCGGGTGCTGCCGGGCACCGAGGAGTCGTTGTTCGCGGCCTTGGACGAGCTGCTCGGCGAGGGCGTGACGCGGGATTTCGTGGCGCACCAGCCGCCGGTGCAGGCCCCGGTCGACTCGCCGTGGTTCGCCGCGATGGCGGCGGCGTTGCGGGCGGAGGACCCGGAGGCCGTGGTGGTGCCGTACTGCCTGGGCGGCGGGACCGACGCGAAGGCGTTCGCGCAGCTGGGCATCGCCAACTACGGGTTCGCGCCGCTGTGGCTGCCGAAGGGCTTCCCGTACCGCGCGATGGCGCACGGGGTGGACGAGCGGGTCCCGGTGGAGGGCCTGCACTTCGGGACCCGCGTCCTGGCCCGCTTCCTGGCGGAGTGCTAGGGCACCACGACCACCTTCCCGGCCGCCTTGTCGTCCTCCATGTACCGGTGGGCCTCGGCGATGTCGTCGAGGCCGACGACGCGGTCGAGGTGGGGCCGGTAGACGCCGGCCTCGACTTCGCGGACGACCCGCTGCAGCACGGCGTTTCCCGCGCTGCCCTTGAGGTTGTCGCTGTGGAACGCCGTCAGCTTGGTGCCGGACGGGATGTTCGCGATCGGCTCGAAGCCGGGGACGAGCCAGCCGCTGAGGGAGCCCGCCACGCACACCGTGCCGCCGCGGCGGACCCGGTGCAGCGAGTCGACGACGGTGTCGGCGCCGACCAGGTCCAGCACGTAGTCGGGCCGGCCGGGCAGGCCGTCGAGGACGACGTGGTGCACGCCGGCGGCGGTGAGGGCGTCGCGTTTGGCCGGGTTGCGGGTGGTGGCGGTGATCTCGAGACCGTGGCCGGCGGCGATCGAGGCCGCGGCCAGGCCGACCGACGACGTCCCGCCGCGGATCAGCAGGTGCCCGCCCGGCGTGATGCCGAGGGTGTCGAGGGCGCCTTGGGCGGTCAGGTAGGTCTCGGGCAGCGCCGCCACGGTGTCCCAGGCCAAGGTCGTGGTGATCGGCATCAGCAGCGGGTTGGGCAGCAGCGCGTACTCGGCGTACCCGCCGTCGAAGGCGCGGCCCATCTCCCCCATCACCGCCGCGACGGTGGTGCCTTCCGGCAGTCGCGCGTCGGTCGAGGTCTCGACGGTGCCGACGCACTCGATCCCGAGCACGCGCGGGAACGTCACGCCGGGGGAATGTCCTTGCCGGGTCCGCAGTTCCGACCGGTTCAGGCCCGCACCGCGCACCCGGACCAGGCTCCAGCCGTCGCGGACCGCCGGCACCGGCAGTGCGCGGATCTCCAGCACTTCGGGGCCGCCGGCCCGGACGCAGACCGCCGCTCGCATCGTGTCGCTCATGCGTCCACTGTCGACGCGGCGGCGGGCGGCCGACCACCGGTAAACTGCCACGTTATGCCCATCGGCCGCCAACCCGAGCCGACGTCGCGGCTGTGGCCGGCCGGCGGCGCTCACCGGTGGCCGTCGGGCGGCGTGAGCCCGACGGACTCGCACACCCGCGGACACCTGGTGTACGCCGCCCGGGGTGTGCTGTCCGTGCACACCGAACGGGGTACGTCGATCGTGCCGGCGAACCGGGTCGCCTGGACGCCCGCCGGGTTCACCCACCGGCACCGCGCGCACGGCGACACCGACATGCGGATCGTCTTCCTGCCCGCGTCACTGGCCCGGCTCGTGCCGGACCACCCCGCGGTGTTCACCGCCTCGGACCTGGCCCGCGAGATCCTGCTCGCGCTGACCGGCCCCGCCGAACCCGGCAAGGCCGCGAGCGCCCGGCTCCGCCGGGTCCTCGTCGACCAGCTCGGCGACGCCCGCGAGCAGCCGCTGCACCTGCCCGAACCCCGCGACGACCGGCTGCGGGCGCTGGCCAGGGTGCTCTACGAGAACCCGGGCGACACCACGCCGCTGGCCGGGCTCGGCAAGGCGATCGGCGCCGGGGCGCGGACGCTGAGCCGGCTCTTCCACGACGAGCTGGGCATGACCTTCTACGAGTGGCGCACCCAGCTGCGCCTCTGCCACGCGCTGGTGCTGCTCGCCGAAGGCCACGACACCAGCCACGTCGCGCACGCCTGCGGCTGGTCGAACCCGAGTCAGTTCATCGTGGCGTTCCGCGCCGTCCTGGGCACCACGCCCGGCAGGTACCGCGCGGATCAGCGGGTGAAGGTCGCCCAGTAGCGGAGGCCGTCGTGGATGGTCTCCAGGCTCACCAGCCGGACGCCGCCCTGGGCGACCGACTCGATCTCCGCCCGGCTGAACGGCCAGGGCGGGCCCGGCTCGGCGGCCACGTTCTCCTCCGCGACCTCCGAGACGATCGCCGTGCCGCCCGGCGCGAGGAACCCGGCCAGCGCCGTGATCGCGGCCGCGCGGAAGTCGCGGGGCATCGCCTGGATGTTGATGATCTCCACCACCAGGTCGAACGCCTGGTGCCACTCCCCCGGCGGGTTCAGCAGGTCCGCCACCACGTAGTCCACTGTGGACTCCGGGAAGCGGGCGCGGGCGGCTTCGACCGCGGCCGGGGCGACGTCGAACGCCGTCACCGCCCACCCGGCCGCCGACACCAGCTCGGCGTCGTCGCCCAGTGCGCTGCCGACGACCAGCGCGCGGCGGCCGTCACCCGGGCGCATCCACTCGGCCAGCGCCGCGTTCGGCTTGCCGCGGGTCCACGGGACCTCGGCTTCGCCGCGGGCGGCGGCGGTGTAGAGCTGGTCGAACCACCGGGTGGGGTCGCCTTCGGCGAGCGAGGCGCGGGACAGGACGCGGTCGGCGGGCTCCGGTGTCGTCATGATCGTGACCTTAGCGACGGCACCGGACCCGCGTGACCGGTTTACCGCGCCACCGGCCCCGGAAGCGCGTACAGCCCGTTGCCGGCCCAGTCGACGACATCCCGGACCGGCGAGGTCGGGGGCGCCGGGCGGAAGTTGGCCGCGTCGTCGACGCTGCCGGTGCCGTCGTAGACCGCGCGCTGCGGGTAGGCGAACACCGGCCGCGTACGGGTGACGGCGCCGGCGGCGTCGCGGCCGGTCGCGGTCACCTTCGTGGGCGTGGTGCCGCGCTCGACCCAGGCGACCAGCTCGCGAAGCGGGTCGAACTCGGTGATCGTGGTGCCGCCGCCGCAGTGGTACAGCGACGGGACCATGAACAGGCGGGCGAAGTCCTGGGACCGGCCGCGCGTGAGCCGCTGGTAGTAGTCGAGTGTGCCGGTCGGCGGGATGGCTTCGTCGGCCCAGCCGTGCCAGAGCACGAGCTTGCCGCCGCGGCGCTGGAACGCCGAGAGGTCGGGGTTCATCGCGTTGTAGCGGACGCCGACCGGGGTGAGCCGGTCGAACTCGGCCTTGGTGAAGGCGAAGGTGTCGACGGTCGAGGCCGGCGCGCCGATCGGGTAGGCGAGGTAGCGCAGGTAGTTGTCGGCGAGGCTGCGGGCGAAGGCGAAGCCGCCGGTCTCGGGGGTCGCGATGATCCAGCCGGCCCAGGACAGCTCGGAGCCGGGCTGCTGGCCGCCGGGGTAGAGCAGCGTGCCGTGGGCGTCGACCGGCGGTGAGTAGATCTTGCGGGTTGCCGCGACCTGGGCCGGGGTGAGGCACGACGGCGTGTCGGCACCGGTGCAGGTCAGCTTCGCCGGGTCGAAGTGGCACGCGCGGGGGTCGTCGAGCTGGCCGTCGGTGAGCCCGTCGAGGCGATCGCAGGCGGCGAGGACGGCGTTGTGCAGGGCGGGCAGCTTCGCGGCGGTGAGGATCGAGCTGCCGTCGGCGGCGCTGTTCACCCGGGCGAGCCACGTCTGGTAGACGCCGAGCAGCGCCTGCCAGTCGCCCGCGGGGGCGCCGGCGACGATGCCGTCGAAGTCGGCCGGGTACCGCTGGGCCAGCTGGAGTGCTTCGCGGCCGCCGTCGGAGCAGCCGGTGAAGTAGGACTTCTTCGGCGGCGAGCCGTAGAACGCCCGGATGATCGCCTTCGACGCCCGGGAGACGACGTGGGGTGCGCGGAACTCGAAGTCGTCGCGCGCGGCCTGGTTGTGGGCGCCCCAGCTGCCGTCGTCGACGACGGCGGGGGTCGTGCCGACGTGGCCGTCGTCGGTGGCGGCGACCGCGACGTCGCCGCCGCGGGGCAGGTCGCAGTCGGCGAAGGGGGGCGGGTTGACGATGCCGCAGAAGCCGCCGCAGCCGTACTGCAGGTAGCGCCCGGCGTAGGTCTTGGTGGGCAGCCGCAGCTCGAAGCGGACGGCGGGCTCGACGTACCCCCGCACGCCGCAGTACTCGGGGTCGGTGCCGGTCGCGGCGACGACGGCGGCCGAGGTGACGTGCGTGGCGGCGCCCGGGAGGGCGAACCCGTGGACCAGGTCGCCGCAGGCGGTGATCGGCCGGACGGCGGCGTCCTCGGCGGCGGTGGCGGCCGGTGGTGCGAATCCGGTGGTGGCGAGCAGGAGTGTCGCTAGTGCGGTGAAGATCCGGACTGGTCTCATCGGGTTCCCGTTCCCTCGGTTGTCCAGTTCTGGCCAGGTTTGCCGACCGGTCTTGACATCGATGTCACCCGCGCGTTTGTCTTCCTGGGCGCCGCTGGGTCCCCGCCCGCGCGGTGCCCTTGTTCATCCCTCCAGAGCTTGGAGCAATGATGCCCCGAAGCGCCAGACCACCGGTCGCCATGATGCTGGCCGCCACCGTGGTCGCCGCCGGCCTGGTCGCCCTCCCCGCGGCCGCGAGCGCCGCCGAGGACGCCCTCCCCGCCGATTTCTCCTCGTCGTTCGAGCCGGGCGACCCCCAGCCGACGTGGACCGACACCGTGGACACCGACGCGGCGGGCAAGCCGCGCGCGTACGGCGTCAACGGCGCGAACGGCACCGCGATCCCCGGCGACATCCGCGGCAAGGTCACCGAGACCAGCGCCAGCAGCGAGAACACCGACGGCGGCGAGGTCGTCGCGAACCTCGTCGACGGCACCACCGACACCAAGTGGCTGTCGTGGGACCCGACCGCGTGGGCGCAGATCAACCTGTCCGAGGCCACCTCGGTCACGCACTACGCGATCTCCTCGGCCAACGACTTCGACGAGCGCGACCCCAAGGACTGGACGCTGCAGGGGTCGAACGACGCGAGCGCGTGGACGGACCTGGACAAGCAGTCCGGCCAGACGTTCAGCGCGCGGTTCCAGCAGAAGGACTACAAGCTGGCCGCGCCGAGCGCGGCGTACAAGTACTACCGGCTGGACGTGACGGCCAACAACGGCGGCCCGATCCTGCAGATGTCGGAGCTGCTGCTGGCCAACGACGACCCGGCCCCGCCGCCGCTGCCGAACATGCGCAGCTTCACCGACTCCGGTCCGACCAGCGGGTACACGAACAAGAACCGCGTCGGCTTCACCGGCATGAAGGCGTTCCGCTACTCCGGCAGCCAGACCGCGACCGGGCACGGCTGGTCGTACAACAAGATCTTCGACGTCGACGTACCGGTCGTGGACTCGACCGAGCTCTCGTACAAGGTGCAGCCGCAGTTCATCACCGGCGACCTGAGGTACCCGAGCACGAACGTCGCGATCGACCTCGCCTTCACCGACGGCACCTACCTGCGCAACCTCGGCGCGACCGACCAGTACGGCTTCCCGCTGACCCCGGAGGGCCAGGGCGCCTCGAAGGTGCTCTACGCCAACCAGTGGAACCTGGTGCGCTCGGCGATCGGGCAGGTCGCCAAGGGCAAGACGATCGACCGGATCCTGGTCGGCTACGACAACCCGAACGGGCCGGGCTCGCTGCAGGGCTGGCTCGACGACGTGAAGGTGTCGGCGACCCCGACGCCGCCGTCGAGCACCCGCCCGAGTGACAACGTGGTCACCACCCGGGGCACGATGGCCAACAGCACCTTCTCCCGGGGCAACAACTTCCCGGCCACCGCGGTGCCGCACGGGTTCAACTTCTGGACCCCGGTCACCGACGCCGGTTCGGGCAGCTGGCTCTACAACTACAGCACCCAGAACAACGCGCAGAACCTCCCGCAGCTGCAGGCGTTCAGCGTGAGCCACGAGCCCAGCCCGTGGATGGGTGACCGGCAGGCGTTCCAGGTGATGCCGTCCGCGGCCGCCGGGGTGCCCGACGCCAACCGCGACGCGCGGGCGCTGCCGTTCAAGCACAGCGACGAGACCGCGCGGGCGCACTACTACGGGGTGCAGTTCCAGAACGGGATCAAGACCGAGATCGCGCCGACCGACCACGCGGCGATGTTCAAGTTCTCCTTCCCCGGCGCGGACTCGAGCCTGATCTTCGACAGTGTCAACAACTCCGCCGGGCTCACGCTCGACAACGCCACCGGCACGCTCTCGGGCTACACCGAGACCAACGTGTACGCCGGTGCGGGCCGGATGTTCGTCTACGCGCAGTTCGACAAGCCGGTCACCGCGGGCGGCAAGCTCACCGGGCAGGGCCGCGACAACGTCACCGGCTACCTGCGGTTCGACGCCGGCGCCGACAAGACCGTGAACATGCGGATCGCGACGTCGCTGATCAGCGTCGACCAGGCGAAGAAGAACCTCGCCCAGGAGATCGCCCCGGCCGCGACCTTCGACTCGGTGCGTGACGCCGCGCAGAAGGCCTGGGACGACCAGCTCAAGGTGATCGAGGTCGAGGGCGCGTCGAAGGACCAGCTCACGACGCTCTACTCGAACCTGTACCGGCTGTTCCTGTACCCGAACACCCAGGCCGAGAACACCGGCACCGCCGACAAGCCCGCGTACAAGTACGCGAGCCCCGTGTCGCCGAAGACCGGCACGGACACCGCGACCCAGACCGGGTCGAAGGTGGTCGACGGCCAGATGTACGTCAACAACGGGTTCTGGGACACCTACCGCACGACCTGGCCGGCGTACTCGCTGCTCACCCCGGACATGGCCGGGAAGATGGTCGACGGGTTCGTGCAGCAGTACCGCGACGGCGGCTGGATCGCGCGCTGGTCCTCTCCCGGCTACGCGGATCTGATGACCGGCACGAGCTCCGACGTCGCGTTCGCCGACGCCTACCTCAAGGGCGTCAAGAACTTCGACGTCAAGTCGGCCTACGACGCGGCGGTGAAGAACGCCACGGTCACCCCGCCGAACTCGGCGGTCGGCCGCAAGGGCCTGGACCAGGGCATCTTCCTCGGCTACACGCCCAACACCGCCAGCGAGGGCTTCTCGTGGGCGATCGAGGGCTACGTCAACGACTTCGGCATCGCGAACCTGTCGAAGAAGCTGGCCGACGAAGCCGCGCCGAACGACCCCCGCAAGGCGGAGTACCAGGAGAACTACGAGTACTTCACCAGCCGCGCCCAGCAGTACGTGAACCTGTTCGACCCGAGCACCGGGTTCTTCCAGGGCAAGGACGCGAACGGGAAGTTCACCAAGACCAAGGACCAGTACGACCCGCGCTCGTGGGGCGGCGACTACACCGAGACCGACGGCTGGGGCATGGCGTTCACCGTGCCGCAGGACGGTCAGGGCCTGGCGAACCTCTACGGCGGCAAGGCCGGCCTGGCGACCAAGCTGGACCAGTTCTTCGCCGACCAGGAGACCGCCAACTACCCGGGTTCCTACGGGGGCGTGATCCACGAGATGCGGGAGGCGCGGGACGTGCGGATGGGCCAGTACGGCCACTCCAACCAGCCGGCGCACCACCTGCTCTACATGTACGACTACGCGGGTCAGCCCTCGAAGACCCAGGCGAAGGTCCGTGAAGCGCTGTCGCGGCTCTACAACGGCAGCGAGATCGGTCAGGGCTACGCCGGCGACGAGGACAACGGCGAGATGTCCGCGTGGTACATCTTCAGCGCGCTGGGCTTCTACCCGCTGCAGATGGGCAGCCCGAACTACGCGATCGGGTCGCCGCTGTTCAAGAAGGCCACCATCCACCTGGCCGGCGGCAAGAACCTGGTGATCAACGCGCCGAAGAACAACGCGAAGAACGTCTACATCCAGGGCGTGAAGGTCAACGGCAAGGCGTACTCCTCGACCTCGCTGCCGCAGGACGTCATCGCGAAGGGCGGGACGATCGACTTCGACATGGGCCCGAACCCCTCCAAGTGGGGCACCGGCCCGAACGACGCGCCGAAGTCGATCACCACGGGTGACGCGGTGGCGACACCGCTGCACGACGAGACCGGCGCCGGCAAGGGCACGCTGTCCACTTCGGACGGTTCCAACGCGACGGCGCTGCTCGACAACACCTCGCGCACCCAGGCCGCCGTCACCGGCGCCCTGCAGTACCAGCTGAACAACACCGACGAAGCCGTCACGCACTACACGCTGACGTCCCAGACCGGTGCGGGCGACCCGAAGAGCTGGACGCTGAAGGGCTCCTACGACGGCAAGACCTGGGCGGTGGCCGACCAGCAGACGAACCAGGCGTTCAGCTGGCGGCAGCAGACCCGCGCGTTCAAGGTGGCCAACCCGGCGCACTTCGCCTACTACAAGCTCGAGGTCACCGCGACCAGCACCGGCGCCCCGGCGCAGCTGGCCGAGTTCGAGCTGCTGGGCAAGCCGGACGCCTCCTGCACGAAGACGATCACGGGTGCGTCCAACGGCCCGCTCACGGTCTCGTCCGGCACGGTGTGCCTGCAGGACGCGACGGTGTCGGGCCCGGTGACCGTCGCACCCGGCGCGTCGCTGGTGGTGCGGGGCGGCGAGATCAAGGGCCCGCTCGCGGCGACGGGTGCCGGCCAGGTCGTGCTGAACCGCACGAAGGTGGGCGGTCCGGTGGCGATCACCGGGGCGACCGGCACGGTGTCGATCGAGCTGACCCAGGTGGGCGGCCCGGTCGCGCTGACCGGCAACCACGGTCCGGTGCTGACGTCGAGCACGATCGGCGGCCCGCTGGCGTGCGCGGCGAACTCGCCGGTCCCGACGGACTACGACCTTCCGAACACCGTCCGCGGCCCGTCCGCGGGGCAGTGCGCGAAGATCTAGTCCCGTAGCCGGAGTGTGTGAGGGCCTTCCCGCCGGTGGTGGGGAGGCCCTCACCGCGTGGGGAGGGTGCGATGGAGTTCTTCTGCTACCACCGGGACCGGCCGGGCTCGGCCGCGCTGCGCGAGGAGCTGGTGGAGGAGCATTGGTCCTACATGGACCGCTTCACGCTGACCGCCCGCGGCCCGACCTTCGACGGCGACACGCCCACGGGCAGCGTGCACATCGTGGACGTACCGGACCCGGCGGCGGCCCGCGCGTTCGCGTTCGACGAGCCCGGCTACCAGGCCGGGGCCTACCGCGACGTGCTGCTGCGCCGGTGGCAGGACGCGCTGGGCCGCACGATGGGGGACTTCCCCGGTGGACGGTCCGGTGGGGATCGGTACCTGGTCCTCGGGTTCGGCTCGGGTGAGCCCGTCGAGGTGACGGATTCGCGGGAGGAGCTGATCGCGTACGGGCAGCTGCTCTCGGATGACGGCGCGGCGTGGCTGGGCACGGCGGTGCTGCTGCGGGCGCCGGACGCGGATGCTGCTCGGGCTGTCCTGGCGCCGGGACGCTACGCCGGGGTCGAGGTGCACCGCTGGCAGTTCGGCGGCCGCGAGGGCTGACCCGCTGCGGCCGGCGGGAGGGTCGGCTCGCGTACCTGGGCTGCCCTTCCTCCGGTCAGAGGCGGCGGAGCCTGGCCAACGTCGTGCACAAGGCCGGGGCGAAAGCGTCCACGTCGGACTCGAAGCCGTGGTGGCCCCCAGGAAACCGGGCGTACCCGCACGCCAGGTGCTCCGCCTGGATCCGGGCCGACTGCTCCAGGCACGAATCACGGCTGGTCTCGCCCGCCGCCGTGACCACCGGGATGCCCGTGCGGCGGACCGCGTCGAGGTCCGGGGTGTGCAGGACCACCGCCGGGAACTCGCGGGCCAGGAAGAGCTCGGCGGCCGCCGGGTCCGGGAAGTCGGCCGTGCTGATGCCGGCCATGGCCAGGGCCGCGTCGAGGCCTTCGCGCTGGTGGGTGGTGCGGACCTTGCGGGCGATCGCCAGCCACCTGGGGGCGTCCGGGAGCAGGGTGATCGCCGGGGCTTCGTGGACCACCAGCTCGGTCACCGCGTCGGGGACCTGCGCGGCCAGCTCGAACGCGACCGAGCCGCCCGCGCCCTGGCCGAACACCGCCGCCCTCGGTCGCGCCGGGCGGGCGGCGCGGATGACGGCGGCCGCGTCGCGGGCCTGCTGGCCCATGTCGAAGTCGGTGTCGGGTCCGCGCCGGTCGTAGGTGAGGACCGCGTAGGTGCCGGCGAGCCGCCGCGCGAGTCCGGTGTAGCGGGCGCGGTAGCCGCCGCGGCCGGCGATCAGCAGCAGGAGCGGGCCGTCGCCCAGCAGCTCGTAGTGCAGCTCGGCACCCTCGTGCCGGACGATGTGCGTCCTCACCGAGACCTCCCCCCGCGTCGGCCACACGCTACGCCGTTCGGCCGATACGGTGTGCGCATGCCCGAGGCCGTGTTCTGCTCGTCGTTCGAAACCGGTGATCCGCGGCCGGTGGACCCCGCCTTGACGGTCGACAGCGGCCCGGACCGCTCCCCCACGGCCAAGACCGGCGTCGGCTTCACCGGGGCCAAGGCCCTGCGCTACACCGCCCGCCCGCGCAGCGTCCTGTTCGAACCGGACGTCCCGGTCACCGGGGACCTCGAGCTGTCCTATGTGGTCTTCCCGCAGTCCGACGGCGAGATCCCGGCCTACCACGCCACCCGGGTCAGCCTCGACCTCGAGTTCGCCGACGGCACGAGCGCCGGGTTCGAGCCGGTGGACGACAAGACCCTGTGGGTGGACCAGTGGAACCTCGTCCGCCGCCCGCTCGGGGCGTTCACCGGACGCCGGATCAGCCGGATCGTGCTGCGCACCGCGTCCCCCGAGGGCGAGATCACCGGCTGGATCGACGACGTCCGCCTCGCCGAACGGCCCCAGCCGCCCCGGGACCCGGTCGACTTCGTCCGCACGACCCGCGGCTCGCACTCCAGCGGCGACTACTCCCGCGGCAACAACTTCCCCGCGACCGCGGTGCCGCACGGGTTCAACTTCTGGACCCCGGTCACCGACGCCAGCGTCACCAACTGGATCTACTCCTACCACCGCCACAACAACGCCGAGAACCGGCCGGCGCTGCAGGCGCTGGCCCTGAGCCACCAGCCGAGCCCGTGGATGGGCGACCGGCACACCTTCCACGTCATGCCCGGCACCGGCCCGGTCGAGCCGAACCGCCGCAAGCGCGCGCTGGCCTTCTCCCACGACGACGAGACCGACTCGCCGCACCACTACGGCGTCCGGTTCGCCAACGGCATGACCGCCGACGTCGCGCCGACGTCCCACGCGGCGATCCTGCGGTTCACCTTCCCCGACAAGCACGGCTGGCTGCTGTTCGACAACGTCGCCAACCGCGGCCGCCTCCGGCTCAACGCCGACACCGGCGTGATCTCGGGGTACACGACGGTCCGCAGCCGCCTGTCCGCCGGCGCGCGCCGGATGTTCTTCTACGGGGTGACGGACGCTCCCGCCACGCGCGGTGCCAAGGTCCGCTTCCCGCCGTGGCGGCGGGTCTCGGGCTACTTCGAGTTCGACGGTCCCGACGCGACGCTGCGGATCGCGACGTCGCTGATCAGCCTCGCGCAGGCCAAGCACAACCTCGAGCTGGAGATCCCCGCCGGGACGACGTTCGAGCAGGTCCGCGACCAGGCCCGCGCCCTCTGGCAGGAGCAGCTCGGCCGCGTCGAGGTCGAAGGCGCCACCGAGGACCAGCGGACCACGCTGTACTCCAACCTGTACCGGCTGTTCCTGTACCCGAACGTCGCGCACGAGAACACCCCGAAGGGCATCCGGCACGCGAGCCCGGTGGTGCGGCGGTGGTGGCCGGGCACCCGCCGGCGCACCGGCGCGAAGGTCGTCGACGGGGAGATGTACGTCAACAACGGCTTCTGGGACACCTACCGCACCACCTGGCCCGCGTACGCGCTGCTCACCCCGGAGCACTGCGGCCGGATGGTCGACGGGTTCGTCCAGCAGTACCGCGAAGGCGGCTGGATCTCCCGCTGGTCCTCGCCCGGCTACGCGGACCTGATGACCGGCACCAGCTCCGACGTCGCCTTCGCCGACGCCTACCTCAAGGGCGTCCGCGACTTCGACGTCGAGGCCGCCTACGACGCGGCCCTCAAGAACGCCACCGTCACCCCGCCGCACCGCGCGGTCGGCCGCAAGGGCCTCGACCGGTCGATCTTCCTGGGCTACACCCCGACGTCGGTCCACGAAGGACTGTCCTGGGCGCTCGAAGGCTGCATCAACGACTTCGGCCTCGCCAACCTCTCGGACGCCCTCGCCCGCGAAAGCGACGGCACCCGGGCCCGGATGTACGCCGACTACGCCGCCTACTTCCGCGAGCGCGCGAAGCACTACGTCCACCACTTCGACCCGAAGATCGGCTTCTTCCAGGGCCGCAACCGCGACGGCAGCCGCAAGTTCGCCCCCGAGGGCTACGACCCGGCCGCCTGGGGCGGCGACTTCGTCGAGACCAACGCGTGGAACACCGCCTTCACCGCACCCCACGACGGCCCCGGTCTCGCGGCGCTGCACGGCGGCAACGAAGGCCTCGAAGCCAAGCTCGACGAGTTCTTCGCGACGCCGGAGACCGGCCGCCGCCCCGGCGCGTACGGCGGCCTCATCCACGAGATGACCGAAGCCCGCGACGTCCGCATGGGCCAGTACGGCCACTCCAACCAGCCCTCGCACCACATCCCGTACGTCTACAACCTCGCCGGCGCGCCCGCGAAGGCCCAGCGCGTCGTGCGCGAGGTCCTCCGGCGGCTCTACCTCGGCAGCGAGCTCGGCCAGGGCTACCCCGGCGACGAGGACAACGGCGAGATGTCCGCGTGGTGGGTGTTCAGCGCACTGGGCTTCTACCCCCTGGCCGTCGGGAGCCCGCGTTACGCGATCGGCTCGCCGCTGTTCGAAAAGGCGACCGTCCACCTGGGCGAAGGCAAGACCCTCGTCATCCGCGCGCCCGGCAACACCGACGAGACGGTCTACGTCCGCGGCCTCACCGTCGACGGCGAACCGCACGACGCCACGACCATCGCCCACGCCACCCTCGCCGGCGGCGCCGAGCTGGTCTTCGACCTCGCAGGCGAACCCACCGCGTGGGGCACCCCGCCGCCGCCCGCCGAGCAGCCGGCCCCGATCTCCGACCTCACCGGCACCGCCACCAGCGAAGACGCCAAGAACGTCGCCGCGCTCTTCGACGACACCACCCGCACCGACGTCACCTTCCGCAGTGCCACCCCGGCGATCGAGTTCACCGTCACCGGCGAGCCCCGCGAGGTCACGATGTACACGCTCACCTCCGGCAACCGCGGCGGAGACCCGAAGTCCTGGGTCCTGGAAGGCTCCGACGACGGCACGGAGTGGACCACCCTGGACGAACGCCAGGACGAGCTGTTCCGCTGGCGCCGCCAGACCCGGCCCTTCGCGCTCGCCACCCCGGCCGCGCACCCGCACTACCGGCTGCGGATCACCGCCACCCGCGGCCGCCGCACCACCCTCGCCCAGTGGGAGCTGCTCGCCCGATGAACCACTTCCGCACCGCCGCCCTCGACCGGCTGGCGGCGGCCGACCCCGGCCTGGTCCGCCTGCGGCTGGCCGGGTCCGCCGTCCTCGGCATCGTCCTCGCCGTGGCCGCGCTGCTGCCCGCGCACCTCCCGCTCACGGTGATGCTGGTCGGCGCCATCGCCGCGATGATGACGGCGTTCACCGTCAACGACCCGACCCCCGGCGGCCAGGCCGGCACCCTCGTGCTGGCGTTCCTCACCGGGGCCGCGTCCATCACCGTCGCCAGCCTCGGGTCGGCGCTGCCGCCGATGGACAGCATCGTGTTCGTCCTGCTGATCTTCGTCGCCGTCTACGCCCAGCGCTTCGGCCCCCGCGGCACCGCGCTCGGCTCGATCGGCTTCTTCCTGTTCTTCTTCCCCATGTTCCTGCAGGCCCACCTCGCGCAGGTCCCGCAGCTGCTGATGGCCCTCGGCGTCGGCGTGCTCGCCAATGCCGTCGTCCGGTTCGTCCTGTTGCGCCACAACGCCGAAGCCGAGTTCCTGCGTGTGCGCCGCGCCTTCCGCGCCCGCCTCGCCGCCGTCGTCCGCGCCACCGAAGCCCACCTCGCCGTGGGCGGCAGCGAACGCACCCGCAAGCAGCTGCGCAGCGCGCTCGCCCGCCTCCACGAATGCGTCCTGCTCATCGAGGACGCCGCCCCCGACGTCGTCGACGCCCGCGCCGCCGACCGCCTGCGCCGCCGCGCCATCGAGGTCGAGCTCGCCCTCGAGTGGCTGGTCAGCACCGTCCAGCGCACCTCCTCCGACGAGCTCGCCACCGACGTCCGCGACGACCTCATCGCCCGGCTCGCCCGCTTCCGCGCCCTCATGGAACGCGACCCGCGCGAGCTCCCGCTGATCAGCCAGACCGGCGAGTACAGCCGGATGCTCGTCGAAGGCAGCCGCATCGACGAACACGCCGCCCCCGGCGACGGCGTCCGCAAGGCGCTGGCCGAGCTGGCACTGGCCGACGACCGTGCCCAGCGCGCCGCCGCGCCCGAGTCGACCCCGGACTCCCCCGACGAGGACGACGACGAGCCGACCCCCGCGTTCGCCTACGACAACCGCACCCGCAGCGCGATCCAGGCCGTCGTCGGTGGCGGGCTCGCCGTGCTCGGCGGCGAGCTGGTCTCCCACCAGCGCTGGTACTGGGCCGTCCTCACCGTCTTCGTGGTGTTCATCGGCGCCTCCAGCGCGGGGGCCACCTTCGTCAAGGGCGTCCGCCGACTCGGCGGCACCCTCATCGGCATCGTCGGCGGTGTCCTGCTCGCCTCCCTGGTCGCCGGCAGCATCCCGGCCACGCTCGCGCTGATCCTGGTGTGCGTGTTCGGGATGGTCTACACCGCCCGCGTCTCCCAGGTCGTGATGGCCTTCTTCATCACCAGCATGCTCGGCCTGCTTTACAGCCTGCTCGGCACGTTCAGCCTCGAGGTGCTCTGGATCCGCGTCGCCGAAACCGCGGTCGGCGCCGTCGCGGGCATCCTCGCCGCCGTCGTCATCGTCCCGGTCCGCACCCGCTCGGTCATGCTCGACGACATCTCCGCCGTGCTCGACGAACTGGCCGAGTTCCTCGAGCACACCCGCGACCTGCTCGCCGGCGAGGAGAACGTCAACATCATCGAGCTCTCCCGCGACCTCGACCGCGCCGTCGAGCAGGTCCGCACCACCATCGAACCGCTGACCCACCCGGTCAACCTCCGCAGCGCCCGCCGCGACTACGGCTGGCACGTGCTCACCACGCTGGAGACCATCGCCTTCCGCGCCCGCCACGTCGCCGCCCGCGCCCAGCCCGGGCAACTCGCCGGCGAGAACGCCGAGCGCCTGCGCCGGTTCACCGGCCGGCTGCTGGACAACATCGACGTCCTCCGCAAAGCACTCGACGCGCCGGGTGGCCCCACGCCCGGCACGCTCGTGCGCGACGACGGCACCCCGGTGTCCGACCGTGTCGAGCAGGCCGAAACCCGGGCCATCCTCTCCAGCCTCAGCCACCTCGACGAGGGCCTCATCTCCCTCGGCCGCGTCTTCGACGTCCAGGCCACCGATCCCCGCGCCCCCGCGAAGAAGTGACCGCCGGGGTGGCGCGGCCCCGACACCGCGCCACCCCGGCTGTTCACCCGATCAGGGACAGGACAACCACGCGAAGTGGTACGTGGTCGTGATGCTGCCGTCGGTCGAGTCCATCGTCACGAAGCTCGTCGTCTTCTTCGGATCCGACGTCCCGGCCGCGGCCCGCAATTCCGTGTTGACGTTCAGATTGCGTTCCTCACCACACGGCTTGAACACGATCGCACCGACCTCGGTCGAATCGGTGAAATGCCAGTCGTCCTCGAACGGACCGGTCAGCGGGTGCTGCATGTAGGCCGTCGGAGAATTGCCCTGGAAATAGTAGTTCGCTCTTTCCAGGCCGGTCGCGCCGCGTTCCAGGTGGGCGAATCCGCGGTAGTCCGCCTGCGCGATTCCGTAGGTGAACCCCTGCGGGACGTGCACCCGCAGGCCGATCTGGCAGTTCTTCCGGGCGTCCAACGGCCCGGCGCCGACCCCGACCAGCGCCGTGTAGGCGCTGTAGGTCACGGTGAACGCCGTGTTGTCCTGCGACACCGCCACCGCGGACGTGCCGGCCGGACAGCCCGTGCCATTGGCGTTCACGACGTCGATGACGATTTTGTCGGGCGGCGGAGGAGTGTTCCACGAATGCGGGGTGACCACAGAGGAAAGCGCCATTACGGCAGCAACGACCGCAGACAGCATCGGAATCCTTCCCAATACATTCGAATTGGGTACGGGGGCGTCGACCATGGTAGCGAATCGATCATGGTCCGAAACCCCGCTGAACGGAGCAACACGCAGTAGCCGTCCCGCCACGCGGTATACCGATAATGTCGAGCCGCCATTATCGCGAAAACGAAGGAATTCGACCGGAAAACGATTTCGCGCCCCCGGACCGCCGCCCGCCGTCCGCGATCACCCCGCGACGTCCGGGCTTGATCGTTTCACTTCGCCAGCAGGCCCGCGGCCCGGCCCAGCGTCGCGACCCCCGCCGCCGACCACGGCCCCGCCGTGATCACGACCGCGTGCTCGACGCCCCACTCCGCGAACTCGCCGCACCGCCGCGCGAACGACTCCGCCGACTCACCGGCCGCCAGCCGCGTGCTGATCGTCTTCTCGACCTCCCCGTACGGCCGCCCGGCCTCCTCGCAGTGCCGCGCGAGCACGGACAGCTTGTGCCGCACCGTCTTCCCGCCGTCCGGGATGTCGAACACGTTGCACGCGTCGGCGTACCGCGCGACCAGCCGCAGCGTCTTGCGCTCACCGGCCCCGCCGATCAGCACCTTCGGCCGGCGGACCGGCAGCGGAATCCCGATCGGACGGTCCAGGCGGTAGTGCTCACCCTCGAACGCCGAGTCGTCCCCGGCCCACATCCGCAGCGCCAGCCGGATGGTCTCCTCCATCCGCTCGAAGCGCTCCCCCACGGGCGGGAAGGGCAGGCCCATCGCCCGCGCCTCGCCGTCGTGGTGCCCGGTGCCGATCCCGAAGCGGGCCCGCCCGCCGGAGAGGACGTCCAGCGTCGTGACCGCCTTGATCAGCAGCGCGGGCGGCCGGAACGTCACCGCCGAGACCATCGTGCCCAGCCCGATCCGGCTGGTGCGCGCGGCCAGGAACCCCAGCGTCGTGTACGCCTCGAGCATCGCCGAATCCGGCGTGCTGTGCGGGTCGGCCTGCAGCAGGTGGTCGGCCACCCACAGGGTGTCCAAGCCGGCGTCGTCAGCCGCGACGGCGACGTCCGACAGTTCCTCGGTCGCCCTGTCCGGCCACGAGAAGTCCGTGACCCCGATGCTCAACCGCACGGCTACCCCCTCGTGAGCAGTTCCAGGTTGTGGCCGTCGGGATCCTCGAAGTAGATCCCGCGGCCGCCGTTCAGGTCGTTGACCTCGCCGGCCCGGTCGTGGAACGGGTCGGCCCAGTAGGTGAGGCCGGCCCGCTCGATCCGCGCCAGCGCGGCGTCGAAGTCGTCCTCGCCGACCAGGAACGCGTAGTGCTGGCTCGTCACGCGGTCCACCCGCAGGTAGTCCAGCGTCACGCCGTTCGCCAGCCGGATCGGCACGAACGGCCCGTCGACCGGCCCGGTCCGCAGGCCGAGGATCCCGGCGAGGAACTCCGCCGACCTCTCCCGGTCGGTCACGCACACGATCGTGTGGTTCAGCTCGACGCTCATCGCGCGCTCCCGCCGGGTGCGAACGGCGGCGAGCCGCCGATCGGGCTCAGGTGGATGCCGGCCAGCCGCCAGCGGTCGTCGTCGCGGACCAGCACGTGCGTGGCGCGGAACCGGCCGTCGACCGGGTTGCCCCGGTGCTTCGCGACCTGGTCGTGCACGCCGATCGCGATGGCGGTCGTGCCGAAGTCGCGGACCTCGACCTCGTCCCAGCCGAGCTTTTCGGTGACCAGCCCGCCGCCGTCGTAGCGCGCCAGCCACTGGTCGCGGTCCAGGACGAAGCCGAGCGGGCCGACCAGGCGGAAGCCGTCGGCCACCAGGCCGGCCAGCACTCCGGTGTCGCCACGTTCTTCCGCCGCGGCCCAGACCCGGCCGAACTCGCGGACCTGCTCTTCGGTGCTCATCGTGTGCCCCTTCCGGTTCGATTTCCGGTGCGATGGGCACAACGTTAGAAGTCTAACCGTTAGATGTCAAACGCTTAGACCTCTCTGTTTCTGCGGTAAGGTCACCCCCGTGCCAGCACCCACCACCACCCCCATCGGCGTCGTCCTCGCCCGCACCGCCAAGACCGCCGGCCGCGCCTTCGACCAGGCCCTCGCCGCCGCCGGCGGCTCCCAGCCCGTCTGGCAGATCCTCATCTCCCTCAAAACCCGACCCGTCGCCAACCAGCGCGAACTCGCCGACGCCGTCGGCATCCAGGGCGCCACCCTCACCCACCACCTCAACGGCATGGAAAGCGCCGGCCTCGTCACCCGCCGCCGCGATCCCGACAACCGCCGAGTCCACCTGGTCACCCTCACCCCCGAAGGCGAACAGCTCTTCCTCCGCCTCGCCTCCGCCGCCATCGCCCACGACGAACGCATGCGGAAAGGCCTGTCCGACACCGAGATCGCCCAGCTCGCCGACCTCCTGCACCGGCTCGCCGGCAACGTCACCGGTACCTGATCGATCCAGCGAGAGTGACTGGACGCACCCGACCCGCCACCACGAGGAGAGATAGGCTCCATGCACTAGCCAAAGTCGTCTCAAGCTGGAGAACCGCAATGACCCAAGCCCCTGTCAACGTGACCGTCACCGGCGCCGCCGGCCAGATCGGCTACGCGCTGCTCTTCCGCATCGCGTCCGGTCAGCTCCTCGGCCAGGACGTCCCGGTGAAGCTGCGGCTCCTCGAGATCCCGCAGGCGGTCAAGGCGGCCGAGGGCACCGCCATGGAGCTCGACGACGGCGCGTTCCCGCTCCTGGCCGGCATCGACATCTTCGACGACCCCAAGCAGGCCTTCGAAGGCACCAACATCGCCCTCCTCGTCGGCGCCCGCCCCCGCAGCAAGGGCATGGAGCGCGGCGACCTCCTCGAGGCCAACGGCGGCATCTTCAAGCCCCAGGGCGAAGCCATCAACGCCGGCGCCGCCTCCGACGTCAAGGTCCTCGTGGTCGGCAACCCGGCCAACACCAACGCCCTCATCGCCCAGTCGCACGCCCCCGACGTGCCGGCCGACCGCTTCACCGCGATGACCCGCCTCGACCACAACCGCGCGCTCGCCCAGCTCTCCAAGAAGCTCGGCGTCCCGGTCACCGAGCTCAAGAAGCTCGCCATCTGGGGCAACCACTCCGCCACCCAGTACCCCTCGGTCCAGCACGCCGAGGTCGGCGGCAAGAGCGTCGAGGTCGACCAGGCCTGGCTCGAGAGCGACTTCATCCCGACCGTCGCCAAGCGCGGCGCCGCCATCATCGAGGCCCGCGGCCTGTCCTCCGCCGCGTCCGCCGCCTCCGCCGCCATCGACCACGTCTACACCTGGGTCAACGGCACCGCGGCCGGCGACTGGACCTCCGCCGGCGTCGTCTCCGACGGCTCCTACGGCGTCGCCGAGGGCATCATCTCCTCGTTCCCGGTCACCGCCGAGAACGGCGAGTACAAGATCGTCCAGGGCCTCGAGATCGACGACTTCTCCCGCGCCCGCATCGACGCCTCGGTCGCCGAGCTCGTCGAGGAGCGCGACACCGTGCGCAAGCTCGGCCTCATCTGAGCGTGACCCACGAAGGGGCCACCGTCCAGGAAGGACGGTGGCCCCTTTCGCGTCAGCTGGTCTTCAACGGCCCGGCGACCTTGTACGTGCTGAGCAGCACACCGGACGGCGTCGACGTCGACCCGGCGAACTCGAACGTCTGCCCCGGTGTCCCCTCCGCGAAGAGCCGCTTCCCCGTCCCCACCAGCACCGGGTAGACCACCAGCACGACCTCGTCCGCGAGCCCGTGCTCGAGCAACGCCGACGTCAGCGTCGAACTGCCCGTCAGGACCAGCTCCGGACCGTCCTCCGCCTTGATCCGCCGGACCCCCTCGACCAGGTCCGGCCCGACACCCTCGGCCGGCCCCCACCCCAGATCGTCCCCGCGATGGGTGACGACGTACTTCTTCGCCGCGTTCAGCCGGTCCGCCATCACGTTGCCCGACACCGTCGGCCAGAACCCCGCGAAGATGTCATACGTACTCCGCCCGAGCAGCAGGTCGAACCGCTCACCGTGCGCGGCCAGCATCGCCTCCGCACCGGCGGGCGTCCGGTACGGCCCCGTCCAGTCCGGGTACGGGAAACCGTCCTCGGCGGAGTTCTGGATCACGCCGTCCAGCGACACGTGTTCGATGATCTTGAGAGTTCTCATCCCGCCAGCACCTCGTCCAGTTGGGGCATCGCGGCGCGAAGGCCTTCTTCCATGCCCGGGGTCGTCCGTTCCATCGCTTCGACACTCGAAAACCGCGTGACACTCGTCATCCGCGACCCCGACGGCGTCGCCTCGAAGACGAACGTCATCGACATCGGCATGTCCTCGTCCCCGGCGTTGTCATCACCGTCGTCCGCCACGAACGAGTCGATCGGGTCCACCGCCGTGAACTTCCACGAGCCACTCCACTTCTCCCCGTCCGGCCCGGTCAGGAAGTACTCCGCGCGACCACCGACCCGGAAGTCGTGGTGCGTGAACGTCGCGGGCGCGGACGGCGGCCCCCAGAAGCGCTCCAGCTGCCGCGGGTCGGCCCACGCCGCCCACAGCCGTTCTCGCGAAACCGGGAAGTCGGCCACCAGCGTCAGCGTCAGCGCTTCCGGATCCTTGGTCACCGAGGTGACGGGCATCGTCAATCCTCTTTCTCTTGCAACAGGTCATCGAGCTGCGCCACCCGCTGACGCCAAACGGACTCGTAGAAATCGAGGAGCTCACCGGCCCGCCGCAGCCGCTCCCGGTCGGTCGCCACCCGCTGCTCGCGACCCCGCGCGCGCTTCCGGACCAGACCAGCCCGCTCCAGCACCGCGACGTGCTTCTGCACCGCGGCGAAGCTCATCTCGTAGTGCGCGGCGAGCTCGGACACCGACGGCGTCCCGGTGATCGACCGCGCCAGGATGTCGCGGCGCGTGCCGTCGGCCAAGGCCCGGAAGAGCTGGTTGAGCGACTCCTCACTCTCTTCCCGAAGTACAACCATGTGGTTGTACGTTAGTCGCCGCCGGCCACCCTGACAAGACCTCACCCCAGTCCGCTCCCGGCGAACACCGCACGCTCACAGCGAAACCACCACCGGCCGCACCCGCCCGCGCCCTACCGTCGGGCCATGACCACACTCGCCGTACCCGACATGCAGGCACCGAGCACCGCACCCGAAGACTCGGTCTACCAACAGCTCCTGCGCGACCGCATCGTCTTCCTCGGCTCCGAGGTCAACGACGAGGTGGCCAACCGGATCATCGCCCAGCTCCTCCTGCTCGCCGCCGACGACCCGGCGAAGGACATCACCTTCTACATCAACTCACCCGGCGGCTCGGTCACCGCCGGCATGGCCATCTACGACACCATGCAGCTCGTCAAACCCGACGTCTCGACCTACGGCCTCGGCTTCGTCGCGTCCATGGGCCAGTTCCTGCTCTCCTCCGGCACCCCCGGAAAGCGCTACCTGCTCCCGAACACGCGGATCGTCATGCACCAGCCCTCGGCCGGCATCGGCGGCGCCGCCGCGGACATCGCCATCCAGGCCGAGGTGTTCGGCAAGATGAAGCGTCGCCTCGCGGAGATCACCGCACGCCAGACCGGCCAGACCGTCGAACGCATCACCACCGACGCCGACCGCGACCGCTGGTTCGACGCCGAGGAAGCGCTCACCTACGGCTTCGTCGACCACATCGTCGGCGGGCCGGCCTGACTCCGTCCGTCTGTGCTGTTGTTCTGGCGTCGGATACGGCACTGCGGGGCAGTTTCTTTCAAAACTGCCCCGCAGTATAGGCCGTTATACAGTTGGAGAAGGGGTGTGCTCAGACCCCGTTGAGGCCGCGGCGCGCCAGGAGCGGGTCGATCTCGGGGTCGCGGCCGCGGAAGGCCCGGAACGCGTCCATGGGGTCGATGCTCCCTCCCCGGCCCAGCAGCGTGCGGCGGAAGTGATCGCCGTTCTCGCGGGTCAGTCCCCCGCTCTCCCGGAACCACTGGACGGTGTCGGCGTCGAGGACCTCGCTCCAGATGTAGGAGTAGTACCCGGCGCTGTAGCCGCCGCTGAAGACGTGCGCGAAGTACGTCGTGCGGTAGCGCGGCGGGATCGCTTCGACGGCGACGCCGGCCTTGACGAGCGCGTCCGTCTCGAACCGCTGCACCTCTTCGACGCGGTCGTCGACGCCGAGGCGGTGCCAGGCCTGGTCGAGCAGGGACGCCGCCAGGTACTCGGTGGTCGAGAAGCCCTCGCCGTACTGCTGGGCGGCGAGGAGCTTGTCGACCTGCTCCTGGGGCAGCGCCTCCCCCGTCTCGTGGTGCTTGGCGTAGTTGGCCAGCACCTCCGGCCACAGCATCCACATCTCGTTGACCTGGGACGGGTATTCGACGAAGTCGCGGGGCACGTTGGTGCCGGAGAACGTCGGGTAGCGGACCGCCGAGACGAGGGCGTGCAGCGCGTGCCCGAACTCGTGGAACGCGGTGACGACCTCGTCGAAGGTGAGCAGCGTCGGCTCCCCCGCCGGCGGCCGGCCGACGTTGAGCACGTTGACCACGACCGTCTTGCGGTCCAGCAGCTCCGACTGGTCGACGAAGGTGTTCATCCACGCGCCGCCGCGCTTGGCGTCGCGGGTGTACAGGTCGAGCAGGTACAGCCCGAGCGGGCTGCCGTCGGCGTCGAACACCTCGAAGGTCCGGACCTCCGGGTGGTACTTCGGGAGGTCGGTCCGCTCGGTGAAGGTGAGCCCGTAGAGCTTGGTGGCGGCGAAGAAGACGCCGTCGAGGTACACGCGGTCGGCCTCGAAGTACGGCCGCAGGGCCTCGGTGTCGACGTCGAAGCGCTCACGGCGGACCTGGGCGGCGTAGTACGGCCAGTCCGACGGACGCAGCGTCGCACCGGGGACGTCGGCTTCGAGCAGCTGCTGCAGTTCCGCGGCTTCGGTGCGGGCATTGGCGACCGCGGCGGGCGCCAGGCGTTCGAGCAGCCCGGCGGCGGCTTCGGCGGTCTTCGCCGTCTCGTCGGCGATGACGTACGCGGCGTGGTTCGGGTACCCGAGCAGCGTGGCCCGTTCGGCCCGCAGGTGCGCGATCTCGGCGACCAGCGCGTTGTTGTCGAACTCGTTGCCGCGGTTGCCGCGCGCCATCGACGCGGCGTGGATCCGCGCGCGGATCTCGCGGTCGCGCAGGGTCTCCAGCGGCGAAGCCTGGCTCGTCGGCAGGGTCAGCGGGATGACGTACTTGCCGTCCTCGCCGCGGGCCGCCGCCGCTTCGGCCGCGGTGGCGATCGCGCCGTCGCCGAAGCCGGCCAGGTCGGCGCGGTCTTCGAGCACGACGGCCAGGTCGTTGGTGTCCTTGAGCAGGTTCTGCTGGAACTTCGTCTGCAGCGTGGACAGCTGGCCGTTCAGCTCCCGCAGGCGGGCCTGCTCCGTCTCGCCGAGCCCGGCGCCCGCGCGGCTGAAGTCGAGGTGACGGCGTTCGAGCAGCCGCCGCGACTCCTCGTCCAGGCCGAGCTCGTCCCGCCGAGCGTGGAGCGCGTCGATCCGGGCGAACAGCTTCGGGTTCAGGTGGAGGGCATCGTGGTGGGCGGCCAGCTTCGGCGCGAACTCGGCCTGGATGGCCTGGATCTCGTCGGTGCTGTTGGAGCCGGACAGGTTGTAGAACACGCTCGCGACGCGGCCCAGCAGCTCGCCGGCGCGTTCGAGGGCCACGACGGTGTTCTCGAACGTCGGCTCGGCGTCCTGCGCCGCGATCTGCTCGATCTCCGCCGAATGCTCGGCCAGGCCCGCCTCGAACGCGGGCCGGTAGTGCTCGTCGGCGATCCGGTCGAACGGCGGCAGGGCGTAGGGCAGTTCACTGGGTGCGGCGAACGGGTTGTCCGGCGAAATCATCGGGGCAGGCTCCTGGTGGGGGTACAACACTCGGTCCCGCCACCCTACGTGGTCCACCTGTGCGGATGTCAGCGCTTTCCGGAGGTGGCCAGGCTCACCGGCCGGTGGTACCGCCCACGACGGCGTCGCTGCTCCCGGCGCCCTTTTTGCCCCGCTTCGGCTTGGGTTCGGGGGGCACGATGCCGCTCAGGTCGCTGCTGTGGTCGTTGACCCGCATGACGAACGGCCGGGTCTCGGTGTAGCGCACGACCGAGATCGACGCCGGGTCGACGACGATCCGCTGGAACGCGTCGAGGTGCTGCCCGAGGGCGTCGGCGAGGATGGACTTGATCACATCGCCGTGGCTGCACAGCAGCCAGACGGCGTGGTCGCCGTGCTCGGCCGCGATCCGGCGATCGTGCGCGCGGACGGCGGCGACCGAGCGGGCCTGCATCGCCGCGAGCCCTTCGCCGCCGGGGAAGACCGCGGCCGAGGCGTGCGCCTGCACGACCCGCCACAGGGGTTCCTTGGCCAGGTGCTTGAGCTCCTTGCCGGTCCAGTCCCCGTAGTCCACTTCGGACAGCCCGGGTTCGACGGTCTTGCCGAGCCCGCGCGCGGTGGCGAGGGGGCCGACGGTCTGCTTGCACCGCAGCATCGGCGACACGACCAGCTCGGCCAGCGGCACGCCGTCGAGGCGCTCCACCAGTTTCTCCGCCTGGGCACGACCGGTGTCGTCGAGGTTGACCTTCGGGGAACGCCCGGCCAGGACACCGGAGCCGTTGGCCGTCGATTTGCCGTGCCTGAGCAGAATGACCGTACTCACGGGACCCACCCTACGTGGGGACCGATCAAGCGGTCCCCACGCGGGCGGCTCAGTGGCTGACGGGACCCGCGTTCGGGTCCAGCGCCCCGGTGAAGATCAGCACGAACAGCAGCACGCCCAGCACCAGCCGGTAGATCACGAACGGCACGAAGCTGCGCTTCTTGATGTAGGCCATCAGCCACGCGATCACCGCGTAGCCGACGCCGAACGCCACCAGCGTCGCCAGGATCGTCGGGCCCCACTGGGCCGGCACGCCGCCCGAGCCGATGTCCTTGAGCTTGTACACTCCCGACCCGAAGACCGCCGGCAGCGCCAGCAGGAACGAGTACTCCGCCGCCTCGGAACGCGTGTAGCCCAGCAGCAGGCCCGCGCTCGTCGTGCCGCCCGAGCGGGAGACGCCCGGGATCAGCGCCAGCGCCTGGGCGAAGCCGAAGCCGAGGCCGTGCGGCACGGTCAGGTGCTCCAGCGTCCGCTCCTGCTTCCCGACCCGGTCGGCGTAGAGCAGGATCAGGCCGAACACGATCAGCACGGTGGCGGTGATCCGCAGGTCGCGGAACGCGCTGTCGATCTGGTCCTGCAGCAGCAGCCCGAGCACCACGATCGGCAGCGAGCCGATGATGATCAGCCAGCCCAGCCGGGCGTCCGGGTCGCGGCGCCAGTCCGGCTTGTACAGCGAGAAGAACCAGGCCTGCAGGATGCGGCCGATCTTCTTGCCGAAGTAGATGATCACCGCGAGCTCGGTGCCGATCTGGGTGACCGCGGTGAACGCGGCACCCGGGTCGTCCCAGCCGACGAGCGCCGCGACGATCCGCAGGTGCGCGCTCGAGGAGATCGGGAGGAACTCCGTCAGGCCCTGGACCAGGCCCAGCACCAGTGCTTCGAACCAGCCCACGTCAGGCCACCCCCGCCTTCTCCAGCGCCTCGACGGCGGTGGTCAGCGCGGCCCCGGCGTCCGGGGTGTACGGCGACACCGACAGGGTGGTCACGCCGGCCTCGGCGTATTCGGTCATCTTCTCCGCTATCCGTTCCTTCGGGCCCAGCAGCGACGTCGCGTCGAGGAACGCCAGCGGCACCGCCGCCATCGCCCCCACCCGGTCGCCCGCCAGGTACTTCTCCTGCACTTCGGCGGCTTCGGCTTCGAAGCCCATCCGGCACGCCAGCCGGTTGTAGAAGTTCTTCTCCTTGCTGCCCATCCCGCCGAGGTAGAGCGCCGCGTAGGCACGGACCGCGTCCGCGCACGCCTTCCAGTCGGCGCCGGGCACCAGCGGCACGCTCGGGGCGACGTCGAAACCGTCCAGCGTGCGGCCGGCCCGCTCGGCGCCGGTCCGCAGCTGCGCCAGCTGCTCCCCCGCGTGCGCCGGCGAGAAGAACACCGGCAGCCAGCCGTCGGCGATCTCCCCGGCCAGCTCGAGGTTCTTCGGGCCGATCGCGGCCAGGTACAGGGGGATGTGCTTGCGGGCCGGCCGGACGGTCAGCCGCAGCGCCTTGCCGGGCCCGTCCGGCAGGGGCAGTGTGAAGTGCTCGCCCTCGAACCGCACCCGCTCCCGCCGCAACGCCGAGCGCACGATCGAGGCGTACTCCCGGGTGCGGCCCAGCGGGGAGCCGAACCGCACGCCGTGCCAGCCCTCGGACACCTGCGGGCCGGACACGCCCAGCCCCAGCCGGAAGCGGCCGCCCGAGAGCGTGTCGAGGGTCGCGGCCGTCATCGCGGTCATCGCCGGGGTCCGGGCCGGGATCTGCAGCACGGCGGCACCGACGTCGATCCGCGTCGTGTGGGCCGCGATCCAGGTCAGCACCGTGACGGCGTCCGAGCCGTACGCCTCCGCGGCCCACACGACGGCGTAGCCGAGGTCGTCCGCCTGTTTCGCCAGGGCCAGGTTCGAGGGGTCGTTCCCCGCTCCCCAGTAGCCGAGATTCAGTCCGAGTCGCACGGGGCCAGACCCTAACGGGGCCCTTGTGGGCGACACGACTCACCTTGGTCAGGTTCGGGAGGGGCCGCCCACTAGGCTCGGCGGTCGTGGAAAAGCGACTGCTCGGCCGCTCGGGACTGCGCGTCTCGCGGATGGCGCTCGGCACCATGACCTGGGGTGGCGACACCGACGCGGAAGAGGCCGCCAGCCAGCTGGTCGCCTTCGTGGACGCCGGCGGCACCCTGGTGGACACGGCCGACATCTACGGCGAGGGCGAGAGCGAGCGGGTCCTCGGCTCGCTGCTCGGCGACCTCGTGCCCCGCGACGACATCGTCCTCGCGACGAAGGCGGTCGCCCGGCGCGACGACGGCCCGTTCGGCGGTGGCGCCTCGCGCGGCGCCCTGCTCACCGCGCTCGACGGCTCGCTCAAGCGGCTCGGCACCGACCACGTCGACCTGTGGCAGCTGCACGCCTGGGACACCTGCGTGCCGATCGCGGAAACCCTCGCCGCCCTCGAGTACGCCGTGACCAGCGGCAAGGCCCGGTACGTCGGCGTCTCGAACTACGCGGGCTGGCAGCTGGCGACGGCCGCCGCCGGCGCCGCGGCGGTCGCCCCGATCGTCTCCACCCAGGTCGAGTACTCGCTGCTGGAACGCGGGGTGGACCGCGAGGTCGTCCCGGCCGCCGAGCACCACGGCGTCGGGCTGCTCCCCTGGGCGCCCCTGGGCCGCGGCGTGCTGACCGGCAAGTACCGCACCGGCACGCCCGCCGACTCGCGCGGCGCGAACAGCGCGTACGCCGGCTACGTCGAGCACCACCGCACCGACCGGGCCGCCCGGATCGTGCAGGCGGTGGCCACCGCGGCCGACGGGCTCGGCACGTCGCCGCTGGTGGTGGCGCTCGCCTGGGTCCGCGACCGGCCCGGGGTCGTGGCCCCGGTCGTCGGGGCGCGGGACACCGGCCAGCTCACCGGCTCGCTGACGGCGGAGGAGATCACCCTCCCGCCGGCCATCCGCTCCGCGCTCGACGACGTCAGCGCGATCGAGGCCGGTTACCCGGAGCGCTGGCCGCGCTAGGTGTCTGTTGGGTGACATGCACGTGACGGCAGAACGATCGTGGAGGATGCTGGTGAACACCGCCCGTCGAGGGACACCTGGAGGCAGCAACGTGCGTCGGTTCGCCGCCGTGTCGTGGATCGCGATCCCGCTCGCCGGTGTCCTGGTGCTCTCGGGCTGCTCGTCGGCCAAGTCCGACAGCGACGACCTGCAGATCGTCGCGAACCCCGTGGCGGCGAAGCCGGCGGTCTCCCCCGCCGCGACCGTGAAGCCCGCCGGTCAGGTGCTCGCCACCGGGTCGGTGTCGGCCGTCGCCGTCGCTCAGGGGACCCTCGTCGTCGCGCTCGCTCAGCCGCCGTCTTTGCGGCTCTACGACCTGAACGCGCTCGCGTCACCCCCGGTGAATATGCCGTTATACGGCAAGGCGGAGAAGCTTTCCGTGGCGCCGGGGCGGGTCGAGATCGCCGAGCCGGCCCAGGGCGTGGTGCAGCAGCTGACGTTGCCGGACCGGAAGCTCACCGAGACGAAGACGGGCGGGCAGCCGGCGTCGAGCATCGCCTACGGCGCCGACCGGCTGGTCGCGATGGGGACGGCGAAGGACATCCGGCTCCTGCCGGCGAGCGGTCCGGCGCGGACGATCGGCGGGCAGCTCTACAGCGCCGACGACGTCGTCGACACCGGGACAGGTGTCGTGGTGCTGGACCGGCTGCGCACGGCCGTGTTCTCGGTCGACGTCGCCGCCGGGAAGGTCAACGAGGGCCTGCGCGCGGGAGACGGCGCCGCCAACGCCGTGGCGGACTCCTACGGGCGGGTGCTGGTGACGGACGCGCGGGCGGGCGCGCTGATCGCGTTCTCGGCTTCGCCGCTCATCATGCGGCAGCGCTACCCGGTGCCCGGGGGCGTGTACGGGATCGCCTACGACGCCCGGCGGAGCCTGGCGTGGGTGACGCTGACCGGACGCAACGAGGTCGTCGGGTTCGACGTCCGCGGCGGCGAGCCCGTCGAGAAGTACCGCTTCCCCACCGTGCGCCAGCCGGACTCGGTCGGGGTGGACGAAACCAGCGGCCGGGTGATCATCGGCTCGGCCGCCGGAGAAGGGACCCAGGTGATCCAGCCATGACGACGGTCAGCGAGGCGGTGGTCGAAGGGGACTGGGAGTATCGCCGCCTGCACCTCCCCCCGGGCGTGTCCCGGCGTGCGGCGGCGATCCAGCTCTCCATCCACGCGGAGTTCGCGGGCTGGGAACTGCGGAACGTGCGGCTCTACGCCGACGGCACGCGCCGCGTCTGGCTACGCCGCAAGAAGACCGCGGAGAGCCTCCCCGGCGCGCTGCCGACCTAGCCGAACACGCGGCTCAGCCAGTCGCTCCAGGCCTTTTCCTCGACTTCGGCGTCCGCGCCGGGGGTGAAGACGTGGTGGGAAGCGACCATCGGGCCGTGGAAGCCGCGCAGGAAGCGGATCATCGCGTCCGCCGTGCGGATGCCCGCGGTCTGGTCGTTCGCCGCGTAGACCACCCCCTCCTGCGCGCGCCGGCCGTCGAGCGAGATCCGGACGTGGTCGCCCTCGGCGGGTCGCGCGGAGAGACCGAGCGCGGCGCCGAGCCGGGCCCATGCCGCGGGCCAGTCCCCCACCGGCGGGCCGAACGCGGTGACCGGCACCGCGGTCCGGCCGGTGAAGTGCGTGACGTACTCGACCAGGGTGCGGAAGAACATCGCGCCCCCGGTGGTCATCGCCTCGAACTCGTCCTCCCAGTCGTCGCCGGGCAGGAACCCGCTCGTGACGCAGCGGACCACCGTGCTGCCGCCGTCGCGGCCCTCGACGAGGAACTCGTAGCCGATCTTCCGCCCGTCCGGCGCGGGGTCGCTGCCGTAGACGAGCTTCTCGAGCGGCTCCCACTCCCGGATCCGGTACTCGGGCTCGTAGCCGCCGAAGGCACCGCGGACGACGCCGCCGGTGCCGCCCTCGACCTCGTTGCGGCCCATGAACCACGAGTCGATGCCCGGCCCGGTGGCGATGGCCGCCCACACCTGCTCCGGCGTCGCGTCGACCTCGGCGAGGTCGGTCAGCTCGAACTCATGCCCCACGAGACTCCTCCGGGATGCTCGGGTGGACGGCAACGACCACCCGGTGCGGGCGGCCCTTCTCGGCCGCCTCGTCGTGGTACTTGCCGACCAGGGTCGTGACGGCGGTAGCGAGCTCCTCGGCGAACGCGGCGCGGTCGGCCGCGGAGGCGAACCGGACCTCGCCGTCGATCGCGAAGGTCGCGACCCGCTGCTTCGCCTTCTCCCCGCCGGTGATCAGCTGGCCGACGTCGCGCACGAGCCGGCCGGCGACGGCGAGCAGCCAACGGGCCGACAGCCGGTCCGGGGACTGGGCCGGGTCGGGCTGGACGGCGGCCAGCGCGGCCGGCGAGATGACGTACGACGCCGCCGTCGCCCGCATCATCCGCTCGGTGACGTTGCCCTTCCGCCGCTCCTCGACCAGCTCCACCAGGCCGTGCGCTTCCAGGGTCCGCAGGTGGTAGTTGACCTTCTGGCGCGGGAGGCCGACCCGCGCGGCCAGCATGGTCGCCGACGCCGGCTCGGCCAGTTCGGCCAGCAGCCGGGCGCGGACCGGGTCCAGCGACACCTCGGCCGCCGACGCGTCTTCGATCACCGCCACGGAGAACATGCGTCCAGGATCGTTCCGAAAAGAGAAGTTGTCAAGAACTCTCGTCTTGTCGGTGACTCGCGTTGACCATGGCGACGACCCGCGGCAACACCTGCGCCGCGGCCTCCAGCGGCACGACGTGCCCGACGCCGGGCAGCACCACCGCCGTCCCGTCGGCGAGGCCGCCGGCCCACTGCTCGACGTCCGACGCGCGGACGATCCGGTCCCGCTCCCCCACGATCGCCGTCACCGGCAGGCCGCTGACCTGCGCCGAGGCCGAATCGCGGGCGTAAGCGTCCAGCGCCGGGCGGAACAGCGACACCGTGTGCGGCCAGTTGCCGCGGATCATCTTCACGGTCAGCTCGACCAGCTCCGGATCCGGGTCGTCGCCGAACAGCCACCACCGCAGGCCCGCGCTCACCGCCCGGCTCGTGTGCTCCCGGACCACACCGAAGAGCTTGGAGCCGAGCACCGCTTCGAGGTCGCGGGCCAGCTTGCCCAGGGCGTTCGGCCACGTCGCCGAGACCTCGGTGGCCAGCGTCCCCGACGACGTCGCGAGCAGCACCAGCCCGGACACCCGCGCGGCGAACAGCGCCGGGTGCCGCTGGGACAGCGACATGATGGCCAGGCCGCCCATGTCGTGGCCCACGAGCACCACCCGGCCATCGGGGACCTCGCGCTCGAGCAGCTCCGCGAGGTCGTCGCCGAGCTGCGCCATGGTCGCGGTGCCGCGCCGCGCCCGCCCGGACCCGCCGTGGCCGCGCTGGTCGTAGGTCAGCACGGCCACCGGCCCGTCCGCCGCGTCCGGCACCAGCGGCGCGATCCGGCCCCAGCTGCGCTGGTCGAGCGCGTAGCCGTGGACGAACACCACGGTCACCGGCGCGCCCGGGTCGCCCCTGCGCACCACCTGCAGGGACGTGCCGTCGGCGAGCGCGAACGCGGTCATCAGCTGGTGCGCAGGAACCGGTCCAGCACGCGGGTGCCGAACTTCAGCGCCTCGACCGGGACGCGCTCGTCGACGCCGTGGAAGAGCGCCGAGAAGTCGAGGTCGGCCGGCAGCTTGAGCGGCGCGAACCCGAAGTTGCGGATCCCGAGGTCCTGGAACGACTTCGCGTCGGTGCCGCCGGAAAGCATGTACGGCAACGTCTTCGCGCCCGGGTCTTCGGCCAGCACCGCGGCGGTCATGGCGTCGACGAGGGCGCCGTCGAACGTCGTCTCGACCGGCGGGAGCTCCATCCACTCCTTCTCGATGTCCGGGCCGAGCAGCTCGTCGAGCTCGCGGTCGAACGCCTCGAGACGGCCCGGCAGGATCCGGCAGTCCACCGCGGCCTCGGCGACCGACGGGATGACGTTCGACTTGTACCCGGCGGTCAGCATGGTCGGGTTCGCGGTGTCGCGCAGGGTGGCGCCGATCATCCGGGAGATGTTGCCCAGCTTGGCGACCGAGCCCTCGATGTCGTCCTCGGGGAAGTCCCAGCCGGTGATCTCGGTGACGCCGGCGAGGAACTCCTTCACCGAGTCGGTCAGCACGAGCGGGAAGCGGTGGTTTCCGAGCTTCGCGACGGCTTCGGCCAGCTTCGTCACGGCGTTGTCGCGGTGGATCATCGAGCCGTGCCCGGCGGTGCCGCGCACGCGCAGCTTCATCCAGCGGATGCCCTTTTCGGCCGTCTCGATCAGGTAGGCGCGGACGTCGTCCTTGAGCGTGATCGAGAAGCCGCCGACCTCGCTGATCGCCTCGGTGACGCCCTCGAAGAGCTCGGGGCGGTTCTCGACCAGCCACTGGGCGCCGAACTTGCCACCGGCTTCTTCGTCGGCGAGGAAGGCGAAGACCAGGTCGCGCGGGGGCACGACGTTGTTCATCTTGTAGTGCCGGGCCAGCGCGAGGGCCATCCCGCACATGTCCTTCATGTCGACCGCGCCGCGGCCCCAGACGTAGTCGTCCTGGATCGCGCCCGAGAACGGGTGGACCGACCACTCGGACGCGTCGGCGGGCACGGCGTCGAGGTGGCCGTGGATGAGCAGGCCGCCCCGCGACCGGTCGGCGCCTTCGAGCCGGACGATGACGTTGTGCCGGTTCTTGCCGCCCGACTCGACGTAGGTGATCTCGTAGCCGGCATCGGTCAGCTTCTCCGCGACGTACTCGGCCGCGGCCCGCTCGCCGACCAGCGTGTCGGGGTCGCCGGTGTTGGTCGTGTCGATGCGGATGAGCTCGCTGGTCAGCGTGACGGCTTCGGCCGCGGCGGCTTCGATCAGGTTCGGTTCGGTCACCGGCCATTCCTATCACCCGGACGGCCGCGGGCGCCGGTCAAGCGCCTGCTGGGATCGTCACGGGGGCGGCCGGGTGTAACCGTGGTGAGATCGACGACGACTCACGACGGCCCGTCGCCGCCGATCCGAGGAGGGCTTCCATGCCGGACCTGGCCTATGCACCCGCGGAGGACGCGGACTCCGTGCGCGAGCTGACCGTCGGTTCCCTCCTCCGTGACGCCGCCGAGCGCGCTCCCTCCGCGACCGCGCTGGTCGAAGGCGTCCCAGACCCGCAAGCACGGCGCCGCTGGACTTACGCGGACCTGCTGGCGGAAGCCGAAGAAGCGGCCCGGGCGCTGCTCGGCCGGTTCCAGCCGGGCGAGCGGGTGGCGGTGTGGGCCCACAACATTCCCGAGTGGGTGGTCCTCGAGATGGCGGCCGCGCTCGCCGGATTGACCCTGGTCACGGTGAATCCCGCCCTGCGCGAAGAGGAAGTCCGGCACGTCCTGAGCCAGTCGGAAGCGGCGGGGATCTTCCTGGTGCGGAGCTATCGCGACAACCCGATGGCGGAGACGCTCGCCCGGGTGCGTCCCGGCCTCCCGCACCTGCGGGAGACGGTGCTGTTCGAGGACTGGGGGACGTTCCGCGCGTCCGGCTCCGCCACCGAAGCGCTGCCGGCCGTGAGCCCGGACGATCCGGCGCAGATCCAGTACACCTCCGGCACCACCGGGACCCCCAAAGGGGCCGTCCTGCACCACCGCGGCATCACCAACAACGCGTGGCTGTCCTACGCCCGGACCCTGGAGATGCGGCCGGGCGAAGCCTTCGTCAACCCGATGCCGCTCTTCCACACCGCCGGCTGCGTGCTGGCCACCCTGGCACCGATCGCGTCGCTGGGCACCCAGGTCCTGCTGCCGTGGTTCGACCCCGGGCTGCAGCTCGAGCTGATCGAAGCCGAGCGCAGCACGGTGTTCGGCGGGGTCCCGACCATGCTGCTGGCCCTGCTGAGCCACCCGCGGTTCGCGACGACCGACTTCTCGTCGGTGCGTTTCGCCCTCGCCGGCGGCGCGACGGTCCCGCCCGAGCTGGTCCGGCGCGTCGAGTCCGCGGTGGGCGTGCCGATGAGCATCATCTTCGCGCAGACCGAGGCCTCGCCCGGGATCACCATGACCCGGCCGGACGACACTCCCGAAGACCGGGCGGAAACGCTCGGGAAGCCGTTGCCCGGCTGCGAGGTCAAGATCACCGTTCCCGCCACCGGCGACGTCCGGGCCCGCGGCGAGATCGGCGAAGTGTGCACCCGCGGCTACCACGTGATGACCGGCTACTTCGGCCGGCCCGACCAGACGGCCGAGGCCATCGACCCGGACGGCTGGCTGCACACCGGCGACCTCGCCACCATGGACGACCGCGGGTACCTCCGCATCGAGGGCCGGGTCAAGGAGATGATCATCCGCGGCGGCGAGAACATCTACCCGCGGGAGATCGAGCACGTCCTGCTCGGCCATCCGGCCGTGCACGAGGTCGCGGTCGTCGGGGTCCCCGACCCCGTGTGGGGAGAACAGGTCGCGGCCTTCGTCCGGCTGGTCCCGGGCGAGACCGCCGGCGAACCGGAGCTCGACGCCCACGTGCGCGAGCACCTCGCGCCCCACAAAGCGCCCCGGGTCTGGCGTTTCGTCACCGAGTTCCCGCTGACCGGGTCCGGGAAGATCCAGAAGCACGTCCTGCGCGACCGATCGGGACTGTGAGGCCCGGCCGGGATCAGTCGCGGTCCAGGGCCGAGACCACTTCGGACACCGGGCGCAGGTGCTGGTTCAGCACCCGTGACGCCTCTTCGGCGTCGTGGGCGTCCAGCGCCGCCACCAGTGCGCGGTGCTCGGCGTCGATCACCGGCAGCCGCTCCGGGCGGGCCTCCAGTGCCCGCACCGCGACGCGCTGCTGGCGCGAGCGCAGCGTGTCGTACAGCTCCGTCAGCACGGAGTTGCCCGCCGCGTTCACGATCGCGCGGTGGAAGGCGCGGTCCAGACCCGACACCGCGAACCAGTCGCGGGCCTTCCCCGCGCGGTCCATCTCCTCGATCAGGCCGGCCATCTCCGCGGGCGCCCCCGCCCGGGCCGCGCAGACCTCCGCGATCGCGTGTCCCTCGATCAGCCGGCGGCTCTGGTAGACCTCCGCCAGCTCGCGCGCGGTCACCGTGCGGACCTGGGCGCCCTTGCGCGGCAGCAGGCTGATGAAGCGCTCGGCCTCCAGCCGGTGGAACGCCTCGCGCACGGGTGTCCGGGACACCCCGGTTTCGCCCGAGACCCATTGCTCGTCCAGGAACCGGCCGCCTTCGAGCTCGCCCGCGATGATCCCGTCGCGCAGCCAGGCGTACACGCGGTCCCGCGCCGGCCCGGCCGGTGCGCTGGTGGTCATGCCACTCCCCTCGTCGGCCGTCAGCTTAGCGTCTGGACCGACAGATATCCATCGTGTATACACGGTGCACACAACGACCGGAGCTACCGTCGTGAGCGCGCAGGAGGTCCCCCATGTCCCCAGTCCCCGCCGACCGGCGCTACGCCGTCTGGCTGTCCGACCCGTCGTTCGCGGCCGCCGAGATCGCCCGCGCGATCGGCTACGGCGCCGCCGTCCTCGACATCGAGCACGGCGCCTTCGACCTGGCCGACCTCGAGCGGTTCGTCCCGTTCCTGCGGGCGCTCGGGCTGGAGGTGCTCGCCAAGGTCCTCGGCCCCGAGCGCGGCCCGATCCAGCAGGCCCTCGACTTCGGCGCCGACGCCGTCGTCATCCCGCACGTCGAGAACGCGGCGCACGCCAAGGCCGTCACGGCGTTCGCGAAGTTCCCGCCACTGGGCGACCGCAGCTTCGCCGGCGGGCGCACGACCGGCTACCGCGGCTTCACCGACGAGTGGGTCGCCGAGCAGGACCGCCGCACGCGCTGCCTGCCGATGATCGAGGACGCCGGCGCGATCGAGGACATCCCCGAAATCTTCGCACTGGACACAGTGGACGGTGTCTTCGTCGGGCCGTCCGACCTGTCCCTGCGCCGCGAACGTGGGGCGTACACCCGAAAAGAAGGCGACTTCGCCGACCTGAAGCGCGTCGCGGACGCCGCCCGCGCGGCCGGGAAGCCGTGGGTGTTGCCCGCATGGAGCCGGGAGGAGAAGGAGTTCGCCCTTGCCCACGGCGCCGGGCAGCTCGCGCTCACCATGCAGCACGGCGCCCTCGCGGCCGGGCTCACCGCCGCCTTCGAGGAGACCACGTCGCTCGCGAAGGAGGCGCGATGACGACCGCGGTCCGCACTGCGACGCGGAAGAAGACCCGCTGGGCGATCGCCGGCGTGCTCGGCGTCGGCTCGTTCGTCAACTACGTCGACCGCGTCAACCTGTCCATCGCCGGGCCGGAGATGATGCGCGAGTTCCACCTGAGCGCGGCCCAGCTCGGCGTCGTCGCCTCGGCGTTCCTGTGGACGTACGCGGTGCTGCAGCTGCCGATCGGCGCGATCATCGACCGGATCGGCGTCCGCTGGGTGAACCGCGCGGCCGCCGTCCTGTGGGCCATCGCGTCGTTCCTGACCGCGGCGTCGGGCGGCCTCGGCCTGCTCCTGGTGTCGCGGCTGGTCCTCGGCTTCGGCGAGGCGCCGACCATCCCGGCGGGCTGGAAGGCGATCGGCCAGTGGTTCCCGCGGTCCGAACGCGGCCGGGCCACCGCGATCTTCGACGGCTGCGCCAAGATCTCCAACGTCCTGGGCATCCCGGTGATGGCGTTCCTCGTGACGGCGTTCAGCTGGCACGCGGCGTTCCTCTTCACCGGCGTCCTCAGCATCGGGTACCTGCTGGTGTGGTGGCTGCTGTACCTGACGCCGAAGCAGGCCCTCGCCCGCGGACGGCTGTCCGCCGAGGAGTTCGCGTACCTGCGCGAAGGCGGCGCGGACGACGAAGACGCGCCCACACCGAACTCGCTCACCGGGCTCGGCCACCTGCTGCGCCGCCGCAAGACCTGGGGCCTCGCGCTCGGGTACGCGTCCTACACCTACGCCTATTACGTCCTGCTGACCTGGCTCCCGGGTTACCTGGAGAAGCAGTTCGGCGTGAAGCTCCTGGCCGGTGGCTTCTACACGATGATCCCGTGGCTGGTCGCCGTGCTGGCGCAGTTCCTCGTCGGCGGGATCGTGCTGGACCGCCTGATCGCTCGCACCGGCAACGAAACTAAGGCGCGCCGGATCGTCCTGGTCGTGAGCATGCTCGTCTCGCTGTCGGTGGCCGGTGCCGCCTACGCGGGTTCCGTGGCGACGGCGCTGGTGTTCCTGTCGATCGGTGCCGCCGGGCTCGCCGTGTCCGTGCCGGCCGGGTCGAGCATCGTCGCCGTCATCGCGCCCGAAGGCTGTTCGGGGACCCTCGGCGGGCTGGTCAACTTCGTCGCGAACATGATCGGCATCGCCGCGCCGATCGTGACCGGCGCCGTCGTCGACGTCACCGGGTCGTTCGCCGGCGCGTTCCTCGTCACCGGCGTGGTGCTGCTCGCCGGGATCTTCTGCTACACGGTCGTGCTCGGCAAGCTCGACCGCATGCCCGCCCCACCCCGGAAGGAATCCGCATGACGCACGTGGCCCTCGCGCAGTTCGCGCCCGGAGAAGACAAAGCCGCCAACCGCACGCTGATCGCGAAGCTCGCCGGCGACGCGGCCGAGCGCGGCGCGCGGGTCGTGCTGCTGCCCGAGTACGCGATGTTCACGGCGCCGGCGATGGACCGGCGGTTCGTCGACTCCGCCGAAGACCTCGACGGCGAGTTCGTGACGAGCCTCCTCGCGCTCGCCGCCGAGCGGGGCATCACGATCGTCGGCGGCATGAACGAGCGCCTCGACGGCTCGCACATCTCGAACACGCTCGTCGTCGCCGGCCCCGGCGGCTTGCAGGCGCTCTACCGCAAGATCCACCTCTACGACGCCTTCGGCTTCCGCGAGTCCGACGTCGTCCGCGCCGGGGAGATCACCGAGCCGGCGACGTTCGAGGTCGACGGCGTCCGCTTCGGCCTCCAGACGTGCTACGACCTCCGGTTCCCCGAGGTGACCCGCCGGCTGGCCGACGCGGGCGCGCAGGTCGTGCTGCTGCCGGCGGAATGGGTGCCCGGGCCGTTGAAGGAATACCACTGGAGCACGCTCGTTCGCGCCCGCGCGATCGAGAACACGCTCTACGTCGCCGCCGCGGGCCAGTCCGCGCCGACCGGGTCGGGCACCAGCATGCTCGTCGACCCGATGGGCGTGGTTGTCACCTCCCTCGGCGAACAGACCGGCGTGGCCGTCGGCGAGGTGTCACCCGAGCGGATCGCCGAGGTACGGGCGAAGAACCCGGCGCTGGCACTGCGGCGGTTCACGGTCGTACCGCGCTGATCTTGCGCTCCGACTGACTCATCAGTCAAGGATTGCGATTATCGCAATACAGGGTTACCGTCTCCTGGCATGGACGAGACCGCGGAGCTGCGGGACCGGGTCCGGGGGCTGGTCAAGGCCATGCCGGGGGCCCAGCGGGAGTTCGCCGCCGCGATCGGGCTCGACGAAACCAAGCTGTCCAAGGCGCTGAACGGCACCCGCCGGTTCTCGCCGCACGAACTGGTCCGCGTCGCCGAGCACTGCGGCGTCACGGTCAACTGGCTGCTCAACGGGAGCGACGACGCGGTCACCGTCACGGCGGTGCCCGCGCCGGCCACCCGCCTCGCGAGCGACGATCCCGACCACCTCGCCCAGTCCGAGCCGCGCCGCCGCATCCTCGAGACGGCCTGGACGCTGATCGCCGAACGCGGCTATCACAAGGTGCGCATCGCCGACATCGCCGAAGCGTGCGGCACGAGCACCGCCACGATCCACTACCACTTCCCCAGCAAGACCGAAGTCCTCAACGAAGCGTTGCGGCGCAACGTGAAGCTCGCGTTCGACCGCCAGGTGGCGGAGCTGCATTCGATCGACGACGCGCACGAGCGGCTGTGCCGCCTGGTCGAGCTGCAGCTGCCGACCGACGGCGTCCTGCGCGCCGAGTGGTCGGTGTGGCTGCAGGTGTGGAACGAGGTCGCGCTCGACCCGTCGTTCCGCTCGCTCTACACCGACTCCATCGACCGCTGGTACCGCACGATCGCGATGACCATCCGCACCGGCTGCGAACAGGGTGTCTTCGCGGTGACCGACCCGGACGCGGCGACCACCCGGCTGACCGCGCTGATCGACGGCCTCGGCATCCAGGTGCTGACCGGCCGCCCGGGCAGCACGGCCGAAACCATGCGCGACCACCTGCACGACTTCATCGAAAGCTCGATCGTCAAGGGAGGCTCATGAACCACGAGGTCATCGTCACCTGCGCTCTCACCGGCGCCGGGGACACCGTCGGCCGGAGCCCGCACGTGCCCGTCACGCCCGCGCAGATCGCCGCGAGCGCCGTCGAGGCCGCCAACGCCGGGGCCGCCGTCGTGCACATCCACGTCCGGGACCCCGAAACCGGGTCGCCGTCGCGGGACGTCGCGCTCTACCGCGAGGTCGTGCGGCTGGTCCAGGAGTCCGATGTGGACGTCGTCGTCAACCTGACCGCCGGGATGGGCGGTGACCTGGTGATCGACCAGGAAGACCCGCTCAAACCGGTCGACGGCACCGACCTCGTGAACGCCCTGGACCGGCTCCTCCACGTCGAAGAGCTCCTCCCCGACATCTGCACCCTCGACTGCGGCTCGCTCAACTTCGGCGAGGGCAGCCAGCTCTACGTGTCCACTCCGGACATGCTGCGGGCCGGCGCGAAGCGGATCCAGGAGCTCGGCGTCAAGCCCGAGCTGGAGATCTTCGACACCGGCCACCTGTGGTTCGCGTCCAAAATGGTCGAAGAGGGCCTGATCGACGCTCCCCCGCTGTTCCAGCTCTGCATGGGCATCCCGTACGGCGCGCCCGTCGACCCCGGGCTGTTGCAGGCCATGGTGAAGCTGCTCCCGGCCGGCGCGCAGTGGGCGTCGTTCGCCATCGGGCGGGACCAGATGCCGTGGGTCGCGCAGTCCGTGCTGCTCGGCGGCCACGTCCGGGTCGGCCTCGAGGACAACCTCTACCTCGCGAAGGGCGTCAAGGCGACCAACGGGCAGCTCGTGGAGCGTGCCGTCGGGATCGTCCAGGACCTCGGCGCCACCGTGGTAAGCGCTTCCCGCGCCCGCGAGATCCTCGGCCTGAAGGAGCGCGTCCATGCCTGAGACGGTCGCCTGCGTCGGCGCCGGCGTGATCGGTGGCGGCTGGGTCGCGCACTTCCTGACCCGGGGCTTCCGGGTCCGCGCCTGGGATCCGGCACCGGACGCCGCGGCCAAGCTGACCAGGCTGGTCGACGCCGCCTGGCCCGCGCTCACGTCGCTCGGCCTGGCCGACGGCGCGAGCCGGGACAACCTGGAAGTCACCGCGACCCTCGCCCAAGCGGTCGCCGACGCGACCTTCGTCCAGGAAAGCGCTCCCGAAGACCTCCCGCTCAAGCAGAAGCTCCTCGCCGAGATCGACGCCGTCACGCCGGCCGGGATCGTCATCGCCTCCTCGACGTCCGGCTACGGCATGACCGAGATGCAGGCCGACGCCGCGACGCCGGAGCGGCTCGTGGTCGGGCACCCGTTCAACCCGCCGTACCTCATCCCCCTGGTCGAGGTCGTCGGCGGCGAACGCACCGAGGCGTGGGCGGTCGAGCACGCGGCGGCGTTCTACCGTCGCGTCGGCAAGACCGTCATCACCATGGACCGCGAGGTCCCCGGCTTCATCGCCAACCGGCTGCAGGAAGCGCTGTGGCGCGAGGCCCTGCACATGGTCGCGAACGGCGAGGCCACGGTCGAGCAGATCGACACCGCGATCACCGACGGGCCCGGCCTGCGCTGGCCGGTCCAGGGCCCGATGCTCACCTTCCACCTCGCGGGCGGTGAAGGCGGGATGGCGCACATGCTCGACCACTTCGGCCCGTCGCTGAAGGCGCCGTGGACCCGCCTCGACGCTCCGGAGCTGACGACCGAACTCCGCGACGCCGTGGTCGAGGGCTGCGAAGACGAAGCCGGGGAACGCACGATCGCCGACCTCATCGCCGAGCGCGACCGGGCGATCATCGCCATCCAGCGCGCGGTCGAGGAGGCGCGCGATGGCTGAGCTGGCCTACCGCGACCGCGTCCGTCCGGAGTGGATCGACTACAACGGCCACCTGTCCGAGCCGTACTACGTCCTGGTCTTCGGCGACGCGACGACGCACCTGATGCACACCGTCGGCCTCGGCCCGGAGCACAGCGGTTCTTCGCTGTACACCGTGGAGGCGCACGTCCGCTACCTGCGGGAAGTCGGCCCGGACGCCGACCTGGACGTCACGACGGGAGTGCTCGACGTCGGCGCGAAGAAGGTCCGGCTCTGCCACGAGATGCGCGTCGCCGGGGACCTCGTCGCCACCGAAGAGATCCTGGCGATCCACGTCACCGAGAGCAGAGCTTCGCCGCTCCCCGCCGTCATCGCGGAGCGGCTGCGCGGCTACCTCAACCCGGTCCCGGACTACGCGGGGCGCGCCATCGCCTGACCCGAACGCCCGCTCCCACCGGAAGTCCCCACCATGGCAGAGCGATGTAGTCCTTTCACCCGGCGCACGTTCCTGGCCGCCACCGGGGTCGCCGTGCTGGCCGCCGGCTGCGGCACGACGTACGCCGCCCCGGTGCCGACCGGCCCGCCCCGCTCCGGCGGCCGGCTGCGGGTCGGCGTCACCGGCGGCGGCGCGTCCGACACCCTCGACCCGCACATCCCCGCGACCAACCCGGACATCGCGCGGGTCATCAACCTCTACGAACCGCTCCTGCTCCGCGACCATGACTACCGGCTGCAGCCGCTGGTCGCGCAGTCGCTGACGTCGTCGCCGGACGCCCGGACGTGGACCGCCGTCCTGCGCGACGGCGTCAAGTTCCACGACGGCCGCCCGGTGACGCCGGCCGACGTCGTCGCCACGTTCAAGCGGATCATGGACCCGAAGGATCCCAAGAGCGGCGCGGCCGGGCTGACCATGCTGGCCGAGGTCGCCCCGAGCGGCGACCGGGCCGTCGAGTTCCGGCTGAGCACGCCGAACGCGGGCTTCGACGACCTGCTCGGCCAGTACTCGCTCGGCATCGTCCCGGCGGACTTCGACCTGAAGCGCCCGATCGGCACCGGCCCGTTCAAGGCGGGCTCGTTCACCGCCGGGCTGCAGAGCAGCTTCACCCGCAACGAGCACTATTGGCGGCCCGGCCAGCCCTACCTCGACGAACTGGTCCTGATCAACTTCGCCGACGACGACGCCCGCATCAACGCGCTGCTCTCGTCCCAGGTGGACGCGATCGACCAGGTGCCGGTGGCCCTGGTCGACGTCCTGCGCAGCGACCCGCGGATCGAGGTCCTCGCCGCCGAGACCGGCACATGGCTGCCGTTCACCATGCGGGTCGACCGGCCGCCGTTCGACGACGTGCGGGTGCGCCAGGCCATGCGCCTGGTCGTCGACCGCGAGCAAATGATCAACCAGGTCCTCAGTGGACAGGGCAGGCTCGGCAACGACCTCTACGCGCCCTTCGACCCCGCCTATGCCAAGGAGCTCCCCCAGCGCAGGCAGGACATCGACGCGGCCAAGCGGCTGCTCGCCGAGGCCGGCCACCCGAGCTTGACCGTCGAGCTGGTCACCGCGCCGATCCAGGCGGGCGCGGTCGAAGCGGCGCAGGTCTTCCAGCAGCAGGCGAAGGCCGCGGGCATCACCGTCAAGATCCGCAAGCTCGACACCACGACGTTCTACGGCGAGAACTACCTGTCCTGGGACTTCGCCCAGGACTTCTGGTACACCCGCAACTACCTCCCCCAGGTCGCGAACGGCTCGCTGCCGAAGTCGCCGTACAACGAGACGCACTGGCAGGACCCGGAGTTCATCGATCTGGTCACCCGGGCCGGGTCCACTGTGGACCCGGGCGAACGTGCCGACCTGCTCGAACAGGCGCAGAAGATCGAGTACGAACGCGGTGGGCTGATCATCTGGGGCTTCGTCAACCAGGTCGACGCCCACCGGAAGTACGTCGCCGGGCTCGTCCCGGACCGCACCGGGGTCTCGCTGAGCGGCTACCAGTTCCGCAGCGCCTGGCTCGGCACGAGCGGGGAGGCGTGAGATGACCGGACTGATCCTGCGCCGCCTGCTCGTCAGCGTCCTCGTGCTCTGGGTGGTCTCTCTGCTGGTCTTCGTCGCGACACTGCTGCTGCCCGGCGACCCGGCGCGAGCCATCCTCGGCCAGCAGGCCACCCCCGAGCGCGTCGCGGCGCTGCAGCACCAGCTGCACCTCGACCTGCCGGTCTGGCAGCGCTACCTCGACTGGCTCGGCGGCCTGTTCACCGGCGACCTCGGCACGTCGACGTCCACCCAGGGCCCGGTGACGGCCCTGATCGGCGACCGGATCTCGGCGTCGCTGGTGCTGCTGGTGGTCGCCGCGGTGCTCGCCACGCCGCTCGGGCTCGGCCTCGGCACGTGGAGCTCGATCCGCCGCGACCGGGCCACCGACCAGGCGATCTCCGGGGTGAGCCTGGTGATCGCCGCGCTGCCGGAGTTCGTCATCGGCGTCGCGCTCGTCGTGCTGCTCTCGACGACGGTGTTCAAGATCTTCCCGTCGGTGACGATCACGCCGCCCGGCGAGGCGGTGTGGCGCCAGCCCGCGCAGCTCGTGCTGCCGGTGCTCACGCTCGTGCTGGTCGTGACGCCGTACATCACGCGGATGATGCGGGCGACCATGAACGAGGTCCTCGACAGCGGGTACGGCGAGATGGCGCGGCTCAAAGCCGTGCGCGAACGGACCGTGCTGGTGCGGCACGCGCTGCCGCACGCCATCGGCCCGGTCGCTCAGGTCGTCGCGCTGCAGCTGGCGTGGCTCGCGGGCGGGGTCGTGGTCGTCGAGTTCCTGTTCCGCTACCCCGGCATCGGCCAGGCGCTGATCGACGCCGTCGCCAAGCGGGACGTCGCCGTCGTCCAGGCGATCACGCTGCTCATCGCGGGCGTCTACATCGTGGTGAACCTCCTCGCGGATGTCGTCGGCATCCTCGCCGACCCGAAACTGCGCACGGAGGCAGGCCGATGACCGCCGTCGAACTCCCCCGCACCGCCACCCCCGACGCGCCGCCGGCCCGCCCGGGCGGGCTCTTCCGCAGCGCGTGGACGTTCCCGAAGGCCAAGATCGGGGCGGCGCTCACCCTCGTCGTGGTGCTGATCGCCCTGCTCGGGCCGTGGCTCGGGCCGGTGCTGACCGGGCACACCACGACCGACTTCGCCGGGAAGCCGTTCAAGCACGACGGCGTCTTCGGCACCGACGGCCTCGGCCGCGACGTCCTGACCCGGTTCCTCGCCGGCGGGACGACGTTGCTGCTCTACGCCGTGCTGGCGACCGTGCTCGGGATCGTCCTGGGCGCGCTGCTCGGCATGGTCGCCGGTACGGCGGCGGCCGGCTCGACAGCCTGCTGATGCGCGGCAACGACGTCCTGCTGTCCTTCCCGCAGCTGGTGATCGCGCTGCTCGCGATCGCGGTGATCGGGCCGGAGGGCTGGCTGCTCGTGCTGGTCATCGGGCTGACGCACGCGCCACGGACCGCCCGCGTCGCCCGGCAAGCCACCGTCGCGGTCCGCGGCCAGGACTACATCCGCGCGGCCGAGATGTACGCCGTGCCGCGGTCGCGGATCCTGCTGCGCGAGATCCTGCCGAACATCACCGGCCCGCTCATGGTCGAGATCGGGCTGCGGCTGACCTACTCGATCGGGTACATCGCGTCGCTGTCGTTCCTCGGCCTGGGCATCCAGCCGCCGTCGGCCGACTGGGGCCTGATGATCAACGAGAACCGGATCGCGCTGGTCGTCCAGCCCTGGGGCGTGCTGCTGCCGGTGCTGGCGATCGCCGCGCTGACCGTGGGAACCAATCTGGTGGCCGACGCGCTGGCTTCGGCCGCCGCCGGCCGGAAGCGGGAGGCCCGCGCATGAACGCCGCTCTCGAGGTGTCCGGGCTCGCCGTGTCCACCGTGGCCGGGGTGTCCGTTCTGGACGACGTCTCCTTCGAGGTCGCGCCCGGCGAGGTCCTGGCGCTGGTCGGCGAGTCCGGGTCCGGCAAGACCACCGCCGGGCTCGCCGCACTCGGTCACTTCCGGCGCGGGCTCAAGGTGACCGGCGGGCGGATCACCGTGGGCGACACCGACGTCCTTTCGCTGGATTCCGGGGGCCGTCGGAGGCTGCGCGGCAGCACCGTCGCCTACATCCCGCAGGACCCGGCGCTGTCGCTCAACCCCGCGTTGCGGATCGGGCGGCAGATCGCCGAGGTCCTCGAGACCCACGGGTTCCCGGGGTCGGTCGACGAGCGCGTCGGCGCGGTGCTGGCGGAGGTCGGGCTGCCGTCGGACCCGGCGTACCGGCGCCGCTACCCGCACCAGCTCTCGGGCGGGCAGCAGCAGCGCGTCGGCATCGCGATGGCGTTCGCGTGCCGGCCCGCCGTCGTGGTGCTCGACGAGCCGACCACCGGGCTGGACGTCGTCACGCAGGCGCTGGTGCTGAAGACGATCCGGGCGCTGACCGCCGAGCACGGCGTCGCGGCGCTGTACATCACCCACGACCTCGCGGTGGTCGCCGAGATCGCCGACCGCGTCGCGGTGATGTACCACGGCTCGATCGTCGAGTGCGGCCCCGCGTCGTCGGTGCTGCGGACGCCGTCGCACGCCTACACGCGCCGGCTCCTGGACGCGGTGCCCGACCCGGACGCGGCTTGCGTGCCGCCACCGCCCGAAGATCCGGTGCTCGCGGCGCGGGACGTGTCCGTCTCCTATGGACAGAACGTGGTGCTGCGCGGGGTCGACGTCGCGGTCGCGCGCGGCGAGTGCCTGCTGCTGCTCGGCGAGTCCGGCTCCGGGAAGACGACGCTGTCGCAGTGCATCGCGGGGCTGACCGCGTCCTACGGCGGGACGGTCTCGCTGGCGGGGACCGGACTGGCGGTGTCCACGCGGCACCGGACGGACGAGCAGCGGCGCCGGATCCAGTACGTGTTCCAGAGCCCGTTCTCCTCGCTCAACCCGCGCAAGACGGTCGCGCAGTCGATCGAGGTGCCGTTGACGCGGCTGACGTCGATGTCGCGTTCCGAACGTCGCGCGCGGGTCGCCGAGGTGCTCGACCGCGTCCGGCTCGGCCGCGCGCTGGCCGACCGGCTGCCGGACCAGCTCAGCGGCGGCGAGCGCCAGCGGGCCGCCATCGCCCGCGCGCTGGTGACCACCCCGGACGTGCTGGTGTGCGACGAGGTGACGTCGGCGCTGGACGTCTCCGTGCAGGCGACGATCGTCGAGCTGCTGGGCGAGCTGCGCCGGGAGCTGGGGATGGCGATGCTGTTCGTGACGCACAACATCGCGCTGGCCGGTGAGGTCGCCGACCGGATCGCCGTCCTGCAGGGCGGCGCGATCGTCGAGGAGGGTCCGGTCCGGACGGTGCTGGACGCGCCATCGCACGCGTACACGCGCGAGCTGCTGGCCGCGACCCCGCGCCTGTGAAGGGCGCGGTGGCGCCGGGGTTCGAGCCGGTGCGCGACGCGTTCGCGTCGGTGCTGGCCCGGACCGACGGCGGAGCGGCGTTCAGCGTCGTGCGCCGGGGCGCGGTCCTGGCCGAGCTGTGGGGCGGGCCGGGCTGGACGCGGGACACGCTGGTCGTGCTGTTCTCCGGCACCAAGGGCGTGGTGGCCACGGTGATGGCGCTGCTGGGGTTCGACCCGTCGGCGCCGGTGTCGCGGTACTGGCCGGAGTTCGCCGCAGGGGACGTTTCGCACGTGCTGTCCCACACCGTCGGGCTGCCGTACGTCGAGGCGGAGGTGTCCTTTCTGGACAACCGGGCTTGTGCGCACGCGCTGGCTTCGCAGCGTCCCTTGTGGACGCCGGGTTCCCAGGTCGCCTACCACGCGGCGACGTACGGTTACCTGTGCACGGAACTGATCCGGCGGGCGACGGGCCGTTCCGCGGGGTCGGTCGTGCGTTCCCTGCTGGGCGAGTTCGACATCCATCTCGGCACACCGGCAGCGGAGGACCACCGCGTCGCGCGGTTGACACGGTCGCCGGACTACCGGATCAGCACGTTCCTGCACGACCCCGTCCGGCGCCGGATCGTGGAGAAGATGTACCGCGGGCTGCTGGAGCCGGCCACGATCAACTCACCGGAGTACCGCAGGGCAGAGCTGGCGGCGGGCGGCGCGACGGGCACGGCGGCGGCGATGGCCCGGCTGTACGACCGGATCTGCTCGGGGCTGGTCCCGGCTCCGGTCCTGGCATCGGCGACGTCGACGTGGTCCTCGGGCACGGACGCGATCAACGACCGCCCGGTCCACTTCGGCCTGGGGTACGAGCTGGCCGACTCGCTGGGAACGTACGGCCCGGCGAAGGTGGCGTTCGGCCATTCGGGAGCAGGCGGCGGCCGGCACGGGGCGTGGCCGGAGGAGGAACTGGGGTTTTCGTTCACGACGAGTGAGCTACAGCCCGAGGACACCGACCACCGGGGCTCGCTCCTGTTGGAGGCCCTGGCCGACTGCCTCTGACCCGGGCGGCGCCCGCCCGCACCGGCTCAGGCGACCGTCGCGATCGTCTCCCCCGCCACCGGTGGGCACGTCAGCAACCGGTGCGGCGACGGCTCACCCGCCCCCGGCTCGACCAGCGACGCCAGCAGCCGCACCGCCGCCCGTCCGAGTGCCCGCCTCGGCACCTCGAACCCGCTGATCTCCGGCCCCGTCACCCCACCAGGAGGCCGGCCCAAAACCGCCAGCGAGACGTCGCCAGGCACCGAGATCCCGGCCTCGTCCAGGGCCTGCCACGTCGCCTGGAACACCGCGCCCGTGTCGGTCTCCTCCACCACCAGTGCCGTCACGCGGTCGTCGAGCCAGCCGCGGAACATCGCCGGGGAAAGATCCGGGCCCGGCGTGCGGGTCACCGTCAACGACAGGCCCGCGTCGGCCGCCGCCGCGCGGACTCCGCGTTCGCGGTCCCACGATGACGGCGCGTCGTCCGGCTCGCGCAAGTACCGCACGCGCCGGTGGCCCGCCCGCGCCAGCCGCGTGATCACCTCCGCCGACGCCGACACGTAGTCCGCTCCCACGTGCGGGATGCGGCCGCCCAGTTCCGTCCGGCGTCCGATGTAGACGATCGGGAAGCCGGCGGCCAGCAGGTCGGCGATCGCGTCCACCGGGACGTGCCGGCCGAGGAACAGGCAGCCGTCGGCCAGCCGGGTGCGGCGGATCCGGTCCGGAGCCGCGCTCGACGCCGTGAACATGATCAGGTCCTTGCCGAGTGCGGCCGCCTCGGCCTCCACCCCCGCCAGGATCGGGTAGTACGCGTCGGCGATGTCCGGGAACGCCGGCGTGAACGTGTACACCCCGAGCAGGTTGTTGCCCGTCGACGCCAGCCGCGACGACGTCGGGTCGGGCACGTACCCCAGCCGTTCGGCCGCCTCCAGGACCCGCAGCCTCGTCCCCTCCGACAGCCGGACCCCGGTGCGGTTGCCGCCCAGCACCACCGACACCGTCGCCTGCGAAACCCCGGCCACGCGGGCGATGTCGGCCTGCCGGACCTTGCCCATCGCCACCTCGCCGGGAGTCAGCTGATCCGATTCAGCGTGCGTGCCCCCGAGGGGACCGTCAACCGTTTTGCCCGAAACACCAGCAAACCTGTCCCGACCGTACTAATACGTATTACTCCATTGACCACGCCGTCGGACGCGTGCCACCGTCGCCGGACACGAGACCTCGAAGGAGCGGTCATGACCCTCACCCGACGCGGCCTGCTGGCCGGCGCGGCCGCGCTCGGCGCCGGCGCGCTGATCCCGGCACCCGCCCTCGCCGCCCCCGCCGGCTTCCCCGACTACCGGTACCAGCGGCTCGCGCTCGTCAAGAGCAAGCTGCGCTACAACCCGACCGGCGAGCTGATCTTCCCGTGCGTCCGCGGCACGAAGGACCGCATCCCGAACGCCCTCGGCGCGTACTACCTCTACTACGCGCCCCACGACGCCCCGGGCGGGATCTGCCTCGCCTACGCGAACTCCCTCGACGAGGAGTTCACCGAGTACGCGGGCAACCCGATCATCAAGAACTCCTGGCCCGGCCAGTACTCCGTCAGCCACGTGTCCTCCCCGCACGCGCTGTGGAACGACGACGTGAACCGCATCTACCTGTACTTCCACGGCGAGAACACCGTCACGCGCCTCGCCAGCTCCGCCGACGGCATCCACTTCACCTACGAGAAGGAGGTCCTGTCCACGCGCCTGCAGCCCGCGGGCACCACCGAGACGTCCTACGCCCGGGTCTTCCGCCAGGACCTGCCGTCGAAGAACGCCCGCTACGTCATGGTCTTCATGCTCAACAACACCACGAACCACCGCGACATCGGCTGGGGCTGGTCACCGGACGCGCTGAACTGGACGTTCTCGCAGACGCCGCTCGTGCGCCACACCGACGTCGGCGCGAACGACATCGGCGGCCCGCACCTGCTCTACCGCAACAACAGCACCTACGTCGTCTACAACACCGACATCGCGCACGGCGGGAAGCTGATGATCACCGAGGTCGGCAACGACTTCTCGAAGCGCACCCACCTCGGCACTTTCCACACCCCGCTCGCCGGCGCCCCGGACAACGGCCGGTCCGCGGCCCCGAGCTTCGGCACCTACCAGGGCCGCGAGTACATGATCTACGAAGCCGGTGAGCGGCTGGCCGGGAACATCGCCATCGCCCGCGCGGTCTGACTGTGCCGTCGGTTCCCGATCCGACGGCAGCCACGGCGGAAACAGTTGCCTCGTGCGGATCGGCGGCGGACCGTGTCCGCCTACTTTCGGTCGGATCGGGAACTGGGGTGGCAGGATGCGGCCATGCGCTCCCTGCCCCTCGGTTTGCCCCTCGACGGCGTCACGGTCGTGTCCTGCGAACAGGCGGTCGCCGCGCCGCTGGCCACCCGGCACCTGGCCGACCTCGGTGCCCGGGTGCTCAAGATCGAACGCCCGGGCACCGGCGACTTCGCCCGCGCGTACGACGAAACCGTCCACGGTCAGTCCAGCCACTTCGTCTGGCTGAACCGGTCCAAGGAGAGCGTCACGCTCGACCTCAAGAGCGACGCCGCGGGCCCGGTCATGGCGGCGCTGCTCGACCGGGCGGACGTGTTCGTCCAGAACTTCGCCCCCGGCGTCGCCGAGCGGCTCGGGCTCGGCGCGGCGGCCCTGCGCGCCACCCGGCCCCGGCTGATCACCTGCTCGGTGTCGGGCTACGGCTCGAGCGGGCCGTACCGCGACGCGAAGGCGTACGACCTGCTGATCCAGTCCGAAGCCGGCCTGGTTTCGGTGACGGGGTCCGAGGCCGAGCCGGCCAAGAGCGGCATCCCGGCGGCGGACATCGGCGCCGGGATGTACGCGTTCTCCGGCATCCTTTCCGCGCTCTACGACCGCGAACGCACCGGGCAGGGCACCGAGCTGGAGGTCAGCCTCTTCGACTCGCTGGTCGAGTGGATGGGGTTCCCGCTCACCTACGCCGGCTACGGCGGCACGCCCCCACCGCGGACCGGCACGAGCCACCCGGCGATCGCGCCGTACGGCACCTTCGCCGCGGGTGACGGGACCGAGCTGGTGCTGGCGGTGCAGAACGAGCGCGAGTGGGCGGCGTTCTGCGAGCACGCCGTCGAGCGGCCGGAGTGGGTGACCGACGAGCGGTTCGCCACCGGCAGCGCCCGCGTCGCGCACCGCCCGGCCCTGGAGCGCGAGATCGACGCGATCTTCGCCAAGCTGACCGGCGCCGAGCTGGAGGAGCGGCTCCGCGCGGGCCGGATCGCGCACGCGCGCCGTCGCGAACTGCCCGATGTCCTGACCCACCCGCAGCTGACGGACCGCGACCGCTTCGCGGACGTCTCGACGCCGGGCGGGCCGATCCGGGCCACGCTGCCGCCGATCACGGTGCCCGGCCGCGCGCCGCGGATGGACCCGGTGCCGGCGCTGGGCGAGCACACCGACGCCGTGCTGGCCGAGTTCGGGTTCGACGCGGAAGCGCTGCGGCGAGGTCAGGACGGCGGGTAGCGCAGGGCGATCTTGTGCGGCCGCGGGCGGCCGGTCTCGACGAAGCCGATCCGTTCGTAGAAGATCTTCGCGCGCTTGTTGACGTCGAGGACTTCGAGCACGACGGCCTGCCCGCGCGACGCCGCTTCGGTGACCAGGCTCAGGACGACGTGCCCGCCGAAGCCGCGGCCCTGGTACACCGGGTCCAGCTCGATCCGGCCGAGGACGACGTCGGTCCCGGTGTCTTCGACCGTCAGCGCGCCGGCGTCGTGGCCGTCGACGGTGATGATCTGCGTGTGCTCCGCGTCGAAAGTCTTCTCGTGGAGCTCGCGTTGCGCCGCCTCGTCCCAGCCCCAGATCGCCTCGACGTACTCGCCGAGCGCGCTGCGGTGCACCTGGAAGCAGAACTCGTCGTCGCCGGACCGGAGCCGGCGCAGCGCGACCTTGTGCGTCTTGCGGACCATGCGCTCAGTCTCCCAGGATCCGCCGGGCCCGGGCGAGCACGGGCTTGTCCACCATCCGGCCGTCCACAGTGGACGCCGACTCCCCCGCCGTGAGGACACTGCGCGCCCACTCCCGCTCGGCTTCCGTCGGCGCGAATCCGGCTCGGACCGGCGCGATCTGGCGCGGGTGAATGCACAGCTTGCCGCCGAAGCCCATGCGGCGCGCGTAGCGGACGTCGGCCTCGAGCGTGGCGTCGTCGCGCAGATCGGTGGTGACGCCGTCCACCGGCGGCGCCAGCCCGGCGGCCGCCGACGCGATCACCAGCCGCAAGCGCGCGTAGGCGAACGGCTCCGGGTCTTCGGGCGCGACGCCGAGCTCCGCGGCCAGGTCGACGCTGCCGAACGCCAGGCGCGTCACCGACGGGACGGCGGCCAGCTCACCGGCGCGTTCGACGCCGCGTGCCGTCTCGACGAGGGCCACGACGTCGCGGAAGCCGGCGAGCACCCCGGGCGTCTCGGCTTTCGGGACCACCACCGGGATCCCGCGGGCGGTGATCAGGGCGGCGTCGGCCTCGAACCAGGGCGTGCCCGGGGCGTTGATCCGGACCATGGCTTCGTGGTCCTCGAGCCACGCTTCGACGTGGGCGCGCGCGGAGTCCTTGTCCGCCGGGGCGACGGCGTCCTCGAGGTCGAGGATCACGACGTCGGCCCCGCTCGCGGCGGCCTTGCCGAAGCGGTCGGGGCGGTCGCCGGGGACGAACAGGAACGCGGTCGCGGGCACGGCGCCAGCGTAATGCTCTGCGGGTATCAGAGCGACCGGAAAGGGTCTTGGACGCGGGGGCTCGCGGCGCCGAGAGTCGGAAGGGAACCACCACGACCACGAAAGGTCCCACGATGAAGGTCTTCCTGACGGGCGGCTCCGGGTACGTCGGCCGCCCGACGGTCCGGGCGCTCACGCGGCACGGTCACGAAGTGAGCGCCCTGGCCCGCAGCGACGCTTCGGCGCGGGTGCTCGCCTCGCTGGGCGCGTCCCCGGTCCACGGCGACCTGACCAGCCTGTCCGTTCTCCGCTCCGCGGCCTCGGCCGTCGACGGCGTTATACACCTCGGCCAGCACTACGGCGACGACACGGCGGAGGTCGATCTCGCGGCGGCGGAGGCGATGCAGTCGGGCCTGGGCGACCGCGGGCCGTACGTGCACACGGGCGGGGTCTGGGTGTACGGCGACACGGCGGGCGTCGTGGACGAGGACGCGCCGCAGAACCCGCCGGCGATCACGGCGTGGCGCCGGGCCAACGAGGAACGCGTGCTGTCCCACGGCGGGCACCCGGTGCTGGTGATGCCCGGCCTGGTGTACGGCCTCGGCGGCGGGCTGATCGACACGTTCTTCCGGGCACCGGTGCCCCTCATCGGCGACGGCGAGAACCACTGGGCGCTGGTCCACGCGTCCGACATCGCCGAGCTGTACGCGCTGGCCCTGCAGGCGCCGCCGAAGTCGGTGTACGCGGGGGTGAGCGGCCAGAACGTGCGGCTGGCGGACATCGTCTCGGCGCTCGCGGCGGGCGGCCCGATCACGCACCTCAGTCTCGCCGAGGCGGTGGAGCGGATGGGCCCGATCGCGGAGGCGTTCGCACTGGACCAGCAGCTGACCCCGGCCCGCGCGCGCCGCGAGCTGGGGTGGACGCCCCGGCACCTGGACGCACTGAGGGAATTGCGCGGGTAAGGGATCGCAGCGGGTCCGGAAGTACGCGATCACCCGATGCGGCGGCGGTCCCCTCAGGATGAAAGTGGGGTTCCTCGGAAGAACGACGTGAGGAACGGCCATGCGAGGCGACTGGATCTACGACTGGGTGCGGGTGGAGATGGAGTACCGGGCGGGGCCGCCGCCGGCGGTCCGCGCACCCCGCCCGGCACCCCGGCATTGGGCGGCGTTGTGGGCAGGGTTGTTCACGAGCCACCGCGCCGAGGTGCGACACGGGAGTTCGCCGGCAGGCTGCTGACGGCGCGAGGGCGGATTGCCCGGGCGAGCACGGAGGAACCACACCGCGACGGCTGGCCGCCCGCGCGCGGCAGCCGCCCAGGCTCAGAGGTCGAGCAACCCTCGGCGAGCGCGCTCCAGGTGGTCCCGCATCTCGGCCTCCGCGCTCGCCGGGTTTCCCGAAGCGATCGCCTCCAGCAGCCTCCGGTGCTCCACCGCCAGCTCGGCCGGATCCGGGTACGAGCCCCGCAACCGGGCCAGGCACAGCTGCATCTCCTCCTGGAGCGGCGGGTAGATCCGGCTCAACCGCACACTCCCCGCCGCGTCCACGAGCGCCAGGTGGAACGCCGTGTGCGCCTCCACCCGCTCGCTCCAGCCCGCCCCCGGCGGCAACGCCTCCAGCGCCGACAGCGCTGCCCGCACCCCGTCCAAGGGACGCCCGGCGAGCAGCCGCACCGCCGTCAGCTCCAGGGGCAGCCGGACCGTGAACAAGTCCCGGACGTCGGCGTCCGTCACCACCGGCACCCGCAACGACCGGCCGTCGGAACGCTCCACCAGGTGGCGGGCGACCAGCTCCTGCAACGCCGACCGCACCGTCGGGCGCGCCACCCCGAACGTCGTCGCCAGGCCCTGCTCGGTCAGCGGTGTCCCGGGGGCCAGCACGCCGCTGAGGATCTGGGCGCGCACCTCCGCCACCAGCGCGTCGCGGGTGTTCGTCGTCTGCAGCACCATCAGGACGCGTGCACCCGCTCCACCGTCGCGACCAGGTCGGCGAGGCCCGGCAGCACCGCGTCGGCGATCGACGGGTCGCTCGGGTCCGCGTGCCGGTTGACCCAGACCCGCCGGATGTCGAGCGCCTGCGCCGGCACCATGTCGTGGAAGTGGCTCTGCGCGATGTGGACCCAGTTGTCGCGCGTCGCATCGAAAGACGAAGCGAAACGCGTGAAGTGCGCGTAGCCGGGCTTGTACGACCCGACGTCCTCCGCGGTCACGACCGCGTCGATCGGCACGACGAGCCGGCGCTGGGTCTCGCCGATCAGGTCACGGTCGCAGTTCGTCAGCAGCGCGAGCCGCCAGCCCGCTTCCCGCAACGCCGTCAGCGCCGGCCGGACGTCGGGGAACACCGGCCAGTACGGCAGCCCGGTCCCGAGCACGGACGCGTCGTCGGGCACCAGCTCGACACCCGCTTCGGCCGCGGTCCGCCGCAGCGACTCCGCGAGCACCTCCCGGTACCGCCGCACCGGCTGTTCGGCCTGCACGTGCGGCTCGATCCGGTTGTAGACCTCCAGCAGCTCCGCGCCCCGCCCGGGGAACAGCAGCTCGATCCCGGTGGCGATGCCGTGGCGCCAGTCCACCAGCGTGCCGAAACAGTCGAACGTCGCCCAACGAGTCATACCGTCAGACTGCTATACGGTTATACCGAAAGCAAGTCGGCCATCGCGAAGACGAGCGGCGACCGCCGGGCCGCGACCCACGCCAGGCACACCTCGTTCGGCGGCAGGTCCTCGACCGGCACGTGGGCGACGCCGGGCCGCGTGTAGTACTCCGACGTCGACAGCGGGATCACCGCGATCCCCCGCCCGGCCGCCACGTGCTCCAGCTTCTCCTCGACGCTCCCGAACTCCCGCCGCCGCGGCGCCGTCCCGTCCCGCAGCTCGACCGCGACGTCGCGCCACTCCGGCACCGCGTCCGGGTCGTTGAGCACGTGCTCGCCGGCGAGGTCCCCGACCAGCACCGACTCTTTGCCGGCCAGCCGGTGGTCCGCCCGCAGGACCGCCACCCGCGGCTCCCGGAACAGCGGCCGCAGGCTCAGCCCGCGCCGGTCCACCGGCAGCCGGACCACGCTGACGTCGGCGCGGCCGTCGTGGAGGACCTCGGTCTGGTCGGCCCACGTCGTGCGGAGCAGCTCCACCGTGACGTCCGGATACCGCGCGGAAAGCGAGCGGACCGCGTCGGTGACGATGATGCCCGGCATGAACGCCACGGTGAACGTCCCGCGCGCGGCCGTCGCGACCCGCCGCCGCAGCGCCGACGCCGAAGCCAGCAGCGGACGCGCGTCGTCCAGCAGCTGACGGCCGGCCTCGGTCAGCGACGTGGACCGCTTGTCCCGCACGAACAACTGCGCGCGCAACTCACCTTCGAGGGCCCGGATCTGCCGCGACAGCACCGGCTGCGCGATGTGCAGCCGGGCCGCGGCGCGCCCGAAGTGCAGCTCCTCGGCGACCGCGACGAAGTACCGCAGCTTGCGCAGATCGACGTCCACCCGACCTCCCTGGTACCCCCAGGGTATTACGCGTGCGCGCCGAGGAACCTGGTCAGCGCCGGGTTCACCTCGTCCGGGTGGGTGTAGCTGAGGAAGTGGGCACCGCCGTCGACGACGACCAGGGGGTCGGCCGCGGGCAGCGCGTCCGCCAGCTCCGCGGCCCGCTCCACCGGGTACGCGAGGTCCGCCGAACCGTGCAGCACCAAGGCCGGGCACGCGATCTCACCCACGCGCGAAAGCACGGAGTCCCGGTCGACGAGCGCCCCCATGGTCAGCTTCAGCTGGTCGGGCGCGACCGAAGCCCAGCGTTCCTTCCACTCGTCCACCGGAAAGCCGCCGAAGCAGATCTGCGCGACGCCGTCGAGCACTTCCGGCGGCGCGCCACCGCTCACCCACGCGTCCAGCACCGCCCGGTACCCGGCGGCGACCGCGGGATCTTCCGCGGCCGCCGACGTCCCGAGCACTGCGAGCGCGGTGACCCGCGCAGGCGCCAGCAGTGCCATCCGCAGCGCGACGAACCCGCCCTGGCTCGTCCCGACGACCGCCGCGCGCGAGACGCCGAGTTCGTCCAGTACCGCCAGGACGTCCCGGGCCACGTCCCAGTAGTCGAACGGCCCGGTGGCGGGTGTCCCGCCGTGGCCGCGCTCGTCGACCGTGACGCACCGGAAGCCGGCGAACGCCGCGAGCTGCGGGGCGAACATGCGGCCGTCCATCAGGAAACTGTGCAGCAGCACGACCACCGGGCCGTCGCCGCCATGATCGGTGTAGGCGGGAAGCGTCATCGGTCCTCCGAACTCGTCAGCCGGCGAACCGGCCGATCGCGACGAACGCCGCCAGCACCAGCAGCACGACGTTCATCGGCAGCGCCTTGGTCTCCTTGCGCCGTGCGTGCACGATGATCGCACCGATCTGGATCACCGCCAGCCCGGTGGCGGCCAGCGGGGTGAGCACCGGCGCGATGTCCAAGGCCTGCGGCAGGATCAGCCCGAGCGCGCCGAGGATCTCGACGGCGCCGATGGCCTTCACGCCCGCGTCGGAGAAGTCCGCCGTCCAGCCCATGTTCGGGTTCTCGAGCAGCTTCTCCCGCGGCGTCGCGAGCTTCATGCCGCCGGCGGCGAGGTACAGCGCGGCGAGCAGACCCGCCACGACCCACAGGACGACGTTCACGGTGAACCTCCGGTCCGAGGAAACTGATTGAACACTGCATCAGTTTCCGGAGGCTACACCTCAACTTGGCTGGACCGTGACCGACTGCCCGGGCCGCAGCGAGATCGTGCGACGCCACTTCCCCGCGCGCACCTCCGTCCGGGTCCCGCCGACGCTCCGGACCACCGCCCGCGTCACCTTCCCGTCGCGCCAGGACAGGTCGACCTCGAACCCGCCGCGCGCGCCGATCCCGGTCACCCGGCCCGACCGGGCCCACGCCGAGGGCAGCGCCGGCAGCAGCTCCAGCACCCCCGGCCGCGAGTAGACGAGCATCTCGACCATCGCCGCCGGCGCGCCGAGGTTGGCGTCGATCTGGAAGATCGTGTAGCTGCCCTGGCTGTACATGTCGAAGAAGTTCGGCGCGGTCCCGTTGCCGTTGGCGACCGACGGCCGCATGACGGTGAGCAGCAGCTGGTAGGCCTTGTCGGCGTCCTTGAGCCGCGCCCAGCACGCCGACCGCCACGCGCACGCCCAGCCGAAGCTGTCCATCCCGCGTGCGACCAGCAGCTCGCGGATCCCGTCCAGCAGCTCGCCCGGCGCGGTGTCGGTCGCGATCCGGTCGCCCGGGAAGAAGCCGATCAGCGGGGACAGGTGCCGGTGGGTCGTCTCGCCGAGGTTGTCCGGCGACATCCACTCCTCGAGCCAGCCGGTCGTCGGGCTCACCTTCGGCAGGTACAGCTTCTTCTGCAGCCCGGCGATCCGGTCGCCGTACGCGCGGTCCCGGCCGAGGACCGCGACGGCTTCGCGGTAGTGCGCGAAGAGATCCCAGACGATCTCCTGCGAGTAGGTGTTTCCGCGGGTGTCCTGCGGGCCGTGCTCGGGCGACCAGTCGTGGTCGTCGACGAGCACCTCGCGGCCGTCGACCGTCATCGGGACCAGCCGCGCCTCCCAGAACTCGGCCGCGCCCTTGAGCAGGGGGTAGATCCGCGCGAGGTACGCCTTGTCCTGGGTGAACGCGTAGTGGTCCCAGAGTGAGTTGCACAGCCACGCGTTGCCGGCGGGGTGCCACCACCAGCCGGAGCCGCCGTAGATGTTCGTCGAGAACGCGATCGCCCAGCCGCCGATCTTGCCGCTGGTGTTCCGGAACCGGTTGCGCGGATCGTTGAACAGGCGTTTCGTGTTGTCCGTCCACACGGGAAGCTGCGCCAGGCAGTAGTCGGCCAGTGCGGTGAAGCTCCCGGGCAGCGCCGCGCGGTCGGCCAGCCAGTAGTTCATCTGGAGGTTGATGTCGGTGTGGTAGTCGCTCATCCAGTCGGGCGTGTTGTTGTTCTGCCACAGCCCTTGCAGGCCCATCGGCAGCCCGTCGCGCGAGCCGGTGATCGTCAGGTACCGGCCGAACTGCAGGTAGCTCGCCTCGAGCTCCGGATCCGGCGTGGCGGGGTCGTCGTGGCGGGCCAGCAGCCGCGCCCACGAGTCCAGCGCCCGCTTCGCCGGCGGCGACTGTCCCAGGTCGACGGTCATCCGGTCGTAGAGCCGCCGGTAGTCGGCGGCGTGCGTGGCCAGCAGCGCCGCTCCCCCGGCCCGCAGCGCCTTCGACGCCTTCTGCTTCGCGAGCGCCAGGGGGTCGAGCGACGCGTCGAGGAACTTCCGGGCCGCGTCGGGCACGTAGTTCGTGCCGCCGCTGACGACGATGACGACCTCGCGGCTCCCGCTGAAGGTCACGCCGCCGGCCACCGTGCACGCGTACTTCAGGCCGTTGGCGAAGGTGCCGGTGAACGCCGTGGTCCCGGCCATGGTCTCGCCCCGGGTGGGCTCCAACGAGACCGAGCCGGTCATGGGCCCGCCGCTGAGCCGGATCACCACGACGTCGTCGGGGTGGCTCGCGTAGTACTCGCGGCGGTACCGGACGCCTTGGTGCCGATAGGTGATCAGGACGACGCCGTTGCTCAGGTCGAGCGTGCGGCGGTAGTCCGTCACGCCGGTGTGCGCGGGGACGGAGATCCGCACCTTCGCCAGCAGGCCGAGGGTGCCGAACTTCTCGCGCTCGTACGGGAACTGACCGTCGTCCTCGAGGACGTCGTTGGCGCCGCCGGTCCACAGTGACGCGTCGGCGAGGTAGAGGAAGTCGGCGGCCGGGTCGCCGCCGACGAGGGCACCGATCCGACCATTGCCGATCGGCAGGCCCTGCTCGATGATCTTGTCCTCGGCGGCGGGAGCCGGGTACCACAGCGTCGTCGCCCGGCTGTCGGGAACCAGCTCCGCGTCAGCCGGGCGGACGACGTCCGCGCTTGCAGTGAAAGGAGGAACGCCACTCAGGGCGATCCCGGCGCCGACCGCGCCACCGAGCTTGAGGAAGGTGCGGCGCGAGGGCGGGAGGGAAGGGTTCGACATGTCGGATCCGTTCGGCGTTGAAGGCGGGGACCGGCGTGCAGCCCGCCAAACATATGACCTATCCGGATCCGAGGTCAAGATTCTTCGTAATTAATCCGATTACATACGAGACATCAGCAGTTCCGCGGCGCGGGCTTCCCGGCCAGCCGGTCGTGGACGTAGGCCAGCGCGCCGGGCGCGCCCTGGACCGCGACCGTCACGTGGTCGCCGATCGGGATCCGGTCGTACTGGATCGTCACGCCCTCCGCGCAGTACTTCCGCACGAGCGCGTCGACCGGCGGCGTGAGCGCCAGTTCGTCGAAGATGCCCTGGTAGAAGTACGTCGGTGAGCCCGGTTTCCGGGTGCCCATCACGTTCTGCGCGATCACCTGCCGGACCGCGGGGACGTCGAGCAGCTGCGGGACGGTCGTGTAGTCCGCCATCCGCCGGAACGCCTGCGTGACGCTGAACTGGCTGATGCACTGCTTCCCGACCTCGGCGAAGGCCCGCTTCCCGCGGTCGTTCAGCAGCGTGGCCGTGTCGATCTCGGGGTAGGCCCGGCTGAGCCCGACGGCGGCGCCGATGTAGACGCCCGAGAGCGGCCCGCCGTCGATCCGGCGCGCGACGTACTCGATGTCGGCCGGCACGCCGCCCGCGGCGACCCCGGCGAACGTCAGCTCCGGCGCGTACGACGGCTGCACCTCGTTCGCCCACTGGCTGGCCAGCGCGCCGCCCGAGTAGCCCATCAGCGCGGTCGGCGTCGCCGCCCCGGCCAGGCCGGCGGGCGCGAAGGACTGGGCCGCGCGGATGCCGTCGATGACGCCGTGCGCGGTGTTCAGGCCCGCGGTCCACTCGGACTGCGGGCCCTCGTAGTCGGCGGTCACGACGGTGTGGCCGGCGGCGAGCAGCGGCACCACGAGCGCCAGTTCCTCGGCGGGCAGCGCGGTCCCGGTGGCCAGCACGTACGACGGCGCGCAGTCGAGGCTGAGCCCGTCCTGCGCGGTCTGGTAGGAGACCAGCGTCCGCGGTCCCTTCGGTGGCGAAAGCGGCTGCATGATCGTCGCGACGTCGGCGATCGCGGCGCCCCGGGTGTCCGACGAGCGGTACTTGACCTGCCACGCGCGGATCGGGACGGGCAGGGCGAGCGCCCGGATCGTGATCGGGCGCGAGTCGAGGACCGCGCCCGGGGCGACGTCCGGGAACGGCGAAGGCTGGGCGTAGAAGGGATCCGCGGCGGGGTTCGGCGGCAGCCCGGCGGGCGTCGCGGCGGAAGCGGCGGGTGCGGTGAGCGCCGCGGCGGCCAGGACGACGGCGGCGACGAGGGTTCGGCGTGTGTCGGCGTTGACAGTGAGCACGGGACCTCCCGGTTTCGATACCGACCGGTATCGGGTGAAGGAATTACCACGTGACGCCGATCACGGTCAACGAATCAGCTCCGCGCGGGCGAGGTTGTACCGTTGCGCCCCATGACCGGCCCGCAGCGCCGCCGCCCGAGCCGCGCCGAGACCCGGCGGCGGATCATCGACGCCGCCACCGCGGTGTTCGCCCGCCAGGGCATCGCGGCGACGTCGCTCAACGACATCGCCGCCGAAGCGGGCCTGACGAAGGGCGCCGTCTACTCGAACTTCACCGGCCGCGACGACCTCGTGCTGACGATCATGGAGGAGCACCTGGTCGAGCGGATGGACCGCGCGACAACGGCGTTCACCGACCTGGCCGACCTCGACGAAGCCACCACCGAAGCCGGCGCACGCCTCCTGTCGGGCATCGACGCCGACGCCACCTGGCACCGGCTGCTCCTGGAGTACTGGGGCTTGGCGATGCGCAACCCGACCGTCCACACCGGACTGGCCGAGCGCCGCGCCCGCCTGCGGGAGGCGGTCACCGCCGCGATCAGCAAGGCCGCCGCGTTGCACGGGGTCGACCTTCCGCTGGCACCGGAGCACCTGGCGGTGGTGGTGCTGGCGCTGTCCAACGGCTTGGCTGTCGAACGCGGCGTCGATCCGGCGGCGGTTCCGCCGACGCTGTTCAGTGACGTGCTCAAGCTGCTGGTCACGCCCCGCGGCGAGAAGCCATGACATCCGGAGTGGGCGGTCGGCTCCTCGAGTTCCAGGCGACCACCACGTGGACGGCGGCGGTCGCCTGGTCGAGGTGGCAGACGACCGTCGCCGTCGAGCCGCGACGCCTGCTCGACTTCGAGGAGCGGGATCCGGTGACGGCAAGCGCGCTACCTACGACATCGCGCGGGATGAGCAGCACGACTTCGCCGACGAGATCGAACGCGACATCATCGAGTTCCTCGACAACCTGAGACAGGGAGCTCTTCTGCGCGGGAACGGCGGGGCGAAGGTCGTGCTCGCCTCTCCCCTGGACGGTTCCTGACCGGTGCGTCCAAGCACCCCGGTCTCGCCTCCGCTCAGCTCGGTGGTGACTACATCCCCGTCGAGTGACGGTTCCGGTAGCGCAGCACGCCCGCGTCAGCCTGGCCGGCCAGGTACTGCCCGAACGTGATCGTCCCGTCGCGGTGGTCCGGTGCCAGGTGGCCGCCGCCGGCGTACGCGCGGAACGTCTCGCCCGGCACGCTCACCGGCACGATCTTCCGTCGCCGGCCGCTCGCCTCCGCGACCGCCTGGGCCAACTCTGCCGCCGCGATGATCTCCGGACCGCCGAAGTCGTCCACCCGCCCCGCCGGCTCACCCAGCGCGAGGTCGGCGAGGCGCCCGGCGACGTCCCGGACGTCCACCGGCTGGAACGAAAGCCGCGGCACAGGCAGGACCGGCAACCGGGACGCGCCGGCGAACAGCGTCCGGACCAGTGCGTGGAACTGCGTTGCCCGCTGGATCGTGTACGGCAGCCCGGACGCGGCGATGAACTCCTCGGTCTCGAGCTTGCTCCGGTAGTAGCCGAGCGGGACCCGGTCGACGCCGACGATCGAGACGTACACCAGGTGCGGGCCGCCCGCCCAGCGCGCCGCCTCGGCGAGTGTGCGCGCGAAGTCCGTCTCCCGGCCGAAGAAGTCGGTGGCGCAGTGGACGACGACGTCCACCCCCGCCACCGCGCTGTCGATGCCGCGGCCGGTCCGCAGGTCGCCGGGGACGACGCCGGGTGCGGGCCGCCGGCTCAGCACGCGGACCTCCTCCCCCGCCGCGCGCAGGCGGTCCACGATCGGTCTGCCGAGCTGTCCGGTGCCACCGGTGACCAGGATCCGCACGAGCCGCCTCCCGCCGTGAAGCCGTCCAGGCCACCTTACGGGTGACACGCACCCGCAAGGTGGCCCGAGCGTCAGTTGCGGTTGATCGTGAAGGTGGACGTCGTGTTGCGGATGTCCTGGTCGTTGTCGCTCAGCGTGAGCCCGGTGAACGTCGCCGACCCGACGGCCGGGCCCTGACCCGGTTCCGGCAGCTCGTTGGCCCAGATCCCGATCCCGGACTTGGCGTCGAACTGGTCACCGCTGCGGTGGGCGCCGGTGATCGACACGTTCGTCAGCACCGTGTCCTGGACCGTGTTCTGCGGTTGCCCGCCGACGTAGTTGGTCTGGAACATGATGCCGCTGTAGGTCGGGCTCTGGATGTCCACGTCGGACACCCGGATGCCGCGGAACTCCTTCGACGCCGAGAACAACCAGATCGCCGGGAACGTCTGCTGGCCCCAGAAGTGGCCACCGTCCCGGACGAGCGAGGCGTTCTGGACCGTCGTCTGCTGCGGCCCGAACCCGAGGAACGGGTAGCCGAAGTCGAGGGAGCTGATCGTGATCGCCGAGTACGTCAGCGTGTCCGCGATGTAGAGGTTGCGGAAGGTGTTGTTGTACCCGCCGTAGACCGCCAGCCCGGCCGCGCGCCACGGAGTGAGCGAAGTCAGATTCTCGAACACGTTGTCGTACTGGTTGCCCTGGTTGATGTCCGTGGCGGCGAACAGCGCGAAGCTGTCGTCCCCGGTGGACCGGGCCTCGACGTTGGTGACGTGGTTGCCGGTGCTCCCGTTCGTGAGGTTGATCCCGTCGGCGAAGGTGTCGCGGATCCGGGAGTTCTTGATCGTGGTGTTGTCCACGTTGGTGCCCCAGACCATGACCACCTGGTGCTCCACCCAGATGTTGTCGATCGTCAGGTTGGCGACGTTCGCCAGGTTGAACACCTTGCCGGGGCCGTCGATGCGGGAGGTGTAGTTCCCGAACACCGCGAACCCGCTGATCGTCGAGCCGTTCGCGGTCGCCTGCACGTCGATGCCGATATCGGTGTTCTCCTGACCCGAAGGCGCGGAGAACTTCGTGAACCACGGCCCGGCGCCGGTGACCGTGACGGCCTTGCCGTAGACGTTCAGCTTGCTCGACAACGCGTAGTTCCCGGCCGGCAGGTAGACGCCGGTGAGCGTCGTGTCCTGCCGGACCTTGTCGAGCGCGGCCTGCACGTCCTGCTGCGAGAACCCGGCCGGGACCGCGAAGTGCGCCGGGTCCGGGTTCGCGGTCGCGGTGGCCTGCTCGAAGTTCACGAAGTCGATCGCGTAGTTCGTGCTGTTGGCCGCGTCCTTCTGCAGCTTGATCTTGTGCCCGGCGGGCACGGTGGTGCCGAGCATCGCACTGGCCTCGTCGTAGATGTGGCGCGGCCCGGCGCCCGGCGAGTTGCCCGGACCGGTTTCGGCGCCGTAGAGCCACGCGTAGTGCGAGGTCAGGTCGATGGCCTTGAGGAACGTGCCGTCGACGTAGACGTTCAGCGTCGAGTTCTGCCCGCCGCCGCCCGCGGAGTCCGGGATGGAGAACCGGGTGACCAGGGTGTTGGTCGACGCGCGGGTCGTGAACTCCACCGACGAGCCGGTCGAGTTCAGCGTCACGGCCTTGCGGCCCGACGCCTCGCCCGCGAGGTCACCGATCGTGCGGTTCGGCCCGACCACCGACGCGCCGCCGGCGACGACGCCGTCCTCGGCCTCGTACATGTCGTAGGGCATGTTCGCGCCCCGGCCGACGAACAGCGCCTGCGTGCTGGTGTTGTTGGCCTGCTTCACCGGGAGCTCGTTGGCGTCGTTCGCGACGACCGTCTTGACGGTGTACCGGCCGTTGGCCGCGGTCCAGGTGCCGACGTTCACCGGCGAAGCGGTGGCTCCGGCGGCGATGGCGCCGGTGTACGTCCCGCTCAGCGTCTTGACGACGGTGCCGTTCTGGTCGGCGATCGTCACCGTGACGCCGTGGGCACCACCCGCCGAAGCGACCGTGCCCTGGTTGCGCAGGGTCGTGCTGAACGTGACCGTGTTGCCCGCGGACGGGTTGTTCGGCGACCACGCCGTGGCCGCGACGAGGTCGGAGCTCTGCACCGGGCTGACGACCAGCGCCGTCGACGCGGTGTAGGAGTTGTTGGCCTCGTTCTGCTCGATGACGGCGTTGGCCTCGTCGACCTTGGCCGTCAGCTGGTAGCTGCCCGCGTCCCGGGTGCCGATGTTCGCCGACACCGTCGCCGACGCGCCGGCGGCCAGCGCCCCGACGTTCGCGGTGCCGACCTTCGTCGTCCCCAGGTAGAGGTTGACGTTCGTCGCGCCCGAGTCCGCCGTCCCGGCGTTGCGGACGGTCGCCGACGCCGTGATCGCGTCGGTTTCGACGGGGTTCTGCGGCGACCAGGACACGCCCGAGACCGTCAAGTCGGGGTTCGGCGCGGGGACGCCGAAGACCTGGAACTCCGCGGCCTGCCCGCCGCCGGCACCGGAGTTGGCGGTGACGCGCAGCCGGACGTCGGCGGCCCGGCCGCTCAGCGGGATCGTCACGGTGTTGCCGGACGACGGGTTGAAGCTGTAGGTCTGCGCGGCGGACAGCGTGGTGAACGCGGTCCCGCTCTGGTCACGGCCTTCGACGGCGATCGTCTGGGTCCGCGGGCCCCAGGACGCGTCCGGGTTGAGCTTCACGACGACCTGGTTCAGGTCGGCATTGGAGCCGAGCGCGACGGTCAGGAGGTTCGGATACGTCCCGCCGCCGCCCTCCCAGTAGGTGCTGGTCGAGTTGTCGTTGGCGTTGGCCGCGACGAAGGTGAACTCCGTCGAGGACGCCGTGATCGGCTTGCCCACCGCGAGGTTCGTGCCGGCCTGAGTGCCGGTGCGCGTCACGGTGTTGCTGGTACCCGACTGGTTGCCGGCCGCGTCGCGAGCGCGGACGTAGTAGGCGACGGTCGTGCCGTCCGGCTGGCTGTCGGTGTAGGTCAGGACGGTGCCGGCGACGCTGCCGCGGAGCTGGCCGTTGGCGTAGACGTCGTAGCCGGCGACGCCGGTGTTGTCGGTGGACGCCGACCAGGTGAGCCGGATCTGGCCGCTCGCCGGCTGCGTGTAGGCGAGGTTGGCGGGCGCGGACGGCGGCTGGGTGTCCCCGCCGGCCGGGCCGTGCACTTCGAACTCCGACAGCTGCGCGGCGGGCCAGCCGGTGTTGGCGCTGACGTTCAGCCGGACGTACCGGGTGTTCCCGGTGACGTCGACGGTCACGGTGTTGCCGGTGGCGGGGTCGAACCGGTAGCCCGCCGAGGCCTTGAGGTCGCTGAAGGTGGTGCCGTTCGTGCTGCCCTGCACGTTGAAGGTCTCGGTGCGGGCCTCCCAGCCGGCCGGCAGCTTGAGCACGAGCTGGGCGACGTTCGTGGCCGCGCCGAGGTCGGCCTGGACCCACTGCGGGAACTGGTTGTTCGCGCTCTCCCAGTAGGAGGCCTGGTTGCCGTCGCCGACGTTCGAGACGGGGTAGCCGGCGAGCTGGCTGCTCGCGGTGTAGGTCGCGGCAGCCGCCTCAACAGCGACACCGGTGGGAGCGGGCGTGGCGGCCGGGGCGCCGCTCGCGGCCACGGCGGGGGTGGCCAGCAGGAGGGACAGGGCGGCGTAGGTCGCCGCACGCGACAGAAGTCGCTTCGTTCTCATGGGTTTCCTCTGATCCGGGGAGGAGGGAGACGCGTCGGGACGGCACAACCGGGGAACGGGACACGCGCGGACCGGGTCCGGGGGCGCACGCGGGCAGCACGGAACAGCCGTCATGGGCACCTCTTCGTCGAGGGCTGGGCGGGATCTTCCTGACGCCTGCCGCGATTTCTCGCTCGGCTGTCAGGTTCTTGCACTGATTCGTTCAAGAGTTACCGTGACGGCGGTCTCAAGTCAACGCCCAAACGTCGAAAAGGCCTCCTCGCGGGGGATGCGAAGAGGCCTTTTCGGAGAACGAGGTCAGTGCACGGCACCCAGCCGGATCGCGTGGGTTCCCGGCGTGTTGACCGGGTCGCCGCAGTGGGCGCAGACGGTCGCCGGTTCCAGCACCTCGCCGCAGGCGTGGCGCCACAGCGTCGGCGGTTCGCCCTGGTGGACGTACTTGTCGCCCCAGGCCATCAGGCCGAGCAGGATCGGCTGCAGCGCGCGGCCGGCTTCGGTCGGGTAGTACTCGTGGCGCGGCGGGTGAGCCTCGTACTGGACCTTCTCGAGCACACCCGCGTCGACGAGCTTGCGCAGCCGCGCGGCGAGGATGTCGCGACTGGCCCCGGTGTTCTCGGCGATCTGGTTGAAGCGCCGCTCCCCCAGCATGATCTCCCGCAGCGCGAGCAGGCTCCAGCGTTCGCCGACGACCTCGAGCGCCTCGGCGACCGAGCATTCGCGACCACGCCGGACCATGCCACCTCCATGGGGTTGAAAATCCAACCTAGCACGTCAACCTCCTGTGACGTGCCGAACAGGTCAGTTGTGGTATCCAACTCACCCGGCGTATACCGAACGTATCCCCGATCTGCGAGGAGGCAGACGCCATGACGGACGCGGTGATCGTCGACGCGGTACGGACCCCGATCGGCAAGGGCAAGCCGAACGGAACACTCGCCGGGGTGCACCCGGTCGACCTGCACGCCCACGCCCTGCGCTCGCTCGTCGAGCGCACCGGCGTCGACCCGGCCCGGATCGACGACGTCATCAGCGGCGCGGTCGGCCAGATCGGCGAGCAGAGCATGAACACCGCCCGCTGGGCCGCGCTGGCCGCGGGCCTGCCGGAGTCGGTGCCGGCGGTGACCGTCGACCGGCAGTGCGGCAGCAGCCAGCAGGCCGTCCACTTCGGCGCGCAGGGCGTCATCGCCGGCGCGTACGACGTCGTCATCGCCTCCGGGGTCGAGTCGATGAGCCGGGTGCCGATGGGCAGCCAGGTGGCCGGGCGCGACCCGTTCGGCCCGCAGGTCGCCGCGCGCTACCCGGACGGCCTGGTCCCGCAGGGCATCAGCGCGGAGCTGATCGCCGCGAAGTGGGGCTTCACGCGGGCGCAGCTCGACGAGTTCTCCGCCGAGAGCCACCAGCGGGCCGCGAAGGCGTGGGCCGACGGGAAGTTCGCCGGCGAGGTCGCGCCGCTCAAGGCGCCCGGGCCCGACGGCGTGCTCGTCGACGTCACGACCGACGAGACGGTCCGGCCGGGCACCACCCCGGAGATCCTCGCCGGGTTGAAGCCGGCGTTCCGCGCCGACGTCTGGGAGCAGCGGTTCCCGGACCTCGGCTGGCACGTCACCGCGGGCAACTCGTCGCCGATCAACGACGGCGCCGCCGCGCTGATGATCACCAGCAGCGAGACGGCGAAGGCGCTCGGACTGCGGCCGCGGGCCCGGATCCACAGTTTCGCCGTCGTGGGCGACGACCCGCTGTACATGCTGACCGGCGTCATCCCGGCGACCCGCAAGGTACTGGCCCGGGCCGGGCTTTCGGTGGGAGACATCGACGCCTTCGAGGTCAACGAGGCCTTCGCGAGCGTCGTGCTCGCCTGGCAGGCCGAGATCGGCGCCGACCTGGCGAAGGTCAACGTCAACGGCGGCGCGATCGCCCTCGGCCACCCGCTCGGCGGCAGCGGCGCGCGGCTGGCGACGACGCTGCTGTCGGTGCTGGAGCAGACCGGCGGCCGCTACGGCCTGCAGACGATGTGCGAGGCGGGCGGCCTCGCCAACGCGACCATCATCGAGCGCTTGGACTGACCGAGGTACTCCCGCAGCGCCGCCACGGCTCCCCCGGGATCCGCGGCGGCGACCGGGAAGACCTCGTCGTAGCCGGACGCGAGCAGGTCCGCGCGCGGGCGGTCCAGCCGGCCGCCGAGCACCACGGGCAGCCCGGTCAACGCCGGGTCGGCACGCACGCGGCGGAGCACGTCGAGCCCCGAAGCGCCCTGGGTCGTGGACAGCACCAAGCAGTCCGGCCGCTCCCGGCGGCACGCCTCGAGCGCTTCGGCCGCCACGCACACCTCGTGGCCCGCGCGTTCGAGGACCACCTGCAACGCGACCACGCTCCACGCGGCCGCGTCCAAACCGGACAGCACGATCTTCACCTCGGGCAGATCCGCGAACCCGCCCGGAAATACGTCAGTCTTCGGGCGGTTCCTCGACGCCGTCGCGGTCGGCCCACTCCAGCAGCGGGTCGAGGGAGAAGACGGCGTCGTCGATGCCGGCGTGGAGGTCGCCCAGCTCGGCGAAGCGGGCCGGAACGGTGGCGATGGTGAAGTCGCCGGGCTCGGCGGCGTCGATCTCGTCCCAGCGGATCGGCGCCGACACCGTGCCTTCCGGGTTGCCGCGCACCGAGTAGGCACTGGCGACGGTGTGGTCGCGGGCGTTCTGGTTGTAGTCGACGAACAGCAGCCGCGGGTCGCGGTCCTTGCGCCACCAGGTCGTCGTGACGTCGTCCGGGGCCCGGCGTTCCACCTCGTGCGCGAAGGCCAGCGCCGCGCGCCGGACGTCCTTGAAGCCCCAGTTCGGCTCGATCCGGACGTAGATGTGCAGGCCGCGGCCGCCGGACGTCTTGGGCCAGCCGACCGCGCCGAGCTCGTCGAGGATCTCGTGCGCGACGTGCGCGACCCGCCGGACGCGGTCGTAGCCGCAGTCGGGCATCGGGTCGAGGTCGATGCGCCACTCGTCCGGCTTCTCGGTGTCGGCGCGGCGGGAGTTCCACGGGTGGAACTCCACTGTGGACATCTGCACCGCCCACGCGACGTGCGCCAGCTCGGTGACGCACAGCTCGTCGGCGTGCCGGTTGTAGCGCGGGAAAGTCACCCGGACGGTTTCCAGCCACGGCGGCGCGCCGTTCGGGACGCGCTTCTGGTGGACCTTCTCCCCCGCCACGCCGGACGGGAAGCGGTGCAGCATGCACGGCCGCTCGCGCAGGGCGTTGACGATGCCGTCGCCCACGGAAAGGTAGTAGTTGACCAGGTCGAGCTTCGTCTCGCCGCGGGCCGGGAAGTACACCCGGTCCGGGTTCGAGATCCGCACCGTGTGCGGGCCGACCTCGAGCTCCACCGCCGCCGACTTCTGTGCCATGCCCCAGACGCTAGCCCAACTCCGGCGTTACGGTGGGAATCATGAGCCTGCCGCCGGACGGTCACGTCCACACCGAATGGTCGTGGGACACGGTCACCGGCTCGATGACCGGTTCGTGCGAACGGGCGCTGGAGCTGGGACTGCCGTCGGTCGCCTTCACCGAGCACGCGGACCTGACCCCGTGGCTGATCCCGGAGCCGGTCCGGCCGCTGCTCCCGGACCACTTCCGGGTGCGGCTGCGCGCGGACGGCGTCCTCGAGCCGCCGGATCTGGACGTCGCGGGGTACCTGGCGTGCGTCGACGAGTGCCGGCTGCGGTTCCCGTCGCTGCGGATCCTGTCCGGGGTGGAGCTGAGCGAGCCGCACTGGCATCGCCCCCGCGCCGACGCGCTGCTCGCGGCCCACGACTTCGACCGGGTGCTCGGCTCGGTCCACTCCCTGCCCGGCGACGGGCACCACCACCACGAGATCACCGTCATCTCGGGACGGCCGCCCGGCGAGCTCCTGCGGGCGTACCTGGCCGAGGTGCTCGGGCTGGTCGAGTCGACGGCCGACTTCGCGGTCCTCGCGCACATCGACTACGCGCTGCGCTCGTGGCCGGGCAAGGGACCGCCGTTCGCCGCGGCGGACTTCGAGGAGGAGTTCCGGACGGTGCTGCGCGCGCTGGCCTCGAGCGGCCGGGCCCTGGAGGTCAACACGAAGGTGCCGCTGCCGGGCGAGGTGGTCCGCTGGTGGTTCGAGGCCGGCGGCGACGCGGTCGCGTTCGGCAGCGACGCCCACGAGCCGGGACTGGTCGGCCACGGCTTCGCCGACGCGGCGGCCATGGTCGAGGGCTGCGGCTTCCGGCCGGGCCGCACACCCCACGACTTCTGGCGCCGCTGACCCGCGGGTCAGGCCAGGGCGTGCCGCCCGTGGGTCCGGACCTCCGCGCTCTGGTCCAGCAACCTCGCGGCGACCCGGCCGATCGCCGCGTCCAGTTCGGCCCGGTTGCCCGTGCCCCAGTCGCCGAGCCGGTCCGCGAGCCAGTCGTGCCACGCGCCGACCACCTTGCCGAACTCGGTACGGCCGGCGTCGGTCAGCTCCCAGTGGTCACGGGCATAACGCAGGTGACCGGTCAGCTCCAGCCGGTTGAACGCCGGTTCCAGCACCGACGCCGGCACGCCGAAGTACTCGCCGATCGCCTTGAGCGTCGCCGGCTCGCCGCGGCGCCGGCGCAGGTGGACCTGCAGCAGGCACCAGATCCCGCCCTCGTCGAGGTCCGACCCGGCCCGTTCGACGATCGCCGGGGCCACCTCGCGGCGCTCGCGGAAGAACAGCGTCGCGACGGCGCGTTCCAGCTCGCGGTCGTCCGTGCGGGCCTCCGGCATCGCGAAGCCGTCACCGAGGTCCGGTGCCGCCGCCCGCGCCGTGTCGCGCAGCGGGACCTCCTTCAGGAAGAACGCGAGGACGAACGCGACCAGTCCGACCGGCGCCGCGGCGAGGAACACCACGTGCAGGGAATCACTGTAGGCCTGGATCACCGGCGCGGACACGGCGTCCGGGAGCGCGTGCAGGGCGGTGGGCACCTGGATCGCCCGCGGGTCGACGCCCGGCGGCAACGGGTGCGCGGCCGCCGCCGCGGCCAGGTTCGGCGTCAGCTGGTTGGCGTACACCGTCCCGAAGATCGCCGCGCCGAACGAGCTGCCGATCGACCGCAGGAACGTCACGCCCGAGGTGGCGACGCCGAGATCGGCGTAGTCCACGGTGTTCTGCACGGCGATGGTCAGCACCTGCATGCCGAGCCCGATCCCGAGGCCGAGCACCGCCATGTACGCCGACGCCTCCCAGAACCCGGTGTCGGTGTCGAGCCGCGAGAGCAGGTAGAGCCCGATCGTCATCCCGGCCGCGCCGACCAGCGGGAAGATCTTGTAGCGCCCGCTCTTGCTCACCGCGTTGCCCGCGGCGATCGACGCGACGAGCAGCGCCAGCACCATCGGCAGCAGCCGGACCCCGGACGACGTCGCCGACGTGCCCTGGACGTACTGCATGTACGTCGGCAGGTAGGACAAAGCGCCCAGCATCGCGAAGCCGACGACGAAGCTCATGATCCCGCCGACGGTGAACACCGGGTTCCGGAACAGCCGCATCGGCAGCATCGGTTCCGCGGCTCTGAGCTCCACGAAGACGAACGCCCCGAGCAGCACCACCGAGCCGATCGCCATCCCGATGATCGTCGGCGAGCCCCACGCGTACTGCGTGCCGCCCCAGCTCGTGACGAGCGTCAGACCCGTCGCGGCGAGGCCGATGAGCAAGATCCCGGCGTAGTCGATCACCGGCTTGATCGCCGCGCGGGCGTTCGGCATCGCCGAGGACGCGACCACCAGCACCACGATGACCAGCGGGATGTTGACGTAGAACGCCCACCGCCACGACAGGTGGTCGACGAAGAACCCGCCGAGCATCGGGCCGGCGACGGTCACCACGCCGAACACCGAGCCGAGGACGCCCTGGTACTTGCCGCGCTCGCGCAGCGGGACGACGTCGGCGATGAGCGCGGTCGAGGTGACCATCAGCCCGCCGCCGCCCAGCCCCTGCACGGCGCGCCAGATGATCAGCCAGGTCATGCTGTCGGCGAAGCCGGCGCAGAACGAGCCGATGCCGAACACGACCACCGACAGCTGGAACATCAGCTTGCGGCCGAACAGGTCGCCGAGCTTGCCGACGACGACGGTCATGATCGTCTCGGCCAGCAGGTAGGACGTGACCACCCAGGACAGGTGCCCGGCACCGCCGAGGTCCCCGACGATGGTGGGCAGCGCGGTGCCGACGATGGTCTGGTCCAGCGCGGCCAGCAGCATCCCGAGCAGCACGGCGCCGAACACGGCGTTGACCCGCCCCTTGCTCAGCGGGGCGGGCCCCGGCTGGTGGGCGACCTCCGCGGTGGCCGTCATCCGCACCCTCCTCGCTCGGCCTCCGAGGCTAGTGCGCGTAGTCCACTGTGGATAGCCACCCGTTCCGGTGGTCCGGGCCGGTCAGAGGGTCCAGCGATCCGGCGGCGGTGACTCGAGGACGAGCTCGCCCTCGACCGCCGCGGCGATCTCCTCGACCGTCCAGACGTCCTGGTGCAGCACCGGCCGGATGATCGCGGGCTGGCGCACGGCATGCAGGTGGCCGTCCGCCAGCCGCAGCACCTGCCCGGTGATCCCGGCGGAGAGGTCGCTGAGCAGGTACGTCACCAGCGGCGCCACCCGTTCCGGCGGGTGCGCGTCCGGGTTCCCGTGCGGGTCGGCGGCCATCAGCCGGGTCCAGGCGATCGGGCTGACGGCGTTGACGCGGATGCCGCGTTTGGCCAGGTCGGCCGCCCACGAGTACGTCATCGACGCCACCGCGCCCTTCGACGCCGAGTACGCGGCGGCGCCGCGCTGCCCGATCATGGACCCCGAGGTCACGTTGACGATGACACCGTTGCCCTGGGCAACCATCACCTTGGCCGCCGCCGTGCCGCAGTGCAGCGGGCCGAGCACGTTGGTCTCGACCAGTGCGCGGGTCCGCTCGGCGTCGTCGTCCTCCCACGGCCGGGCGTGGTAGCCGATCGCGGCGTTGTTCACCAGTCCGTCGAGCCGGCCGAACCGGGTGCGGCACAAGGTGATCAGCTCTCGCGCGTACACCGGGTCGGCCACCGAGCCGACGCTCACGACGGCCGTGCCGCCGTCCGCTTCGATGGCGGCGACGGTCTCGTGCGCCGGGGCCGCGTCGACGTCGTTGACGACGACCGCGGCACCGCTGCCGGCCGCGTGCCGCGCGAAGGCCCGCCCCAGGCCGCGGCCGGCCCCGGTGATGACCACGGCCCGGCTGTCCAGGATTCCCATGGTCCCAGTGTGGACCGGGAAAGGTCCGGACCGCAGCACTCAGGCCGGACGCGACAGCCGCATTTCGAACGGCCGGAAGCCCTGCGCCCGGTAGAACGCGATCCCGCCTTCGTTGCCCGCGTACGCCTGCACGACCAGTTCGTTCGCCCCGCGCTCGCGCGCCCACTCCACGAACGCGGACACGAGTTCCTCGCCCACCCCTTCGCGACGCCGGTCGGCCGCGACCCGCATGCTCTCCAGCGCGGCCCGCACCCCGCCGGGACGCAGCGAGCTGGCCGGCAGCATCCGCCCGATCAGGTGGCCGGCCCCGGCCGGGGCGAGCAGGCACAGGCAGGCCGGATCCGTGACCAGGTCGCCGTAGTAGGCCGCGCCTTCCCGGGCCGGCCAGCCGAGGTCCATGAGCGGGTCGTGGCTCCCCGCGTCTTCGGCGAACAACGCCTCCGCCGACTTCACCAGTTCCGGAACGTCTTGGACGGTACACACGGAAACAGTCATGTCTTCGACCGTAACCGCGTGTTTTTTCGAAGTAAATGCCGACTTCAGAGCTTCAAATGGGCCAGGCTTTCCAGGGCGAGCTGTTCCAAATGGCCTGCCGCGGCGGCACTTCCGCCCGCCGCGTGGAACGACGTCGCGACGGTTTCCGCCGCCCGCCGGTACGACGGCTCGGTCAGGACCTCCTCGACCGCCGCGGCGATGCGGTCCGCGCCGGCCCGGCCGAACCGCAGCCGGATGCCCGCGCCCGCGGCCACCACCTGGGCCGCCACGATCGGCTGGTCGTCGCGGATCGGGGCCACCACCAAGGGAATGCCGTGCCACAACGCCTCGCACACCGTGTTGTGCCCCGCGTGGCACAGCACCGCGTCCACCCGGGGCAGCAGCGGCAGCTGCGGGACCCGCGGGCGCACCAGGACGTTCGGTGGCACCGGTCCCAGCACCTCGCCGGGGTCGACGACGATCGCCCGCGCCTCCATCCCGGCGAACGCCTCCGCCGCGGTCGCGAGGAAGCTCGCCCCCGCTTCGGTGTTGGCCGTGCCCAAGGAAACCAGCACGGTCGGCCGGAGCGGGTCGAGCCACTCCCACGGGAAGTCCGTTGTGGACGGACGGGAACCCAGTGCCGGTCCGACGAGCCGCACCCGCGGCGGGAGCGCGGTCGCGCCCAGCAGCTCGCGGGTGGTGAACGCCAGCACGCCGTGCGGGGAGAACCGCGGGTCCGCCGAACCGCGGCCGTCGGCGATCCGCGTCCGCAGGCCGTCGACGAGCGAGCCGACCCACTCGGCGACCTTCGGCATGCCGGAAAGGGGGTCGATCAGCTCGGCGGACGTCGTCGCCGAGGTGACCCACGGCAGGCCGCGTGCCTCGGCCAGCAGGCCGCCGGCCAGTGCCTGCTGGTCGGCGACGACGACGTGCGGCGCGAACGCGTCGATCGCCGCGGCGACGCCCGGGGCCATCGCGTCGGCCAGCGGGACGAGGAAGTCCTCCCAGAGGAACCGCAGCGCGGCCGGTCCCTTCAGCCCGGCCGGGCGCGCGGGGGCCCCGGCCGGCAGGGCGCAGGAGAAGACGAGCGCGTCCGGGCCGGCCAGCTGCCACAGCAGCTCGTCGTGCCCGGCCCAGGCGACTTCGTGGCCGCGCGCGGCGAGTTCGGCCGCGACGCCGGCGGCCGGGTTGATGTGCCCGACCAGCGGCGGGACGACGAACAGGAACCGGGCCACTACCGCACCCGCAGCGGGACGCGCGAGGTGTCGCGGACCCAGTCGAAGATCAGGTCGATCGTCTCGGCGGTCCGCTCGACCAGCACCGAGTGGCCCTGGTCGGGCAGCACGACGCAGCGGCAGGGGTCGAGGTGCGACTCGAAGTGCGGCACCTGCTCGGCGAGGCCCGAGTCGCCGCCGAAGATCGCGAACACCGGGCAGCGCACGGCCGAGAGGTCGGCGGCGATGGTCGCGCTGCGCGGGATGTCCTCGGCGATCGTGGTGGTCTGGAGGATCTTGTTCGCCGCCTTCGACAGCCGCGCGGTGTGCGCGCCGTGGTTGTCGGCGATCCAGCCGATCACCTCGTCGATCGCGAGCCGGGTCTTGGCGTCGGCGAGCCCGTCGGCCATGTGCCGCGCCCACTCTTCGGTCGGCGGTTCGCCTTCGATCACGATGACGCTGGCGACCCGGTCGGGCCGGGCGGCGGCCAGCCCGAAGGCCACGGACGCGCCGAACGAGTTGCCGACGACGTGCACCGGCCGCGTGACCCCGCTCGCGTCGAGGACCGCGACGAGGTCGCCGACGAACTCCTCGAGGTGGTAGCCGGACGCCGGGCGCGTCGTGCGGCCGTGCCCGCGCAGGTCGTACATCAGCACGTCGAGCCCGCGTTCGGCGAACGCCGGGCCGAGGGTGAAGTAGTAGCTGGCGAGACTGTCGGTGAGCAGCCCGTGGACGCACACGACGATCGGCGCGTCGCCGTCGAGCGGGACGTCCGGGGAGAGTCGCTGGACGTGCACGTCCAGCTCACCGGCACGGATCTTGCTCACGCCGTCGCCCGCAGGGAGGCGACGATGTAGCGGACGAGCTCGCCGACGGTCAGCGCGATGATCTCCTCGAGGTCGCGCTCGGCGATGAACGTCGCGAAGTTGACGCGCTCGCCGTAGTGCTCGCGCAGCTGCCCGGACAGGGCCACCAGGTCGACGCTCTCCAGCTCGAGGTCGTCGTGGAACGTGGTGTCCATGGTGATCTCGGCGTCGTCGAGGCCGTACTCCTCCAGCAGCTCCTGCAGCATCCCGCTGAGCCGCGCGAGCACGGTCGACTCGTCCGTTGCCGTGGTCTCGATGCTCATTCCGCGGTCTCCTTCATCTCTTCGGTCCAGGCGACGACGTAGTGGCGCGGTGGCGCGCCGGGCAGACTGTCGACGTCGGCGCAGTGCACGGCGTGGTCGGTTCCGGCGGCGCGCACGGTGAGCGCGTCCGCCGCCGCGGCGACGACTTCGAAGTTCCGGGGCTCGCCGCGCAGGCCGGTGCCGAGCAGCTTCGCCACGGCTTCCTTGGCGGTCCAGAACCGGGCGAACCAGCGTTCCGGGTCGCCGGTCAGGCCGGCGAACAGGGCCTGCTCGCCGTCACCGAGTGCGGCGTCCACAGTGGACTCCGCGCGCGGGGCGACCTCTTCGACGTCGATGCCGCAAGGTCCATTGCGGGCGATCGCCACGCCGACTTCGCCGCGGTGGGCGAGGGAAACCGTCAGCGGGGGCAGCTCACGGCCGTACGCTCCGGTCGCGTGGGGACGGCCCGCGTCGTCGTTGCCGATGCGCAGCTCCGCCGGGAACATCTCGGGTTCGCCGCCGGCCCAGAGGAACTGGCGGACGGCGTCCTTCGCCGCGATCCGGCCGAGCAGCCACTGGCGCCGTCCGCGCGGCGGCCGCTGGTCGTAGGCGTCGCGCTCGGCGCCGGCGAGGTAGTTGCGCATGATCAGCTCGCGGGTCGCCAGGTCGGGCCACTGCTCGTGGACCAGCGCCCAGCCGCCCGGCTGCTCCCGCGACAGCGTCGAACGCTCCGGCGTCCGGTCGGCCTGGCGGATGTGCGGGGTGCTGTCGAACCGGCGGTCGCGCCAGCCGGTGAACTCGGCCCAGACCCGTCCGTCGTGGACGAGCTGCATGTCGGCGTCGAGGAACTCGCCGGTCAGCGCCGTGATCTTGACCAGGCACTCGAGCCGCTCCCCCGGCGCCGGCCGCGGGCCGTGGAACCGGATCTCGCGCATGCCGACCGGGAAGACGGTGGTGCGTTCGGCCAGCCGGGACATGATCCAGTAGCCGAGCACCTGGCCGACGTTGTCGAGCAGCGCGCCGGGCGCGGCCGGCGTCGTCAGCACGGCGCGGACGTGCCGTTCGCCGACCGCGGTCAGCTCGCTGACGCCCTGGAAGAGCGGGCCGTGGAACATCCAGCGTTCGTCGTACAGCTGCGCCGCCGTGGTCTCCGGCACCTGCTCCGCCGACGCCGGGAACCGCCACGGCGCGGGCGCGTCCGCCGGGTAGGCCGGGGCGAGCTCGACGGTGGCCTGGGAGTACCCGTCGACGACCGCGAGCACGCGGCCGGGGCCCTGCGCCCGGACGCGCACGCCGACGGTGACCGCCGGCACGGCCGTGATCCACTTGGTCAGCCGGACGTCGTGCACCGCGACCGCGCGGCGGCCGGGCGCGGCCTGCTCGGCGAAGCCCATCAGGTGGTCAATGACCGTCGTCGCGGGCACGACCGGCCAGCGGTCACCCGGGTCGGCCTGGGCCGGCTGCTTGAAGAAGCAGTGGTCCAGCAGGTACGGCATGGTCTCGATGGACACGGCGAGCGTGGTGTCGAGGTCCTTCGGCGGCGGGAGCTGCTTCTTCGGGGCAGAACGGCCGGAGAGCACGGTGGACGCCAGCTCGGCGGTGTCGGCGAGCAGCGCGGCGAACTCGGCGGCGAGCGGCCCCTTGCCGGCCAGGCTGTCCACAGTGGACGTACGGGTGGCCGGCAGCGCGATCCGCGCGCGGACCTCGTCGTCGAGGGAGATCAGGCGGCCGCCGAGGTCCAGCTTGACGGCCCGCTGCGGGGCCGGGCGGTCGCCGGGCAGCCGCGAGAAGTCGATGTCGGCGCCGTCGGCCCACAGCGCCGTCGCGACCCGCCGCAGCTGGGCCAGACCGGGCCGGTGCGCGGAGTGCGCGGCCACGACGAGATGGTCTTCGCCATGCAGGGTGTCGCCGACCAGTGAGCCGAGCTGTCCCGCGCCGACCTGCACGAACGCCCGGAACCCGGCCGCGTGCAGGGCGCGCACCAGCGGCCGGAACCGGACCGGTTCCAGGAGGTGCCGCACGAACAGGTCTCGGATGTCCGCTTCGGCGACCGGGTACTCCGCCACCGTGGTCGCCGACCAGATCGGCAGCGTCGGCGGGTGCAGGGTGAACCCGGCGGCGGCCTCACGGATCGGGTCGAGGTAGGGCCGCAGCATCGGCGTGTGGAACCCGGACCGGAATGGCAGCACCTGGGCCACGATCCCGGCGTCCCGGAAGCGCGTCACGAGCGTGTCGACCGCCGCCGCCGGACCGCAGACCATGGCCTGGTTCGGCGAGTTGTCGTGGGAGAGCACGACGTCGTCGCGGCCCGCCAGCTCGTCGAGCACGCGGGGCGCGGGGGCGCCGATCGCGGCGAAGGCGAGGCCGGGGACGACGAGCGCGTCCGGGTCGAACCCGGCGAGGAACGCGTCGACCTCGGCTTCGGCGTGCAGGCCGGCGACGGCCATCGCCGTCCACTCCCCCAGGCTGTGGCCGGCGACGGCGTCCGGGGTGACGCCCAGCCGGCCGAGCGCGGAGTTCAGCAGGCGGCCCAGTTCGAACACCGCGGCGCCCTGGCGGCCCACGTCGCCGACCTCGACGTCGTCGTGGTCCCACGGCAGCCCGAAGTGGCGGGCGACGTCACCGCAGTTGAGCGCCAGTTCCGACTCCAGGCCGGGGAACAGGAAGGCGACCTTGCCGCCGCCCGGCCCGAGCAGCGGGCGGTCGGCGAACCAGACGTCGTTGCGGCCGCGCCAGGGCCGGCCGCGGGCGATCGCCTTGCGGGCCAGTGCCAGCCGCTTCTCCGTCGGGTCGACGATGCCCAGCCGGACCGGACCGTCGCCCGTCCCGCGCGATCCGGGGCGGTCGAGCAGGTCGCGCAGCTCGTCGACGCTCCGGGCCGCGAGCCGCAGCACGCGTTCGGGCTCCCGGACGACGACCGGCGTCACGCGCCCGGGCGCCTGTTCGAGGACGACGTGGGCGTTGATCCCGCCGAACCCGAACGCGTTGACCCCGGCCCGGCGCACGTCGGCGTCCCACGGGCGCGCGGTGTCCAAAGTGGAGAACCGGGTCTTCGCGAGCATCGGGTGCGGGTCGTCGCAGTGCAGGGTGGGCAGCAGGACGCCGTGGTGCACGGCCAGCGCGGCCTTGACCAGGCCGGCGATCCCGGCGGCGGGCATCGTGTGCCCGATCATCGACTTGACCGAGCCGAGCACCGCGGCGCCCGCGCTGCCGAAGACCTCCGCGAGGGTCGCGAGCTCGGCCGCGTCGCCGGCCGGGGTCGCGGTTCCGTGCGCTTCCAGGAGCCCGATCGAGTCCGGCGCGGCCGGGTCCAGGCCCGCGGCCGCCCACGCCTGGCGCACCGCCCGGACCTGGCCGCCGGAGTCCGGGTTGGCCAGGCTCGCGGTGCGGCCGTCGGAGGCGACGCCGGTGCCGCTGATCACGGCGTAGACGCGGTCGCCGTCCCGTTCGGCGTCGGCCAGGCGCTTGAGCACGACGACGCCGGTGCCCTCGCCGATCAGCACGCCGTCGGCGTCGCGGTGGAACGGCCGGATGCGCTCGGACGGCGACAGCGCGCCGAGCTGGGTGAACACGCTCCAGAACGTGATGTCGTGGCAGTGGTGGACGCCGCCGGCCAGCACGACGTCGCAGCGGCCGGTGGCGAGCTCCCGCACGGCGTGGTCGACGGCGATCAGCGAGGACGCGCAGGCGGCGTCCACGGTGTACGCGGGACCGCGGAGGTCGAGGCGGTTGGCCAGCCGCGACGCGGCGAGGTTGGGCACGAGCCCGATCGCGGACTCGGGGGCTTCCGGGCCGAGCTGGTCGGTGAAGGCCTGGCGGACGGCGTCGAGCCGCTCTTCGTCGAGATCGGGCAGCAGCTCGCCGAGCGTGCGGACGAGCTGGCTCGCGGTCCGGACGCGCTGGTCGAGCCGGACCAGCCCGGGCGTCAGGTAGCCGCCGCGCCCGAGGACGACGCCGACTTTCGCCCGGTCCGCAGGGAGCCGGCCGGGCCCGCCCGCGTCCGCGATGGCCTGCGCCGCGACCCGCAGCGCGATCAGCTGGTCGGGTTCGGTGGCGGACACGGAGTTCGGCATGATCCCGAACCCGGTGACGTCCACTTCGGCCAGTTCGTCGACGAACCCGCCGCGCCGGCAGTAGACCCGGTCGGCGCGGCGCTCGTCCGGCGCGTAGTGGACGACGTCCCACTTCTCCGGCGGCACCTCGGTGATCGCGTCGACGCCGCCGGCGAGGTTGCGCCAGTACGCCGCGAGGTCGGGGGCGCCGGGCAGCAGCACCGACATCCCCACGATCGCCACGCGCATGTCCGTCACCAGCCTGAAGCGGTGTGGACGACGGCGGAGACGTCGGGGCGGCCCCAGGCCAGCTCGCGCAGCAGGCCGAGGGTGCCTTCCTCCGGGTCGATCAGCTCGATGCCGCGGCGGGCGTAGTCGCGCATCAGCGCGGGGGTCACCATGCCGTCGTGGTCGCCGGTCGGCGCCCACGGTCCCCAGTGGACGGTCACCGCGCGCCCGGCCGGCCACCGCCGGCCGAGGGATTCGAGGGCGTCGTTGGCGGCGGCGTAGTCCGATTGGCCGCGGTTGCCGAGGGTGGCGGCGATGCTGCCGAAGAGCACGACGAACTTCGGCTCGTCGGGCAGGTCGGCGGTGGCTTCCAGGAGGGTCCTGGCACCGTCCACTTTGGTGGTGTAGACGCGGGCGAACGACTCCGGGGTCTTGTCGGCGAGGAGCTTGTCCTCGATGACGCCGGCCGCGTAGACGATGCCGTCGAGCCGGCCGTACTCGGCGTGGATCTCCTTGACGGCGCGGTGCACGGCTTCGGCGTCGAGCATGTCGACGGACTGGTAGCGGACCGGGCTGCCGAGGGCGTCGAGCTGCCGGAGGGTCGTCCGGACTTCGCGTTCGCTCTCGATGCGCCGGACGGCCTTCTCGATCTCGGCGGGGATCTTCAGCCCGGCTTCGATGAGCGCTTTTCGCAGTTCTTTGGCGTCCCTGGCGTGCGGGTATGCGTCCTCGTCCGGCGGGACCAGCGTCCGGCCGAGAAGTTCGACGCGGCAGCGGGTGGCGGCCGCGAGGGTGCCGGCGAACCGGGCGGTGATGCCCTTGGCCCCACCGACGAGCAGGACGACGGAGTCACGGTCCAGGCCGATGGCGGCCGCTTCGGCGGCACCGTCGCCGGCCGGGCCGGCACCGCTGCTGCCGAGGAGGCCGAGATCCTGGGCGGCGGGCTCGAGTCCGCGCCGGGCGCGGCCGTCCCGGATGACGACGGGCTCACGGTCCACAGTGGACAGTTCGGCGACGAGTTCGGCGGGTCGTGCGCCTTCGACGACCCGGGCGAGGGTGTCGGGGTACTCGCGGGAGACGCTGCGGTAGAAGCCGCGGAGTCCCTCGGCCGGCCCGGCGGTGAGCAACCACCGCGGCCGTTGGGCGAGGGCGGCTTGGTACAGCGGGAAGGCGGCGGGCAGGACGGAGGTGCCGTCGCCGTCGGGGAGGTGGAGGTAGCCGTCGAAGCCGGGCCGGACGTCGTTGCCGAGGTCGGCTTCGGCCCCGTGGGCGGTGAGTTCGGCCTGGAGGGCTTCGGCTCGCGGGCCGGTGCCGAGGATGAGGAAGCGACGGCCGTCGATGTCGGGCGTGGTGGCGGGGGCGAGATCGACCTCGGTCATGAGGTACCGCTTCGGCGCGACGATCACCGGCTGCGGTTCCGCGGGGTTTGCGGCGGGCTCGCCTATCGCCGGAGGGGGGTTGGGGACGTTCGCGGCGGCTTCGCCGACATCCGACCGCGGGCCGGAGCCGTTGGCGGCGTCCCGACCGACTTCCAGCCCGGAACCGTTCGCGGCGACCCTGCCGACCACCGGCCCTGCACCATTCGCAGCGGCCTGGCCGACCGCCAGGTCGCGCCCGGCACCGTTGGCGGCGGCCTGGCCGACCACCGGCCCGGCGCCGTTGGCTGCGAGCCGGCCGACCGCCGCATCCGTCGCGGCGAGGTTCGCGGCGGAACCGGCGCCCAGCAGCTCGGCGATCCCGGCCGCCGTGCGGGCCTTCGCTATATCCTCGACCTCGCCGATGCCCAAGCGGATCGTCAGCTCGCCCGCGATCTCCGCCCGCTTGATCGAATCAATGCTCAGATCCGCTTCCAGATCCAGGTCCGGCTCGATCATCTCCACCGGGTAGCCCGTCCGCGACCCGATCACCTCGACCACGGTGCCCAGCACCGACGGCGCCGCCTCGGCGGGTTCCTCGCCGATCAGCTCCGCGATCGCCGCCGCCGTGCGGGCCTTCGCGAACTCCTCCACGTCGCCGCCCGCGAGGTCCAGCCGGGTCGCCAGCTCGCCCGCGATCTCCGCCCGCTTGATCGAGTCGATGCTCAAATCGGCTTCCAGATCGAGATCCGGCTCGATCATCTCCACCGGATACCCGGTCCGCTCCCCGATCACCTCGACGATCGTCTCCAGCACCGACCGCCCAGTCGAAACCGGAACCGGAACCACCGCTGGGACCGCCGAAGCGACCGGAAACGCCGGAACCGCCTCGACGACCCGTGCCATCGGTGCCTCGCTACCCAGGAACCCGAGCAGCACGTCGCGCTGAGCGGCGATCATCTCGCGGCTCGTCCGCAGGAAGTCGGTGACCATCGACTCCGCCGTGCTGTCCGCCGGTGCCGCGGGCAACCCCAGGGAAACGCGGGAAGCCGGCTGGAGAGCGCCCGCCGGGATCGATCCTTCCGCCGTGCGGAGGAGGTGACCGTCCACCGTCCACCCGGGACGCTTCGCCCGCGGGACGGAAGCCGCGTCGACCGCGTCGCGGCCGCGGAACAGCCAGCCCGTCTCGACCGGGACCCCCGCCGCCGCCAGCTGGGCCAACGCGGTGAGGAAGCCCGGCAAACCACGACGGCCCGGCTGCTCGAACCCGACCGTCCGGTGCGGACGGTCGCCGAGGATCGCGCCGACCTGCCTGGCCAGCACCGCACCCGGCCCGGCCTCCACGAACACCCGCGCTCCGGCCGCGTACATCGCCTCGACCTGCTCGACGAACCGGACCGGCGAGCCCACCTGCGCCGCCAGCTCGTCGCGGATCGCCTCCGGCAAAGCCGGGTACGGACCCGCGGTGCGGTTGCCGTACACCGGGACGACCGGCTGGACGACGCCGATCGCCTCCAGCGCACGCCCGAACGCCGGGCCCGCCTCGGCGACCAGCGGACTGTGGAACGCGCACGCGACCGAGATCCGTTTCGCGCCGAGCCCCGCCGCGCGCAGCTGTGTGACCGCGGCCTCGACGTCGGCCGTCGGGCCGGAGATCACCGTCTGCTCGGGTGAGTTGTGGTTGGCGAGCACGACCGCGGACGACGTGAGTACCGCACTTACCGCGGCCGCCGACGCCGCGACCGCCGCCATCGCGCCCGGGTCCCCGGCCGGGATGGCGTCCAGGATCGCCGCCGCCCGGGCGTGGCTCGCGTGCAGCAACGCTTCCGGCGTGAACGTGCCCGCCGCGGCCAGCGCCGTCAGCTCGCCGTAGCTGTGTCCGCCGACCATCGCCGGCCGCACCCCCGCGCGGGTCAGCAGCCGGAACGCGGCCAGCCCGGCGAGGCCCAGCGCGGGCTGTGCGACGCGGGTGTCGGTGACACGGTCGGCCAGCTCCTGCCGCGCCGCCTCGCCGAACACCGCCGGGCCGAACACCACGTCCGCCGTCGGCGGGTCCAGGCGCAGGTACCGCTGCAGCTCGGGGAAGGCGACGAACAGCTCGGCGAACATCCCCGGCCGCTGGCTGCCCTGGCCCGGGAACAACACCGCGACGTCGCCGGGTTCGCCGCCGCCGGCGCGGTGGAGGCCAGGCGCGTCCTCGCCCGCGAGAGCCTGCCGCAGCAACGAAACCAGCTCGTCCACAGTGGACGCCACGACGGCGAGCGTGACCGGCCGCCCCTGAGCGCGCACCGACGCCGACAGCGCCAGGTCGCGCAGCCGCCACGGCTGCCGGCCCGCCGGGACGTCCGAGGCGAGCGAAAGGAGGTCGCGGACCGCCGCGTCCGTCGTGAAGAGGAACAGCTCCGCCGGCCATTCGTCGGCGGACAGAGCGGGCGGGACGCTGTCATGCGCGCCGAGCACGACGTGGAAGTTGGTGCCACCGAAGCCGAACGCGCTGACCCCGGCGATCCGCTCGGCGGCCGGCGCGGCCCACGGCCGAGCCTCCGTCTGGAACACGAACGGGCTGCTCGACGCGTCCCACGCCGCGTTCGGCGCCGTGAGGTGCAGCGTCGGCGGTTTGACGCCGGTGTGCAGGGCGAGCGCGGTCTTGATCAGCCCGGCCAGGCCCGCGGCGCACTTCGTGTGCCCGATCTGCGACTTCACCGAGCCGACCGTGCAGCCGCCCGGCGCGGCGCCGGCCTCGGTGAACACCTTCGTCAGCGTGCCCAGCTCGGTCCGGTCGCCGACGACGGTCCCGGTGCCGTGCGCCTCGACCAGCCCCACGTCCGCCGGCGACACCCCCGCGTTGCGATAAGCGCGGGTCAACGCGTTGTGCTGGCCTTCCGGCCGGGGCGCGGTCAGCCCGAGCGCCCGCCCGTCCGACGCGGCCCCGACGCCCTTGATCACGGCGTAGACGCGGTCGCCGTCGCGTTCGGCGTCGGCGAGCCGCTTCAGCGCGACGCAGGCGACACCCTCGCCGAGTGCGATGCCGTCGGCCGCGCTGTCGAACGTCGCCGAGCGCCCGGTCGGCGAAAGGGCGTGCGCCGAGGCGAACAGGAGGTAGTCGTTGATGCCGTTGTGCAGGTCCGCGCCGCCGCAGAGGACGAGGTCGCTGGTGCCGGCGGTCAGTTCCTTGCAGGCCACGTCGACGGCGGTCAGTGACGACGCGCACGCGGCGTCGACCGTGTAGTTCGCGCCACCGAGGTCGAGCCGGTTGGCGATCCGGCCGGCGATGACGTTGGCCAGCACGCCCGGGAAGGAGTCCTCGGTGATCCGCGGCAGCCGGTCGTCCAGTTCGGACGGCAGTTCGCCCACATAGGACGGCAGCACGGTGCGCAGGCTCATCGCGTTCGACAGGTCGCTGCCCGCCTCGGCGCCGAACACCACCGACGTCCGGGCGCGGTCGAACGCGCGGTCTTCGTAACCGGCGTCCACCAGAGCGCGGTGCGCGGCCTCCAGGGCCAGCAGCTGCACCGGCTCGACGCTGGCCAGCGACGACGGCGGGATGCCGTACTTCAGCGGGTCGAAGCCGATCTCGGGCAGGAAGCCACCCCAGCGCGACGGCGTCTTCTCGCCTTGGCCTTCGGGGTCGTAGTAGAGGGAGGTGTCCCACCGCTGCGGCGGGACCTCGGTGACGGCGTCGGCGCCGGCCAGGACGTTCGCCCAGAACGTGGCCAGGTCGGGGGCCTGCGGGAACATGCAGGCCATGCCGACGATCGCGATGTCCAGCGGTTCGGGCGCCGGGGGCTCCGGCGTCGTGATGCCGAACGCGGCGGCCCGCTCGCGCAGGACGGCGTTCGCGCCTTCACCGACGGCGTGGTGCAGGTCGGCGATCGTGGTGACGGCCGAGCGCAGCACGGCGACCTCGCCCGCCATGAACATGCCTTCGGCGAGCTGCCGGTCTTCGCCGACGTCCCGCAGTTCGGCGCCGACGCGCTCGATGCCCTTGCTCGCCAGGCGAAGCCGGCCGACGTTGAGCTGTTCCAGCCGCTCCCAGGCGTCGCGGCTCGGCACGCCCCGCTCGGCCAGGTCGGCCTTGATCGCCGCGTACTCCTCGGTGAACGGGCTGCGGACGCACCGCGTCGCGTGGCCGGGCGCGGTTTCGAGGAGGTCGGTGTGCTCGGCGCCGAGGAGGCTCCGCTGGAACAGCGGGAGCACGGCGCCGGCGTCGACGGCCTCGCGCGTGAAGAGGTAGGCGGTGCCCATCAGCACCCCGATCGCGGCACCGCGCGCCGCCACCGGTGCGGCGAGCGCGGCCACCATCGCGGCCGAGCGCTCGTCGTGGATCCCGCCCGCGAACAGCAACCGCAGGTCCGCGGCAGCGTCCGGAGTGGACGCGAGGAAGTCGGCGAGGACGCCGAGCTGCGCCTCCCACAACGGGAAACTCGTGCGCGGCCCGACGTGGCCGCCGCATTCCGAGCCTTCGAAGACGAACTTGCGGGCGCCGGCCTCGAGGAACTGCTTCAGCAGTCCCGGCGAGGGCACGTGGAGGAAGGTGGCGATGCCGGCCTCCTCCAGCGCCGCGGCCTGCGCGGGGCGGCCGCCGGCGATGATCGCGTGCGTCGGGCGCAGCTCGCGGATCACCTCGAGCTGCGCGGCTTTGACGTCTTCGGCGGCGAACCCGAGCACGCCGACACCCCAGGGCGCGCCGCCGACGGATTCGCGGGTCCGTTCCAGGACGTCGCGGGTCTGGTCCGGGCCGGACAGGGCCAGCGCGATGAACGGCAGCGCGCCGCCCGCGGCGACCTCGGCGGCGAACGCGGGCTGGTCGCTCACCCGGGTCATCGGTCCCTGCGCGATCGGCAGCGCCGTGCCGAGCGCGCGGCTGCCCGCGCTGCCGGGCCCCAGCACCGGAACTTCGACGCGCAGGGCTGCTCCGATCGCGTCGCGGAGGCCACGCACCGCGGCGGTCACGTTTCCCCAGCGGTCCCGGAAGCGGGTGGCGAGGAAGACGTCCTGGCCGGCTTCGACCGGCTCGAAGCCGTGTCGGGCGAGGCGGCGGACGCCGTCGACCACCGTCGTTTCGGAGCCGTCCAGCCCGGTCAACGCGCGGGTGAGCGCGGACGGGAGTTCGGTTTCGGGCAGGAGGGCGAGCTGGGTGTCGACGACCACGCCGGCCGCCCCACCCGCGATCGCGGCGGCCGCGGTGTGCGGGCCGATCCCGCCCGCGGCCCACACCGGGACGTCGACGGAAGCGAGCAGGGCCTGCAGCAGCACGAACGTGCTCAGCTCACCCGTCCGGCCGCCGCACTCGTGACCGCGGGCGATCAGGCCGTGGGCACCGCCGGCGACGGCTCGCGCCGCGGACTCCCGGCCGGTGACCTCCGCCAGCACCCGGCGGCCGGGGAAGTCCGCCGCGGTGCACGGGGAGTCTTCTGTCAGCAAGACGGTCGTCGCGGCTTCGGGCAGCTCAGTCGCCGGGCCGCTCACGCGGACGCCGAAGGCAGGGACGCCCCATTCGCCGAGCAGCGCGAGCTCATCGTTCTGGAACGGACTGGCGGCCCCGCCGGTCAGGTCGAGCACACCGAGCGCGCCCCCGCGCGCGGCGGCCGCGACCCCGCGCGCCGACGGCCACCGCACCGGCGACACGGCGACGATCAGGTCGGCTTTCGGGACACGCATGGGCACTCCCGCTACGCACGAATGGGTGATGGGTAACGGGGTGTACTTAAGCGGGTTCCGACGGGTTCCGTCAACAACCCACCACGATTTCGTCGTGATGGTTCAGAAAATTCGGGATCGACCAGCCGGAGGACGCAAGAATTTAACGTCGCCGTCACGTTCCGCACTCCGGAAGGCACGCCGGATTGCCGTTGTACGGGGGACAACGGCCGGCCACAGTGGCCGGACCTGCGCCTCGCTTGGCACACGCGCCCAGATGGGGCAAGCCTTCTCACCCGGTGGACGGAGTGCGACTGGCCACACCGGACCACGACGTTCGGCGGTCCGATCGGTTTCCGGCTGCCCACCACAAACTGTCGTGACGGTGAATCCGGTCACGACTCGTCGATCGCCGGCAACGCGGAAACGTCATTATTCCCGATTGTCCGGCCGCTATTTCCCCGGCAGTTTTACCCACAGCCGAAAGTAGTACCCGGAACGCGTCCGATTACCCCGGCGGGATCGCACAGGTCCACTGTGGACCGCTTCGCGACCCGGGTTCCGCGTGCTCAAACGGCCCACGGCGGCTCCGGGTCCCGGACGCCCCGGATCGCGGCGGCACCCGTCGCGACCAGGACGACTCCGGGTATTCGGCCGGACACCATCGGTACCTCCAGTCTCCCGCGGCGATCTTCGTCAGGGATTTTCCACACTCCGGTGACAGATTTTCCTTAGAGAAAGCTGAAAGCGTTTCGCGTACCAGTCGGTAACTATGGACGTATCGTCTAGACTTCGACTATCTGTCCAGCAACGGAGGTGGTCGTGGAGTACTGGTACGCCGACGAGCGTTCGGGGAAGCGCTACCCGGGTGACCCGCTGCGGTGGCGCGGCGACGGCGGCGCGCCGCTGTCCGTCGCCCCGCTGCCCGGGCTCGCTCCCGGTGACGTCGACACCGGCGTCCGGTCGCTCTGGCGGTACCGGGCCGCGCTGCCCGGCGACCTGCGCCCGGTCTCGCTCGGTGAGGGGTGCACGCCGCTGGTCCCCCGCCCCTGGGGCGACGGCGACGTGCGGTTCAAGCTCGAGTGGTTCAGCCCGACCGGCAGCTTCAAGGACCGCGGGTCCAGCGTGATGATCTCGGCACTGGCCGGCGCCGGGGTGACGGAGCTCCTGGAGGACAGCTCCGGCAACGGCGGCTCGTCGGTGGCGGCCTACAGCGCCGCCGCCGGGATCGCGGCGACCGTGCTGGCCCCCGAAGGGACGTCCGCGGCGAAGGTCCTGCAGACCCGCGCGTACGGCGCGCAGGTCGAGCTCGTGCCCGGCACGCGCGACGACACCGCCGCCGAGGCCGTCCGCCGCTCGTCCCGCACGACCTACGCCAGCCACAACTGGCACCCCTTCTTCCTGCAGGGCACCAAGACGCTGGCCTACGAGCTGTGGGAGGACCTGGGCTTCCGCGCCCCGGACGCGGTGGTCACGGTGGCCGGCGCCGACAGCATCGTGCTCGGCTGCGACCTGGGGTTCGGCGAGCTCCTGGCCGCCGGGTCGATCACCCGGCGGCCACGTCTGCTGGTCGCCCAGCCACGCAACTGCTCCCCCATCGACGCCGCCGTCCACGACCGCCCGCCCCCGGCGTTCGCCCCGACCGTCGCCGAGGGGACCGCCATCCGGCACCCGGTCCGGCTTCCGGAGGTCGTCGCGGCGATCCGCCGGTCCAGCGGCGACACCGCGGCGATCGAGGAGGACGCCATCGCCGCGGCCGCCCGCCGGCTGGCGTCGCTCGGCCTCTACGCGGAGCCCACCAGCGCGACCGCCGCCGCGGCGATCGACGTCTTCCGGGAACGCGGCGCGATCCGGCCGGACGAGACGACCGTCGTCGTCCTCACCGGCTCCGGGCTCAAGGCGCCCGACAAGCTGCGGGAGCTGCTCGGATGACCGAGGACGAGCTGCTGCTGCGCGAAGCCGAGAAGATCGCGCGGGCCGTCGCCCGGATGTTCCCCGGGCTGTGCGAGGTCGTGCTGCACGACCTGCGCGACCCGGCCCACGCGGTGCGCGCGATCGAAGGCGGGCTGTCCGGGCGTGCCGTCGGCGACCCGGCGACCGAGCTGGGCCTGGCCCGGATCGCCGACCCCGGTTTCCCGGACGTGCTGCAGAACTACCCGAACCGCTTCCCCGACGGACGGCCGGCGAAGAGCACGTCGATCGGCCTCCGCAACTCGGGCGGCGAGTACGTCGCCGCGCTGTGCCTCAACCTCGACGTCTCCCTGCTCGGCTCGGCCGCCCGCGCGCTGACCCGGCTGGCCCGCGCCGACGAGCCGGCCCCGCTGACGGAGTCGCTGCGCGCCCGCACGGCCGACGAGCTGCGCGCGCTGGTCGAGGATTACGCGACTGAGCGCGGCCACACCCCGCGCAGCCTGCCGGCCACCGGCAAGAAGGACCTGGTCCGGACGCTGAAGGAGCGCGGGTTCCTGGAGGTGAAGAACGCGGTGCCGGCGCTGACCGACCTGCTCGGGATCTCCCGCGCCAGCGTCTACAACTACCTGCGCTGAAAGGGTGGCCTCCCCGGGAGGTCGGGGTCTCCCGGGGAGGCCGGCTTTCTACCCGAGCGGGGTGCGTTCCCGCCGCTTCGATACCACGCGCCAGCCCACCGCCAGCACCACGACGAGCACCGGGATCGAGTAGAACGCGACCTTCTCCGCGCCGTCCGAGAAACCCATCAGGACGACCACCAGGGCCAGGAACGCCAGCGTCGCCCAGCCCGAGTACGGCGCCCACGGCATCCGGTACGACGGCCGCTCCAGCTCGCCGCGCAACGCCGCCTGGCGCAGGCGCATCTGGCAGAAGACGAGCGTCGCCCAGGTGGTGATCACCCCGAGTGAGGCGATCGCGATCGCGATGTCGAACGCTTCGCTCGGCACGAGGTAGTTCAGCACCACGCCGAGCAGGTAGGCGATCGAGGTGAACAGGATGCCGCCGTAGGGCACGTGCCGACTGCTCATCCGGCCGACGAACGACGGCGCTTCGCCCTTGTCCGCCAGCGAGCGCAGGATCCGGCCGGTGGAATAGAGGCCGGAGTTGACGCTGGAGAGCGCCGCGGTCAGCACGACCGCGTTCATCACGTCGCCGATGCCCGGGATGCCGAGCCGGCTGAACACCGTGACGAACGGGCTTTCGTCGCCGTTGTAGAACGGCCAGGGCAGCAGCATCGCCAGCATCAGCACGGACCCGACGTAGAACACGCCGATCCGCCACACCACGCCGTTGATCGCCTTCGGCAGGACCTTGCGGGCGTCCTTGGTCTCGCCGGCCGCGATGCCGACGACCTCGATGGCGGAATAGGCGAAGATGACCGCCTGCAGCGTCATCAGCGCGATGCCGATGCCCGCCGGGAAGAATCCACTGTGGTCGGTCAGGTTGTGCACACCGGCGGGGGTGCCGCCGATGTCGGCGCTGGTGAACACCAGGCCGAGCGCGGTGATCAGGAAGACGACGATGGCCGTCACCTTGACCACCGAGAACCAGAACTCCAGCTCGCCGAACAGCTTGACGCTCAGCAGGTTCACCGCGATCAGCACGCCGAGGGCGACCAGCGCGGTGATCCACTGCGGCACGTCCGGGAGCCACTTGTGGACGTAGATCGCGACCGCGGTGATCTCCGCGATCCCGGTCATCGCCCAGTTCACCCAGTACATCCACCCCGAGGCGAAGCCGGCCCACGGGCCGATGAACTTCCGCGCGTAGGTGACGAAGCTGCCGGAGCTCGGCTCGTGCAGGACGAGCTCGCCGAGCGCGCGCATCACGAAGTAGGCGGCCACCCCGCAGATCGCGTAGGAGAGGACCAGCGACGGGCCGACCTGGTGGAGCTTGCCGCCGGCGCCGAGGAACAGCCCGACCCCGATCGCGCCGCCGATGGCGATCATCTGCACCTGGCGGTTGCCCAGTGCTTTCGAGTAGCTTTCACCTTTTTCGGTGAGCAGCGAGGAATCCATGGTTCACGGACGCTAGAGCCGTGTGCGGCAGGTCACCAAGCGGGCTAAGGAAGAATTAAGGTGTGCCGGAGATCACCGGTGGCATTTCGCTGGTATTCGCCAGTTTCGATTTGACAGGGCCGCTGTTCGTCCCGCCGGACGCGGCTTCTACGCTACGGCCGTGGACCTCGCGGCGCTGCTGGACCGGATCGCCGTCGACGTCGCGCCCGAGGTCGGCCGCGGCGCCGTCGCGGACTACATCCCCGCCCTGGCGCGGATCGAGCCCCGCCGGTTCGGCATGGCGGTGGCCGAAGTGGACGGTTCGCTGCACGGCGTCGGCGACTGGCGGCAGCCGTTCTCGGTGCAGAGCATGTCCAAAGTGTTCACTCTGGCGCTGGTGCTGTCCCGCGGCGACGGCGTGTGGGCGCGCGTCGGACGCGAGCCGTCGGGCGATCCGTTCAACTCGCTGGTGCAGCTGGAACACGAGGACGGCATCCCGCGCAACCCGTTCATCAACGCGGGCGCGCTGGTGGTGACCGACGAGCTGGCCCGCCACGGCGACGCCGTCGACGCGCTGCTGGCGTTCCTGCGCGAGGAGAGCGGCCGCGCGGACATCGGCGTCGACCCCGAGGTGGCCGAGTCGGAGGCCGGTCACGCGGATCGCAACCGCGCGCTCGCGTACTTCATGGCGTCCTACGGCAACATGCGCCACCCGGTGCCGTCGGTGCTCGACCAGTACGTCCGCCAGTGCTCGATCGCGATGAGCTGCGCGGACGTCGCGCGCTCGGCGCTGTTCCTGGCCCGCCACGGCATCCGCAACGACGGTTCCCGGCTCCTGGAGCTGAGCGCGGCGAAGCGGATCAACGCGGTGATGCTGACGTGCGGCACGTACGACGCGGCGGGCGAGTTCGCCTACCGCGTCGGCCTGCCCGGCAAGAGTGGCGTCGGCGGCGGGATCGTCGCGGTGGTCCCGGGCCGCTGCGCGGTGTGCGTGTGGAGCCCCGGCCTGGACGCGCGCGGCAACTCGGTGGCGGGCGTGTCGGCGCTGGACCGCTTCACGACGCTGACCGGCTGGTCCGTCTTCTGAGGCACCCGCTCGGGTAGCGCGCGGGACGGAGACGGGCATACTCGTCCTCCGGAGCAGGAGGTGGGCGTTGTCCTCGAGCACGGAACCCCGGCGCGTGACGATCCACGACGTCGCCCGCTCGGCCGGGGTCTCGCGGCAGACCGTGTCGCGTGCGCTGAACGACAAGGCCGAGATCGACGGCTCGACCAAGCAGCGCGTCCTCGACGCCGCCCGGGAGCTCGGGTACCGGCCGAGCCGGTTCGCGCGCGGGCTCGTCCGGCCGGACACCACCACCATCGGGCTCGTCGTGCCGGACCTGCTCAACCCCTTCTTCACCGAGGTCGCCTCCGGCGCGCTGCAGGAGGCCCGGGCCCGCGGCTGGCACGTCGTCGTCTACGACACCGCCGACGACGTCGAGCAGGAGCTCGCCACCCTCCGCGTCATCGGCACCCAGGTCGACGCCGTCGTCGGGTACTTCAGCCGGTCCGACGAGGACCTCGACCGCTGCACCCCCGGCATCCCCGTGGTCCTGATCGGCCGCGAACCCCGCACCCCGCGGTTCAGCGGCATCTCGATCGACGGCGAAGAGGGCGTCCGCGAGGCCGTCGCCCACCTCGTCGAGCGCGGCCACCGGCGGATCGGGATGCTCGACCACGACCGCCGGCCCGAGCCCAGCATCCGGCAGACCTGGTTCCTCCGGGCCGCCGCCGAGCACGGCATCGCCGTCGCGCCCGGGTGGATCGCGCGCGCCGCCCAGACCGTCGACGGCGGTGGCGCGGCACTGGCCACCCTGCTCGCCGCGCACCCCGACGTCACCGCCGTGTTCGCCTTCAACGACGTGATCGCCATCGGCGCCCTGCGCGAGGCCCGCCGGTTCGGCCTGCGCGTGCCCGCCGACCTCGCCGTCATCGGGTTCGACGGCCTGGCGCTCGGCACCCTCGTCGAGCCGGAGCTCTCCAGCGTCGCCATCGACACCCGCAGGCTCGGCGCGCTGGCCGTCGACCAGGCGGCGCGGCTCGTGACCGGTGCCGCACCCCTGGAATCCGGCGAGCTGATCGTCCGCGCGGCTCTCCACCTGCGCGAATCCGCCTGATCCCTTGACACCCGGTCGCGCCGCGAAGCACACTTCCGAGCGTTCCGTGAACGTTCACGGGAGCGTTCACGGCAGACTGCCGGAGGGTCCTCGATGACGCTGACTCGACGTGGTTTCCTGACCGCCGCGACGCTGGGCGCGGCGTCGCTCGGAGTCGCTTCCTGCACCAGCCCGACGACCGCCAACCCCGGCAAGCTCACGCTCTGGTACACCAGCGGCGGGCTCGCGGACACCGTCGTCGCCGACGCCGGGAAGCGGTTCGGTGAGCTGTACCCGTCCCAGGTCAGCGGCCAGCTCAAGCAGCGACTGCTGGCCGCCCTCGCCGGCGAGGCGTACCTGCCCGACATCACGATGCTCGGCGACGACATCGCGACCTACTTCGCCGACACCGCCCACTTCACCGACCTGCGCACCCTCGGCGCGGACGCCCTCAAGGACCAGTACCTGCCCTGGAAGTGGCAGGCCGGCACGAGCCCGGACGGGTTCCGGCTCGGCTTCCCGATCGACATCGGCCCGGCCGCCCTCTACTACCGGCACGACCTCTTCGCCCAAGCCGGCTTCCCCAGCGAGCCGGACGACGTCGCCGCGGCCGTGCCGACCTGGGACGCGTACTTCGACTTCGGGAGACGGCTGCAGGAGAAGCTGCCCGGCCGGCACCTGATCACCGACACGAAGACCGTCTACACGTACTCGATGGCGCAGGAGCCGCAGAAGTACTTCACCCGCGACAACGCCTACCTCGGCGACGCGCCGCAGGTCCGCCGCGCCTGGGACCGCGCGCTCACCGCGTTCCGGTCCGGGCTGACCGCGGGCTACGCCGGTTCGCAGGACCCCGGCAGCTCGGTCGAACGGCACGCCGCCTGGAACTCCGGCAAGGAGCTTAGCTTCGTCAACGCGTCGTGGATCGTCGGCGAGCTCAAGAAGTCCGCGCCGGGCACGGCCGGGAAGTGGCGGGTCTGCCGCGCTCCCGGCGGCGCGGGCAACCAGGGCGGGTCGTTCCTGGCGATCACGAAGTACTGCCCGCGCCCGGAACGGGCGTTCGAGGTCGTCCGCTGGCTGCTCTCGCCGGAAAACCAGCCCCGCTCCTACCTCGAGGCCGGCCTCTTCCCGACCAGCCCGGCGGCGTTCACCGACCCGCGGCTCCTGGAACCCGAGCCGTTCTTCGGCGGGCAAGCCACGATGGCCGTGCTCGGCCGGGCCGCCCGCGAGGTCAAGCCGGCCTACTTCAGCCCATGGGACATCGCGATCAGCGACACCTTCACCGACGAGCTCACCAACGTCGAACTCGCCGGGAAGGACCCCGGCCAGGCCTGGGACGACGCCCGCCGCGCCGTCGACCGGCTGCTGACCCGGCAGGGGGTGCTCTGATGGCCACGCTCACCCGTCCCGAAGCGCCGGTGCGCGTCACGACTCCCCCGCGTCGCAGACGGCTCAAGTACCTCCCGCAGTACCTCGCGATCTCGCCGTTCTTCGTGCTCTTCGCCGTCTTCGGCCTCTACCCGGTGCTGTACTCGCTGTACCTCGCCCTGCAGCGCTGGGACGGCGTCGGGCCGATGAAGTTCGTCGGCCTCGGCAACTTCCAGTTCCTGGTGACCGACCCGGTGTTCTGGGACTCCCTCGGCAACACCCTGGTCATCTGGGTGATGTCGACCGTCCCGATGACCGCGCTGGCCCTGCTGATCGCCGTCGGGCTGCACTCCTCGATCCGGTTCAAGGGCGCGCTCCGGATCGCCTACTTCCTGCCGAACGTGACCTCGATCGTGGCGATGTCGCTGGTCTTCGGCTCGATCTTCAGCAGCGAGTTCGGCATCCTCAACTGGTTCCTCGGCCTCGTCGGCATCGACCCGGTGCAGTGGCTGACCGACCCGTGGGCGATCCGCGGCGCGATCTCGATCATGATCGTCTGGCGCTGGGTCGGCTACAACGCGATCATCTTCCTGGCCGGGATGCAGGCGCTGCCGTCCGATGTGTACGAAGCCGCCCGCGTCGACGGCGCGGGCCCGGTGCGGACGTTCTTCCGCATCACGCTCCCGCTGCTGCGCCCGGTCCTGCTGTTCTCGGTGGTGATGTCGGCGATCAGCGGCCTGCAGATCTTCACCGAGTCGCAGATCCTGCTCGGCAACCGCGGCGGCCCGGACGAGGCGGGCCTGACGATGGTCCTCTACTTCTACGACAACGCCTTCGTGAACAGCGACTTCGGCTACGGCGCCGCGATCGCGTGGGGCATCTTCGTCGTGGTGGTGCTGTTCGCGGTCCTCAACTGGCGGCTGGTCCAGCGCCCCGGCTTCCTGAAGGCGGGCCGATGACCGGACGCGCCGTCACCTACACCGCGCTGATCCTCGGTGCGCTGATCACGCTGTTCCCCTACTACTGGCTCGTCGTGATGGCGTCGAACACGACCGCGGACATCTACTCGTCGCCGCCGACGTGGACGTTCGGCGGCGAGTTCTTCCACAACATCGGCCAGGTGTTCGCGAAGATCGACTTCTTCGGCTCGCTGCTCAACACGCTGCTCGTCGCGGTCGTGACGACGCTGCTGGTGCTGTTCTTCGACTCCCTCGCCGCGTTCACCTTCGCCAAGTACCGCTTCCCCGGCGCGAACCTGCTGTTCGGCGTGGTGCTCGCGACGTTCGTCGTGCCGACGCAGCTCTCGGCGATCCCGCAGTTCACGACCATGGCGCACCTCGGCTGGGTCGGCGACCTCAAAGCGCTGATCGTGCCGGCCGCGGCCAACGCGTTCGGCATCTTCTGGATGCGGCAGTACGCGCAGACCGCCATTCCGGACGAGCTCCTGGAGGCCGCCCGGATCGACGGCTGCGGCTTCTTCCGGACCTACCTTTCGGTCGCCCTGCCGGTGCTGCGTCCGGCGCTGGCGTTCCTCGGCATCTTCACGTTCGTCAACGCCTGGAACGACTACCTGTGGCCGCTGGTCGTGCTGATCGACTCGAACCACGTGACGCTCCAGGTCGCGCTCTCGCAGCTGAACGGCCTGTACGTCAAGGACTACAGCGTCGTCATGGCGGGCACGCTGGTCGCGATCGTGCCGCTGGTCGTCGTCTTCACCTTCGGGGCCCGCCACTTCGTCCGCAACATCGCCGCCGGTGCCCTCAAGGGCTGAAAGGACTCCATGTCGTACGTCGAAGACCCGGGCCCAGGCCACGGTTCGGTGCCCCCGCGCGCGGCCTTCAGCTCCGACGCTCCATCGCTGTCCTTGAACGGCACGTGGCGCTTCCGGCTCTCGCCGAGCCTCGCGGCCGCCCCCGACCCCCTCGACGCGGACGACTCGGGCTGGGACGAGCTGCCGGTGCCGTCGCTGTGGCAGCTGCACGGGCACGGCAAGCCCGCCTACACCAACGTGCACTACCCGTTTCCGGTCGACCCGCCGCACGTGCCGTCGGAGAACCCGACCGGCGACCACCGGCTGCGGTTCGACCTGCCCGCGGACTGGCCGTCCGGCTCGGCGCTGCTGCGCTTCGACGGGATCGACTCCTGCGGCCGGATCTGGCTCAACGGCACCGAGCTCGGCGTCACGAAGGGCAGCCGGCTGCCGTCGGAGTTCGAGGTCGGGCCCCTCCTTCGGCCGCGGGACAACGTCCTTGTCGTGCGCGTGCACCAGTGGTCGGCGGGCAGCTACCTCGAAGACCAGGACATGTGGTGGCTCTCCGGCATCTTCCGGTCGGTCACGCTGCTGGCGCGGCCGCTGGGCGGCATCGGCGACTTCTGGGTCCGCGCGGACTACGACCACACGACCGGCCTGGGCACGGTCCGGGTCGAGGCCGGCGCCGACGTCGTGCTGGACATCCCGTCGCTGGGCGTCGCCGGCCACCCGGCCGGAGAGCCGCTGGAACTCCCCGTCGAGCCGTGGAGCGCCGAGACGCCCCGCCTGTACGACGGGACGCTGTCCACTGTGGCCGAACGCGTGCCGGTGCGGATCGGCTTCCGGACGGTGTCCATCGAGGACGGTCAGCTCAAGGTCAACGGCCGCCGCCTGCTGCTGCGCGGGGTGAACCGGCACGAGCACGACCCGCGCACCGGGCGCGTCGTCTCGCGCGAGACCGCGCTGGCCGACGTCCTGCTGATGAAGCGGCACAACGTCAACGCCGTCCGGACCAGCCACTACCCGCCGGACCCGGCGTTCCTCGAGCTGTGCGACGAGTACGGCCTGTGGGTGGTCGACGAGTGCGACCTGGAGACCCACGGCTTCGGGCCGCTCGGCTGGGACCGCAACCCGAGCTCCGAGCCGATGTGGACGGACGCCTACCTGGACCGGATGCGGCGCACCGTCGAGCGGGACAAGAACCGGCCGAGCGTGATCCTCTGGTCGCTGGGCAACGAGAGTCACACCGGCGACAACCTCGCGCGGATGGCCGAGTGGGTGCGCCACCGCGACCCGACGCGACCGGTGCACTACGAGGGCGACCACGACTGCTCCTATGTGGACGTCCACAGCCGCATGTACGCGACACCGTCCGAAGTGGAGCGGATCGGCCGTCGCGACGACGACAACGAGCGGCGCCGGGACCTGCCGTTCGTGCTGTGCGAGTACGCGCACGCGATGGGCAACGGGCCGGGCGGCCTGCTGGAGTACCGCGAGCTGTTCGAGCGGTACCCGAACTGCCAGGGCGGGTTCGTCTGGGAGTGGATCGACCACGGCCTCGCCGCGCCGGGCCACTTCGCGTACGGCGGCGACTTCGGCGAGCCTATCCACGACGGCAACTTCGTCATCGACGGCCTGCTCTTCCCGGACCGGACACCGTCGCCGGGGCTCACGGAGTTCGCGAAGGTCATCGAGCCGGTCCGGATCTCCGCGGACCCCTCCGGTGTCTTGATCGAGAACCACTACGACTTCGCCGGCACCGGGCACCTGCGGTTCACCTGGGTGCTCGAGGACGAGGGAACCGCCGTCGCCCGGGGCGTCCTCGATGTTCCGGCGGTCCACTCCGGACAGAGTGCGACTCTGGCGCTGCCGTCGTTGCCGCCCACCCGCGGCGAATCCTGGCTGACCGTGTCGGCGTCGCTGGCCTCGTCGACCGCGTGGGCGCCTGCCGGGCACGTCGTCGGCTGGGGGCAGCTGCCGGTGTCGGCGGCACCCGCCCGGCCTTCGCCGCCGGCGCGCGGGCCGGTGTTCCGCACGTCCGGGCAGCTCGTCCTCGGGGCCGGCGAGTTCGACGCGGTGACCGGCCTGCTGACGTCACTCGGCGGGCATCCGATCCGGGGTCCGCGGCTCGACGTCTGGCGCGCGACGACGGACAACGACCGCGGGTCGTCCCCCGGGCCGTCCGAGGCGTCGCAGTGGCTCGAAGCCGGGTTGCACCGGATGCAGCACCGCGTGATCACCGTCGATGCCGACGGCGACGAACTCGTGGTGCGGACCCGGGTCGCCCCGCCGGCCCAGCCGTTCGGCCTGTTCGCGGACTACACGTGGACGGCGTTCGACGGCGGCCTGCGACTGCGCGTGGACGTCACCCCCGACGGCGACTTCCCCGGCACGCTCCCCCGGCTCGGCCTGGCGATGGCGGTCCCGGGCACGTTCGGCTCGGCGGAGTGGTTCGGCGACGGCCCCGGCGAGGCGTATCCGGACAGCTGCCAGGCGGTGCGGATCGGGCGGTTCTCGAGCAGCGTCGACGGCCTGCAGACGCCGTACGTCTACCCGCAGGAGAACGGAAACCGCACCGCGGTGCGCTGGGCCGCCCTGACGGACCCCGATGGCACGGGCCTCCGCGTCGACGGCGACCCCACGTTCGACTTCACGGCGCGCCGCTGGACGGCGGCGGCCCTGGAGGCGGCGCGGCACACGGACGAGCTGGAGTCCGGGTCGCTGGTGCACCTGACGCTGGACGCGGCCCAGCACGGGCTCGGGACGGCGGCCTGCGGGCCCGGGGTGCTGCCGCCGTACCGGCTGGTGCCGCAGAAGACGTCGTTCACCCTTTCGCTGCAGCCCGTGGCGGGTGGTGTCGCAAATTGAGACCCCGGGACGCTCCCGGATGCGGTGTCGTTGACGGATGTCCTCTTCCACGACCGCCCCGTCGAGCGCCCGGCAGCTCACCACGCCCGGCGCGCTGGGCCTGGCCGACCTCGTCGCGATCTTCGACGACCTGCAGTTCACGCTCAAGTGCTGCGAACGGCTGGTGGCGGAGCTGGCCCACCCGCGCGTGGACGCGGTGCTCGTCGAGGCGCTGTGGGTGTCGGCGCTGAACTCCTACGCCCGGTGTTTCCGCACCGGCGACCGCGGGATGGGCCTGACCGTGGACGACGTCAAGGCCACCGAGGTGCCGGGCGAGATCGCCGAGTGGCACGCGCTGCTCGGCCGGATCCGGGACTTCTCGATCGACGGACCGGTCAACCCGCGCGAGACCTACTCGGTGGGCGTCTCACAATCCCCGGCCGGGGAAGCCTCGGGAGTGGTCATCACGTCGGCGGTGCGGCCGCTGGTGGACGACGTCACGGTCCGCCAGACCGGACGGCTGGCCTTCGAGCTGAGCCGCCGGGTGGACGAGCGGATCAAGGAGCACCAGCAGAAGGTCTTCGAGGCGGCGTCGAAGCTGACCTCCGCCCAGCTGGCGGCGTTGCCCGCCATCGAGGTGACGTCTCAATAAGTCTCATTAAGGCGTCTCATTATTCGACGCCGGGCAGGTGCCGGTAGATCGTGGCGCGGGAGACGCCCAGCGCTGTCGCGATGTCGGCCGGCGCGTGGCCCGCGTCGTAGAGGCGGCGGGCCGCCTCAATGGTCTCCGGGCTCATCACCGGCGGCCGGCCGCGGCGGGCGCGGGGCCGGTCCGCCGGCTCGGCCGGCGCGTACAGGCGGTCGACGCCGTCGAGGACCGCGGCGCGCAGCTCGTCCACCGGGGCGTCGGCGAACAGGACCACCGGGTCGCTGAGCATCGCGATCGCCTGCGCCGCGCGGACCCGGCCGGCCAGGTCCGCGTCCGGGCCCGCCACCAGCTGGTTCGCCTGGAGCATGCCGTCGCGGAACCGCTCGAACACGACCTTCGACGCGGTCATCCCGAGGTCGCGCAGGTTCATCCGGAGCAGGTAGCGGTGGTCGAGCCACACGCCGAGGAGGCCCTCGATCGCCGCCGCGCGGGGGTCGGCGGCGTCCGCGGCCTTCGTCATGGTCGCTTCGAGGTCGTCCAGGAGGGGTTGGGCCAGCGCCGTCACGATGTCGGCCTTGCCGGGGAAGTGGTACAGCACCGCGGTCTTGGTGACGCCGACGCGTTCGGCCAGCTCCCGGACCGACGTCGCGTGGAAGCCGCGCTCGGAGAACTCCTCGAGCGCGGCGCGCAGGATCCGGGCGCGGGTGTCGTCGGTCATGGACCGAGCCTAACCCCCTTGCCTGACCGTCGGACAGGAGCGTACGGTCGGCACTGACCGATGGTCAGGACCTTGATGGGGGTAACCACCATGACCGAGCAGACCGTACTGATCTCCGGCGCGGGCGTCGCCGGGCCGACGCTGGCGTACTGGCTGGCCCGCGCGGGCTTCCGGCCGACCGTGGTCGAGCGCGCCGCCGGGCTGCGCTCGAGCGGCAGCCCGGTCGACGTCCGCGGAGCAGCCGCCCACGTCGCCGACCGCATGGGCATCACCGCGAAGCTGCGGGAAGCGGCCACCGCCGTGACGTCGTTGAAGTTCGTCGACGACGCGGGCCGGCGCACCGGCCGGGTCACGATGGGCGGCGACGCCGGCATCGAGCTGCCCCGCACCGACCTCGCGGCGATCCTGCACGGCGCCGCGCGGGAAGACACCGAGTTCGTCTTCCACGACTCGATCACCGAGCTGCACCAGGACGACGGCGGCGTCGACGTCACGTTCGAGCGAGGTGCTCCGCGGCGCTTCGACCTGGTGATCGGTGCGGACGGCCTGCACTCGGCCGTGCGGCGGCTGGCGTTCGGCCCGGAGCACGCGTTCGTCGAGCACATGGGCGTCTACATCGCGACGCTGCCGCTGGCCGAGCCGCCGGCCGACCGCACGGAGCTGGTGATGTACAACTCGCCCGGCCGCGCGGTCGCGGTGCACCCGGCGCGCGGCAAGGGAATCGCGGCGTTCATGTTCCGCGGCGACGCCGTGCCGGGCTTCGACCACCGGGATGCGGCGCTGCACAAGCGCATGCTCGCTTCGGCGTACCAGGGGGCGGGGTGGCGGGTGCCGGAACTGCTGGAGCGCGTGCGCGAGGCGGACGACCTGTACCTGGACTCGGTGAGCCGCGTGCGGATGGACGGCTGGGCGAAGGGGCGGATCGCCCTGGCCGGCGACGCGGCGTCGTGCGTGTCCCTGTTCGGCGACGGTTCGACGCTGGCGATGGCGGGCGCGTACACCCTCGCCGAGGAGCTGGGCCGGACGCCGGGTGATGCGGCGTCGGCGTTCCGCCGGTACCAGGAAGCGCACCGGAAGCTGGTGGAACCCAAGCAGCGCAACGTTTCCACGGCCGCGGCCCTGCTGATCCCGGCGACGCGGGGAGGGCTGGTGGCCCGCAACTTCGGAACGCGCCTGCTGCCCTTGGTGACGGCCGCACGGCGGCTGGTGCCCGCCCGCGCCGCCTAGGGCCGATCAGATCGGCTCGGCCCGTTTCGGCGGACCGGGGAAGGGGCCCGCCGAGTCCTGGTCGGGCGGTACCGGGCCGGGCTCGGTCAGGTCGTAGCCGCGGCCGCGCAGGGTGCGGATCGCCTCGTCGCGGTCGGTGATGCCGGGCCACCACGGCACTTCGCCCCAGGGCCGGTAGCGGTAGGTCGTCATCCCGTCGTAACTGGAGCCGCCGTAGCGGCGCAGCAGCACGCCGTCGGCACGCAGGAGGAGCTGTCCCCACACCCAGCTCTCGGCCGTGTCGGCGGCGAACCCCCAGTGCGCGATCGGCTCGGCCTTACGGTCACCCACGGCAGTCCCCTTCTCCGGTCAGCTTCGCAGCATCGGCGGGTACAGCAGCTCCGCCTTCCCCCGCCGGTACAGCTGGGCCGGCCGGCCGCCGTCGCGGGTCGTCGTGTGGCCCGTCGGCTCCAGCAGCCCCTCGGCGCCCGTGACCTTGCGGTGGAAGTTGCGCGGGTCCAGGCGCGTGTCCCACACCAGCTCGTACACTCGCCGCAGCTCGGCCACCGTGAACTCCGGTGCGCAGAACGCCGTCGCCAGCGGCGAATACTCGAGTTTCGCCCGGGCCCGCTCGAGGCCGTCGGCGAGGATGCGGTCGTGGTCGAACGCCAGGTGCTCGCCGGTCAGGGACCGCACCGGGGTCCAGCGGGCCTCCGCCGCGTCCGTGCCCGCGCTCGGGGTCGGCAGGTTCGGGGCCAGCGCCAGGTAGGCGACCGTCACCACGCGCATCCGCGGGTCCCGGTCCGGGGCGCCGTAGCCGGCGAGCTGTTCGATGTGGACGGTCCCCGGCGCCAGTCCCGTCTCCTCCGCCAGTTCCCGGCGCGCCGCGTCCGAGAGGTCTTCGTCCGCGTGGACGAACCCGCCCGGCAGCGCCCACTCCCCTTTGTACGGCTCGACTCCCCGGCGCACGACCAGCGCGCACAGCTCGTCCCCGGTCAGGGTGAGCACGACGAGGTCGACGGTGACGGCGAACGGCGGGTGACCCATGCCACCACCCTACCCGCTAATCGTCAGCTTGACGATTAGGGCGTGTTCCGCATATCGTCACACCGACGATAAGAGGAGGGCTCATGGCCGACATCGACCGCCGCTTCGGGTTCCGGCACCTGCGTGGCGCACCCACCGTGCACATCCGCCACTACCGCCGCGGCAAGCTCGCGCACGACGGCGTCGGGCTGTCGTTCTGGTACCGGCCGCTCACCGCGGTCGTCTCGGAGGTCCCGGTCGACGACCGCGAGCTGCCGCTGCTGTTCCACGCCCGCACGGCCGACTTCCAGGACGTCACCGTGCAGCTCGCGCTGACCTTCCGGATCGAGGATCCCTCGCTGGCCGCACAGCGGATCGACTTCTCCATCGACCCCGACACCGGGCGCTGGAGAAGCGACCCGCTCGCCCAGATCAGCGGGCTGCTCACCGAGAACGTCCAGCAGTACGCCGTCGAGGTACTGACCCGCACTCCCCTGGAGACCGCGCTGGTCGACGGCGTCCGGGCGGTCCGCGACCGGATCCGCGCCGGGCTCGCCGAGGAGGACACCCGGCTCGCGCAGACCGGCTCGGCGGTCGTCGACGTCCGCGTCGTCGCCATCCGGGCCGAGCCGGAGGTCGAGAAGGCGCTGCAGACGACCGCGCGGGAAAAGGTGCAGCAGGAAGCCGACCGGGCGACCTTCGAACGGCGCGCGCTGGCCGTCGAACGCGAACGCGCGATCGGGGAGAACGAGCTGCAGAACCAGATCGAGCTGGCGCGCCGCGAAGAGCAGCTGGTCACCCAGCGCGGCGCGAACGCCCGCCGGCAGGCCGAAGAAGCCGCGGCGGCGAACCGGATCGAGACCGAGGCGCAGGCGTCGCGCAAGGAGCGGCTGACGCTCGTGGAAGCCGAAGGCAAGCGGCTGCTGGGCGAGGCGGAGGCGGCCGGCGAGACGGCGCGGCTCGCGGCGTACCGCGACCTGCCCGAGGGCGTGCTCACCGGGCTGGCGCTGAAGGAGCTGGCCGGCAACCTGCCGCAGATCGACAGTCTCACGGTGACCCCGGATCTGCTCGCCCCGCTGCTGACCAAGCTGGGTGTGCGGTCGTGAGCCTCGCCCCGCGCGTCGTGCTGGTGCACCGGCGCACCGAGCTCGACGAGCTGCTCGCCCGGCACGGCACGCGCGGCCAGGCGGAGTTCTTCCTACGCACGCGCGGCCGTGACCTGGCCGAGGTGACCGAGGCGGACGCCGCCGTGCGCGCGGCGCTCGCCACAGCGTCGGCGGCGATCCCGCTCGACTGGCGCCGCGGCGAGGTCGAACGGGCGGACCTCGACCGCTTCCTGTTCACCCCGGAGGACGTCGTCGTGGTGGTCGGGCAGGACGGGCTGATCGCCAACGTCGCCAAGTACCTCGACGGCCAGCCGGTGATCGGCGTGACGCCCGGCGCGCCCGGCGTCCTCGTCAAGCACCCCGCGGCCGCCGTCGCGAACCTGGTGCGGTCCACCGGCGACGTCGAGCACCGGACGATGGCCGAGCTCACCGCGGACGACGGCCAGCGGCTGCTCGCGCTCAACGAGATCTACCTGGGCCACGCCGGGCACCAGACGGCCCGCTACCGGCTGGGGGTCGGTGGCGGGCCGGCGGAGCGCCAGGCGTCGTCGGGAATCCTGGTCGGGACGGGCACCGGCGCGACCGGCTGGTGCGGCTCGGTGTGGCGGGAACGCGCGAGCGGGCTCCGGCTGCCCGCCCCCGGCGAGGCCCGGCTGGTCTGGTTCGTGCGCGAGGCGTGGCCGTCCCCGACGACCGGAACCACGTGCACCGAAGGAGACCTGACGTCGGCGCCGCTGACCGTCGAGGTCGAATCCGACCGCCTGGTCGCGTTCGGCGACGGCCTCGAAGCCGACAAGGTCGCCCTCACCCGCGGCCAGACGGCGACGTTCGTCCCCGCCGCGAAGACTGTCCACTTGGTCCGGTGACCGACCGGGACACAATGCGGCAACGTTGTCACACTCGCGGCCACCGGCAGCCAGAATGATCTCCTCGCCGGAGATCGGAGGTGGCCGGGATGACGTGGGTGGTGTGGGTGCTCGCCGCGGTGGTGGTCGCCGTCGCCGGGTTCGGCGTGGTCGCCGTGCCGCGGTGGCGGGATCGGGACCTGCGCCGGCGGACCGCCTGGTCGGCCGCGCGGGCGGCGATCGACAGCGCCGCCGTGAGCCGCGACGCGGCGGCCGCTCCCCTGCCGGAAGCCGAGCAGCTGCTGACCCGGGCAGAGACCATCGCCGCCGCGCACGGCGGTCCGCGTGCGGCCCAGGCGGCCGAAGACCACGCGCGCCGCGCCGACGCGCTCTGGCGGACGGCCGCCCGTGGCTGACCGGATTCGCTGGGTCCTGCTCGCCGCGGCCGTCGCCGTGCTGGTGACGTTCCTCCTCGTGCAGCAGCAGAGCACCGCGGTCAGCTACGGCCAGGCACCGGCGGCGACGGACCCGATCCCCGAAGGTTCGGCCGGTGAGCTGAGCGGCGCGACCGTGCCTTCGGCCGAGCAGCTGACGGCGATGGTCAAGGCCTCCCCGGTCGTGCGGCTGCCGGGCTCGATCGCGACCTGGGACGACCAGGCCGTGAAGGCCGCGGCCGGCGGCACCGCCTACCGGATCCTCGTCGCGCCGCCGGGCCTGCCGAAAGAGGCGCGTGACCGGGTGCGGGACGTCGACGACGCGACCGTCCGCGTGATCGGCACCGAGGTCAGTGGCGGGTTTCTCCAGGCGTCGGCCGATCGCGGCACCGAGTGGATCCGCCAGTTCGCCACCGGCGACGTCACCGAGTCGCTGACGACGCTGATCGCCCACCTGAACCACCGGCCCGAGCCGCCGGACCAGGCCGCGATCGCCCGGCGCGACCCGACGGCCGAGGAGCTCGCCACGGCCACCACGGCGCTGCGCGGCACCGGCCGGTTCATCGCGCCGGGAGCGACGCTGAAGGACGCCCCCGCGACGACGGCCGCGTTCCCCGGCGCACAACCGTTGTACGTCGCGCTGCCGCAGCAGCCCGCCGACCGGCCGTTGGTCCACTTCGGACCGGCGCTGGCGCGGGAGTTCCCCGGCCGCCCGATCGTCGTGCTGTACGGCTCGTGGGTCGAGTACGACGGGCCGTCGGCCGCCGCCTTCTCCGACGTCGCGACGGCGAGCTTCTACGGCCAGTTCGCCGACCGGCTCAGCGAGTACGCCTACCCGCAGCGCAACGTCCTGGGCGCGTGGCTCGACCGGGTCACGGCCATCCGCTACGCCGGGCTGTTCGACCGGCCGCTGCCCTACACCCCGTTCGACCCGCTGCGGGTCGCGCTGCCAGCGCTGCCGTGGCTGTTCGCCGGCTGCGCGGTCGGGTTCCTCGCGCTGTCCGCCCGGCGGGTGCTGCGGCCGGGCCGCCGGCTCGTCCGGACCGGCGTCCCGGCGCGGCTGGCCGGACTGACCGCGCTGGCCGTCGAGATCTCCGGGCTCACGGACGGGCCGTCCGCCGCGGCGCTCACCCGCGGGATCACCCAGCTGACAGCCGCCCGCGCAGCGTTCGACGACAAGCTGCCGGACCGGCACGTGCACGGCCTGCTCGACCACGCGGAGTCCGAATTGGACACCGCGGCCGGGCTGCTGGGCCGCGCCGACTACCGGCCGGCGGCGTTCCTGCAGGGGAGGCTGGCGTGAAACGGCTCTTCGGTTCCGCGTTCGGCGTCGCGGTGCTCGGCTGCCTGGTCCTCGCCGGCTGGGCGGTGTGGTCGGCCGGGATCTTCGACGGTCCGGTCGCCCGGCAGCTGCGGACGGCGTCGGTCTACACCGCGCCCGGAGTCACCCTCGACCAGCCCGCCGCCGAACGCGTGATCGGCAACCGGCGGCTCGTCGTCGCGTTCCTCGAACCGGGCACCGACCTGAGCGAAGCGTGCGACAGCCTGGGCGGCGCGGCCGACGGCACCCTCGCCGTGATGCTCAGCCGCGACGGTGACGACTACAAGAAGTACGGCTGTTCCCGGCTGCCCGGCGGGGACGACGAGAACTTCGGCAAGGCGTTCGTCGCGGAGTCGATGATCGGCAACGGCATCGACGCGTTCACCGACCGGCCCGTCGACGCGCTGAAGGTGATGGTCGTCAACTACGACCTCCTCGTGAAGACCGGCTCGATCCCCGACGGCGGCCGCACGGTCAGCCCGTCGCTGCCGCGGTACCTCGTCGCGGCGGCCGCGGTCGGGGCGGTGCTCCTGGGCGCGGCGGCGCTGTACCTGGCGTCCCGCCGAGCCGCCCGGACCGCGCTCGCCCGCCGCGAACGCCGTGACGCCGAGGCGGACGCCCACACCGAGCTGGCCGCGGCGGCCGCCGTGCTGGCGCAGGAGATCATCGACCTGGACCGGCGGTACGCGCGCGACCGGGGCAAGAGCAAGTTCGCGCGCGGCTACCGGACCCTCGTGTCCGACTACACGAACCTGCTGCCGGATCTCGGCCGGGAGACGCCGGAGCTGCGGGCCCGGGTCGAGAAGCTGCTGACCCGGACCCGCAAGCTGGCCGCTCAGGTGCCGTAGCGGGTCTTGACGATCGACGGCGTGTCGAGGTTGTGGCCCGCGTCCATGCTCTGCGCGAGCCGCAGGTACTGACCCTCGGCCCACATCAGCGGCCCCGCGCTGCCGGTCGGGCGGCCGAGCCCGAAGCACCCGACGTCACCGCGGTCCCAGACCTGCTCGGGCACGAAGTACCCGTCGTTGGCCGAGTCCGCCATGGACTTCAGGTACACCACCGCCGAGCGGCCGTTGGCGAGTTCGTACTGCCCCCGCTCCCCCGACAGCACCGGCCACAGCCGGCCGAACCGCTGACTGCCGCCCGCGGGCCAGCCGTTGCACGTCGTCGTGCTCTCGCCGTAGTTGTCGTGCGGGTAACGGTGGAAGTAGACGTCGCCGTTGGGCAGCGTCACCTGCATCGACGCGTTGCCGTCGGACGCCGCCGCGGTCGGGGCGACCGAATTCGCGATCGTCGCGTCGCCGGCCGGGCGGATGCCGAGCCGCACCAGGTCGAGGAAGCCGAAGTCCGTGACGTCGTGTTCGTAGAAGCAGCCTTCGTCGAAGCAGATCGTCGCGCCGTCGTTCGGGTTCCCGGCGCGGTCGAGCCGTTCGTAGTAGGTGTGCCCGCCCCAGTAGCCGGACGTCGTCACGGTCCAGCCGGCCAGGGAGTTGCGCCAGGAGTCCGCTGTGGACTCCCACGACGTCGCGCTCGCGGTGTCGCCGTTGGCCCGGCCGATCGCGCCCGCGGCGATCAGCCCGGCGATCTCGGCGGCGACCGACGACGGCGACTTGCCGTACTGCTCTTCCCACCGCTCGGTCGTGTCCGGGCCGGTCGCGGTGATGTGGTTCGCCGTCGTCTTGACCTTGGCGTACGTCGAGGCGTCGGTGACGCCGGTCAGCCAGGCCAGCAGGATCGCGTCGGCGTCCTGGTCGAGCTGTTCGCAGCAGCCCAGCTGCTGGGGACTGGCTCCCGTGACGCCGGAAACCGGGCTGTAGCGGGGGAAGGAGCCTGCCGGGTAGGTCATGCCGTCGCCGGCCGTCGGGCTGCCGATCCATTGGGAGTTCCAGAGGAACTGGGCCATGCGCTTGGCCTGGGCGCTGTCCCCGGCGGCCAGGAGGCCCGTCGCCTGCTGGTAGAGGTCACGGCCCCAGACTCGGTGGTAGCCGTCGTTGAGCTGGTCGCCGTTGGTGAAGTTGCCCCATGGTGTCGCGAGGCCTGCGACGCTTGCGCCCGGGTGCTGTTTGTCCTCGGCGGTTTTGAGTGCCATTGCCGCGACGTAGTAGGAGCGGCGTCGTTGCGTGTCGCCGGAGACGCTCGCCGGGGCGGGTTTCAGACTGCTCACGTACGAGTTCCAGCCGCTGCGGTAGGACGTTGCCACCGTGGAGAAGCCGCTGCTCAAAGAGCCGGTCGCCGCTGATGTGGCTGCTGTTGCGGTGGCGCCGTAGCCCAGTGCGACCGTGAACGTCGTGTCCGTGCTTACCGGGATCTGGCCGCACTGGACTGCGTTGCCTGTTCCGGAGATGTTGTCGAACTGGTTGTTCAGGGTTTTGTCTGCGCGTAGGTCGGTTAGGCAGTCGCTCGCCGCGCCGGTGTAGCCGTTGTCGTGGGCGGTGAAGCCTGTCGAGACGCGTAGTGCTGAGACGACCGTGGTGGCTGTGCCGCCGAATAGTGTCTCGGTTCCGCTCGCGATGAGGCCGGTGCCGTCCCACCACGCGTTGTCGTTCGCGCCGCCGCCGGCCATTGATGGGTTGGCCAGGAGGTAGAGGCGGTAGGTTCCGCCGTCCAGGGACTGGAATCGGGTGTTCCGGACGAGCGTCGCTCGGGCCGGGTCGGTGATGTAGTCGGTGGTGATGCGGTATTTGCCGCTCTTCGCCGTGTTGGTGACCGTGTACTGGAGGGCTTTCTCGTCGGGCATCGTCACTACGTGGTTGGTGGCGTCGCGCTCCAGGTCTACGAACGTTGTGCCGTCGGTGATCACGAACTGCATGTCCTGCATGTTCGGGATGTCGGCTCGGGGGTAGAAGACTTCGGATGTCACTCCGTCGGCGATCGTGAACCAGACTGGGCTCGATGTTGTCGTCGAGGTGCCCAGGGCTGATTTGTTGCCCGTTGCCCAGGAGGCTCCTCCGCCGCAGCAGTCTGTTGCCGTGCCCGTCGCTTGGGCCGTTCCTGGTAGGGCTGCGGCTAGGAGGATTCCTGCTCCCGCGCAGGCCAGGACTGCTTTCCACCTGATCATCGAGACCCTCCGACGGCGTTGTCGTTCGATATGTTGTGGGCCGCAACATATTGGGCTCTTTGGGGATGACAGGCAATGTCCGATCGGGCTGGATCGATTCAGGTCTCGGGGACCTTCTGGGTTCTCCGCCACCCCGATGCCCGATTGTGACTACGGCCGGCGCGACCGCGTCAAGGCGGGAAAGATGCCTTGACCCGGTGGCGGCGGCCGTGTTGGGGCTTCGGATCGGGGTTGCGGGGAGGGTCTGGGTGCCCGCCCGGTGCGTGCTTAGGCGTCGGCTATGCGGTCCAGCCACTCTGCCATCAGGACTCGCTCCGCTTCGCTCAGCGCCTTCGCGCCGTCCAGGCCTGCTCGCAGTGCTATTGCTCGCTCTGGCAGGTCGGAGCCCTGTGGCTCCTCTGCTCCTGTCAGGATTCGGGTCAGTACCGTCTCTCGGGCCGTTGGCGACAACTCCTGGTCGCGCTCCCCCTCCGGCGTTGCGATCAGGTTCAGGACCACTCCCATGCCCGTTGCGTGTACCAGTCTTGCTGCGCGTTCGACGCTCACCCGCAGGCGTCCTGCCTCCGCTACTCGCTCGACGATGCTTCGCAGCATCGCCTCCGCTTCGCGTGCTGCCGGCGATGTGCGGCCGGGGCGCGCGTCGCCGTACATCAGTACGTAGAACTCCGGGCGGGACAAGCCGAACTCGACGTGGAGGTCCCAGCCTCGGCGGAGATCCTCTACCGCGTCGCCCGTCGAACCCAGTTCTCGCTTGCTTGTCAGGTACTCGTCGAACCCGTACGCCGCTACCGCGTCCAGTAGGCCGTCCTTGTCGCCGAACAGGCGGTACAGCGCCGGGGGCTGGACGCCCGCCGCCGCGCTCACCGCTCTGGTCGACAGGCCGTCGCGGCCCTCTGCCACCAGGAGCGCCGCTGCTGCTTCGAGGATTCGCTCGCGGGTGTCCAGTGCCGTCTTCGTTGCCATGGTTCCGATGATAACAAATCCTGAGTAGCACTCGTTCGGTATCGGTGATACGGTCGGTCGGGTAACAACGGAAACAGGGAGAACCCATGCACACCCGCACCCTCGGCCGGACCGGTCCGACCGTCAGCGCCCTCGGGCTCGGCCTGATGGGCATGTCCGACCTCTACGGCCCGGCCGATGAGACCGAGTCGGTCGCCACCATCCACGCCGCCCTCGATGGCGGTGTCACCCTGCTCGACACCGGTGACTTCTACGGCATGGGCCACAACGAAATGCTGCTGCGCGATGCCCTGCGCGGCCGCAACCGGGACAAGGCCGTGATCAGCGTCAAGTTCGGCGCGCTGCGTGGTCCGGATGGTTCTTGGCTCGGCAATGACAGCCGCCCGGAGTCCGTCAAGACCTTCCTCGCCTACAGCCTGCGCCGCCTCGGTACCGACCACGTCGACGTCTACCGGCCGGCCCGGCTCGATCCCGCCGTGCCGATCGAAGACCAGGTCGGCGCCTTGGCCGAGCTGGTCAAAGCGGGCTACGTCCGGCACATCGGCCTGTCCGAGGTCGGTGCCGAGACGCTCCGGCGTGCTGCCGCCGTGCACCCGATCTCCGATCTGCAGATCGAGTATTCGCTGCTCTCGCGCGGGATCGAGGCGGACATCCTCCCCGTCGCGCGTGAGCTGGGCATCGGCGTCACCGCTTACGGCGTCCTGTCCCGCGGCCTGCTCAGCGGCCACTGGACGCCGTCGCGGGAACTCACCGCGGGCGACTTCCGCGGCTACAGCCCGCGGTTCCAAGGCGAGAACCTCGACCGCAACCTGGCCCTGACCGACGCCCTCGGCAAGCTCGCCGCGGGCAAGGGCGTCACGACCGCGCAGCTCGCCATCGGGTGGGTCGCCGCCCAGGGCGAGGACATCGTCCCGCTGGTGGGGGCCCGCACCCGCGCCCGGCTGGCCGAGTCACTGGGCGCCGACCTCGAGCTGACGGCCGATGACCTGGCCGCGATCGAAGCCGCCGTCCCGGCCGGCGCCGCCGCGGGTGACCGCTATGCCGCCGCCCAGCTGGACCACCTCGACAGCGAGAAGTAAGCCCGTGGGATGGCACATCGAGACGCTCTCGATGTGCCATCCCCGCTCAGCGGAAGAGCGCCTCGACGCCGTCGACCGCGAAGTACACCGCGAACACCAGTGCCAGCAAGGAAAGCAGCCAGCCGGCCTCGCGCCACTTGCCGCGGCCGATCTTGATCAGCACGAACGCGATCAGGCCGGCGCCGACGCCGTTGGTGATCGAGTAGGTGAACGGGATCAACGCGGCCGTCAGGAACACCGGGATCGTGTAGTCCGGGTCGTTCCACGGGATGTGCCGGCACTGCGCGACCATCATGCCGCCGATGACCACCAGCGCGGGTGCCGCCGCCTGGGCCGGGACGACCCCCGCCAGCGGCGTGAACAGCAGCGTCCCGGCGAACAGCAGCCCGGTGACGACGCTCGCGAGACCCGTCCGGGCGCCTTCACCGACGCCCGCCGCGGACTCCAGGAACACCGTGTTCGGCGACGAACCCGTGACGCCGCCGGCGATCGCACCCGCGCCGTCGACCAGCAGGATCCGGCCCATCCGGGGCACCTTGCCGTTCTTCGACAACCCGGCCTCGTCCGAGACGCTGGTGATCGTGCCCATCGCGTCGAAGAACCCGGACAGCACCAGCGTGAACAGGAACACCGTCGCCGCGAGCGCGCCCGCCGAGGCGAAGCCGCCGAACAGGTCGATGTGGCCGAAGAGCCCGAAGTCCGGTGCCGCGACGACGTGGTCGGGCAAGGCCGGGGTGGTGAGGCCCCAGCCGCCGACGCCGAACACCTGGTGCAGCACCACGGCGAACACGGTGGAGACCCCGATGCTGATCAGCACCGCACCCGGGACCTTGCGGGCCATCAGCACGATCATCAGCAGCAGACCGAAGCAGAACACGACGATCGGCCAGCCGTGCAGGTGCCCGCTCGCCCCGAGGCGCACCGGGACCGTGGTCTCCGCCGAGTCCGGCATCCGGGTCACGAATCCGGCGCTGACCAGCCCGACCAGGGCGATGTAGAGCCCGATCCCGACGGTGATCGCCATCTTGAGCGGCCGCGGGATGGCGTTCATGATCCGTTCCCGGACACCGCTGACCGCCATCAGCACGATGCACACGCCTTCGAGCACGACCAGCCCGAACGCCTGCGCCCAGGTCATCGACGGGGCCATCTGGAAGGCGACGATGCCGTTGATGCCGAGGCCGGCGGCCAGCGCGAGCGGCGCGTTGCCGACGACCCCCATCAGGATGGTCATCACCGCGGCGGCCAGCGCGGTCGCCGTGGTCACCTGCGCGGCGGACAGCCGGGCGCCGGTGATGTCGGCGGAAGCGCCGAGGATCAGCGGGTTGAGGAGCACGATGTACGCCATCGCGACGAACGTCGTGACGCCGCCACGGACTTCGCGCCCGACCGTGCTCTGCCGTGCCCGCAGCTCGAACACGCGGTCCAAGAACGTGCGGCGGGCGGGTTCGGGTACTTCGTCGACTTCGGGTTCGTGGATTTCTACCTGGGTCATGCGTCCTGCCCTTGCCGGTGGGTGTGCTCGGCCAGGCCGAGGCACAACGCCGTGCCTGGGCGAGCGGGACGTGCTGGGGTTGTGGGTGCTCCGGTCAGCTGGCCTCGTGGGTCAGTAATCCGTGCGGTCGCTCTTGTCGAGCCAGGCCGCGAAGGGCGCGAATCCGTCCGTTGTGGACAGTCGCGTGACGGGAACCGTCCAGGTCTCGCGAGGACGGTCGAACAGCTCGTAGAAGGCCCGGTCGTCGAAGCCGGCCTTGGCCGCGTCGTCGCGGTCGGCGGCGTAGACGATCTTGTCCACCCGCGCCCACAGGGACGACGCGAGGCACATCGGGCACGGCTCACAGCTCGACACGAGCACGCAGCCGTCCAGCTTGAAGGTCCCCAGCGCCTGGCAGGCCGCGCGGATCGCGACGACCTCCGCGTGCGCCGTCGGGTCGAGGTTCGCGGTGACCCGGTTGACGCCGGTCGAGACGATCCGCCCGTCGTGGACGATCAGGGCGCCGAACGGGCCGCCGCCGTTCGCGACGTTCGTGGCCGCGATGCGGACGGCTTCCGCCAGCCACTCGGTCTCGGTGGTCAGGGAGGTGGTCACGTCAGACTCCGGTGATGTGTTCGGGACGGATGGGGACGCGCGGCAGCTCGAGGCCGGTGGCCGCGCGGATGGCGTTGGCGATCGCCGGGGTCGCGGAGATCGTGGGTGGTTCGCCGACGCCGCGGACGCCGTAGGGCGCGTGCGGGTCGGGCCGCTCGAGGACGTCGACGCGCATCGGCGGCATGTCGAGGATGGTCGGGATGAGGTAGTCGGTGAACGACGGGTTCCGCACCTTGCCGTCCTTGACCAGGATCTCCTCCATCACGGCGAGGCCGAGGCCCTGCGCCGAGCCGCCCTGGATCTGGGCGACGACGGCGTCGGGGTTCATCGCCTTGCCGACGTCCTGGGCGCAGTCGAGCTGGACGACCTTGACCAGGCCGAGGTCCACGTCGACGTCGACCACCGCACGGTGGGCCGAGAAGCCGTACTGGACGTGGGCGTCGCCCTGCCCGGTCTCCGGGTCCAGCGGGTAGGTCCTGCGGTGGTGGAACTCGCGGGTCTCCTCGATCGCGGTCTCCCCCAGCAGCTCCACCAGGTCCGCGACCACCTCACCGTCGGCCGCGACGACCTTGCCGCCCGTCAGGGACATGCCTTCGGCGGGCACCCCGAGCAGCGCGTACACGGCCTCGGCGACCGCACGGCAGGCGTTGCGGACCGCGCCACCCGTCACGTAGGTCTGGCGCGACGCCGAGCTGGAGCCGGCGTCGCCGACGCTCGTGTCGGCCGGGTGCACGGTCACCCGCGTCAGGCCCAGCTCGGTGCGGGCGATCTGCTGCTGCAGCGTGACGAGCCCCTGGCCGACCTCGGCCGCCGCGGTGTGCACCATCGCCACCGCCTCCCCGCCGAGCACCTCCAGGCGCACGCGCGCGGTCGAGTAGTCGTCGAGGCCTTCGGCGTAGGAGATGTTCTTGATCGTGACGCCGTAGCCGACGCCCCGGACGACGCCTTCGCCGTGCGTGGTGTTGGACGCGCCGCCGGGCAGCTCCCGGATGTCGCGTTCGCCGGCCGGTTCGGGCGGCAGCGGCAGGTCCCGCAGCCGCTGGATCAGCTCGGCGACCGGCGCCGGGAAGTCGACGACCTGGCCGGTGACCACAGTGGACCCTTCGCTCAGGGCGTTGAGGATCCGCAGTTCCGCCGGATCCATCCCCAATGCCGCCGCGAGTTTGTCCATTTGGGACTCGTACGCGTACGTCGGCTGCACCGCGCCCAGCCCGCGCATCGCGCCGCAGGTCGGGTTGTTCGTGTAGACGCCCCAGCCCTCGATGTGCGCGTTCGGCACGTCGTACGGGCCGACGCTGAGCGTGGTGCCGTTGCCGACCACGACCGGGGTCTTGGACGCGTACGCGCCGCCGTCGAAGTACATCTTCGCCCGGACGTAGACGATCTTGCCGTCGCGGGTGGCGCCGTGCTCGTAGTACATCTTCGCCGGGTGGCGGTGGACGTGCCCGAAGAACGACTCCAGCCGGTTGTAGCTCATCTTCACCGGCCGCCCGGTGCGCAGCGCGAGCATGCACGAGTGGATCTGCATGGACAGGTCCTCGCGGCCGCCGAACGCTCCGCCGACGCCGGACAGCGTCAGCCGCACCTTCTCCAGCGGCAGGCCGAGGGCCTTCGCCGTCTGGCGCTGGTCGACGTGCAGCCACTGGGTGGCCAGGTAGAGGTCGACGCCGCCGTCCTCGGCCGGCACCGCGAGGCCCGATTCGGGCCCGAGGAACGCCTGGTCCTGCATGCCGATCTCGTAGACGCCGGAGACGACGACGTCCGCGGTCGCGGTCGGGTCGCCCTTGACGATCCGCTGGTGGCGCACCAGGTTCCCGTCCGGGTGCAGCTTCGGCAGGGTGTCGTCGTGCGCGGCCCGCTCGGGGTCGGTGATCGGCTCGAGGACGTCGTACTCGACGACGATCTCCTTGAGCGCCTGCCGCGCGATCTCCGGGTGGTCGGCCGCGAGGATCGCGACCGGCTCGCCCTGGTAGCGGACCAGGTCCGCGGCCAGCGCCGGGGTGTCCTGGTACTTGAGGCCGTAGACGTTCTCGCCGGGGACGTCCTCGTGCGTGAGCACCGCGTGCACCCCCGGCTGGGCGAGCGCGCGGGAGACGTCGAGGCGGACGATCCGGGCGTGCGGGTGCGGGCTGCGCAGGGTGGCGCCCCAGAGCATGTCCTCGTGCCACAGGTCCGAGGAGTAGGCGAACTCGCCACGGACCTTGAGCGTGCCGTCCGGGCGCAGCGGGCTCTCGCCGATGCCGCCGGCGATCGTGTCGTGCAGCTCCTGCGGGGAATGGGCCGGCGCGCTCATCGGACGGCCTTTTTCGCGGCCGCGTCACGGACGGCGTCGAGGATCTTCTCGTAGCCGGTGCAGCGGCAGAGGTTCCCGGCGAGGGCCTCGCGGATCTCGACGTCGCTGGGGTCGGGGACGCGCTCGATCAGGTCGTGCGCGGCGACCAGCAGTCCGGGCGTGCAGAACCCGCACTGGACGGCACCTTGCTCGACGAACGACTCCTGCACCGGGTCCAGGGCCTCGCCCTCGGCGAGCCCTTCGACCGTGACGACGTCGCGGCCCTCGGCCTGCCCGGCCGCGACCAGGCACGCGCACGCCGGGACGCCGTCGAGGTAGACCGTGCAGGACCCGCATTCGCCCTGCTCGCAGGCGTTCTTCGAACCCGGCAGGCCGAGCCGCTCGCGCAGCACGTAGAGCAGGCTCTCGCCTTCCCAGACGTTGTCCGCCCGGCGGGACTCGCCGTTGACGGTGACGTTCACGCGCACTTCGCGCTCCCTTCGCAGTATTCGGTCCAGGCCCAGGTCAGCGTCCGGCGCGCCATCACACCCAGGGCGTGACGGCGGTAGGCCGCACTCCCCCGGACATCGTCGATCGGCGACGCGGCCCCGGCGACCAGGTCGCCGAAGCGGCGCTTCACCGAGTCGTTGAGCGCCCTCGGCGAGTCCCAGTCCAGCTCTCCGGCCAGGAACTCCTCGGCTTCGAGGGCACGCCGCGGGGTGGGCGCGGCCGAGCCGACACCGGTGCCGACCCGCTTCTCCGCGGGGTGCAGGGCCAGCCCGAAGGCGGCCACGGCGATGACCATCGCGTTGCGCGTGCCGATCTTGCTGAACTGCTGCGGCCCGGTGGCCGGTGCCAGCAGCACGCCGGTGATCAGCTCGTCCGGCTCGAGGACGTTGCGCTTGACCCCCACGTAGAAATCCTTCGCCGCGACGATCCGCGTGCCGCGCACCGACGCGATTTCGACCTCCGCGTCGGCCGCCAGGAGCGCCGGGTGCGAGTCGCCCGCGGGCGAAGCCGCGCCCAGGTTGCCCCCTACGGAACCGCGGTTGCGGATCTGCGGGGACCCGACGGTCCGCGCGGCCATCGCGAGGCCGGGCAGCTGTGTACCCAGCTCGGCGATGATCCGGGTGTAGGGCACGGCCGCGCCGATCCGGATCCGGCCGTCGTCGGTGCCGTGCTCGTGGAGCTCGGCGACGCGGCCGAGGTCGAGCAGGGACTCCGGACGGCGGTGGTCGAAGTTGAGCTCGACCATCACGTCGGTGCCGCCGGCGATCGGGACCGCACCGGGGCTCGCGGCCTTCGCGGCGAGCGCGTCGGCGAGCGTGGCGGGTCGGAGGAATTCCACTGTGGACGTCCTTTCGGGGCTGCTTCGTGAAGAAGTACACACGCTGAGGTGTGGCCGCGACCACGGCAAAACCCCTGAAAGACGGGTGAATTTACGGCCCCGGTTTGTACTTTCCGACAACCGCTTGATCGAAGACGCGGAAAGGCCGTCGCACGAGGTCAGGGTCTCGTACGACGGCCGTGGTCACGCGGGCTCACGCCCGGCCTTATAGGGCGTTATACAGTAGCCGCCGGAACGCGGCCCGACAGCTGTTCGACGACCTTCAGCAACGCCGAGTGGTCCAGGGAGCCGTGGCCCATGGCGCGACCGGCGGCGACGAGCTGGGCGACCAGCCCGGTGAGCGGGAGCGCGACGTCGGCCTGCCGGGCGGCGGCCAGCGCGATCCCCATGTCCTTGTGGTGCAGGTCGATCCGGAACCCGGGCGCGAACTGACGGTCCACCATGGACTTGCGCTTGAGCTCGAGGATCCGGCTGCCCGCCAGTCCCCCGGCGAGCACGTCCAACCCCGTCGAAGCGTCCACACCGGACGCTTCGAGCAGCACGATCGCCTCGGCGACCAGGCCGTAGATGCCGCCGACGACGAGCTGGTTCGCCGCCTTCACGACCTGGCCCGCGCCGTGCGGGCCGACGTGCACGATGGTCTTGCCGACCGCTTCGAGCACCGGCCTCGCGGCCTCGAAGTCTTCTTCGGATCCACCGACCATGATGGACAGTGCCGCCTGCTCGGCGCCGGCCTGGCCGCCGGACACGGGAGCGTCGAGGACGCGGATCTTCCTGTCCCGCGCGGCTTCCGCGATCGCGATCGACGTCTCGGGCCGGATCGTGCTCATGTCGATCAGGAGCGTGCCGGGCTCCGCGGCGTCGAGCACGCCGCCCGCCGCCAGCACGACCTCCTCGACCTGCGGGTGGTTCGGCAGCATCGTGATCACGACGTCCGCCCCGGCCACCGCGTCGGCCACGCCGGTCGCGGCGCGGCCGCCGGCGGCCCGCAGCTTCTCCCCCGCGGCGGGGGTGACGTCGTAGCCGCTGACGTCGTGCCCGGCCGCGACCAGGTGCGCGGCCATCGGCGCACCCATGACGCCCAGTCCGATGAATCCCAGTTTCATGCTCGTCCCCTTCGGGTGATCGGCAGCCAGTTCAGCGAGGTGACGGTGTCGGGTTCCGGGACGTACTCGATCCCCACGAACCCCGAGTAGCCCGCGTTCTGCAGCTTCGCGAGGTGCCCGTCGAGGTCCAGGGAGCCGGTGCCGGGCTGGTGGCGCCCGGGTGCGTCGGCGATCTGCACGTGCCCGATCCGGGAGATGTGCGTCGTCGCCAATGCGTCCAGGTCGTCGCCGTTGACTGCCAGGTGGTAGAGGTCGGCCAGCAGCCGCACGTTGTCGCGCCCGAGGTCGTCGAGCACGGCCACGGCGTCCGCGGCGGTCTTGAGCGGGTAGCGGTCCGCGCCGGAGAGCGGTTCGAGGACCAGCTGCGCGCCGATCTTCGCGGCGGCCTCCGCGGCCGTGGCGAGGTGGACCAGCGCGAGGTCGTCCTGCTTGGCCGGCTCTTCGCCGTCGAGCCGGTTGCCGTAGAGCGCGTTGAAGCTGCGGCAGCCGGTGCGTTCGGCGATGTCGAGCGCCACGACGAGGCTGTCGGCGAACTCGGCCTCGCGGCCGATCCACGACACCAGGCCCCGCTCCCCCGCGGCCATGTCGCCGGCGAAGAAGTTCAGCCCGCGCAGCCGCACGCCGTCCAGGCTCCGCACGAAGGCGTCGACCTCGTCGCGCGCGGGGACCGCGGTGTCGAACGGCCACCAGTACTCGACGTCGGTGAACCCGGCCTCCCGCGCGGCGGCGGCCCGCTCGAGGAGCGGTACCTCCTTGAACAGGATCGACAGGTTGGCGACGTACGGCAGGGAGTGACCCTCTTCTGGCATCGCGACCTCGAATTTCGCTATACGGAATCTTTCTTTCGCATATCGAGAATAGCCTCTGACATGCGACGAGGTCAACGGCGGCCCCGGTGCCGCTACTTCTTCTCGACGTGCTGCCAGCCGAAGCGGCCCTTGATGCAGAGGTTGCCGTGCGTCACCGAGCTTTCGTGCGGGGAGGTCACCTTGACGATCTCGTTGTCCTGGACGTGCAGCGTCAGGTTGCAGCCGACCCCGCAGAACGTGCACACGGTCGTCGTCGCCGTCTGGCGGGACTCGTCCCAGGTGCCGTCCTCGCGCTTGTCGTACTCGCGCTTGAAGCTCAGTGCCCCGGTCGGGCAGACCTCGACGCAGTTGCCGCAGTACACGCACGCACTGTCCGGCAGCGGGTTCGAGAACTCCGTCGAGATCCGCGCGTCGAACCCGCGGCCGGCCACGCTGATGGCGAACGAGTTCTGCCACTGGTCGCCGCACGCGTCGACGCACTTGTAGCAGAGGATGCACTTCTCGTAGTCGCGGACGTACAGCTCGTTGTCCACCAGGGCCGGCTGCGCGACCGTCGCCGCGTCCGGGCCGAAGCGGTCCGGTTCCGCGCCCGCGGCCTCCATCCACTCCGCGACGCCGGGGGTGGTCGACAGATCCGTCGCGGACGCCAGCAGTTCCAGCACCACCTTGCGGCTGGTGCGCGTCCGCTCGGAGTCGGTGTGCACCACCATGCCCGGTTCGGCCTTGCGCGAGCACGACGGCACGAGCGTCCGCGAGCCCTCGACCTCCACCATGCAGACGCGGCAGGCGTTCGCCGGTTCCAGGGTGTCGCCGTAGCACAGCGTGGGGATGTCCTTGCCCGCCGCCGTGCACGCGTCGAGGATCGTCGAGCCCTCGGGTACGCGGACCGACTCACCGTCCACAGTGAACTCGACCAGCCGGCGCGGGATCCCGATGTCCACAATGGTCATTGCAGCGCTCCCAGCCGGTCGATGGCGGATTCGATGGCGTTCCACGCGGTCTGGCCGAGGCCGCAGATCGACGAGTCCCGCATCACCTGCCCGACCTCGCGCAGGAGGGGCCGTTCGTCCGATCCGGCCGACAGGACACGCTGGATCGCCTCCTCCTGCCGCACCGTCCCGATCCGGCACGGGACGCACTGCCCGCACGACTCGTCGCGGAAGAACGACGCGATCCGCAGCAGGAACCCGCCGAGGTCGGCCAGGTCGTCGAGCACCAGGACGACACCCGAGCCGAGGGTCGTCTTCGCCGCCCGCGCGTCCTCGAACGTGAGCGGCAGGTCCAGCTCGTCGGGCCGGACGAACCCGCCCGCGGCACCGCCGAGCAGGATCGCGCGCAGCGAACGCCCCTCCGGCACTCCCCCGGCCAGCTCGAGGAGCGAACGCAGCGTCGTGCCGAACGGCACCTCGTAGACGCCGGGCCGCTCGACGTTCCCGGACAGGCAGAACAGCTTCGGCCCGGCCGAGGCCTCGGTGCCGAGCGCCCGGTACGCGGCCGCGCCCTCGGTGAGGATCAGCGGCACGTTCACCAGCGTCTCGACGTTGTTGACCACGGTCGGCTTGCCGAACAGCCCCTTCTCGACCGGGAACGGCGGCTTCGTGCGGGGTTCGCCGCGGAAGCCTTCGATCGAGTTGAAGATCGCGGTCTCCTCGCCGCAGATGTACGCACCCGCGCCGCGCCGGATCTCGACGTCGAACGAGAACCCTTCGTGGCCCATGATGTCCACCCCGAGGAACCCGCGTTCCCGGCAGACGTCCAGCGCGTTGCGCAGCAGCCGCAACGCCCGCGGGTACTCGCCGCGCAGGTAGACGTAGCCCCGCCGGGCGCCGATCGCGAACGCGGCGATCGTCATCGACTCGACCAGCGCGAACGGGTCGCCTTCGAGCAGCACCCGGTCCTTGAACGTGCCGGGCTCGCTCTCGTCGGCGTTGCACACCAGGTAGTGCGGCCCGGCGGGCTGGGCGGCGGTGGCCGCCCACTTGCGCCCGGTCGGGAACGCGGCGCCGCCCCGCCCGAGCAGGCCGGAGTCGGTGACCTCGCGGATCACCGCGGCCTCGCCCATGCGCAGGGCATTGCGCAGTGCCGCGTACCCGCCCGCCGCGCGGTAGTCGTCCAAACTGGACGGATCGACCACGCCGACTCGGCGCAGCAGCCGCAGTCCGTCCTTTTGGTGGATGACCGGCGGCGAGCCGTCTCCCGCGAGCTCCCGCTGCGCGGCCAGCACGGCCGACGCGCCGGTCGCCGGGGCGAGCAGCTCGGTGGTGGCCGGTTCGCCGGCTTGGAACGTCAGCGCCGCGGGGGCTCGTTCGCAGACGCCGACGCACGGGCTGCGCAGCCACGTGACCCCGCCCCGCGCCTTCCCCGCGGCGCCGACGTGCTCGGTGAGGACGTCGCACACCGTGTCCGCGCCCTTGAGCCGGCACGCCAGGTCGGTGCACACGTGCACCACCCGCTCCGGCCGCTCCTCCAGGGCGAACAGCGAATAGAAGCTCGCCACGCCGTACGCGTCGGCGGGCGGCACGTGCAGCGCCTCGCAGATGAGGTTGAGCGCGCCCTGGCTGATCCAGCCGACCCGGTCGTTGACCGCGTGCAGGGCGGGCAGCAGCTGGTCGCGCCCGCCACCGGCAAACGCCGCGACGGCCTCCCGCTCTTCCCGCGACGCGACGGCGTCCAAGAGCTTCAGGTCCACTTCAGACCTCCACCGGCAGCTTGTCGACGCGGATCGCGGCGGCCTTGTACTCGGCGGTCCCGGCGATCGGGCAGGTCGCCTCGATGGTGATGACGTTGACGTCGACCTCGTCCGGGAAGTGGAACGTCATGAACGCCAGCCCCGGCTTCAGGCCCTTGTCGAGCCGCACGGGCGCCACGATCTCCCCGCGCCGCGAAGAGATCCGGACCAGCTCCTCGGGTGCCACGCCGAGGGCACGCGCGTCCTCGGGGCAGAGGTCCAGGGTCTCGCCCTGCCGCAGCGGCGACGGGAACCCGCCGGACTGGACGCCGGTGTTGTAGGAGTCGAGCCGCCGGCCGGTGGTGAGCCGGATCGGGAACTCCTCGGTGAGCAGGTCGACCGGCGGGCTGTGCTCGATCACCGTGAACGGCGCCGGGCGGCCGCGCTCGGCGGGGTCCTCGGCCCACAGCCGGCCGTGCAGGAACGTCGGCTCGAGGGTGTCCTCGGAGTAGCACGGCCACTGGATGCCGCCGAGTTCTTCGAGGCGCGCGTAGGACATCCCGGCGTGCATCGGGGACAGCGACCGCAGCTCGTCCCAGACCTCCTCGCCGCCGGTCTGGTGCCAGTCGTGGCCGAGCCGGCGGGCCAGCTCCGAGAGCAGCTCGATGTCGTCGCGCGCGCCCGCCGGCGGGTCGAGGGCCTTGCGGACGCGCTGGACACGGCGTTCGGAGTTGGTGAACGTGCCGTCGCTCTCGCACCAGGCCGCCGACGCCGGCAGGACGACGTCGGCCAGCTGCGCGGTCTTGGTGAGGAAGATGTCCTGCACCACCAGGTGGTCCACGTTGGACAGTCGCTTGATCGTGTGTTCGCAGTCCGCTTCGGACTGGACCGGGTTCTCGCCGATGATGTACACGCAGGTCAGGGCGCCGCGTTCCATCGCGTCGAGCATCTGGGTGAGGTTGAGGCCCTTGTGCGGCGGGATCGACGAGCCCCACGCGGCGTCGAACTTCGCCCGGACGCCGGCGTCCAGGATCTCCTGGAAGCCCGGCATGCGGTCGGGGATGGCGCCCATGTCACCGCCGCCCTGGACGTTGTTCTGGCCGCGCAGCGGGTTCAGCCCGGCGCCGTAGCGGCCGACCTGCCCGGCCAGCAGCGACAGGTTGATCAGCGCGAGGACGTTGTCGGTGCCGTTGTGGTGCTCGGTGATCCCGAGCGTCCACGACAGCTGGCCGCGGTCGGCCCGCGCGTAGGTGTGGGCCAGCTCGCGGATCAGCTCGGCCGGCACGCCGGTGGTCTTCTCCGCGACCTCCAGCGTCCACGGCTCGACCGACGCGGCGAACTCGGCGAACCCCTCGGTGGCGCGCTCGATGAACGTCGTGTTCGCCAGTCCGGAGTGGATGATCTCGCGCGCGATCGCGTGGGCCAGCGGGATGTCGGTGCCGACCTCGAGCTGCAGCTGCCGGTGCGCCCACTGCGCGGTGCTCGTCCGCCGCGGGTCGACGACGAAGAGCTTCGCTCCCTTGTGGACGGCCTTGAGCACGTGCTGGAAGAAGATCGGGTGCGCCTCGCGGGGGTTGCCGCCCCAGATCACGATGACGTCGGCGTCCTCGATCTCCTGGTAGGACGACGTCCCGCCGCCGCTGTCGAACACCCGCGCCAGCCCGGCGACGCTCGGCGCGTGGCAGGTGCGGTTGCACGAGTCGACGTTGTTCGTGCCGATCACCGCGCGGGTGAACTTCTGGGCGACGTAGTTCATCTCGTTGGTCGCGCGGGCGCACGAGAACATCCCGAACGCCTCGGGCCCCTGGGTCTCGAGGGTCCGGCGGATCCCGGCGGCGGCCCGGTCGAGGGCTTCGTCCCAGGTCGCCGGCCGCAGCACGCCGGAGTCACGGACCAGTGGCTGGGTGAGCCGGACGTACGGCTCGGTCTTCTTGCGCTTCACGGGCACCTCCGGTTCAGTGCGCCCCGACGGGGACGGGCGGGTTGCTGGTGTGGTCGAGCAGCGAGATGGCGGCGTGGACGTGCCGCAGCGCCGGTGCGGGCACCCCGGTGAGGCCGGCCAGCTCCACGACCGCGCCGATGATCGCGTCGATCTCCAGGGGCTTGCCGGCTTCGAGGTCCTGCAGCATCGACGTCTTGTGGTGGCCGACGCGCCAGGCGCCGTCGATGCGCTTCTCGACCGAGACGCCCGGGTCGCTGCCCGCCGCGCGGGCGATGGCCAGGGTCTCGGTCATCATCGTGGCGACGAGCGCGCGCGTGTCGTCGTGCTCGCACATCTGCGCCATGGTCGCCCGGGTCAGCGCCGAGAGCGGGTTGAAGGCGACGTTGCCCATCAGCTTGATCCAGATGTCGTCGCGCAGCCGTGGTTCGACCGGTGCCTTGAGCCCGCCGGCGATCATCGCCGCGCTGAGCACCTTGCAGCGCGCGGAGATCTCGCCGTCCGGCTCGCCGAGGGAGAACCGGGTGCCTTCGAGGTGCCGGATCACGCCCGGCTCCTCGATCACCGTCGAGCAGTAGACGACGCAGCCGATCGCGCGCCGCAGCTCGAGCACGGCGGTCACCGAGCCACCCGGGTCGACGGTCTCGACGCGGTGCCCTTCGAGCGGGTGCCCGGTCAGGCCGTGGAAGTACCACCACGGGATGCCGTTCTGCGCGGCCACGACCGCGGTGTCCGGGCCGAGCAGCGGGGCGAGCAGCGGCTCGCACGAGGCGTAGGAGTTGGCCTTCAGGCCGAGGAAGACGAAGTCGACCGGGCCGACTTCGGCCGGGTCGTCCGTGACGTGCGGGTGCGCCGTGAAGTCGCCGCGCGGACTCAGCACGCGGACGCCGTGCTCGCGCATCGCGGCGAGGTGGGCCCGCCGGGCGATCAGGTGCACCTCGGTCCCGCCGCGGTGCAGCGCGGCCCCGACGTAGGCGCCGATCGCCCCGGCCCCGAGAACTGCCACCTTCATGATGTGCCTCCCACTTCGGTCCAGCACGTTATTGCATACAGTATCCTGGATCCGGTATTGAGACCAGGTTTTCCTGGCCGGCGACCGCGTGAAACTCCCGACAGGGTGAGTTCTGGGATTTTGCATACCAAAACCTGTATCCTGATCACAGATCTTCGCGTTCCTCTCCCTATCGAGGTGTCCCGTGAGCCAGCCCGCTTCCCCGCTCCAAGACCGCGGCCCCGGCGGCCGCCGCACGGCCAAGGGCTCGCTCAGCTCGACCGCAGCGAAGCGCGTCGAACGCCCCGCCCCGCTGCGCCAGGTCGTCTACGAGGCGCTCGCCGAGCTGATCATCAACCGCACGCTCGAACCCGGGCAGCACCTGGTGGAGGCCGACCTGGCCGAGTACCTCGGCGTCAGCCGGCAGCCCGTCCGCGAAGCCCTGCAGCGCCTGCAGAGCGAAGGCTGGGTCGACCTCCGGCCCGCGCAGGGCGCGTTCGTGCACCTGCCGACCGACGAAGAGGCCGACCAGCTGCTGAGCGTCCGCAGTGTGCTGGAGACGCACTCCGCGAAGCTCGCCGCCGGCAACGCGACGGCCGACGACGTCGAACGTCTCTGGGAGCTGCAGAAGGCGGGCATCACGGCCCTGAAGGCCGAGGACACCGAAGGCCTGGTCGCGGCCAACGCCGCCCTCCACGCGTTTATCACGCAGCTGTCGGGGAACGCCGTGCTGGCGGAGATGATCGGCCTCGTCGACCGACGGGTCCGCTGGTACTACACGCCGATCGCCCGCCCGCGCGGAAAGGACGCGTGGAACGAGCACGACGAGCTGATCAACGCGATCTCGTACGGGAACGCCGAAGCCGCGGAGGAGATCATGGCCAGGCACACCGAACGGACCCGCCAGGCCTACCACGAACGTCCGGAGGCTCCCCGATCCTGATTGAGGCAGGACCGGGGAGCAGGCAACCGGATCAGCCGCCCGCCGTGGCGGATGGTCGCGCAACCAGCTCGGTTTCGGCGAGCTGGTTGCGCGGCCGGCCCGGCTGGCGCAGGAACAGCGTCAGCACCGCCGACAGGAGCGCGATGCACCCGGCGAGGATGTACGCACCGGTGTAGCCCCACGCGCTGATGACCCCCGCGGCGAGACCGCCGCCGCCGACGCCACCGACCAGTTTCGCGCTGTAGACCAGGCCGTAGTTCGACGCGTTGTTGTTCTCGCCGAAGTAGTCCGGCACGAGCGCGGCGAACAGCGGGTAGAAGGCCCCGCCGCCGAACCCGGTCAGGAACGCGAACACCATGAACAGGAACAGGTTGTGCGTGTTCCCGGCGTACAGCACGCCGAACTGCGCCAGCGCCGCGATCACCAGCACCAGCGTCAGCGTCTGCTTGCGCCCGAGCTTGTCCGACGCCCAGCCGACGACCGCCCGCCCGGTGCCGTTCACGATCGCCAGCACGCCGGCCGACGAAGCCGCGACGAACGCGCCGAAGTGGCTTTCCTTGGCGAACGGCACCTGGAAGTTGATGCCGAACAGCGAGACGCCGCCGATGATCACCAGGCTCACCCACATCAGCGGGAGCATGCCGGTCCGGATGGCTTCCATCGGCGTGAACTGCCGGACCGCGGGCGGGTTCTTCGCCAGCGTCTTGATCCCGGTCCTGTTCTTGGCCCAGGTCAGCGGGTCGACCTCCTTCGGCCACCAGCTCTTCGGCGGGTCCTTGAACAGGAACCCGCAGACGCCGACGACGATCAGCATGTAGAGGCCGATCCCGTCGAGCACCCCCGTGACGTTCTCGTGGCCGAGGAACGCGCTGAACAGGTAGATGAACGGCACCGAACCGTAGGCGAAGCCGCCGTTCACGAACCCGGTCCGCGCACCGCGCTTCTCCGGGTACCACTTGCCGACCATGTTGATGCAGGTCGCGTACACGAGCCCGGCGCCGGTGCCGCCGAGGACCGAGTACCCGATGAACGCCAGCGTCAGGTTCCCGCTGTGCGCGATGGTGAAGTAGCCGATGCCGCTGCAGACGGCACCGATCAGCATCGCCGTCTTGGCCGAGACGAGGTTCTTCTCCCTCAGCCGGCCCGCCGGGAACGCCACCCCGGCCTGGAACACCGCCCAGATGCTCGCCAGCCAGAACGCGTCCGACAGCGACCAGCCGTACTTCTCCTCGAGGGTGCCTTCGACGGCGCCCCAGCCGTACTCGAACACGCTGACCGCCATCATGGCGATCCAGGGCAGCCAGACCATGAAGCTCCGGGAGCGCCCCATGATGTCGTGCGGTGACTCCCCTATCCGGTACACCCGTCCGTTCTCGTCAGTGATCTCCTGGTACGTAGCTGCGGTCATAAGAGTTCTCTTTCGTCACCGTTGACTCATGTCCCTCTGTTGCCGTCGTGCGGTGGATCTTCGTCCTTTCTCGTTCGGCGAGCCAGCCCCTGTGGAGGACGCTCAAAGCAGGCCCGCGGCCCGCGCCCAGCGGTACTTCGCACCGAGCACCGCGACGGGCTTTTCGGTGGTGTACGGATACGCGACGACCCCGTGGTCGTAGAGGTAGTCGCTCGCCTCTTCGACCTCGACGTCACCGGAGAGCGACGCAACGACGGGCTTGTGGATCCCCTTCGCGCGGTACTCCTCGACCACTTGCGCGACGAGCTCCGCGAACACCATCGGCGGGGTGACGATGGTGTGCCAGTAGCCCAGGATCAGGGCGTGGACGCGGTCGTCCTCGAGGCCCAGCGCGATCGTGTTGCGGTAGGTCGAGGGCGGCTCGCCGCCGGTGATGTCCACCGGGTTGCCGGCCGCGCCGAAGGGCGGGATGAACTTCCGGAACGCCGTGTCGAGGTCCGGCGGGATCTCCATCAGGTCCAGCCCGTTGTCGACGCAGGCGTCCGAGAGCAGCACGCCCGAGCCGCCGGCACCGGTGATGATGACGACGTTCTCGCCCTTCGGCGCCGGCAGCAGCGGGATGCCGCGGGCGTACTCGAGCATGTCGTTCAGCCCGGGCGCCCGGATCACGCCGCTCTGGCGCAGGATGTCGTCGTACACCTTGTCGTCGCCGGCCAGCGCGCCGGTGTGCGAACTGGCCGCCTTGGCGCCCTGCGACGTCCGCCCGGCCTTGAGCACCACAACCGGCTTGCGCTTCGAAACGCGCTTCGCCGTCTCCGCGAACGACCGGCCGTCCTTGAGGTCTTCGAGGTGCATCGCGACGAGCTGGGTGTTGTCGTCCTGCTCGAAGAAGGTGAGCAGGTCGTCCTCGTCGATGTCGGCCTTGTTGCCCACGCCGACGATCGAGGACACGCCCATCTTCGCCGAGCGGCTGAACCCGAGGATCGCCATCCCGATCCCGCCGCTCTGCGACGAAAGGGCCACGCCGCCCTTGACGTCGTACGGGGTGCAGAACGTCGCCGACAGGTTCTCCGGCGTGTAGTAGTAGCCGTAGATGTTGGGCCCGAGGATGCGCACGCCGTGCTTGCGCGCGATCGCGACGACCTCGTCCTGCAGCTCGATGTTGCCGGTCTCGCCGAAGCCGGACGGGATGAGGATCGCGCCGGCCGCGCCCTTCTTGCCGACCTCTTCCAGCGCCGCGGGGACGAACTTCGCCGGGATGGCGAACACCGCGACGTCGACGTCACCGGGCACGTCGGTGATGCTGGCGTAGGCCTTGCGGTCGAGGATCTCGGTGGCCTTGGGGTTGATCGGGTGGATCTCCCCCGCGTAGCCGCCGTTGACCAGGTTCTTCATCACGGAGTTGCCGATCTTGCCGGCTTCGGCCGACGCGCCGATCACCGCGATCGACGCGGGCTTCATGATCCGGTTCATCGAGGCGAGGATCTCCTCCTGGGTGAACCGGACCGGCTCCTTCGCCGCGTCCGGGTCGACCAGGATCCGGACGTCGACCGCGGTGGCCCCGGCCGCCGTCGCGAGCACCGGGTTGAGGTCCACTTCGGACAGCTGCGGGAAGTCGGCGACCAGCTGCCCGAGCCCGGTGATCACCGCGGCGAGCGCGTCACGGTCGACAGGATCCGAGCCACGGACGCCCCGGAGGATTTCCGCCGCCTGGATACCGTCGATCATCGACAGCGCTTCTTCGGTGCTCGTCGGCGCGAGCCGGAAGGTGACGTCCTTGAGCACCTCGACCAGGACGCCGCCGAGGCCGAACGCGACGATCTTGCCGAACGTCGGGTCGGTGACCGAGCCGATGATCACCTCCTGGCCTTCGGTGAGCATCTGCTGCACCTGGACGCCGAGGATCCGCGCGCCGGCGTTGTACGCCTTCGCGTTCTCGATGATCTTCTCGAAGCCCGCCTTTACAGCTTCGGCGTCCTTCAGGCCTACGAGGACACCGCCGGCCTCGGTCTTGTGCAGGATGTCCGGTGAGACGATCTTGAGCACCACCGGCAGCCCGATGTCCTGGGCGTGGGCCACGGCCTCGTCGGCCATGGCGGCCAGGCGCTCGGCCGGGGTCGGGATGCCGTAGGCCTCGCAGACCGCACGCCCCTCGGGCGCGGTCAGCGAGGACCGCCCCTCGGCCGCCGCCTGGTCGAGGATCTTCTCGACCGCCGTGCGATCCGCCACTCAGATCACCCCCGCCGCACGGAACTTGTCGAGCTCCGCTTCGCTGTAGCCGAGTTCGGACAGGACCTCGTCGGTGTGCTCGCTCAGCAGCGGCGAGCGTTCGATGTCGACCGGCGAGTCGGACAGCTTGAGCGGGCAGCCGACGGTCTTGAAGCTGCCGCGCTCCGGGTGCGCCACCTCGACGACCGAGCCGAGCTCGGCCAGGGTCTCGTCCTCGATCAGTTCCTTCGTGGACAGGATCGGGCCGCAGGGGATGTTGCAGGCGTTGAGCTTCTCGAGCACTTCCCACTTGGTGTGCTTCTCGGTCCACTCCTCGACGAGCGCGAACATCTTGTCCAGTTTGGACAGGCGGACCTCGGGCGTGGCCCAGGCCGGGTCCTCGGCCAGCTCGTCCTTGCCGATCAGCCGGGCGAGTGGCGCCCAGCCGGGTGGCTGGACGATCACGTAGATGTAGTCGTTCGGCCCGCCGGGCGCGCACTTGACCGCCCAGCCGGGCTGGCCGCCCCCGGAGGCGTTGCCCGAGCGCGGGACCTCGTCGCCGAACTGGTCGTTCGGGTACTCGCCGAGCGGGCCGTGGGTGAGCCGCTGCTGGTCGCGCAGCTTGACGCGGCAGAGGTTGAGCACGGCGTCCTGCATGGCGACCTGGACGCGCTGGCCGCGGCCGGTGGTGGTCCGCTGGAACAGCGCGGCGAGGATGGCGGCCACCAGGTGGATGCCGGTGCCGGAGTCGCCGATCTGCGCGCCGGTCGCGGTCGGTGGGCCGTCCTCGAAGCCGGTGGTGCTCATCGCGCCGCCCATGGCCTGCGCGATGACCTCGTAGGCCTTGAAGTCGGCGTAGCGGCCGGGGCCGAACCCCTTGATGGAGGCGTAGATCAGCCGCGGGTTGAGCGCCGAGAGCTTGTCCCAGGGGTAGCCGAACCGGTCGACGACGCCCGGGCCGAAGTTCTCGACCAGGATGTCCACTCCGGACACGAGCTTCTCGAAGACCTCTTTGCCTTCATCGCTCTTCATGTTGAGCGTGATGCTGCGCTTGTTGGAGTTCAGCATCGTGAAGTAAAGACTGTCGACGCCGGGGAGGTCGCGCAGCTGGCCGCGCGTGATGTCGCCCCGGCCGGGGGTCTCGAGCTTGATCACGTCCGCGCCGAGCCAGGCCAGCAGCTGTGTCGAGGACGGTCCGGACTGCACGTGTGTCATGTCGAGGACGCGCACGCCCTCCAGTGCCTTACCCATGCCTAGGCCTCCGCTCACTTGTACATGGTCTGGTTCATGGTTCCGGGGGCGTACACGTCGGGATCGACCCAGACGTTGATCAGCGACGGCTTGCCGGACTCGCGTGCCCGCTGCAGCGCCGGCGCGATGTCGGCCGGGTCGCGGACCTCTTCGCCGTGGCCGCCGAGCATCCGCGCGAACTCGTCGTAGCGGACGTCGCCGAGGGTGTTGCCGATGCGTTCGCGCGGCAGGCCGTACTTCGCGGCCTGGCCGTAGCGGATCTGGTTCATCGACGAGTTGTTGCCGACGATCCCGACGAACGGCAGGTCGAACCGCACCAGCGTCTCGAAGTCCCAGCCGGTGAGGCTGAACGCGCCGTCGCCGAAGAGCGCGACGACCTCCTTGTCCGGCCGCGCGTGCTTGGCCGCCATGACGAAGGGGATGCCGACGCCGAGTGTCCCGAGTGGACCGGGGTCCATCCAGTGGCCGGGCGACTTGGGCTGCACGACCTGGCCGGAGAAGGTGACGATGTCGCCGCCGTCGCCGATGTAGATCGAGTCCTCGGTCAGGAACTCGTTGATCTCGTGGACCAGCCGGTACGGGTGGATCGGGCTCGCGTCGGAGTGCTGCAGCGGCAGCCGCTTCTGCTTGGCCTTCTCCTCGACGGCCTGCAGCTCTTCGAGCCAGGCCTTGCGGCCGACGGCACCGTTGTCGGTGCGCCCGGACGCGGCTTCGGCCACTGCGGCCAGGACCTGACCGGCGTCGCCGACGATGCCGAGGTCGATGTCGCGGTTCTTGCCGACCGTGCGGTAGTCGAGGTCGACCTGCACGACGGTGGCGTCCTTCGACAGCCGCTTGCCGTAGCCCATCCGGAAGTCGAACGGGGTGCCGACGATGATGATGAGGTCGGCGTTGTCGAAGGCGTACCGGCGCGAAAGCTGGAAGTGGTGCGGGTCGCCGGGCGGCAGGGTGCCGCGGCCGGCGCCGTTCATGTACGCCGGGATGTTCAGCGTGCGCACGAGGTCCACGGCGGGTTCGGTCGCCCGCGTCGTCCAGACCTGGCTGCCGAGCAGGATGGCCGGCTTCTTCGCGTGCACCAGCAGGTCGGCGAGCTTCTCGATGTCGGCCGGGTCTCCCGCGTTCCTCGTCGACGCGCGGTAGCGGCCGGCCTCGGGGATCCTGGCGTTCTCGAGCGGCACGCGCGCGTCGAGGACGTCCCGCGGGATCTCCAGGAACGACGGCCCGGGCGCGCCGGCGTAGGCCTCGCGGAAGGCCATGCTCACGAGGTCGGCGACCCGCGCGGTGTGCGGCACGGTGGCGGCGAACTTGGTGATCGGCGTCATCATGTCCACGTGCGGGAGGTCCTGCAGGGACCCCATCTTGTGCTGTGTCAAGGCACCCTGGCCGCCGATGAGCAGCATCGGGCTCTCCGCGCGCAGGGCGTTCGCGACGCCGGTGACGGCGTCGGTGGTGCCGGGGCCGGCCGTGACGACCGCGCAGCCGGGCTTGCCGGTGATCCGCGCGTAGCCGTCGGCCGCGTGCGCCGCGACCTGTTCGTGGCGGACGTCGATGACCTGGATGCCTTCGTCGACGCAGCCGTCGTAGATGTCGATGATGTGGCCGCCGCACAGGGTGAAGATCGTGTCGACCCCCTCGGCCTTCAGCGCTTTCGCCACCAGGTGGCCGCCGGAGATCTCGGCGGGCGCGGGCTCGGCGCCGTTCGTCGCTCGGGCACTCTCCCCCGCGGTGGTGCCGGTCGTTGTCAGCGCCATTGCTCAACTCCTCTGGTCCGCCGCCGGATCTCTCTTGTCCGGCGCTCCGTATCCGGTCCGCTCATCGCCGCTGCCGGCGTCCGTCGAGGTCAGCGGCCTCTTCGCGGCAGACTGTAGATTGCATACCGTATGGGGTAGGCATATAGTCACTCCTCAAGCAGCCCGTGTCCAGGGCTATCCGCAGGGTTTTTCCGGGCCTCGCTCCCGCCCTCGCGGACCACCACTTCACGCCCTTGCCCTGCCCCGCCACGGAAAGGACGCCCCCGCATGGACCTCTTCGAACACGAAGCCCGAGATCTCTTCGAGAAGCACGGCGTACCCGTCCCCCGCGGCCGGGTCGCCGCCGATCCCGCCTCGGCCCGTTCTGCGGCCGCTTCACTCGGCGGGCCGGTGGTGGTCAAGGCCCAGGTGAAGACGGGCGGGCGCGGCAAAGCGGGCGGCGTCCGCGTGGTGCGGACAGCCGACGACGCCGAGCAGGCCGCCGACGACATCCTCGGCATGGACATCAAGGGCCACACCGTGCACCGCGTCCTGGTGACCGAAGCGAGCGAGATCGCCGACGAGTACTACATCTCCTTCCTGCTCGACCGCGCCGGGCGGACGTTCCTCGCCATGGCGTCGACCGAAGGCGGGATGGAGATCGAGGAGGTCGCGGCCACCCGCCCGGACGCCCTGGTCCGGGTGCCGGTCGACCCCCTCTCCGGCGTCGACTCGGCCGCGGTCGCCGCCGCGTTCCCCGCCGACGTCCGCGGCGAGGTCGCCGGCGTCGTCGAAAAGCTGTGGGACGTGTTCGTCGCCGAGGACTGCACACTCGTCGAGGTCAACCCCCTGGCCAGTACGTCGACCGGGATCGTCGCGCTCGACGGCAAGATCACCCTGGACGACAACGCGTCCTTCCGCCGTTCCGGCTCTTACGACGACCCGCTGGACGGCGACCCCCGGGAACGGGAAGCGCATTCCCTGGGCCTCAACTACGTCAAGCTCGACGGCGACATCGGGGTGATCGGCAACGGCGCCGGCCTGGTGATGTCCACTTTGGACGTCGTGGCGGCGGCCGCTCTCGAAGCGGGCGCGCGCGGGCCGGCGAACTTCCTCGACATCGGCGGCGGCGCGTCCGCCGAGGTGATGGTGAACGGGCTGACCGTGATCCTCGGCGACCCGCAGGTGCGCAGCGTGTTCGTCAACGTCTTCGGCGGGATCACCGCGTGCGACGCAGTCGCGACCGGGATCGTGCGGTCGCTGGAGATCCTCGGCTCCCGCGCCACGAAACCCCTCGTGGTCCGGCTCGACGGGAACAACGTCACCGAAGGCAGGCGGATCCTCGCCGAAGCGGCCCACCCCCTGGTCACCGTGGTGGCCACCATGGACGACGCCGCCCGCGAGGCGGCGAAGCTCGCGATCGCGGAGGTCTGACGTGGCCATCTTCCTGGACGAGACCAGCCGGATCGTCGTCTCCGGCATCACCGGGTCCGAAGGCGCCAAGCACACCCGGCGGATGCTGGCCGCCGGCACGAACGTCGTCGGCGGGGTGAACCCGCGCAAGGCCGGGCAGCACGTGGAGATCTCCGGTCGTTCGCTGCCCGTGTTCGGCAGCGTCGCGGAGTCGATCGCGTCGAGCGGGGCCGACGTCTGCGTGCTGTTCGTACCGCCGCCGTTCGTCGAGGACGCCGTGGTCGAGGCGGTGGACGCCGGGATCGGGCTCGCGGTGGTGATCACCGAGGGCGTCCCGGTGCACGACACCGCCCGGCTCTGGTCGCACGCCGTCGCGGCCGGCGGGCGGACCCGGATCATCGGGCCGAACTGCCCGGGCATCATCTCCCCCGGCAAGTCCAACGCCGGGATCATCCCGGCCGACATCACCGGCCCCGGGCGGATCGGGCTGGTGTCGAAGTCGGGCACCCTGACCTACCAGCTCATGCACGAGCTGCGCGACATCGGGTTCTCGACGTGCGTCGGGATCGGCGGCGACCCGATCATCGGGACGACGCACATCGACGCCGTCGAAGCGTTCGAAAAGGACCCGGAGACCGACCTGATCGTGCTGATCGGCGAGATCGGCGGCGACGCCGAGGAGCGGGCCGCGGAGTTCGTGCGCGCGAACCTGTCGAAGCCGGTCGTCGGGTACGTGGCCGGGTTCACCGCGCCGGAGGGCAAGACGATGGGCCACGCGGGCGCGATCGTCTCCGGCTCGGCCGGCACGGCGTCGGCGAAGAAGGAAGCGTTGGAGGCGGCGGGGATCCGCGTCGGACGGACGCCGAGCGAGACGGCGGCGCTGGTCCGGGAGGTGCTGGGCTGATGTCCGCGAAGCCGCGGCTGAAGCTGGCGGTGCTCGCGTGCATGGACGCGCGGTTCAGCGTCCACCGGCTGCTCGGGCTCGGCGAGGGCGACGCGCACGTGATCCGCAACGCGGGCGGCGCGGTGACCGACGACGCGATCCGTTCGCTGACGGTGAGCCAGCACCTGCTGGGCACGCGCGAGATCGTGCTGATCCACCACCGCGACTGCGGCATGCGGACGTTCACGGACACGGAGTTCGCCCGGCGCCTGGAGTCGTCGACGGGGATGCGGCCGGGCTGGGCGGCGGAGACGTTCACCGACCCGGCCCAGGACGTCCGCCAGTGCATCGCGCGGCTGCGGGCGTCGCCGTTCCTGTCTCATACGGAGGTGGTCCGCGGCTACGTCCTGGACGAGCGGACCGGGGCGCTGGACGAGGTGCCGTGATGGAGCTGCGTCAGCTGGCGGTGGTGGTGGCGGTAGCGGAGGAAGGTGGCTTCACGGCGGCCGCGCACCGCCTCCGGACGGTCCAGTCGACGGTGTCCACAGTGGTCCGGGCGCTGGAGCGCGACCTGGGGACGCCGTTGTTCCACCGCACGACGCACCGAGTGGTGTTGACGCCCGCCGGCGAGGCGTTCCTGCCCGCCGCGCGGGCGGCCCTGGAGGCGGTGGCGAGGGCCAGGGCGGCGGTGTCCCCGGTGGGCGGCCGGGTCCGGTTGGGGGTGTGCCCGGGGTTGCTGGCGGACTGGCACCGGGTGCTGGCCGCGTTGCGGCACGTGCACCCGGGGTTGGTGGTGGAGGTGCGGCAGGTTCAGGCCGGTGAGGTCGAGCGGGCGCTGGCGGAGTGCACGGTGGACGTGGTGCTGACGGTGGGTGCGGGGTGTGGTGCGGCCGCGGATTCCGCGAGCTTGAACGGGTTTGCGGCTGTGCCGCAGGACGCCGGGCTTGCGGCCGGCTCCGCGACGCGCGATCCCGGCCCCGCTGTGGCCAGCGATCTCGCGGCCGGGTCGGCGGCACGTGATGCGGCACCTGGCCTCGCCGCGCCCTGCGATCTCGCGGCCAGGTCGGCAGCACGAGATCCGGCACCCGACCTCGCCGCGCCCTGCGACCTCGCAACCGGGTCAGCGACACCTGATGTCGCACCTGGCCTCGCCGCACCCTGCGACCTCGCAACCGGCTCGGCGGCACGAGATCCGGCACCCGGCCTCACCGCGCCCTGCGATCTCGCGGCCAGGTCGGCGGCACGAGATGCGGCACCTGGCCTCGCCGCGCCTTGTGACCTCACAACCGGGTCGGCGACGCGCAGCCCCGCAGCCGATCCCGCCGTGGCCCGCGATCTCACTGCCGGGTCAGCGTCGCCTGGCCCGGCGCCCGATCCTGCGCCCCGCGACCGCACGCCCGGGCTGGTCGCCACTCCGCTCCCCGCGGACGAACTCGTCCTCGCCACCGCGCCCGGTGGGTCGCGGTCTGCTCCCGCCGATCTCTCCGAACTGTCCCTTGTGGACTTCCCGCTCGGCTGGGCCATCCGGGAAGCCGTCGACCGGGCTTTCCCCTGCCGGCGGCTCTCGCTCGAAGTCGATGATCTCGGCGTCGCCGCCGGGCTCGTGCGGGCCGGGCTGGCCGCCTGCGTTCTACCCGCGTCGGCGGCAGCGCGGTTCCCCGATCTCACCGTCCGGCGGTTCGATCGGCCGCCGTCGTGGCAGCTTGCCGCCCTGCACCGGGGCGATCCCTCCCCCGCGATCGCCGCGCTGCTCGCTCAGCTCGGCTGAAAGCCCAGCCGGTCGGGTCGTGTGTAGACGTTCATCGATGTGCCGCGCAGGAACCCCACCAGCGTCAGCCCCAGCTCCCCGGCCAGGTCCACCGCCAGTGACGACGGTGCGGAAACCGCTGCCAGCAAAGGTATCCCCGCCATCGCCGCCTTCTGGACCAGCTCGAACGACGCCCGCCCGCTCACCATCAGCGCCGTCCCGGACAGCGGTAGGCGGCCGTCGCGGGTCGCCCAGCCGATCACCTTGTCCACCGCGTTGTGGCGGCCGACGTCCTCGCGCAGGCACAGCAGCTTCCCGTCCGCGTCGAACAGCCCCGCCGCGTGCAGGCCGCCCGTGCGGTCGAAAACCCGTTGTGCCGCGCGGAGTTCGTCCGGCAACCCGGCGAGCGTCGCCGGGTCGATGCTGAACGGGTCGTCCGCGATCGGCCACGTCACCGTCGTCCGGACGGCGTCCAGGCTCGCCTTGCCGCACAGGCCGCACGAGGACGTCGTGTAGAAGTTGCGCTCCACCGACGCGTCCGGCGGCGCGACATCCGGCGCGAGCACGACGTCGAGGACGTTGTACGTGTTGCCGCCGTCGGCCGTGGCTCCGGCGCAGTAGCGGATCGAGTGAACGTCCGGAGCCGCCCGCACCACGCCCTCGCCGACCAGGAACCCGGCGGCGAGGTCGAAGTCGTCGCCGGGGGTCCGCATCGTGATCGACAGCGCTTTCCCGGCCACCCGGATTTCCAGGGGCTCCTCGACGGTCAGCGTGTCCGGGCGCGCGGTCGGCACGCCGTCGCGGACGCGCAGCACCCGGCGTCGGCTGGTCATCCGCCCCACGTCAGGCCGCCGGCAGCAGCGACTTGGGCCGGCCCGGCTGGGTCAGCCGCCCGGACAGGACCGCGCCGGCCAGGCTCAGCACCCCGGCCGCGGCGAACGCGCCGACGAACCCGTGCGACGTCACGACGAGCGCGGCGAGCCCGATCCCGACCACCGCACCGACGGCCTTGGCGGAATAGAGGATCCCGAAGTTCTGCGCCGGCGACTCCTCGCCGAAGAACTCGCGCACGAGGCCGAGCAGCAGCGTGTAGCAGCAGCCGTTCCCGAGGCCGGCGAGCGCGACACCCAGCAACAGCCCGACGGCGTGCCGGTGCTCGCCCGAGTAGAAGAGGACGAACTGGGCGACACCGCCCGCGAGCAGCGCGAACCGCAGGATGCGGTGCCGGCCGAGCCGGTCGGCGAGGCGGCCGATGAGGACCCGCCCGCTGCCGGTCGCCGCGGCGAGCAGCGCCAACGCGGCCGCGGCGAGCCCGGGCCCGCTGCGCTCGGCGACGAAGGTCGCCAGGTAGGCGAGGTCGAACAGCAGTACGGCGGCCGCGAGCACGATGACGAGGTACAGCGCGAGGGTCGTCCCGCACCGGAACAGCTCCGCCGGCCGGTAGTGCCGGACGGCCGGACGCCGGTTGTGCGCGCGGTCGAGCGCCCAGGTGCGGGGCTCGGGCGTCGCGGGCCACCAGTGCCGCGGCGGGTACCGGAGCAGGACGGCGCACCCGGCGATCACGGCGAGCACGACGCCCGCGGTCACGTCGAGGAGCACCGGCCGCGCGCCCGGCAACGCGGCGGCGAGCACGACGAACGGGACGCTGCCGTAGGCGAACGCGCCGCTCACGATGCCCGCGCTCGGCGCCGTCCGGTCCGGGAACCAGGCCAGCACGGCGCCGACGCAGGTGGCGTAGACGAGACCGGTGCCGAGCCCGCCGAGCACCGAATAGCCGAGGAAGACGGCGGGCAGGCTGGTCGCGTGCCCGAGCGTCACGAGCCCGGCGGCGCACAGCACCGCGCCGGCCGCCATCGCCGCGGGGGCCGGAAGCAGGCCGCGTTCCCGCAGCCAGGCGGCCGGGAAAGCCGTGCCGGCCTGGCAGATCGCCCAGAGGGCGAGCGACAGGACGATCCCGCCGAACGTCCAGCCGTGGTCCCGGCTCAGCGCGGGGACGATCGCCCCGAAGCCGTACTGCTGCACCCCGGCGGCGAGCATCGACGCCGCGGCCAGCCACGTGATCCACGTCCGCGGCCGGCCGAGCAGCTCCCGGTCGGACTGCCCGACGCGGTACCGCCGTCCGTAGACGTCCCGGAGCTCGCGGACTTCGGTCATCGCGACCGCCTCCTCAGAACCCTCGACTGAAGTTTGTATACAGTATGGAGTAGTCTGAGTGTGCGCTCGTCGCGGTCGATTGTCTACAGAAATGCCCGAACGGCGGCACGCGAGAGGCGGAAAGCGCTTCGCGGCGACGGTGCCCGGCGGGGCGAGAGTAAGGCGGCCCGGTGGCCATCGAGGGAGGAGGCGGCCACCGGGCCGTGCTCCGGCGCGGTACCGGCCGCGCGGAGCACTGCCAGTCTGGCCATCGGACCCACCCTCCGACAAGCTTTACCGGCCGGGAAATGTCCGCTCGCCGCGTTTTTTCGCGCCGGCGACACGAATCGGAAGATCCACACGCGACGGAAGACCGGTCGCGCGCCCCAGGACGAGCCGATCAGGACAGTCGCCGGCGAAGCCGGCCCGGTGGGAAACAAACAAACGAGCATGCGTATCGCGCCCGGGATCTCCCCGACCCCGGGCGCGCGAGACAGCACTACCGCACGGCCGCGAGAACTCCTTGTCCCGCAACCGGTTCCGGCGTCAGGCCTTCTTGCGCGACGCCCGCTTGCGCGCCGGCTTGGCTTCGGCTGGCTCGGCGGCCGCGGCCTCGTCCGCTTCGAAGCCCGCGATGATCTCGCTCGACAGACGGCCCCGCTCCGCGACCTCGTAGCCGTTGGCCTGCGCCCATTCGCGGATCTGGCGGTTGCGCTCGCGGTCGGTGCCCGAGCTCGACGAGCCCGACAGCGACTGACCGGTCGCCAGCCGCACCTTGCGGCCGCCGATGCGGCGCGCGACGGCGACGTAGCGGGCGAGCTCGTCCCGGAGCGCGGACGCGTTGTCTTCGGAAAGGTCGATCTCGTACGTCACGCCGTCGAGGCTGAAGGGGACGGTCTGCGAAGCCTCGCTCCCGTCGAGGTCGTCCACCATCTCGACGTGCACCCGTTGTGCCATGGTTCGTGGTTCCTCATCTTCTCCAGAACACGGTCGGACAGACCTTAACCTGTCGAATCCCGTCCGGCACGCCCGACACCCGCGAAGCGTCCACAATGGTCGCCCGGTGGCCGCCTCGCCCTCGTCCAGGATGACCGCAACCTAGCCGAAATGCGCGTCATCTTGTTGAATATTTGTTTTTGTGATATAGTCGAAATCGAATCGGTACCGTGTGCGCATGACCACTGCCGATTTTCCCGGTATTGCGCCTCGCGTCAGTCGCACGGCGTTCACCGCGGCCGCCGCGCGGGCGGCACATTTGCTCGTCGACGCCGAGCCGATCGTCTTCTCCGACACCCTCGCCGCGGCTCTCCTCGGCGCGCACGCCGAAGAACTCCTGGCCTATCACCACCTCCACGGTACCCATCCCGTCCTGGCCGGCGCCCGCGCCCAGGCGGTGTGCCGGAGCCGGTTCACCGAAGACCGGCTCCGGCGCGCCAATTCCGGTATAGACCAGTATGTGATTCTGGGCGCCGGGCTCGATTCGTTCGCCTATCGGGACGCGCCCGCACGATTCCGCGTGTTCGAGGTCGACCGGCCGGCGACCCAGGCCGCCAAACGAGAACTGCTCGGGGGCGCCGGCGTCGCCGTGCCCGCTTCGGTCACCTTCGTCCCGGTCGACTTCGAAGCCGATCCGCTCCGGGAACGGCTCGTCCAGAGTGGACTCGACCCGTTTCGCCCCGTGTTCGTCAGCTGGCTCGGTGTCACCATGTACCTGACCCGGAAGGCGATTCTCGCCACATTGACGGATCTCGGCGGTTTCGCACCCGGATCGGAAATCGTCACCGATCACCTGCTTCCCGCGGAACTGCGGGACGCGGCCGGAAACGGCTACGCCGAAGCCGTCGCGCCGGTCGCGGCGGAACAGGGCGAGCCCTGGCGCACCTTCCTCTCCCCCGCGGCGATGGCAGGCTTCCTGCGGGAAGCCGGTTTCGAAGTCGTCGAACAGGCGGGCCAGCGCGAGAGCGTCGACCCCCGGCTGTGGAACCGCACCGACGCGCTGCGGCCCGCCGCGCTTTCCGCGCTCGCGCACGCCCGCATTCCCGATCGGCCCGGAATGGCGGATGGCCGGAGCTGAAGCGCTTTCGGGCGTCAATCCGGCAGCAGGGGCACTTCGAGGTCGTCCGGGCGGCCGAGCAGGACCGCCCGGGTGACCGCCGCCTTGCCGAACCGGTCCCGCACCGCGTCCAGCGCCGTGTCGAGCTCGGTCGCCCGCTGCCGCTCGAACGGCAGCGCCAGCTGGAACGGGTCTTCGTCGGCCAGGTTGGACAGCGCCGCGCCCAGCAGCGTGATGCCGCGGTCGGCGATCATCGGCAGCGCCGCCACGAGCAGCTCCCGCGCCGCGGCGAGCAGGACACCCGTGCCCGCGGTCGGTTCGTTCAGCGTGTGGGAGCGCGTCACCCGCGTGAAGTCGGCGAAGCGCAGGCGGATCGTCACCGTCCGGCAGACGCGGTGAGCGGCGCGCAGCCGCCGGGCGATCCGGTCGATCAGGGCCACCAGCACGACGTCGAGCTCGGCCGGGGTCCGCCGGCCGCGCCCGAGGGCCCGCTGGGCGCCGATCGACCCGCGGCGCCGGCCGAGCTCGACGCGGCGCGGGTCCCGGTTGTGCGCGAGGGCGTGCAGGTGGCCGCCGGCCGCCCGGCCGAGCATGCTCACCAGGTCCACCGGCTCGGACGCGGCCAGCTGACCGACCGTCGTGATCCCCCGCGCGCGCAGCTTTTCGGCGGTGACCTTGCCGACGCCCCAGAGCGCGCCGACCGGCAGCGGGTGCAGGAACTCCAGCTCCGCGTCGTGCGGGACGACCAGCAGACCGTCCGGCTTCGCCACGCGGCTGGCGACCTTCGCGAGGAACTTCGTCCGCGCAACCCCTACGGTGATCGGCAGCCCGGCGCGCTCGGCGACGGCGGTGCGCAGCCGTTCGGCGATGTGGCTGGGCCGTCCGCCGATCCTGGTCAACCCCCCGACGTCGAGGAAGGCTTCGTCGATCGAAAGGCCTTCCACCCACGGGGTGGTGTCGTGGAAGACCTCGAAGACGACCTTGCTCGCGGCCGAATAGGCCGACATCCGCGGCGGCACGACGACCGCGTGCGGGCACAGCCGCCGGGCCTGCGCACCCCCCATCGCCGTGCGCACGCCATAGGCCTTGGCCTCGTAACTCGCGGCCAGGACCACCCCGCCGCCGACGATGACGGGCCGCCCTTTCAGCGCCGGATCGTCGCGCTGCTCGACCGACGCGTAGAACGAGTCGAGGTCGGCGTGCAGGATGGGCCCCTCGTCCGTCATAGAACATATGTTCGCATACACGGGGGGCGAAGTCCGCTCATCCGCCCGCCGCGACACCCCTGCCGCTGGTCGAAACTGAGCGTTTTCCCGGTTGTCCACCCTCTGTTGCCGCGGTCACACTCGACGGATCGAACCACCCGACCACTGGGGGCGACATGTCCGAGAAGTGCCGATGCGGCGACCACCACGCGTGGGCCAGTCCGAACCCGCAGGACCGGCCCGCCGCGGCGCGGCAGCCACTGCTCGCGGCGACGCTGGCCGGCGAAGACCACGCCGAAGACGACGGCCGGATCGACCCGACCGACCGCGTCACGTGCCGCACGCACCGCCGCTGGCTGCACGACTGCGTGTCGTCCCCGGTGCACACGAACCCGGCGATCGGCTACCGCTGGTGCCGCAGCTGCGACCACCAGGCGCTGGTCGCGGTGGACGAGCTGACCGGCGACGTCGTGATCGAGTGCGGGCTCTGCGGCCGCAGCCCGCGCAGCCGCGCGAACCTGGAGCTCGTGGAGCTGTGCCGGCGCAGCCTGGCCCTGGCCCGCGACGGGCGGTTCTCGGAGAGCGCGGCCGCCTGACTGCCATGATGCGGGGGTGCCCGAAACCGGAACCACCGCGCTGGTGATCCTGCTGCCCGCCGCCGAACCCGCGCTGGACGCGGCTCGGCTCGTCGACCCCGCTCTGGTCCGGCCCGGGTTGCCCGCGCACGTGACGGCGCTGTACCCCTTCTTGCCGGATGCTCAATTGACTTCCACGGTGCTGGACGCGGTCCGGTCGCTCGCCTCGGCCGTGTCGCCGACCGAGGTGCGGCTCGGCGAGTTCCTGAGCGCACCGGGTTTCGCGGCGCTCCCGGCTCCGTCGCTCCAGCCGATCACCGACGCGGTGTGCGCTCGATGGCCGGAGATCTCGCCCTACGGCGGACGGTTCGGGCCTCGCCCGCCGGCGCACGTGACCGTCGCGATGGGCGGCGATGACGAGACCCTTTCGCGGGTGGGTGACGAGGTGCGGCCGCTGTTGCCGCTGACCGGGCGCGCGACGGCGTTGCAGCTGGTGGCGCTCACCGACCGCGGCTGGGAGCCGCGGCTCGAGGCGCTTTTCGCCGGCTGAGCCGCGTCACCGGGCCGAGCTGGTGACCACGTCCACCGCCCCGCCGTCCACCTTGCGGTACGCACGCGCGATCGCCCGCAGCCGGGCGACGTCCGCGGCGAACGGCTCCGCCTGAGCGACCGGCGGGGCCTCCTCCCCCGGCTCGTCCGGGAGGTCGCGCACCAGCCTCGCCGCCGTCGGCGGCGCCAGCTCCGGCGTCACCCCGGCCAGGATCAGGCCGTCGTTCGTTTCGCTCATCGCCGTCAGCAACCGCTCACGGCGGGACGGCCCGCCCGGGTCGATGCGGACGATCTCCGGGAACCGCCGCGTCAGGTGCTCGCGCAACGGCCGGATCAGGCGAAGCGTCTTCGCGTCGCGGCGGCCGGCCACGAGCCCCGGGATCGACGGGATCGTCAGCCCCACCACGATCAGCAGCACCGAGACGGCCGGGAAGCCGACGTCGAGCGTGCACGGCAGCGTCGAGAACGGCCCGCGGCACAGCGCCTTCGCCGGGTGGTCGTCCTGCAGTGCCCGGATCGTCGCGACGATCTTCCCCCCGAGGTAGGCGACCGCGAACGCCGACGCCAGCAGCAGCAACGTCAGCCCCGCCCGCAGCGCGCCGCCGCTCGCGCGGATCGTCACGGCCGCCACCACGCCGATGTCGAGAACCGCGAGCCCGAGGTACACCGTGTAGACGAAGACGTAGACGACGAGCGTCGGGTGCGTGCGGTAGAGCTCGTCGAACAGGCCGATGCCACGCGGCAGCCCCGACGTGCTGAAGAACATCACCGTCAACAGGGTCAATGCGACGCCCAGCGCGACGAGCCGCGTGCGCCGGCCGCGGTCGCGGGTGCCGCTGATCTCGGCGACGGTCAGCCCGATCCCGTAGGCCGCGACCATCGTCGCGAGGTTCGACAGCAGCCGTCCGAGGCTGGGGTGGATCTCGCTCTCGAACACCTGCGCGCGGTTCGACAGGAAGCAGAACGCCGCTCCGAGCGCGATGAGCGAGACGGCCAGGCCGATGCCCGCGCCGGTGCGCCGGGCGCGGACCGCCCGCCAGATCCCGATGGCCAACGCGAAGAGCCCGACCCCGACGAACAGAATGTCGATCACGAGACGCGACTATCCCAGGAGTGCGGCCAGCCGCCTAGCCTGATCCGCCGCCCGGCCGGACGCGCCCGGCTGAACGGCGGGAGGTTCGCTCGTCGCCGCGCTCATCAGGAGCACCGCGATCAGCTCGGCCTCGTACTCGTCGGTGCCGGTCGTCACGCGGGTCAGCAGGTGCGACAGCGCCCGCGGCGCCAGGTCCGGGGCGAGCTGCGCGGCCTCGGTCTCCGAGATCTGGCAGGTCCCGGTGTGCGCGCACAGCATGTGGGCGAGCTCGTGGGCGATGATGTGGTCCTGGTGCAGCGCCGACGTGTGCTCGACGTAGGCGATCAGGTCGTAGTCCGGGCGGGCCTGCCACGCGCCGGAGGGCCGGCCGGGCCGGTACTCCACCGGCACGAGGTCGATCTCGCGCCCGCGCCACGCCTCGAGGCCGTCGACCCACGCGTTCATCGACCACGGCCGGGGCAAGGGGACGGCGGCGAGCACCGTCCGCACCCGCTGCCGGGCCCGGACTCGGAGGTCCGTCAGGCCGCGCTCGTCGATGGGTCCTCCCCGGTCACCGGGCGCCAGCCGGATGCACCGGGGCGCCAGCACGGACGAGGTCATCGTAGCCGACCTTCCGCCGTCACTCGGGCTTCCGCCGACGATCGCGGCGCCGGGTTTCGTCGTAGCCGGCCAGCTGGTCGAGCAGGGCCGTCACGGTCTCGCGGTCACGTGGCGACAGCTGCATGGCCCGCTGCGCCAGGTTCCGCGCCTCGCTGTCGCGCCACGCCACGACGTCCCCGACCTGGCGATCGACCTGCCCGGCGACCTCGTCGTCGAAGAAGTACGTCACCGGCACGCCGAAGAACTGGGCGAGCGCCTGGATGTGCGAGCGCTTGGGATCCTTGCGCGCGCCGACGGCGAGCTGCTGGACGTGGGTCGCCGACATCGTCACGCCGGTCTGCTCGGCGACGCCGTGCGCGATCTCCCGGTAGGAGTACGGCTTGCGGTCCGGCGGGTGCACGGTCGCGATCAGGTGCGCCAGTCGTTCGGCGAAACTGCGCTCATCGCTCACCACACACCACCTTCATCCAGGAAACGTGACAACCGTCAGCGTAGCTGTTCCGAAAACTTGACACAGCCTGTCCCGGAAAGACTACGATACTCCCGTTCGGTGTTTCGAAAACAGGACATCGGACCCCGGGGTGGCGCAGCGGCCGCGGGGCGAAGTCACGTGGCCGCTGGGGGTGGCCACGCGCCCAGCTCCCGTTCCCGCCGCGCCGCCCCACCTCAGCGCACTCCCAAGGCCGCGGCCAGCTTCGTGAAGTCGTCGCGCAGGCCCGGTACCGCGTCGTCGGTGACGCAGCCCGTGGAGAACTCGATGTAGAGGTCGTCGTCTTCGGGGATGTCGAGCTCGAAGTCGAGGTCGTCCGGGCCGAGCCGGTCGAGGTACTGGCCCGCGTCCATCCCGGCCGCCTGCCGCAGCCGCGCTTCGACGGCGCCGGCCTGCACCGTGCGGCCCTCGAGCTTCAGGTGCAGATCGGCGGCGCCGGGGTCCGGCCCGAGAATGAGGTCGTTCGTGCGGTCGCAGGGCCACTCGGTGAAGTCGCGGGCGACGCCGGGCAGCGGCGCGAAACCGGAGAGGTCCGAGGTCAGCCGGGTGATCGCGGCGGACGTCGGTCCCGCCGGGTAGGGGCCGCGATCGAGGGACTGGTCGAGCAGCTGCACCCCGAACCAGCTGCCGAAGAACAGCCAGAGCCCGAGCCCGAAGGCGAGAAAGCCGCCGCCGGCACCCAGCCGCGGCGCGTGGTCCCGCGCGTAGATGCCGGCGTCGACGCCGTAGCGGACTTCGAGGTCGGGCCGTTTGTCGTGCAGTGCGGCGAGGAACGCTTCCGCCCCTCGGTAGTGACGCCAGCGCGTACGCAGCCGCGCGCCGCGGCCGGTGTGCAGTTCGACGACTTCGCGGTCGAAGTCCCCGGATGACCGGAGCGCGACGATCAGCCCGATCACCAGCGACGTCGGCAGCCAGAAGGCGAGCCAGAACGGCTTGGCCGACACGGCTCCCCGCCGGACCTCGGTGATGTCGGCGTACGGGAGTTCGTCGTTGTCGAAGGCGATGACGTCGGGGCGGAAGCGCGCCACCGGCGGCCAGGCACGGCCCAGCAGCCAGGCGACGACGCCGACGAAGACGTCGAACGCCACGCCGAGCCAGAAGAAGGGGCGTTCCGGTGCGACGGTGATGCCGTAGCCGTGCCAGACGCCGTACGCGGCGGCGACCCCGACGAGCACCCAGGTCCAGCGGCGGGCGCGGGAAAGCGGTACCTCGGGAGTCGGGGTGTCCGCCATGGATCGGAGCGTAGAGAGTCGGATTTCGGGGCGGTGCGGCAAAAGTACCGTCCTGGCAACGGAGTCCAGTCGGGTGCGGTGCGCAGCGGGATGGGAACGGTCCGTGCCCGGAGGGGCATCTCGCGTGATTGGGCGGGCATCGGGCGTGATTGGGCGGGCATCTCGCGTGATTGCGGGGGCATCATGCGTGGTCGGCGCCACCGGGCTGGTGGCGCCGACCGGGTGTCAGCGGCGGTAGACGCCGAACTCGTACAGCGAGTAGCCGTACGCTGTGCCGCGCTGGGTCGCGGACATGCGCACGTACCGGGCCGTGGCCGAGATCGCCAGGTCGTCGGCGCCGCCGTCGCCCGTCGTCGTCGCGTAGACCGACCGCCAGTTCGCCGCGTCGTCGCTGACCTGGATCTCGTAGGCCTTGCCGAAGGCGGACTCCCAGACCAGCTGGACGTGGTCGAACGCCTGCCGGCTGCCCAGGTCGACCTGCAGCCACTGCGGGTCGGCCCACGCGCTCGCCCAGCGTGTGGCGGTGTTGCCGTCCGTCGCGGCCTGCGGCGGGTAGGGCGCGCCGGGACCGTCGGCCTGGTACGTCGACGCCGTGGTCGCCGCGCCGCGGGCCAGGTTCGTGCCCGGCACCGGCGGGGCGACCACGCGCAGCGAGCGCGTCTCGATGCCGACGTTGCCGTGGCCGTCGCGGGCGTAGAGGTAGATCTTCCAGACGCCCAGCTGCTGCGGCGCGGTGACGGTGAACGTCCCGGTCCCGGTGAACTGCGCCGGGATCAGGCCGGCCGCGTCGTTGATGTACTTGCTGTTGTAGCCCATGGTGTAGGTGATCGGGTCACCGTCCGGATCGGACACCCCGGCGGTCAGGGTGAACGTGCCGCCCGCCGGGACGTCGGTGGTCCAGCTGAGGTTCATCGACGAGATCACCGGCGGCGTGTTGCCGCTCGTCTGTCCACTGTAGAGCCGGCGGACGGCGTACCAGGACAGCCGCTTCTCGTTGCCCGTGGTGATGTTGAACCAGACGCCGCCGAAGTCGCCCTCGGTGCCGTAGTGGAAGAGCGTCGCGCCCAGGGCGACGCCGGGGTGGGCCAGGACGCAGTTCCAGGCGTTGACGTACCCGTCGCGCTTCTGCTGGTCGGTCGGCTCGGTGGGCACGCCGTTCACGTCGTTCGGCACCTCCCACTCGCCGGCCGGGCCGGTCTCGGTGATGATGTACGGCTTCGTGTAGCCGCCCGCGAGCCAGTCCTGCTTGACCTGGCAGACCTGGGCGTAGGAGTTGACGGAGTAGAGGTCGAGGTTCGGCGCGTACGCCTTGTAGTACGGCCACGCGCCGGTCCAGGCGTCGGTCGAGGTTACCGGGTGGTTCGCGTCGATCGCGTGGATCGCCTGCGCGGCCTGGTCGACGAAGCGCGTGTAGGCGATCCGGTTCTGCTCCAGCAGCGTGCCGGAGTAGCAGTTCTGCATCCCGAGAATCGACTCGTTGCCGACGTTCCACATCAGCACGCCGGGGTTCGCCTTGTACGCGGTGACCCATTTCTGGATCTCGGCGAGCATCGTGTTCTTGTAGTTCGTGTCCGTCGTGTAGTCGACGCAGCCGCCGCTGCCCGGGCCGCCGCCGGGTTGCAGCCAGAAGCCGGCGACGACCTTGATCCCGTTGGCCGCGGCGGCGTCGAGCAGGGGCTGGGTCGTGCCGTCGGTGCCCCAGGTGCGGACGGTGTTGACGCCGATCGCGTGCAGCTCGGGCATCCGCGTGGCCGCTTCGCCGACCGGCGGTCCCCAGGTGAGGCCCTTGACGGTCCACGGCGCGCCGTCGACGCTCAGCTGCCAGTTGCCCTGGCTGCCGGTCACCTTCGTGACGCCGGGGCCGCCCGGCGTCGACGTGCCGGGGGTGCCGCTGACCTGGAACTCCCAGAGCGAGTAGCCGTAGCCGCCGACGCGATGGGTGCCGTAGAAGCGCACGTACCGGCCATGACCGCTGACGGCGAGGTTCTGGATACCGCCGGACGCCGTCGTCGTGCTGTACACCGTCTGCCAAGACGCGGCATTGTCCGAAACCTGGATCTCGTAGGCGGTCGCGTAGGCGGCTTCCCAGTTCAGCGTGACCTGGCTGATGTCGGCCGGCGCGCCGAGGTCGACCTGCAGCCACTGCGGGTCGCTCCAGGCGCTCGCCCAGCGGGTGCCGGCGTCGCCGTCGACCGCCGCCGACGCCGCGGTGCCGGCGCCTTCGCTGCTCGACGCGGTCGCGGGTCTGCCTTGGGAAAGCAGCGTGGCGGCGTGCGCCGGGGACGGGCCGGCCAGCAGCCCCAGCACCAGCAGGGCCACCAGTGCCGGGACGGCACGGAGGAGCGACGGTCGGTCCACGATGACTCCCGTACGACAGGGGACGGAGATTGGAGAGCGCTCTCCGGGACTTCCGATGGTTCGTCACCGCGCCTCGCGTTGTCAAGATCCCGGCCGGGAATCGGACAATGGCTGTCCGGTCGTGCATCCGGGCGGTCCTTGACACGGCGGCGGCTCGCTGCGCATGCTGTGGGAGAGCGCTCTCCCATCCTTGGCACCTCACCGTGGAGGACCCTTGGCAACGAAAGCCGCGCTCCTCGCCTGCACCGCCGCCACCGTGCTGGCAGGCGCCTTCCTGACCGCGGCCACCTGGTCGCCCGCCGGGGCCGACGACCTGGTGACCCACCACGAGTTCCAGGTCAACTGCTCCCCCAGCCACCACCAGCCGGACGACCCGATCGTCTTTCCCGGGCTGCCCGGCGCGTCCCACGACCACACCTTCATCGGCAACAAGACCACCAACGCGGCCACGACCCTGCAGTCGCTGCAGAACTCGGGCGTCGGCAACACCACGTGCCTGGCGCCGGACGACCTGTCCGCGTACTGGTTCCCGACGGTCTACAACGGGAACCAGGTGGTGCTGCCGAACTTCGCGCAGGTCGTCTACTACAAGTCCGGCATCCTCGACTACACGAAGGTCGTGCCGTTCCCGCCCGGCCTGCGCTACGTCGCCGGCAGTGTCACGGCGACGCAGGACGAGTTCCAGCACGCGCCCGGCGCCATCGAGGGCTGGGAGTGCGGGGACAGCTTCCACAACTGGGACATCCCGGTGCAGTGCACGCCGGGCAGCCAGCTGAACATCCGCTACCAGGCGCCGAGCTGCTGGGACGGCGTCCACCTGGACTCGGCCGACCACAAGAGTCACATGGCGTACCCGGACCGGGCGACGCTGACGTGCCCGGGCGACCACCCGGTGCCGGTGCCGATGCTGGAGTTCAAGATGGCGTTCCCGGTGAGCGGCGACATGTCCGCCGTGCACCTGGCCAGCGGACGCGGGTACTCGTGGCACTACGACTTCTTCAACGCGTGGGACCCCGCGACACTGGCGGCGCTCGTGACGCACTGCATCAACGGCGGGCTCCAGTGCGACCCGCGCGGGTTCGACCTGTACAAGCCGGACCGGGGCACCGTGCTCGGGCCGAACTACCGGCTGCCCGGCCGTCCGTGAGACGGCTGCTCCTGGTGGGGGCGGCGGTGGTGGCGACCATGGGCGGGTGCGCCACCACCGGCCCCGCCCCCACCGCCGGCCCCGCGTCGCCGTTCAACCCGACGGACGTCGCGTGGCTGGAGCTCGTGGTGCCGATGACCGAGAACGCCCTGGCGGCGGCCCGGCTGGCTCCCGCCCACGCGGCCGACCCGGCGGTGCGCTCGGCCGCGGAGTCGGTCGCAGCACCGTCGGAGCGGTTGCTGACGCGGTTGAAGGCGGCTCGCGACCGGGCCGGGCTGCCGGCCTCCGACGTCCACAGTGGACACAAGATGCCGGGCATGGTCACCGCAGCGGACCTGGTGGCCCTGCGCACCGGCGGCGGCGCCGAGTTCGACCGGCGGCTCGTCGCGTTGCTGCGGGCCCACGCGGCGCAGGTCGTGGTCCTGGCGAAGGGCGAACAGACCTCGGGTGCGGACGCCGAAACGAAGCGGCTCGCGGGCGAGACCGGCACCGAAGGAACGCGACTGGAGAAAGTGCTGACCGGGCTCGAGTGACCCGGCGACGAAGCAACGGCCCGAGCCGCGCGTCGAGCACGCGCGGCTCGGGCCGTGGAGGCCACTCAACCCACAGGGTGGCCGAGCCGGGCGCCGTCGAGGCCACCACCCCACGTGGTGGCCTCGACGGCCATACCGGCTCCGCCCGCCGGTAGTCTCAGTACGCCACGGTCACCGGCCCGTGCCCGCCGTGGGCCGTCACCGTCAACGTCTGCGTCGCCGCGTCCCACTTCCAGCTCCGCGACGGTGCCCAGCCCTCGCCGACCCGGACCCGCGACGGTGCCGAGGTCACGCCGAGGAACTTGACCGTCCAGTCCCGTGAAGCGACCTGGGACCGGCCCCGCGTCGGCTCCACCGTCACCGTGTGGGCGCCGCGCCGCTCGGTGTAGGTGATCCGGGTCGTCGAGCTGTGCTTGGCCGAAGTCCCGTCGTCCTCGTACAGCGAGAACGACCCCGACGAGCCCGGCGCCACCGTGATGGTCGCCTGGTTCAGCGGGCTTTGGACGTCGTTGGGGACGTCGGCCGTCCGCGTCACCGCGATGCCGCCGGCCCGCACGAACACCGGCATCGTGCCGAGGTCCGACGTGACCTGCTGCGTCGTGCCGCCCGCGTAGGACTTGCCGCTGAAGTAGTCCGTCCACTGGCCCGGCGGGAACCAGACCGACGTCGTCGCCGACGTCCCGGCGGACGTCACCGGCGCCACCAGCATGTCCGGCCCGTAGAAGTACTCGCTCCCGGCCGCGGCGTACGCGGCGGGCTCGTCCGGGTACTCGACGTACGTCGGCCGCACCACCGGGACACCGGTCGTCGCCGCCTGCTGGGCGAGGGTGTAGGTGTAGGGAACGAGGTTCTCGCGCAGGTTCAGGAACTTCGTCGCCGACGCCTTCGCCGCGTCGCCGTACTGCCACGGCAGCCGGTCGCTGTGGTTGCTGTGCAGCCGGTCGATCGGCTGGAACGTGCCGAGCTGGACCCACCGCGCGTACAGGTCGTCGGGCAGCTTGACCGTCTGGTGCTGTTGCCCGCCCGAGGTGTAGGTCTCGCTGCCGCGCAGGCCGGTCGTGTCGTTGTGGCCGCCGATGTCGTGGCTGATCGGCGACAGGCCGGTCGCGGCCGACTCGGCCGGGGTGATTCCGACCTCCATCCGCAGCGTGCCCCACGTCGACGAGGTGTCGCCGGTGAAGTGGACGGTGCTGCGCTTGTCGGCCCACGGTCCCGTCGACAGCCCGACCGGGCCGCCGTAGCCGCCGGCCTGCAGCGAGCCGTACGCCCGCGACGTCACGAAGCCCCGCTCGACCGCCGGTGCGGAGAGCTCGGCGTACTTCTGGTTGATCCACGCGTCCGGCGTGACACCCTGCAGGCTCGACTTCGCGGCGTCACAGCACCAGTCGAGCCACCAGAAGTCGTTGCCCTGCTTCATCATGTCGCCGTGCAGGTCGAGGTAGGCCTTGAGCTGGTCGGGGTCGCCCCAGTCGAAGACGTAGCAGTCGGTGCCGCACCCGGACTTCGCCAGCTTGCCCTTGGCCGTGGCCTGCGCGCGGGCGAACTGCGGGTCCGAGCCCATGATGCTCGGGTGGATGTTCAGGGTGTTGTGCAGGCCCTGGGACGCCGACCAGGCGAAGAACCCCGCCGGGTCCGGGAACTTGTTCTTGTCGAACTGCCAGCCGTTCCACGTGTCCGGCGCCTTGAAGTCGGTGTCGGTCACCAGGACGTCCAGCGGGACGCCCTCGCTGCGGAACTTCGGCAGGATCTTGTCGCGGTAGTCGGCCGCGGTGCGGTCGATGTACTCCGAGTACCAGACGCCGTAGGCCCAGCGCGGCAGCAGCTCCGACGGCCCGGTCAGGGTCGCCAGGTCCCGCAGGCCCGCCTTGTAGTCGTGGCCGAAGGTGAAGGCATAGCCGTCCTGGTAGGGGTTCCCGCCGTGCGACGGCCGCTGCGTCACCTTGCCGGCCGCGGTGTCGTAGAGCGCCGAGGGTGTGTCGTCGAGCAGGTACCAGCCGTCCTGGTGCAGCAGCCCTTCGGTGAGCGACGGCGTGCCGTTGTCGCCGTTGACGCCGTCGAGCCCGCGCCGGTAACCCCCGAGCGTCAGGTGCGGCTGCGGGACCGCCGCCCCGGCGCGGGTGACCGCGACGGTGTCGATGTTGACGTGGCAGCTGGCGTCGTCCGGGCAGCCGAGGACGACGTCGTTCGTGCCGGCCTTGAGGTCGACCGGGACCGAGGCGCTCCCCCAGGTGTCCCAGTTCGCGGTGGCGGGCATGGACAGCGTCCGGGTCACGCCGGACGCGGCGACCGTCGCGGTCCGCGTCTGGTGCAGGCCGTCGCCGCCGGTGCCGTTGGCGTAGCGGACGTCCAGCTGGTAGGTGCCGGCGGACGGGACGGCCACGACCCGGTGGGTCAGCGCCGAGCCGCGGTTGAGCTCGGCGACGAACCCGCGTCCGGCGTACCCGGCGTGGTCGGTCGCGACCACGGCCGAGCCCGCGCGGAGGGCGGCTTCGGCTTCGCAGCTGACATCGAGGGCGCACCCGGTGAAGGCGCGGGCCGACGCGGGCGGGAAGGCCGCACCGGCGGTCAGCACCGCGAGGGCGTCGATGTTGACGTTCCCGGAGTCGGTCGCGGTCCGCTCGAGGCGGAGGTTGTGCCGCCCCGCGCCGAGGGCGACCGGCACGGACGCGGTGGCCCAGCTGTTCCAGTCGGCCGTCGTGGGCAGGGTGAGCTTCTGCGCGGCGCCGCCGTCGACGGACACGCTCAGCGTGCGCGTGACGTGCTGGCCGTCCCCGCCCTGGCCGTTGGCGAACCGGGCGGTGACGTTGTAGGTCCCGGCCGTGGCGGCGAGGACGTCGGCGGTGGCCGAGGTACCGGTGCTTTCGAAGCCGGCGAGGAAGCCTTCCCCGGTGTAGCCGGGGTGGTCGGCGGCGACGCCCAGCCCGTCGGCGGTCAGGTCTTCGGCCTCGCAGAGGGCGCCGGTCGCGCAGGTCAGGTGACGCCAGGGTGCGGCGGTCACCGGAGCGCCGGCCGTGGTGCGGATCTGGAGGTTCGAGGAGTCGAAGGGGCCGGAGTCCAGCTTGTAGGTCAGGGTCGTCGCGCTGGTGCGGATGGTCAGCACGCCGTTCGAGGTCGTGGAGGTGAACGCGGGAGGTGTGAACGAGCCGCGGCCGACGGCGTTGAAGGTGGCGGCATCGGTGAAGCGGCCGTCGCCCGCGTACTCCGTGCGGATCAGGGTCGGGGAGAGGACCTGGAAACGCGCGTTTCCGGCGGTGACGGACTGCCGCGCGGCAGGCCCGGCCTCGGCCGGCGTCCCGACGGCGACCACCGCCGCGGCGACGGCCAGGACGCTCACTAGATGGAGGATTTTCGGTGCTCTCGTCCGCACGGCGGAACTCCGTTCCGGTCAGGGGGACCCAGCCAGTTTTACAACGTTGGAAAAGGCGGTTTCGATCTGAGCACAGTGATCGGCCGGATGTCCAGACCATGGGGCGGAACTGTCCGGACAGGCCGGGTTCCTTGCCCGGCAGGCCACGCGGCCGGAGTATCGGACGGCGGTTGCGGGGGTTGGCGGCGCGGTGGCTGGTGGCCCGGGCTGGCCCGACGGCTGGTGACCCGGCGGTCGGCGGACTGGCGGCCGGTGGCTGGCGGTCGGCGGGCTGGCGGCCGATGGCTGGCGGCCGGTGGCCGGCTGCCCGGGCTCGCCCGACGGCTGGTGCCCCGGCCGCTGGCGGTCGGCGGGCCCGCGGCCGGCGGGCGGGTGGCAGGCTGCCGGTGGCCCGGCGGCCGAGGTTCGCGGCCGGAGCCGGCGGCTTGGCGGTGGTCGGCAGCCAGGGCTGGCCCGACGGCCGGTGGCCACGGCGACCCGGCGGCTCGCGGTCGGCGGGCCGGCAATCGGCGGCCTGGCGGCTGGCGCCCCGGCGAGCGGCAGCTGGCGGCGTGGCAGCTGGCGGCGCGGCGGCTGGCGTCGATGATCGGCATGTGGTGGCCCCGGGATGGCCGGCCGGACCAACCGGCCTCAAGCCGGGGACCGTACCGGCGCCGGAGCCGCGCTCAGGGCTCCGCGGGCCAAGCTGGGTCGGCGGCCTGTCAGCCGAAGTCGGCGGCCAGCGGCGCGGCGACCGAGGTCTGCAGCCGGAGTCGGTGGCTGGGCGGACCACCCATCCCCCACGCCGGGACCCCGACCGGCGCCATCCCTCACTCAACCCGAGTCGCGGACCACCAGCTCCGGGTCGAAGATCACCGACTCCGCTCGGCCCGCCGGGTCGGCCATGCGGTCCAGGACCATCCTCGCCATCGCCGCGCCCATCTCCTCCACCGGCTGGCGGACCGTCGTCAGCCGGGGGCGGCAGCTCAGGGCCACCCTGCTGTCGTCGAAGCCGATCACCGCCACGTCTTCCGGCACCCGCCGGCCCGCTTCGCGCAGTACCGTCAACGCTCCGTACGCCATCAGGTCGTTCGCCACGAACAGCCCGTCCAGCGCCGGTTCCTCCGCCAAGAGCCGCTCCATCGCGCGCTCGCCGCCGTGCTCGGTGAAGTCGCCCTCCGCGACCGCCACGTACGCGTGGCCGTGCCTTGCCATCGCGTCGCGGAAGCCCGCCAGCCGGTCCTGGCCCGCCGGCGTGCCCGCCGGGCCCGCGATCGTCGCGACACGGGCGCAGCCCCGCTCGACCAGGCGGTCCGCCGCGAGCCGGGCGCCGTCCTGGTGGGCGACGTCGACGTAGCTCACCGGGGCCGGACGGCCGGGCCGTGCGAACAACGCCGTCGGGACGTCCGCGTCGGTCAGCATGCGCGGCAACGGGTCCTCCGCCGGGTGCAGCGAAATCAGCAGCACCCCGCTCACCTGCTCCTGCCGCAGCTTCGCCACGAGCTTCTCCCGCTCCTCGTCGCTGTCGACGAGCATCAGCAGCGGGTGCATCCCCCGGGGACGCAGGTAGGCGACGACACCTTCGACCACCCGGCCGAAGAACGGGTCGCCGAACACGCCGCCGGTGAACGCCTCGACATGCCGCTCCGGCTCGGACACCACCAGCGCCACTCCACCGGTCCGGCGCGTGACCAGCGACCGGGCCGCGCGGTTCGGCACGTATCCGGTGGTGGCGATGGCGCGTTCCACGGTCTCCCGCAGCTTCGGGTCGACGTTGCGCACGCTGTTGACCACGCGGGACACCGTGGCCCGGGAGACACCGGCGACCCGCGCGACGTCCTCCAGGGTCGGCGGCGCCGGGGGCGGATGCGTCGTCACCCCTTCTTTGTAGCACGCTGTGAGAGCGCTCTCCCAGTGCCGCGCCGATGACAAATGTCATGGGCGGCCGCTGCGGGACGGCACTGCCGTCCGGACACCCCTCGCGACGAGCATTTCCGGCATGACCACCACGACTCGAACCGAACCCGTCCGCTTCCGGCCGGTGCTGCTGCTCACCGGCGGCTACGCCACGCTCTCCGTGCTCACCCTGATCGCGATCGTCCTCTTCCGGAACGACCACGCGATGGTGACCGACGCCGTCTGGGTGCGCGCCGTCCTCGTCGTCGCCAGCTCATTGCTGACGTTCGCCTTCGCCCGCAGCGCGGCCCGCGGGTCGCGCAAAGGACTGCTGAGACTGCGGATCGTCGCCGCGGTGATGCTCGTGGCGATCGTCGTCATCGTCGCCCTGCCCGGCTTGTTCCCGCTGTGGCTGCGGATCGAACAGGCCGTCTGCGGGCTGCTCCTGCTGGGTGTCACGGTGCTCGTCAACGGCCGGCGGGCGCGGGGCCGGTAGCGTGCCGGTGATGGACAGGACGGAACCGGCCGACGTGCAGCGCTGGGTGCGCGGCTGGCGGGTGATGGTGCTCGACGCGGGCATGCTCGTCTACCCGGCGGTGACCGTGCCCGGCGTGCTGCAGCACTCGACCGGCCGCGCGGCGGTCGCGGGCTGCGTGCTCGTCGCCGTCTTCGTCGGCTGCTACGTCTTCACGGCGCGGGCCGCGGCGCAGCGGGCGCCGCGCCGGTTCTGGCCACTCCTGGGGGTACTGGCCGTCCTCTTCGCCGCCGCACTCCCCTTCGCCCACGCCGAGGCGTTCTTCCTCGCCACCGTCGTCGTGTCCCTCGCCGTACCCCGCCTCCCGCGCCACTCCGGCGCGCTCGTGGTCGTCGCCGCGCTCGCGGCGCTGGTCGTCCCGTGGGTGGCGTGGGGCACCGCGGGATGGACGCAGGCGGTCGCGCTCGTGTTCACCGTGCTGGTCGTCCACGTCTTCGCCGAAGCCGTCCGGGCCAACGCCGCGCTCGTCGAGGCCCGGGCCGAGGTCGCGCGGCTGGCGTCCGAGGCCGAACGGACCCGGATCGCCCGCGACCTGCACGACCTGCTGGGCCACTCGCTGACCGCCATCACGGTGAAGAGCACCCTGGCCCGGCGGCTCCTGGACACCGACGGCCCCCGCGCCGGCGAGGAGATGACCGCAGTCGAGAACCTCGCCCGCCAGGCGCTGACCGACGTGCGCGCGGCGGTGTCGGGCTACCGGGACGTCACGCTCGCCGGCGAGCTCGCCCGCGGCCGTGAGCTGCTGCGCGCGTGCGGCGTCACCGCCGACCTGCCGACCGCGGCCGACGTCGTCGACCCGGCCCGGCAGGAGCTGTTCGGCTGGGTGGTCCGCGAAGGGCTGACCAACGTGGCCCGCCACGCGCGCGCGACGCGGTGCGCGGTGACGCTCACGGAGTCCACTGTGGAGGTTGTCGACGACGGCGTGGGCGGCACCCCCGAGGAGGGCTCCGGGCTGGCGGGGCTGCGCGAACGCGTCAAGGCCGCCGGCGGGCAGTTCCGGGCCGGACCGGTCCGGCCGCGCGGCTGGCGGCTGCGGGTGACGCTGTGACCATCCGCCTGCTGCTCGCCGACGACCAGGCACTGGTGCGTCAGGCACTGTGCGCGCTCCTCGCGCTGGAGGACGACTTCGAGGTCGTCGCGTCGGTCGGCCGCGGCGACGAGGTCGTCGCGGCGGCGCGGGAACACCGGCCGGACGTCGCGCTGCTGGACATCGAGATGCCCGGGCTCGACGGGCTCGCGGCCGCGGCGGTGCTCGCCGCGCAGGTGCCGGACTGCCGGGTCGTCATGCTCACGACGTTCGGGCGCGCGGGCTACCTGCGCCGCGCGATGGACGCCGGGGCGGCCGGGTTCGTCGTCAAGGACGCCCCCGCGGACGTCCTGGCCGACGCGATCCGCCGCGTCCGGAGCGGGGAACGCGTGGTGGACCCGGCATTGGCGGTCGCCACGCTGGCCGCGGGCGAATCACCGCTCACCGCGCGGGAACGGGACGTGCTCATCACCGCCCGGACCGGTGCCACGGTCGCCGAGATCGCGTCGCGGCTCTACCTGTCCGAAGGCACGGTCCGCAACTACGTCTCGGCGGCGATCACCAAGACCGGCGCGCGCAACCGCGTCGAGGCGGTGCGGATCGCGGACGAGCGCGGCTGGCTCTGATTGGCCCGGTCCGGCCCGCCGGAATTGGATCTTCTGCCGGGCCGCTCCCCCGCTTAGCGTGAGCCCGGTGAAAACCGTTGACCTGTGGTTCGACCCCGTCTGCCCGTGGGCGTGGATCGCCTCGCGCTGGCTGCTGGAGGTGGAGGCCGTCCGCGACGTCCGGACGCGGTTCCACGTCTTCAGCCTGGCTCTGCACAACGAAGGCCGGCCGGTGGACGACTGGTACCGGAAGTGGCTCGACGAGCGGTGGGGCCCCGCGCGCGTCGCGCTGGCAGCGTCGCGGGCGCACGGCGACGGGGTGCTGCGCGACCTCTACACCGCGCTCGGAACGCGGTTCCACCGCGACAAGGCGCCCGTCACGCGCGAAACGATCGTCGCCGCGCTCGCGTCGGTGGACCTGCCGGCGTCACTCGCGGACGCCGCCGAATCGCCGGAGCTCGACGCGGACCTGCGCGCCGGGAACCGCGCCGCGCTCGACCCGATCGGCGAGGACCTCGGCGTCCCGGCGATCCACGTCGACGGCAACGCGTTCTTCGGCCCGGTCGTCAGCCCGGTCCCGCGCGGCGAGGAAGCCGGCCTGCTGTGGGACGGCGTGCTGCTGGTGACCGGCACGCCGGGGTTCTTCGAGCTGAAGCGCGGCCGCAGCGGGCCGGTGACGACCTAGGCGTTCTCGTCGAACGGGATCCCGGACGGTTTCGCCTTGGCGAGGTTGCCGGCGAACTGGTCGTCCTTGATGCCGAAGGTGGCGCTGCCGAAGTTCGCCTGGGTCAGCTTGTCCCGGATCCCGGCGGGGTAGCCGTCCCAGCCGACGAGCGTCGGGTACTGCCACGTGCCCTTGTGGTTCTCCGGCGGGTCGTCGTTGCCGTTGGCGGCGCGGAAGCAGTGGGTCGAGCCGCCGTCCTTGTGGTAGACGACCTTCGCGTGCGTGCCCTCGAAGCGCATGCTGGCGCGGTCGTGGATCGCGAAGCCGCCGTGCTGCGACGTCGCGACGTACTCGACCTGGTTGTCCTTGACCCACACGACGACGTGCTCCCAGTCGTGGCGGTGGCCGGCGCTGCCCGGGCCGAGGGAGGCCTGGTCCTTCTCGAAGTAGAGGGTGAACATGACGGCGCACCAGCCGTTGTCGCACTTCTGGCGCGAGTAGGAGTTCGTGTTGTCGAGGTCCCAGGAGTCGCGGCAGTGGCCGTTGGTGTCGCCGCCGAGGGAGAGGCCGGGGGCGATGGTGCCGTCCGGGCCGATGGCGGGCGTGGGGTAGCAGCCGTCTTTGTCGTAGTCGAAGGCGGGCTGGAAGGTCTTTTCGAAGTCGGAGGCGTTGCCGGGCAGGGCACGGGGCGGATCGGCGGCGGCGACGCCCGGGAACGCCAGCGCGCAGAGGGCGGCCGCCGCGGCAGCGGCGGCCAGGGTGCGGGTTCGGTGCGCCATCGCGGTACTCCCTCGGTCTTGGTCGGAAAGTTTCCGACCGGGATCCGTGCTCAGGCTCGCCGCGGGCGCCTCGGGCCCGCAACCGTGCTGCGAGGAGTGTGCCCGGAAAGCGCGGGGAGAAGGGGACTTCCGCGCAGTTCTGTCCGGTGAGCGGCACTGCGGACAGAGGGTGCGCGAATTCGTGGGGTGGCGGTGCGGTGAACTACTCGCGGCCGGGACGGGGCCGGCCGAGCGCGGTCCGGGCCAGGCGGTGCGGACTGGGCGGGTCGGCCAAGTGGAGCGAGCGGGCCGGGCGAGTGGGGCGGGTTGGCAGTGCGAGCCGGCGGTTGGCGGGCTGGGTGGGCGGAGCGAGCGGACAGGCCAGGCGGTGCGAGGTGCGGACCGGTGCGGGCGGATCGGCCGGGGCGGGTTGGGCGGTGCGGCCAGACCGGCAACGCGGATGATGCGGCTGGCCGAGCGGGCCAAGCGGTGCGGGCCCGACCGGC
>NZ_JBVKDU010000005.1:0-380296 GCF_055633595.1 Amycolatopsis sp. NPDC114504 | reverse complement strand
ACAACGCGGATGATGCGCCTGCGCGAGCGGGCCAAGCGGTGCGGGCCCGACCGGCAACGCGGATGATGCGCCTGCGCGAGCGGGCCAAGCGGTGCGGGCCCGACCGGCAACGCGGATGATGCGCCTGCGCGAGCGGGCCAAGCGGTGCGGACCCAGCGGTGCGAGCGGGCCGGCGCACCGGGCGGGCGAGCAGTGCGGGCGCCCCTGGCCGAGCGAGCACGCCGGCGCGGCAAGGAAACCGCCTCAGCGGGTCAGGCGTGCCTCCGCCGCGTCCCAGTCGCCCGCTCCCGATGGCTCATACCGATGGACCTCCTGCGTCTCCCGCACCAGAGCCCGCATCGCCGCCAGATCCGGCAGGTCCTCCCCCAACGCCCGAGCCTGGACCAGCACGTTCCCCAACGCCGCCGCCTCGACCGGGCCCGCCAGTACCGGCACCCCGCACGCATCCGCAGTCAGCTGGCACAACAGCGAGTTCCGCGCCCCACCCCCGACGATGTGGACCACGTCGACCGTACGGCCCGTCACCGCGGACGCCGCCCGAAGCGTCCGGCGGTACGCCAACGCCAGACTGTCCAAAATGCACCGGACCACCTCCGCCCGCGACGACGGCGGACGCTGACCCGTAGCCGAGCAGGCCGCCGCGAGACGGGCTGGCATGTCCCCCGGTGGCAAGAACTCCGGCGCGTCGATGTCCACCACCGCCGCCAAGCCCGGTGAATCGGCTGCCGCGCGAAGCAACCCCGGAAGGTCCGAAGTGGACCACGTCCGCAGACTCTCCGACAGCACCCACAGGCCCATCACGTTGCGCAGGAACCGGATCGTGCCGTCGACGCCGCCTTCGTTCGTGAAGTTCGCCGCCAAAGCCGCGTCGCTCAGCTCCGGCGCGGGTAGCTCCAAACCCGCCAGGGACCACGTGCCCGACGAGATGTAGGCGAAGTTCGTCCCCGGGGACGCCGGGACCGCGACCACCGCCGACGCCGTGTCGTGCGAACCCACCGCCACCACCGGCAGCCCGGACAGCTCCGCCGCTGTACCCACCATCGTGCCGGGGTCGCGCAACGGCGGCAGCAACCGGGGCGGGATCCCGACCTGTGAAGCAAGCGACGTAGCCCACGTCCGCGCGCGCACGTCGTACAGCTGGGTCGTCGACGCGTTGGTGCGCTCCGCACCGACCGAACCCGTCAGCCAGTAGTTCAGCAGGTCCGGGATGAGCAGCATCGTCCGCGCCGCGTCGAGCCGGTCGCCCTCGGACACCAGCTGGTACAGCGTGTTGAACGGCAGCTGCTGCAACCCCGTGACGTCGTACAGCTTGCGGGCGGACACCGACTCGGCCACCGCGGCCGGCACCCCGTCGGTCCGCGAGTCGCGGTAGTGGACGGGGTTGCCGAGCAACGCGCCCCGCTCGTCCAGGAGGCCGTAGTCGACCGCCCACGAGTCGATCCCGACGCCGTCCAAGGGACCGGCTTCGCGGATCCCCGCCAGGGTCTCGCGGTAGAGACCCAGGACGTCCCAGTACAGCACCGGGCCCGCCCGCACTCCGCCGTTCGCGAACCTCCGTACTTCGGACACCTCCAGGACCGACGGCCCCACCGTCCCGGCCATCACCCGCCCGCTGGACGCGCCGAGGTCGACGGCCGCGACTCGCTTCACGCGCGCACCACGGTCAGCTCCAACCCGAGCAGGTCCGCGACGGCCGTCAGCTCGGCGACTCGGTGACCGGTGCCGAGCGCCCAGTGGTGGGCGATCCCGCTGGCCGACCACGCGTCGGTCCACTCCCCCGGGTCGCACCCGAAGTCGACGCGGGACGTCGTGTTGCCGATCCGCAGCAGCGGGCCGGGCACGACCGTGCCTTCGGACGCGACGAGCTTGAACGTCCCGTCGAGTCCCTGCGCCAGCCCGCACAGCGTCACCGGCCCGTGCTTGACGTCGAACTCCACCGACACGCCCCAGCCGCGCTTGCCGTGGTAGACGCCGAGGCCGCGCAGCAGCGGCTTGCGCGCGCTGATGCCGAGGTGGGCCGGCCCGTCGTGGCCCATCTCGACGACGTCGTCCCGGAAGTTCAGCGCCTGCAGCTCGGTGAACGAGCCGCCCGCGCCGAGCCGGTCCATGACCAGCATCGCCAGCGACGTCCGCAGCTCGTACTCGCCGACCGCCGGGATGCCGCGCGCGGTGAGCAGCGACGCGCCGAGGATGAACCCGGCGCCGACGCGTTCGTGCGTCTCGCCGTCGAGACCGCGGTGGTAGTAGGCCAGCGAATCCAGGTCGAAATCCGAAACCAGCCGGTCGAGTGCCACGGAAACCCTTGCGCCCCAAGCGAAGTCTTCGTCCACCACGGACTCGTCCACGGTGAACACGTCGCGGGCCAGCGCGACCCGGGCCGCGGTCTCGTCGTCGGTGACCTTCTCGACGCGCACGCGCAGGTCGTCGATCTCCAGGATCTCGACGTGCCCGCCGAGCTGGCCGGACACCAGCGTCGGGTCGGTCGAGACGTCCATCATGCCCGGGTAGAGGTGCCCGAGCAGGCCGTGCCGCCCGTGCCGCAGCGCCGCCCGGACGCCCGCCGCCTTGATCCACCGCTCGATCCGCGTCCACGCCCGCGGGTCCTCGAGGTAGCCGGACACCGAGCGGAACTCGACGCCGACGCGGCGGAACGCGTTCGCCATCTCCGGCAGCGGGCAGGCCCCGCAGTAGGCCAGCCACGCGCCGGTGTCGAAGGACTCGTGGTCCATCGCCTCGGTCGGCTGGAGGTTCAGCAGCAGCACCGGCGCGCCCGAACGTTGCGCTACCGGCGCCAGCATGCTGGACGTCAGGTACGTCGTGAGGAACCCGACGATCAGGTCGCACCCGGCCACCCGCAGCTTCTCCGCGGCGGCCGCGCCCTCCTGCGCGTCCGACACGAAGCCGACGTCGACGACCTCGCAGTCCATTTCGGACAGTCGGTCGGACACGCGCCGCGCCGATGCCCGCAGCTGCGGCAGCAGGGCCGGGAACTGCGGCCAGTAGGCGCCCAGGCCCCCCGCGACGAGGCCGACGCGGGTCCGGCGCGGGGTGATGCGGTCGAGCGTCATGACTTCTCCTTCAGCGCAGGAACGCGGCGGCCACCCCGGCGTCCACCGGGACGTGCAGGCCGGTGGTGTGGGTGAGGTCGCCGCCGGTCAACGCGAACACCGCCGCCGCGACGTGCTCGGGCAGCACCTCGCGCTTGAGGATGGTCCGCTGGGCGTAGAACTCGCCGAGCTTCTCCTCCTCGACGCCGTACACCGCGGCACGTTGCGCGCCCCAGCCGCCGGCGAAGATGCCGGAGCCCTGGACGACACCGTCGGGGTTGACGCCGTTGACGCGGATGCCGTGGGCACCCAGTTCGGCGGCCAGGAGCCGCACCTGGTGGGCCTGGTCGGCCTTGGCCGCGCCGTAGGCGACGTTGTTCGGGCCCGCGAACACCGAGTTCTTCGACGAGATGTAGACGATGTCGCCGCCGATCCCCTGGTCGATCATCGCCTTGGCCGCCGCGCGAGCGACGAGGAACGAGCCCTTGGCCATGACGTCGTGCTGCAGGTCCCAGTCGCGTTCGGTGGTCTCCAGCAGCGGCTTCGAGATGGACAGCCCGGCGTTGTTGACCACCAGGTCGATGCCGCCGAAGGCGAGCACGGTGGCGTCCACCGCGGCCTGCACGGCGGCCGCGTCGGTGACGTCGGCGGTCACCGCGACACCACCGATCTCCGCGGCGACTTCCGCAGCGGCGTCGCCGTTGAGGTCGGCGATCGCGACGCAGGCACCTTCGGCCGCGAGCCGCAGCGCGATGGCCTTGCCGATGCCCGACCCGGCGCCCGTCACCAAGGCGATCCGCCCGGCCAGGGGCTTCGGCTTCGGCATCCGCTGCAGCTTCGCCTCTTCCAGCGCCCAGTACTCGATCCGGAACTTCTCGCTTTCGGCGATCGGGGCGTAGGTGGAGACCGCTTCGGCGCCGCGCATGACGTTGATCGCGTTGACGTAGAACTCCCCCGCCACGCGCGCGGTCTGCTTGTCCTTGCCGAAGGAGAACATCCCGACGCCCGGCACCAGTACGATGGCCGGGTCGGCGCCGCGCATCGCGGGCGAATCCGCGACGGCGTGCCGCTCGTAGTAGGCGCGGTACTCCTCGCGGTAGGAGGCGTGCAGCTCCTTCAGCCGCGCGACGACGTCGTCCAGCGGCGCGGTCGCCGGGAGGTCCACGACCAGGGGCCGGACCTTGGTGCGCAGGAAGTGGTCCGGGCACGACGTGCCGAGAGCGGCCAACGCGGCGAGCTTCTCGCGGGCCAGGAACTCCAGCACGACGTCGCTGTCGGTGTAGTGCCCGACCTGCCGCTGGTCGGTCGAGGCGAGCCCGCGGACGACGGGCGCCAACGCGGCGGCACGGGCGTGCCGCTCGGGTTCGGGCAGCGCCTCGAAGCCCGGGACGACCGGGCCGAACGGCTCGGCGACCCCCCGCGAAGCGAGGAACGCTTCGGCGGTCCGGATGATGTCGAGGGAGTTGCGCTCGCACTCTTCCGAGGTCGCGCCCCACGCCGTGATGCCGTGCCCGCCGAGGATGACGCCGATGGCCTGCGGGTTCGCGGCCTTGACCGCGGCGATGTCGAGGCCCAGCTGGAAGCCGGGCCGCCGCCAGTCCACCCACGCGACGCGGTCGCCGAAGCACTCCTTCGTCAGCGCGGCGCCGTCGGCGGCGGTGGCCAGGGCGATGCCGGAGTCCGGGTGCAGGTGGTCGACGTGCGGGGCCTCGACCAGGCCGTGCATCGCGGTGTCGATCGACGGCGCCGCGCCGCCCCGGCCGTGCAGGCAGTAGTCGAACGCGGCGACCATCTCGTCTTCGCGCTCGACGCCCGGGTAGACGTCCACCAGGGACCGCAGCCGGTCGAGCCGCAGCATGGCGAGCCCGGACTCCTTCAGCGTGCCGAGGTCGCCGCCGGATCCCTTGACCCACAGCACCTCCGTCGGCGCGCCGGTCACCGGGTCGGTGACGGCGCCCTTGGCGGAGGTGTTGCCGCCGGCGTAGTTGGTGTTGCGCGGGTCGGCTCCGAGCGCGTTGCTGCGCGCGATGAGCTGCTCCGGCACGGTCATCGTCATGCTCCCCATCCGGCCTGCGTGCCGCCGGCGCGCTCGGCCACGATCTTTTCCTGGTAGCCGCTGCGGTGGTAGGCCGCGACGGGGTCCGGGTCGAGCCCGGAGTCCTCGCGCAGCTCGGCCAGCAGCGGCCGGACGTCGGTGTTGTAGGCGTCCATCAGCACGGCGTTCGCGCCGAGCACGTCCCCCGCCTGCTGGGCCACGCGCAGCGCGGGGCGGTCGACGAGCAGTGCCTTGGCCGTGGCCTCCTGGACGTTCATCACCGATCGGATGATCGCCGGGATCTTGGCCTCGATGTTGTGGCACTGGTCGAGCATGAACGCGATGCCGTACGCCGGGTCGAGCGCGTCGCCGCGGACGATCTCGTACATGATCCGGAACAGCTGGAACGGGTCCGCCGCCCCGACCATGAGGTCGTCGTCGGCGTAGAAGCGCGAGTTGAAGTCGAACGCGCCGAGCTTCCCGGCCCGCAGCAGGAACGCCACGATGAACTCGATGTTCGTGCCGGGAGCGTGGTGGCCGGTGTCGATGCACACCGTCGCCCGCTCGCCCAGCTCGATGCAGTGCGCGTACGACGTGCCCCAGTCCGGGACGTCGGTGGCGTAGAACGCGGGCTCGAAGAGCTTGTACTCCAGCAGCATCCGCTGGTCCGGGCCGAGCCGGTCGTACGCCTCGCGGAGCGCCTCGGCCAGCCGGTCCTGGCGGTCGCGGATGTCGTCCTGGCCCGGGTAGTTGATGCCGTCGGAGAACCACAGCTTGAGGTCGCGCGAGCCCGTCGCGTCCATGATGGAGATGGCTTCCAGGAGGTGGTCGGTGGCCTTGCGGCGGATGCCGGCGTCGGGGTTGGTGACCGAGCCGAGCTTGTAGTCCTCGTCCTGGAACACGTTGGTGTTGATGGCACCGATTTCGACACCCGCGTCACGCGCGTACGCCGTCAGGGCGCCGTAGTCGTCGACCTTGTCCCACGGGATGTGCAGCGCGACCACCGGGGCGACCCCGGTGAAGCGGTGCACGGTCGCGGCGTCGGCGATCTTCTCTTCGGGTGTCCGCGGGACACCGGGTTGGGGGAACACCTTGAACCGGGTGCCCGAGTTCGCGTACGCCCACGACGGCGTTTCGATGCGCTGGGCCCGCAGGGCCTGTTTCACGGCCGTCAAGTCGCCCACGGCGATCACTGTCCTTCCGCGACGGTGGGGGGTTCGAGGTGGAAGACCTCTTCGAGCAGCTGGAAGCCTTCGTCGGGCGGACGGGAGTCGAGGCCGGTGAAGAACTCCGCCATCTCCGCCTGCCAGCGGGCGTTGACCTCGGTCTTCGCCATGGCCGCCTGCGCGGCGTCGAGGTCGTCGGCTTCGACGTAGCCGATCAGGAGGCCGTCCTCGCGCAGGAACAGGGAGTAGTCGCGCCAGCCGGTGTCGAGCAGTGCCTGCCGCATCTCGGGCCACACCGCGCGGTGCCGCTGCGCGTACTCGGCTCTCCGGTCCGGCTTCACCTGCAGGCTAAAGCAGTAACGGGGCACAGTCAGTCCTTTGTGGAACCCGCGGCCGGACCGGGGCGGCGATCCGGTCCGGCCGCGGAGACTCGTCAGAAGTTGAACTTGTCGATGTTGTTCGCGTCGAACGTCGTCGGCGGGCCGAGGACGATCTCACCGCTCGCGCCGATCTTGTAGTCGCCGAGCTTGCCCGCCTTGAACGTTTCACCTTCCTTGCCGCTGATCTGGCCGGAGCTGAGCGCGACGCCCGCGTAGGCGGCGAGGTAGCCGATGTCGGCCGGGTTCCACAGCGCGAACTGCTTGACGGTGCCGTCCTTGACGAAGGCGCGCATCTGGTTCGGCGTGCCGAGCCCGGTCACCGCGACCTTGCCCTTGTAGCTGGACGAGCTGACGTAGCGCGCGGCCGCCGCGATGCCCACGGTGGTCGGCGAGACGATCACCTTGAGGTTCGGGAAGGACTGCAGCAGGCCCTGGGCCTCCTGGAACGACTTCTGGTCGTCGTCGTTGCCGTAGGCGACCTTGTCCAGCTTGATGTTCGCGTACTCCGGCTTGGCCAGCTCCTTCTTCAGGACCTCGATCCAGGCGTTCTGGTTGGTCGCGTTCGGCGTCGCCGACAGGACCGCGATCTCGCCGGAGCCGCCGGAGAGGTCCTTGGCCTGCTTGGCCAGCGCCTCGCCGATGCCCTGGGTGGTGGCCTGGTTGATGAAGACGTCGCGGCAGTCCTTGGCGGCGTCGGAGTCGAACGCGACGACCTTGATGCCGGCGCTGCGGGCCTGGTTGAGCGACGGGCACACGGCGTTCGGGTCGTTCGCGGCGATGCCGATCACGTTCTGCTGCTGCTGGATCAGCGTGTTGATGTAGCTGACCTGTGACGACGCGCTGGCGTCGTTCGGCCCGACGAGCTTGTACTCGCCCTTGAGCTCTTCGAGCGCGGCCTTGCCCCCGCTGACCTCGATGTCGCTGTAGGGGTTGTTGAGCTGCTTGGGCAGGAAGGCCATCTTGACGCCTTCCTTGGCCGCGGCGTTGGGGTTCGCCGTGGCGGACGGCTGCTGCGCGCCGGAGCCGCTGCTGTCGTCCTTGGTGGTGCCGCCGCAGGCGGCCAGCACGAGCACCAGCCCGGCCGACACTGCGCCGGTGAGGAACCGTCGGGACATCTTCGTCACCTTTCTGGGGAAACCGGAGCAGTCGCCCGGCTCCGGCGGCGTAGAGCCGTCCGGGCCGAGGAGACGATGTTGGGCAGCAGGACCGACACGATGAGGAGCACGCCGGTCACGATGTTGAGTGCCTCGTTGGAGACGTCCTGCAGGCGCAACGCGTTCTGCAGGGACGCCAGCAGGACCACTCCGGCGAGCACGCCGGGCAGCGTGCCCTTGCCGCCGAAGATGGACACGCCGCCGAGCAGCACGGCGGCCACGACGGCCAGTTCGATGCCGTAGCCGTTGTCGGCGCGGGCACTGGAGTAGCGCAGGGTCCACAGGATCCCGGCGAGCCCCGCGACCGCGCCGCTCACGACGTACAGCCAGAACTTGAGCCGTCCGGTGCGGATCCCGGCGAACCGGGCCGCCTGTTCCCCCGCGCCGGCCGCGAAGACGCCGCGGCCGATCGGGGTCGCGTGCAGCACGACCCCGAAGATCAGGGCCACCACGAGCAGCGGGACCAGCACGTTCGGGATCGGCCCGTCGCCGATGGTCCCGGTGACCCAGGTGGTGTAGGCCCGCGGGAAGTCCGCGACCGCGCCGTCGCCGAGCACGACGAACGCGAGCCCGCGGTAGAGGGCCAGGGTGCCGATCGTGACGGCCAGGGACGGCAGCTTCAGCACGGTGACGAAGAAGCCGTTCAGCGCGCCGAGGACCGCGCCGAGCAGGATGCAGAGCGGGATGATCGTCTCGATCGACAGGCCCGCGTCCCACAGCGACCCCATCACCGCGGACGTCAGCCCGAGCGTGCTCGCCACCGAGAGGTCGATCTCGCCGGTCACGATGATGAACGTCATCGGCAGCGCGACCAGGGCGATCGGCAGCAGGTCGAGCAGCAGGAAGGTGAAGTTGCGGCTGGTGCCGAAGTTGTCGACGGCACCGGAGGCGATGATCAGCACGATGACCGTCACCAGGACGACGGCGGCGTCCCAGCTCAGCAGCCGGCCGAGCCGGTTCCCTTGGTCAGACATGGGAGTCCCTCTTCTTCAGTGCCTTGGCGACCCGGACCGCGACGAGCCGGTCGGCGCCGATGGCCAGCAGGATCAGCGCGCCGACGATCGCCTGCTGCCAGAACTGGTTGATGTCGAGCACGGCGAGGGCGCTGCCGATGACCGTCAGCAGCAGCGCGCCGAGGCCCGCGCCCCAGACCGAGCCGCTGCCGCCGAACACCGCGACCCCGCCGACGACCGCCGCGGCGACCACGTTCAGCTCGTAGCCGGTGCCGGCGGCCGCGTCCACGGTGCCGAACCGGGCGGCGAACAGGACTCCGGCCACGCCGGCGAGCGCGCCGCTGACCAGGAACGCCGCGGTGGTGTTGCGGCCGACCCGGATGCCGGCCAGCTGCGCGGCCTGCGGGCTCGACCCCATCGCGTACAGCTCGCGCCCCGCCGGGTAGCTGCGCAGCACGATCCCGGCGACGACCAGGACGAGCACGGCGATCAGCACCAGCCACGGCACGCCGAGCACCGACGAGGTGCCGAAGTCCAGGAAGGACGCGGGCAGCTTGTCGGCGTTGATCTGCTGGCCGCCCGCCCAGAAGAAGCTGACGCCGCGGAAGGCGTAGAGCGTGCCCAGCGTGACGACCAGCGCGGGTACCTGGCCGAAGCGCACCAGCGAGCCGTTCACGAGTCCGCAGACCGCGCCGACGCCGAGACCCACGAGCAGCGCGACGATCACCGGCAGGCCGGGGTTGTCGCGCATGAGCGAGCCGACGGCGAAGGCGGCGAGGCCGAGCACCGAGCCGACCGACAGATCGATGTTGCGGGTGATCATCACGATCGCCTGCCCGACGGCGAGCACGGCCAGGATCGCCGTGCCGAGCAGGATGTCGCGGATGCTCTGGCCGGACAGGAACCGCGAGTTCTGCGTCGCGGTGAACACGACCAGGACGATCAGGGCGAGGACGATGCCGGATTCGCGGGCCTTGAAGACGTTCGCGGTCCACGACTGTCGCTTGTGGACGGTCGGTTCCCCGGTCACGGGGGCCTCCTTGGTCACGGTCATGCGGCGGCTCCCTGGCCCATCGCGGCGAACATGACGGCGTCTTCGGTCGCGTCGGCGCGCGGGAGCTCGGCGACGAGCCTGCCCTCCCGCATCACGAGCACGCGGTCGGCCATGCCGAGCACCTCCGGCAGCTCCGAGGACACCATGACGATCGCGACGCCTTCGGCCGCGAGGGCCGACATCAGCCGGTGCACCTCGGCTTTCGTGCCGACGTCGATCCCGCGCGTCGGCTCGTCCACGATCAGCACCTTCGGCGCCATCGCGAGCCACTTGGCGAGCACGACCTTCTGCTGGTTGCCGCCGGAAAGCGTGCCGACGGGGTCGCCGAGGCGGCGGTACTTGGTGCGCAGGCGCTCGGTCCAGTGCCGGGCCTCCTGGCGTTCGCTCGCGCCGGTCAGGAAGCCGAGCTTCGAGAGCGCGCGGGACCGCGGCAGCGTCACGTTCCGCTCGATCGAGAGGTCCATGATCAGGCCCTGCTGGCGCCGGTCTTCGGGGACCAGCGCCATCCCGGCGGCCATCGCGGCCCGCGACGAGTGCGCCTTGAGCTTCTTGCCGCCGATCTTGACGACGCCGGCGTCCCGTTCGTCCACTCCGAACACGGCCTGGACGACTTCGGAACGCCCGGACCCGACGAGCCCGGCGAACGCGACGATCTCCCCCGCGCGCACCGAGAAGGAGATGTCGCGGAAGACGCCTTCGCGGGCCAGGCCTTCGACCTCGAGGACGACCGCGCCGGGCTCGACGTCCTTTTTGGGGAACAGGGCGTCGAGGTCGCGGCCGACCATGCGCTTGACCATGTCGTCGACCGTGACGTCGGCGACCAGGTCGGTGGAGACGTGCTTGCCGTCGCGCATGATCGTGACGCGCTGGCAGAGCTCGGTGATCTCCTCGAAGCGGTGCGAGATGAACATGATCGCCGCACCTTCCTGGCGCAGCGTCCGCGCGACGGTGAAGAGCCGGTCGACCTCGACGCGGCTCAGCGCGGCGGTCGGCTCGTCCATCACGAGCACGCGGGCGTCGGCGCTGAGCGCCTTGGCGATCTCCACGATCTGCTGGTCGGCGATCGACAGCCCGCGCGCCGGGCGGGCCGGGTCGATCCGGACGCCGAGCCGGGTGAAGAGCCGTTCGGCCTCTTCCCGGATCGCCGCGCGGTCGATGCGGCCCATGCTCTTGCGCGGGTGACGGCCCATCACGATGTTCTCCGCGACCGACAGGTCGGGGAACAGCGTCGGCTCCTGGTAGATCACCGCGATGCCGGCGGCCTTGGCGTCGGCCGGTGAGCCGAACTCGACCGGCCGGCCCTGCAGCAGCAGCGTGCCGTCGTCGGGCTTGTGCACCCCGGCGAGCATCTTCACGATCGTGGACTTGCCGGCGCCGTTCTCGCCGACGAGCGCGTGGGCTTCGCCGGGGTAGAGGCCGAAGCTCACCCCGGCGACCGCCGCGACGGCGCCGAACGACTTCGTCACGCCGCGCACCTCCAGCAGAGGCGGTCGGTCCGAGTCCTGCCGCGTCATCGCGACCTCCGGATTGAAAGGTTTCACAAATCTGGTGCGGTGACGCTACTATGCGAGCGAAGAACAAGTCAATGAATCAGCCGAACCGTGGCCGAACGTCTTCAAGGCCGGACTGTTCGTGGCGATGTTACGTTTCAATGAGGGGGTTCCATGTCGGTCCAGGAGTCCGGTGCCGAGCCGAAGTCGGCAGGCATGAAGGACGTCGCCGCCGCCGCGGGCGTCTCCCTCGGCACGGTGTCCAACGTGCTCAACCGGCCCGACCGCGTCAGCCCCGCCACCCGCGTGAAGGTCGAGACCGCGATGGCCGAGCTCCGGTTCGTCCGCAACGAGTCCGCGCGGCAGCTGCGGGCCGGGCGCAGCCGCGTGCTCGCGTACGTGATGCTCGACGGCAGCAACCCCTTCTTCACCGACGTCGCGGCCGGCATGGAAGACACCGCCGACGCCGGCGACCTCTCGCTGTTCCTCTGCAACAGCGCCCACCAGGCCACGCGCGAGGCGGCCTACCTCGGCCGGCTCGAACAGCAGCGGGTGCAGGGCATCCTCATCACCCCGGTCGACCCGGACGCCCCGCTGCTGCACGAGATCGCGCACCGCGGGACGCCGGTGGTCGTCGTCGACCGGACCCCCGGCGGCACCGCGCACTGCTCGGTCGCGGTCGACGACGTCTACGGCGGCGAGATCGCCGTGCGGCACCTGGTCGAGCAGGGCCACGACCGCATCGCGTTCATCGGCAACCACACGACGGTCGGGCAGGTCCGCGACCGCAGGCTGGGCGCGTTGCGGGCCCTGCGCGCGGCCGGTCTCGGCCCGGACCACCTCGTCGACCTGACGACGACGGCCCTGACCGTGGCCGACGGGCGCGGCGCGGGCGAGCGGCTGGCGGGGCTGCCGGCCTCGATCCGCCCGACCGCGGCGTTCTGCGCCAACGACCTGGTGGCGCTCGGCCTGCTGCAGACGTGCGCGAACCTCCGCATGCGCGTCCCGGAGGACATGGCGATCGTCGGGTACGACGACATCGAGTTCGCGGCGGCGGCCGCGGTGCCGCTGACGTCGGTCCGCCAGCCCCGCCGGCGCCTCGGCCGCACGGCGGCGGAGCTGCTGCTGGCGGAGTCCGAACCGGATCACGAGCACCGGCAGGTCGTTTTCACCCCCGAGCTGGTGGTCCGCGCCTCGACTCTGCGCTGAGAGCCAACCCTTTGATCGCTTGTCACGTCTGAGTGGTGAGAAGCGATTCCCGGGTAGGACACCGAGCACGGAGGTCGTCGATGGCCGAGGAGAAGCCGCGCCTGACGCGGCGTGGGTTCCTCGCCGCCGGCGGGGCCGCGCTGCTCGGGGTGGCCGCCGTCGGCTCGGCCGGACACGCCGCTCCCGGTCCGGACAGCGTGCGGCTGGGCGATTTCTGGCTCTTCGGGCGGTATTCCGACGGCTGCACCGACCTCGGCTTCGACGAGATCGACCTCTCCCCCGTGCAACTGCCCCACTGCGTGACCCCGCTGTCGTGGACCGGCTGGGACCCGGCGTCCTGGCAGGACCGGTGGATCTACCGCAAGCACTTCACCGCGACCGCGGCCGAGCGGTGCGCCGCCCGCTTCGACGGCGTCATGACGAACGCGGCGGTGTTCCTCAACGGCACCCTCGTCGCCACCCACGAAGGCGGCTACCTGCCCTTCGAGGTGGGTCTGCCCGGGGTCGTGGACGGCGACAACGTGCTCGCCGTGGTCGTCGACGGGCGGTGGGCCCTGGACGTGCCGCCCAACCTGCCGAACAGCGCGGGCCCGTCGGTGATCGACTTCTACCAGCCGGCCGGGATCTACCGCCCGGCCACGGTCGGCCCGGTGCCGCGGACCCGGCTGGCCGACGTCTTCGCCCGGCCCGACGACGTGCTCTCCCCCGCCCGGTCGCTGCACGTGGAGTGCACGCTCGACGCGCCGGCCGCGGCCCAGGTCAGTGCGTCCGTGCGGCAGGCGGGACGCGAGCTGGCCCGCGGTGGCGCGCCGGTCCCGCCGGGCAGCCGCACGGTGGCGTTCGACATCGGCGGGCTCGGCGCGGCCCGGCTGTGGGACGTCGAGGATCCGGCGCTGTGCGAGGTCGTCGTCACCGTGCGGTCCGGGCCCGTGGTGCTCGACCAGCGGACGGTGCGGATCGGGTTCCGCGAAGCCGCGTTCACCCCGGACGGGTTCTTCCTCAACGGGCGGCGGCTCAAGCTGTTCGGTCTCAACCGGCACCAGTGGTACCCGTTCGCGGGCGGGGCGATGCCCGACCGCGTGCAGCGGCGCGACGCCGAGATCCTGCGGCGCGAGCTGAACTGCACCATGGTCCGCTGCTCGCACTACCCGCAGTCGAGCGCGTTCCTCGACGCCTGCGACGAGCTGGGCCTGCTGGTGTGGGAGGAGATCCCCGGCTGGGGCCGGATCGGGGACGCGGCCTGGCAGCAGCAGAACTTCCGGGACGTCTCGGGGATGATCACCCGGGACCGCAACCACCCCAGCATCATCGTGTGGGGCACCCGCGTGAACGAGGCCAACGGCACGACGGCGATGTACGACCGGACCGGGCGGCTCGCGCGGAAGCTCGACCCGTCGCGGCCCACGAGCGGCGCGCTGGCCAGTTCGACGGGCGCGCGGTACGCCGGCAGCGACGTCGAGATCCTGGCCTACAACGACTACACCGCCCGCCGCGGCGCGCCCTTTCAGCTGCGCCCGCCGCACGCGGGAGTCCCGTACCTGGTCACGGAGACGATCGGCACCATCGCCGGCTCCCGCGCCTACCGCCGGACCGACCCCGACGCGACCCAGCAGCTGCAGGCCGAGCTGCACGCGAAGGCCCACGACCTGGCCGCGGCCGACGACCGCTACTGCGGGCTGTTGGCGTGGTGCGCGTTCGACTACCCGTCGGGCTGGCAACGCTCGGTGGGCGGGTCGAAGTACTGCGGCGTCTCGGACTTCTTCCGGATCCCCAAGCCCGCGGCGGCGTTCTACGCCTCGCAAGGCGACCCGCGGGCGCGGGCGGTCGTCGAACCCGGCTTCGCCTGGGACTTCACGGCGTCGCCGTCCGGGCCGGGGCGGGCCGCGACGATCTGGTCGAACTGCGACCGGCTCCTGCTGTTCCTCGACGACCGGCCCGTCGGTGCGGCGCGCAGCCGGCGGACGGAGTTCCCGCACCTGAAATACCCGCCGTTCGCCGTCGACCTGACGGTGCCGCGCGGGCAGCGTCCCCAGCTGCGCATCGACGGTTACGCGGGTGACCGGCTGGTCGTCTCCCGGCGGTTCAGCGGCGACCGGAGCCGGGACGTGCTGGGCTGCCTCCCGGACGACACCCAGCTCCGCGCGGACGGCGGCGACGCGACCCGGGTCGTGGTGTCGGCCTTGGACCGGTTCGGGACGATCCGCGCGGGCGCGACCGGCCCGGTGACGCTGACGCTGACCGGCCCGGGCGAGCTGGTCGGAGACACCAGGATGGACCTGGGCGCGACGGGCGGCGCGGCGGCGGTGTGGCTGCGGCCGTTCGCGGGCCCACCGGGGACGCTGACGCTGACCGCCCACCACGACACCCTGGGAACGGCGACCGCGACGGTGACGACGACGGCGAGTGGCTCGGAAACCGGGCCGCGCACATGACCGGCCGCAGCGAGGTCTCGGGCATCGCCGCCGGGGGCCCGCCGCGACTTCGCCGCCGGCCGAGCGGTGGGCTCGCCGCGGACCGAGCGGTGGCTCGCTATGGGGGCCTCGTCGCCCACCGCCTGGCGGTCCACCTCGCCGACCAGCCGCAAGCTCGCGGCGACCTCCCCGTCACCCGCCGCCGGTGAGGATCTCCGCCAGGACCGCCGCCTGGCTGATCGGGGGCGACCCGCTCGCCGTCAACAGCGTCACCGGGCCACCCGCCGCCAGCTCTCGCAGCCGCTCCAGCGCCGCCGCTCGGTGGGGCTCCCGCAGCTCCGCCCGGTATCGCGAAGCGAACTCCGCGAACCGCTCGGGGTCGTGGCCGTACCAGGTGCGCAGCTCGTCGGAAGGGGCCAGCCCGCGGTACCAGCCGTCCAGGACCACCGCCGTGCGGGCGGTGCCGCGCGGCCAGAGGCGTTCGACGAGCACGCGGACGCCGTCGGCGGGCCCGGCCGGGTCGGCCAGGCGCGCCACCCGGACGACCGTCGGCTGCATGCGCGCATTCTGCGTCGCGCCCGGCCGCGCCGCCACTCCGGAAGGCGGGTGACCTGGTGCGCAACCGCGTGACGCCCACCGGAGCGATCGTCGACGTCCCGCTGCGCGGCGCCTGGACCGGCAACCGGGGCGTCCTGCACGAGGGCCGCGAGATCGTCCGCTTCCACGGCGGCGACCTGTGGATCACCTGCGCGCTCGCGTTCCGGGGCCGGTGGCGCGAGCAGTGGCTGCCGAACCGCTACACGCACCTGTACTTCCACGACGAGGCCGTCTCGTTCGCCGCCGGGCACCGGCCCTGCGGCGAGTGCCGCCGCCCCGCGTACACCGCCTACCGCGACGCCTGGCCCGGCACGCCGTCGGCGACCGCGATGAACCGGCGGCTGCACGCCGAACGCCTGGTCCGCGGAACGCACGACAGGCGTCTCCACGAAGTGGGCTGGGCCGATCTCCCGGACGGCGTCTTCGTCCTCCGTGGCGACCACCCCGAGCTCAAGGTCGACGGGCACCTCACCCCGTGGACGACTTCGGGCTACGGCCGGAAACAGTTGCTGCCCACGGCAGGGACCGTCCCGGTGCTGACCCCGCCGGCCACGATCGCCGTCCTGCGGGCCGGCTACCCCGTGCAGATCGACGACAGCGCCCGCTGAACGCGCGAAGGGCCACCACGGCGACCGGGGGTGGAAGGTCGCCGGGGTGGCCCTACCCCCAGCTCGCGCCGCCTGAGGGAGCGGCAGCCCGCCGATCCGTGCCGGCGAGGTGAGCCGACCGCGGACATCGTCGGGGTGATGTCCGTCGACCGCGCCAGCATCATCGATCAAGCTTGCACCCCGCTTGCAGTACGGTGGTCCCCCGGCCGGGTGAACGGAGGTGACGGGGTGGAGTTCCGCGTCCTCGGCACCGTCGAGGCGACGGCGGACGGCGCCCCGGTCGACCTCGGTTCCCGCAAGCAGCGGCTCGTCCTCGCCGTCCTGCTCCTCGAAGCCGGCCGCCCGGTGTCGCTCGACCGGCTCGTGGATCTGCTCTGGCCCGTCGCTCCCCCGGCGAGCGCGCGCAACACCGTCCAGGCGCTGGTTTCGCGACTCCGAGCGGTGTTCCGCGCCGCCGACGGCCCCGAGCTGGCCACCGAAGGTCCTGGGTACGTCCTGCGCGCCGACTCCGCAGCGATCGACGCCCACCGGTTCACCGCGCTCGTCCGGCGAGCCCGCGAAGCCGGCGACGAAACCGCCGTGACGCTGCTCGACGAGGCGCTCGCGCTGTGGCGGGGCGACGCCTTGGCCGGCACCGCCTCCGCCGACCTCGCCGACCGGCTGCTCGCGGGGTTGCGCGAAGCCCGCTGGAGCGCCCTGGAAGACCGGATCGACGCGCAGCTGCGGCTGGGCCGCGGCCGGGACGTGCTCGCCGAGCTGACGACGCTGGTCGCCGCGCACCCGCTGCGGCAGCGGTTCGTCGGCCAGCTGATGCTCGCCCTGCACCGCGAAGGCCGCACCGACGCCGCCCTCACCGCGTACCGCGGCCTGCGGACCCGCCTCGCGACCGACCTCGGCCTGGACCCGTCGCCCGAGCTGGCCCGCCTGCACGACGCCGTCCTCGCCGCCGACCCCGCCCTGGAGACCGTCCCGGTCCGCCCGGCCCAGCTGCCGCACGACGTCCGCGGCTTCACCGGCCGTACCGCGGAGCTGGCCCGGCTCGACGAGCCCGCCGACGCCGGCCTCGACATCCGCGTGCTCACCGGCACCGCGGGCGTCGGCAAGACCGCGCTGGCCGTCCGGTGGGCGCACCGCGTCCGCGACCGCTTCCCCGACGGCCAGCTCTACCTCGACCTGCGCGGCTTCGACCCCGACCACGAGCCGCTCACGCCGGCCGTCGCCGCCGCGCAGCTGCTGCGGGCCCTCGGCGCCGACCCGCGCGCGATCCCGCCGGACCCGGCCGGCCGCACGGCGCTGTGGCGCTCGCTGCTGGCCGACCGCCGGGTGCTCGTCCTGCTCGACAACGCCCGCGACAGCGCACAGGTGACGCCGCTGCTGCCGCCGTCGGGCACCGTGCTGGTGACCAGCCGCCAGCGGCTCGGCGACCTGATCGCCCGCACCGGCGCCCGCCCGGTGCCGCTGTCCGTGCTGCCGGCGGACGACTCCCGGCAGCTCCTCGAAAACGTCCTCGGCGAGCCCGCCGTGGCGGCCGAACCCGCGGCCGCCGCGGAACTCGCGCGGCTGTGCGGGCACCTCCCCCTGGCCCTGCGGCTGGCCGCGGCCAACCTGGAAGCCGGGGACGGGATCGCCGAGCTCGCCCGCGAACTCGCCGACGGCGATCCGCTGTCCGGGCTGAGCGTCGACGGCGCCGAGGAAAGCGCCGTCACGACGGCGTTCTCGGTGTCCTACCGCGCGCTGCCCGCCGAGCACCGCGTGCTGTTCCGGCGGCTCGCGCTCGTGCCGGGCCAGACGTTCACCGTGCCCGCGGCCGCGGGCCTCGCGGACGTCACCGAGGGGCGGGCCGGGCAGCAGCTCAAGGCGCTGGCCGCGGCCCACCTCGTCGAACGGCACCTGCCCGGGCGCTACCGCTTCCACGACCTGCTGCGCAGCTACGCCACCGGCCGGGTCGCGGCCGACGACTCCCCCGCCGACGCCGGGGCGGCCCGGCGGCGGCTCCTGGACCACTACCTCACGACGGCCGACGCGGCCGGGCGGCGGCTGATCCCGCACTTCCTCCGCCTGCCGCGGCCCGATCCCGAGCAGGTCTTCGACGGCACCGAGGACGCGCTGGCCTGGCTGGACACCGAGTGGCCGAACCTCGCGGCCGCCGTCGAACACCCCGCGGCCCGCGAGTACGCCTGGCACCTGGCCGACGCGCTGCGGGCGTTCTTCCACCACCGCGGTCACCACACCGAGTGGATCGACACGGCGACGACGGCGCTGGCCGCGGCCGAAGCCGCCGGGGACCGGCAGGCGCAGGCGGCGATGCGCCTGTCCATCGCGCTCGCCGGCGTCAACAACGGCCGCTACGCCGACGCCCGCACCCACCTGACGACCGTCCTGGACGGAGGGCTGGCGGCGGACTGGCCGGCCGGGCGCGCGGCGGCGCTCAACAACCTGAGCGCGGTCCACCAGCGGCTCGGCGACCCGCATGAGGCCATCGCGTGCGGCGAGGAGTCGTTGCGGCTGTGCGAGGAACTGGCCATTCCGGGGGTCACGATGGCGCTGGCCAACCTCGGCTTCGCGTGCGGCCAGGTCGGCGACCTCGACGCGGCCCTGCGCCACTTCGGCCGCGCGCTGGAGATCGCCGAACGCGACAATGCGCGGTTCAGCGTGGCGGTGGTGCTGGTCGACCTCGCCCACATCCACCGCGACCTCGGGAACGCGTCCGCCACCGAACTCTACGAGCGCGCGCTGACGGCCAACCGCGAACTCGGCTACCAGTACGGCGAAGCGGCGGCCCTGTCCGGACGCGCGGTCCTGGAGGCACGGGCGGGCGACGGAACGCGGGCACTGGCCGACGCGGCCGAAGCGGTGGAGCTGACCCGCCGCATCGGCGACCGGGGCACCGAGGCGTCGGCGCTGGCGGCGCTCGGCGAGGCTTCTCTGCGGCTGGGCGCGCCGGCGGCCGAGCCCTTGACCGCGGCGCTGGAGATCGCCCGCGAGACCAGCTTCACGTGGTGCGAAGCGGCGGCGTTGACGGGCTTGGCGGAGGCCGCGCTGGCGACCGGGGACGCCGGCCAGGCCCGGCTGCACGGCGAGGCGGCGGCGAAGCTCGCGGCCCAGGCGGGGTACCGTCCGCTCGAGACGCGAGCGGCACAGGTTCTCGCGAAGCTGCCCGGCTGAAGAACGCGGTGCCGAGTCGGCCGCCGGGAACGCGCCGGGCGGCCCCAACAGCATCCCCGCGGTCAGCGGCGGCGGGCCACTCTTGCAAGTCGGCCCATCGCGATCGAGACTGCCGGGATGGACCAGGACCTCGTCGACCGCGCCCGGCAGCACTCGCTCGGTGATCTGCTTCGCCGGACCGCCTTGCGCCTCCCGGGCAAGCTCGCCGTCGTCGACGGTGACGTCAAGCTCACCTTCGCCGAGTTCGAAGCCGCCGCCAACGCTGTGCCCACGCGCTCGCCGCGCGGGGACTGCGCAAGGGTGACCGGCTGGCGCTGCTGAGCCACAACTGCTGGCAGTACGGCGTCCTCGCCTTCGCCACCGCGAAACTCGGGGTCCTCCTCGTGCCGGTCAACTTCATGCTCGGCGCCGACGAGATCGCCTTCATCCTCCGCCACGCCGAAGTCCGAGCGTTCATCCCCGAGGACGCTCTCGAAGCGACCGCCGCCAAAGCCCTCGAACTGGCGGAGCTGACCGACGTCGTCCGCGCCCGGATCCCGAAGAGCAGCGGCGGTGCGTGGGAGGACATCGGCACCTGGCTGTCCGAAGGGGACACCGCGGCGCCCGACGTCCTCGTCGCCGACGACGACCCGCTGCGGATCATGTACACCTCCGGCACCGAATCGCGCCCGAAAGGGGTGCTGCTGTCGAGCCGGTCGCTGCTCGCGCAGTACGTCTCGTGCGTCATCGACGGCGGCATGAGCGCGGACGACGTCGAGGTCCACTCGCTGCCGCTCTACCACTGCGCCCAGCTGGACTGCTTCTTCTCCGTCGACGTCTACCTCGGCGCGACCAGCGTGATCCTGCCCGGCCCGGACCCCGCCGCGCTGCTCGCCGCCGTCGAGCGGGAGCGCGCGACGAAGCTGTTCGCGCCGCCGACGGTGTGGATCTCCTTGCTGCGCCACGAAAACTTCGACCGGACCGACCTCTCCAGTCTGCGGAAGGGGTACTACGGCGCGTCCGCGATGCCCGTCGAGGTGCTGCGCGAGCTGCGCCGGCGCCTGCCCGACGTCGCGCTGTGGAACTTCTACGGCCAGACGGAGATGGCGCCGCTGGCCACGATCCTGCGCCCGCACGAACAGCTCGACCGCGCCGGCTCGGCCGGGCGGCCGTCGCTCAACGTCGAGACCCGGATCGTCGACGACGAGGACAACCCCGTGGCGCCGGGCGAGGTCGGCGAGATCGTGCACCGGAGCCCGCACGCCACGCTCGGCTACTACCGCGACGAGGCCAAGACCGCCGAAGCGTTCCGCGCCGGCTGGTTCCACTCCGGCGACCTCGGCGTCGTCGACGAAGACGGCTACCTGTCCGTCGTGGACCGCAAGAAGGACATGATCAAGACCGGCGGCGAGAACGTCGCGAGCCGCGAAGTCGAAGAAGCGCTGTACCTGCTCGACGGCGTCGCCGAAGTCGCCGTGTTCGGGATCGGCCATCCACACTGGATCGAAGCGGTGACGGCCGTCGTCGTGCCGCGCGAAGGCGTCGTTCTCGACGCTGCGCGAGTGGTCGACCACGCAAAGGCACACCTCGCCGGTTACAAATGTCCCAAGTACGTCGTGTTCGCGGACCGGCTTCCCAAGAATCCCAGTGGGAAGATCGTCAAACGGGAACTGCGGGAGCGGCACAAAGGACTCGCGACCGAGGGCTGAGCCACCGAAAACTCCTTGCGTGCCAGGGAAGACCACGGATACCGTCGGGTCACCGGCGCCGCTTTCCGAGGAACGCGGGACGACTGTCCCACCAGGGCCGACCGGCCCGGAAACGAGATAGCCAAAAGCCATGGCGCGCGACGTCCGTCGGGTCTAGTAATGAGGCCGTTCCTCGTTCCCGAACCCCGAAAGGATCCTCCCGTGTCCGTTTTCCTCGCCGTTCTGCTCGCCCTGGGCGCCGGGCTGTTCGTCGGCAGCCGCGTCCACAGCGCCCGCGAGGCCCGCGCCAACTACTCCGCCTACCGGGCCCGCACGGCCAAGGGGTTCGGGGAGATGATCCGGTCCGGGGTTTCGGCCCTGCTCGCGGTGGCCGGCGCCCTCGTCCTGCTCTTCATCCTGCTCAACGTGCTCCAGCAGGCCTAATTCACCGAACCCGACTCATGGCGGGTTGTTGCCGCCCCGGCGGCAGCGCACGCTTCTCCTGGCCCCGACCGGCGGGGCCGGGAAAGGACTCCCCCATGAGATCGAGGGTGCTTTCTGCTGCGCTCAGTGCCGCTGTCGGCCTGCTGGGCGCAGTCGTCGTCGCCGCGCCGGCCGAGGCCGCCGCGGTCTGCGGTGACCAGGTCGTCGGCAACGGCGGGTTCGAGAGCGGTACCACCCCGTGGACCCAGACCAGTGGCGTGATCTCCGCCGCCACCTCGGCGGAGCCCGCGCACGGCGGGACGATGGACGCCTGGCTGGACGGCTACGGCAGCACGCACACCGACACGCTGTCCCAGGCGCTGACGCTCCCGGCCGGCTGCGCTTCGGCGTCGCTGACCTGGTGGTCGCACATCGACACCAAGGAGACGTCGACGACCACGGCCTACGACAAGCTCGTCGTGCAGGCCGGGACCGACACCCTCGCGAGCTATTCGAACCTCGACAAGAACACCGGCTACGTCCAGCGCACCGTGGACGTGTCGCGCTACCTCGGCCAGACCGTGACCCTCAAGATCACCGGCACCGAGGACTCGAGCCTCGCGACCAACTTCCTCCTCGACGACTTCTCGCTGACCACGACCGGCACGAGCAACCCGCAGTCGCCGGTCGTGACGTCGCCGGGCGCGCAGTCGAGCGCCGTCGGCCAGGCCGTGTCGCTGCAGGTCCAGGCCAGCGACCCGCAGAACGACGCGCTGACCTACACCGCGACCGGGCTGCCCGCCGGGCTGGCGATCGGCGCGAGCACCGGCAAGATCACCGGCACGCCGACCACCGCCGGGACGTCGTCGGTGACCGTCACGGCCAAGGACCCGGCCGGCAACAGCGGCAGCGCCACGTTCGCCTGGACGATCACGACGGCGCCCGCGGACTCCACGCGGACACCGATCAACCCCGCCTACACGGTGAACCTCACCTCGAACACCGCCGGCACGACGTGGACCGGCCACCAGAGCGTGAGCTTCACCAACGGCTCGGCGTCCACGCTGCCCGAGGTCTACCTGCGGCTCTGGGACAACTACCACGGCAGCTGCCCGACGACGCCGATCACGGTCACGAACGTCACCGGCGGCACGGCGTCCGCGCTGAGCGTCGACTGCACCGCCATGAAGATCACGCTGCCCAGCCCGCTGGCGCAAGGGCAGTCGGCGACGATCGGGTTCGACCTGAGCATCGTCGTGCCCAGCGGCGCCGACCGGTTCGGCCACGACGGCGCGTACAACATGATCGGCAACGCGCTGCCGGTGCTGGCGGTCCGCGACGGCGCGGGCTGGCACCTCGACCCCTACACCAACAACGGCGAGTCCTTCTACACCGTGATCAGCGACTTCGACGTCACGCTGGTGCACCCGACGTCGCTGCTGACCCCGGCCACCGGCTCGTCGACCGAGACGACCAGCGGCACCACGACCACCACGCACGCGACCGCGTCGAAGGTCCGTGACTTCGCGTGGGCCGCCGGGCCGTTCGCCAAGATCACCACGACGTCCGGCAAGGGCGTGCGGGTGAACGTCTACTCGGTCAGCGGGATCTCCACGAGCAGCGCCAACCAGATGCTGACGCTGGCCGCCGACTCCATCGACGTCCACTCGGGGCGCTTCGGCGACTACCCGTACGGCGAGGTGGACGTGGTGCTGGACAACAACTTCTGGTTCGGCGGCATGGAGTACCCGGGCTTCGTGCTCGACCTCGTGTCCACGACGGCGCTCCCGCACGAGCTGGCGCACCAGTGGTTCTACGGGATCGTCGGCGACGACGAGTACAACTCACCCTGGCTGGACGAGAGCTTCACCGACTACGCCACCGACCTCTACCGCGGGGTCACCGGCAGCGGCTGCGGCATCACGTGGCAGTCGAGCGCGGAGAAGCTGACGAACTCGATGGCCTACTGGGACGCGCATTCGTCCCGGTACTCGACCGTGGTCTACAACTACGGCAAGTGCACGCTGCACGACCTGCGGCGGCTGATCGGCGACACGGCGATGGCGAACCTGCTGAAGTCGTACGCCCAGTCGCACTGGTACGGCGTGTCCACGACGGCCGAGTTCAAGGCCGCGGCGCAGGCGGCGGCCGGGTCGACCGACCTGACGTCGTTCTGGGCCACGCACCGCGTCGAGGGCTAAACCGGTTGGATCCCCGCCCCTGCGTCCGGCACGCTGGGCGCATGGGCGGGGAACGACTTTTCTGCGACATCGCGCTGGCGGCGCGGATCGAACGCGCCGAAGCGCGGCTGACGGCGGAAAGCAGCGACGCCGCGCGGGCACGCCGGGGTGACGCGGTCGGGTTCGCGCGGCCGCTCGCCGGTGGCGTCGCCAGCTTCGCCGAAGCGGACTCGCCGTTCAACAAGATCATCGGGCTCGGCTTCGACGGCCTGCCGGACGCACTCGACGAGGTCGAAGCCGCTTTCGCCGAGCTGGGCGCGCCGGTGCAGGTCGAGCTGTGCCAGCTCGCCGACTCCTCGGTCGGCGCGTTCCTGACCGGGCGCGGCTACCGCCTCGAGTCGTTCGAGAACGTGCTGGGCCGGCGGCTCGACGACGCCGATTTCCCCGGCGACGTCCGGCTCAGCCGCGACGACGAGCTGGAGCTGTGGCTGTCCGAGGTCGCCGACGCCGTCGCGGTGGCCGACACCGAAGGCCTGCCTTCGCACGAGGACTTCCCGCGCGAGACCGTCGTCAACGCGATGCGGGACATGGCCGGGGTGACGCGGTACGCCGCGTGGCGCGACGGCGAGTTCGCCGGCGGCGCGAGTTTCCGCGTCACCGACGGGATCGCGCAGTTCACCGGCGCGGCGACCGTGCCGGCCCACCGCCGCCGCGGCGTGCAGACGGCGCTGCTGCGGGCCCGGCTCGCGGCGGCCACCGCGGCCGGGTGCGACGTCGCCGTCGTCACCACGCAGCCGGGGTCGAAGTCGCACCAGAACGTGCAGCGGCAGGGGTTCGACCTGCTCTACGCCCGGGCGATCCTGGTGAAGGGCACCTCGGCGACGAGGTCGTCCGGGGCGGAGAGCCGCCAGGCCTCGTAGATCAGCTCGGCGACCTCGTCGGGCTCGACGCCGTCGAGGTACACCACGACCCAGCCGAAGCCGCCCGCGGTGAACTGCACCTCGAAGACGTCCGGGCGTTCGGAGACCAGGGCCAGCTGCTCGGAGATCGTCTGCTTCAGGCCGAGGGTCCGCGTCCGCGGCCAGTAGTACCCGAAGCGCTTGCCACGCACGCTGAACGACGAGTAGTCGCGCGCTTCGGACCGTTCGACGTCCGCCAGCTCGCCGAGCACCCGTTCGAAGTCCTGCACCGGCCCACCGTAGCGCGCCGGTAGCGTGCGGGACATGACCGTGCCCATGGCCCGCCTCACCGGGCACTCCGTCACCGAGTGGCGTCCGATGGCGGGCGATCTCCGCGAAGCCGTCCTCGACGACGGCCGCGTCGTGGTGGTCAAGCGCGGGCACGGCCCGGGCGCGATCGCGGCCGAGGCGGCGGGCCTGCGCTGGCTGGCTTCGGCGGAGGCGGTCCCGGTGCCGTCGGTGGCCGGCCACGACGAGAACCTGCTGGTCGTCGACCGGGTCACCACGGGCCGGTCGTCGGCGCCGGCGGCCGAACGGCTCGGGCGGGGTCTGGCCCGGCTGCACGCGGCCGGGGCGCCGGCGTTCGGCGCGGCTCCCCCGGGCGGGCCCGCCGACGCGTGGATCGGCCGGGCGCCGATGGCGAACGTGCCCGGGGAGGACTGGGCCTCCTGGTACGCGTCGCACCGCGTGCTGCCCTACGTCCGGCGGGCGTTCGACGCGGGGACCTTCGACGCGGACGACGTGACGCTGTTCGAGCGCGCGTGCGAGCGCATCCCGGCGTCGGCCGAACCCCCGGCGCGGCTGCACGGCGACCTGTGGACCGGCAACGTCCTGTGGGACGGGCGCGAGGCGTGGCTGATCGACCCGGCCGCCCACGGTGGGCACCGCGAGACGGACCTGGCGATGCTGCACCTGTTCGGCTGCCCGCACCTCGGCAGCGTGCTGGGCGCGTACGAGGAGGTCGCGCCCCTGGCCGAGGGCTGGGCCGGGCGGATCGGGCTGCACCAGCTGTTCCCGCTGCTCGTGCACACCGTCCTGTTCGGACGGTCGTACGCCGGGCAGGCGGTGGCCGCGGCGCGCTCGTTCTAGCAGTGCCCGAGCATGCTTTCGAGGGCCGTCTTCTCCGGGACGGTGATCGTGAGGGCGTAGGCGTTCTTGACCACGATCCAGTCGGTGGCGTAGGTGCACCAGTAGGAGACCAGCGGCGGTTTCCACTGGTCCGGCGCCTTGTCGCTCTTCTGCTCGTTGAGGTTGTCGGTGACGGCGTGCAGCTGCGGGCGGGTCAGGTCGTTCGCGAACTGCTCGCGGCGCTCCTGCGTCCACGACTTCGCGCCGCTGACCCAGGCCTGGCCGAGGGGCACCATGTGGTCGATGTCCACATCGGACGCCTTCTTCCAGGTCTCGCCGTCGTAGGCGCTGACCCAGGTGCCGGACTTCGCGGCGCACTGCGCGTCGGTGGTGACGTCCTTGCCGTCGCGCTTGAGGACCTGTTCGCGGGTGTCGCAGGCGCCCTCGACCTTGTCCCAGTGCGGGAACTTGTCGCGGCTGTAGCCGTCCATGGTGCCGCGCACGGCGACCTTCAGCTTCGCCAGCTCGGCCCGCGCCTCGGCGGGCGCGACCGGCGCCGCGGCGGCGGTGCCGGTGCCGGTGGGCTGGGCCCCGGTGGACCCGGACGCGAGTCCGTCGGGCACCTTGCAGCCGGTGAGGGACGCGCCCGTGAGGACGGCCAGCAGGACGAGCGCTCGGGTGCGCGGCATCGTGAACCCCTTTCACGTCTACCGGGAGGTGCCCAGGCGACGCGGCGGGGAAACGGTGCAGATGGCCTAGTTGGCGCGAAACTCACGAGCCGTGGAAGACCTGTGCGACGAAAACGGCGGCGATCACGCCCACGGTGACGAGCAGGCCCAGCACGAAGAGCAGGCCCCACGGCACCTCCCGGATCGGCCGTTGCCGGGGGAAGACGGCCGTCCCCCGCTTCGGCAGCACCCGCGGCCCGGGCACCTCCTCGACAGCGGGTGCGGGCGGATCGGGCGGCAGCGGCACGACGGCGGGCAGTACGGGGAGCGCGGACCGGATGGGCAGCCGGGCGGGAAAGCCATCGGCGAGCAGCGCGGCCCGCGGCGGGGCGAGGTGGGCGAGGGAGAGGGCGTAGCAGGCGTCGAGGACGTCGTCGGCCGACCAGACGGTCCGCCACCGGTTGTGCTGCCCGATGATCCGCCGAAGTCCCCGGGGATCGGCGAGCACAACGGCGACGCCGGGGATGGAGGCTTCCGGCCAGAATGGGTCGGGGGCGTGGTGGTCCGGGTCCGGCTCGCGCCAGACCGAATCCGGGTCTCGCTCACCTGGTCCCGGGAGAAGCGACTCCGCCGGGGGTTCTCGGGGCTCGGGGACTGCGGCGGGCAGACCCTGCGCCGAGTTGTGCTCGGCTGGCTCGGCCACTCGGTCTTGCTGCTCCGGTACCGCGCCACTCTCGCCCGGCTCCGCTGCCCGGTCTCGTTGCTCCGGCACCGCGGCCGCCTCGGCCGCAGCCACCTCAGCCGCAGGCGGACCCGCCGCGAAGTCGCGCTCACCCGACTCGGCCACCCGATCTTGCTGCTCCGGCACCACGGCCGCCCCAGCCGCAGGCGGACCCGCCGCAAAGTCGCGCTCGGCCGGCTCCTCCACCCGATCCGCAGCCCCAGCCGCCGCCTGACCGGCCGCCGAACCGTTCTCGCCTGGCTCCGCCACCCGATCTTGCTGTTCCGGCACCACGGCCGCCCTAGCCGCAGGCGGACCCGCCGCAAAGTCGCGCTCGGCCGGCTCCTCCACCCGATCCGCAGCCCCAGCCGCCGCCTGACCGGCCGCCGAACCGTTCTCGCCTGGCTCCGCCACCCGATCTCGTTGCTCCGGCACCGCAGCCGCCCCAGCCACAGGCAAGCCCGCCGCCGAGTCATGCTCCGGCACTGCAGCCGCCGGCTGTCCCGCCACCGAACCGCCCTCGCCCGGCTCCGCCACCCGGTCCTGCCGCTCCGCCACCGCCACCACCGCCGGCGACCCCGACTCCGGAACCACCGCCACCAGCCCCGTCACATACCTCCCACCGTCATGCGCCGCCAATGCCCCTTTTGCCGCCGCCACTCCGGCCTCGGCTCGCTCCGCCGGTCCCGGCGACAGGCCCGGTGAGTGCGCCGCGATCACCACCACCCCCGACCGGGTGAACACCAGCGCGTCCACGAAGCGAGGCCCGAGACGGCTCGGCAGCGTGATCCCAGCCAGTGCCAACCCCGTCAAATGTGCTGGTCCCGGCCCCCAGGAACGCAGCAATCCCACCAGGTGCGCCGCCGCGGCGGGTAGGCGCCGCTCGTCGCCAGTGCGCTGGAAGCTCACGAGCACCGCCGGTCACTCCCTCCCGGGAAAACAACTCCCTCGACGGTAAGAGCCCGACCCGTCGCCGCCCCAGCAGCCGAACGAGTGGTCGAACGCCACCGTGCGTGACCGGGGGCATGCTGGAGCCGGCACCCGCACCCGCACCCGCACGAGGGAGACCCCGATGCCCCCAGCCGCCTACCAAGGCCGCGCGCTCGACGTCGACCGGCCGTTCTACCGGCGGCTCGCCCAGGACGAAGGCCGGCGGCTCACCGAGTCCTTCGAAATCCCCGTCCGCTCCGGCCGCGCCTGGCGGGTCCCCCGAGGGCACCTCTGCCGGCTCAGCACCGTCGAAGGCCCGCAGGTCGGCGACCTCAACCTGTGGCACGCCGACGACCCCCGCGAGCGCTTCTGGGCCGCGCGCACCCGGCAGCTCCAGCGCGCCCACGTCAGCACCTTCGACCGGCTCTGGTCGACACTCCCCTTCCTCCGCCCGCTCGCGACCATCACCGCCGACACCCTCGAGGACCACGGCGAGGACTCCGACGGCGGCCGCGTGCACGACCTGCTCGGCACCCGCTGCGACCCCTACGTCAACCGGCTGCTCACCGGCGAGGACTTCGACTTCCACTGCCACTCGAACCTCGTGCGCGCGGTCGCGCCGTTCGGGCTGACCGAGTTCGACGTGCACGACGTCCTGAACGTCTTCCAGTGCACCGGTCTCAACGACGAAGACCGGTACTTCATGAAGGCCTGCCCGGCGCGCCCGGGCGACCACTTCGAGTTCTTCGCCGAGGTCGACCTGCTGTGCGCGCTGTCCACCTGCCCGGGCGGCGACCTCTCCGTCCCGCTCTGGGGACCGGGCGCCCGCGACCCGATCGACGTCTGCCACCCGATCGGCGTCGAGGTCTTCGAACCCCGCCCCGACCTGCTGGAAGGCTGGCGAGAACCGGAGCGCGCGGCCTACCGCGGCCTGCACGGCGTCCGGCTGCCGGAGTGGGCCGACCTACCCGATCGGACGGGTCGGCGGGCCGGGACGGCGAGGTAGCCTGGCCGGAAGTCATCGCCGACGCGTCATCGGGAGTGCCCGTGGTCCTCACTCGCCGGCCCTCGCCCTCCCGGGTGGCCGACGACGGCGGCGCCTGGCCGGACACCGGCCTCACCCAGCCCGCCGGCCTGTACAGCGCCGCGGCACCGGCGGCCGAGCCCGAGGGGCTCGCCATCGCCAAGTTCCACGCCCCCGAGATCATGTTCGGCGACGGTGCCCTCACCGAAGCCGGCCACGTCGCCGCGCGGCTGGGCGCGCGACGCCCGATGCTCGTCACCGACGCCGGGCTGCTCACGACGCCGTGGGTCGACGAGCTGATCGGGCACCTGCGTGCCGCCGGGCTGACGCCGACGGTCTGGGCGGACCCGACGCCGAACCCGAAGGACCACGAGATCGCGGCCGGGCACGCGCGCTACGCCGAGGCGGGCTGCGACGTCATCATGGGCCTCGGCGGCGGCTCGGTGATCGACGCGGCCAAGGGCGTCGCGCTGCTGGCCGCCAACGGCGGCGACATCCTGGACTTCGAAGGGGTCGACCGCAGCCGCCAGCCGATCCCGCCGATGGTGATGATCCCGTCGACGGCGGGCACCGGCGCCGACGTCTCGCAGTTCTGCATCGTCACCGACACCACGCACAACACCAAGATCACCATCATCGGCCGCACCCTGGTGCCCGACGTCTCGGTGACCGACCCGCGGCTGCTCACCACGATGCCGGACTGGCTGGCCGCGGCGACCGGGCTCGACGCGCTGACGCACGGCATCGAGGCGTTCGTGTCGAAGGCGCACAACCCGCTCACCGACCATCACGCGCTCAACTCGATCGCCCTGGTGCACGGCAATCTCGTGCGCAGCATCGACCGGCGGGGCGAGCGCTCGCCCCGGATGCTGATGGCCCAGGCCAGCCTGGAGGCCGGACTGGCGTTCACCAACGCGATCCTCGGCGCCGCGCACGCGATGAGCCACCAGGTCGGCGGGCTGCTCGACCTGCCGCACGGCGTGATCAACGGGGTGCTGCTCCCCCACGTCGTCCGGTTCAACGCCCGCGCGCACCCCGAGCGGTACGTGCCGATCGCCCGCGCCCTCGGGCTCGCGCCGGACGGGACGCCGCCGGAAGAGGCCGGTCTCGCCGTCGCCGACCAGGTACGGGCACTGGCCGACGACGTCGGCGTGCCGAAGGGGCTGGGCGAGCTCGGCGTGACCGCGGCCCACGTGCCCGTGCTGGCGCGCAACACCCTGCACGACGCGTGCCTGGCGACCAACCCGCGGACGGCCGACGTGGCCGAGATCGAAGCCCTGTTCCGGGCGGCCCTGTGACCCGCGCGCCGCTCGGCGACCACGACCGGCCCGGGTACCTGGCCGAGCTGACCGGCGTCCGCTCGGGCAAGCGGTCGTTCTACCCGGCGTACGTGACGTCCATCGAGCGCCTCGAGGGCGTGATCCACGCGCTGGACCGGATTTCGCGGACGCTCGTGCGGTCCGTGGAGCAGCAGGACAACCTGCTGCGCGCGACCGTCCGGACGGCGGCCGAGCACGTCGACGCGGAGTACGCGCTGTTCGCCGTCGCCGACTCGGTCCTGCCGGAGGCCGAGCCGCGGTGCACGATCATCGGGCCCGGCGGCCGTCAGCTGTCCACTGTGGACCCGATGCCCGGCTACGTGCGCAGCTGCCTGACGCGGATGCTCGCCGGCCGGCTCGACTTCGAGGCGCCCGACAGCCAGCCCGGCCGGCACCTGCGCGTGCCGGTGACGCTCGACCGCGAGGTCGTCGGCGGGCTGCTGCTGTGGGCGCCGCACGGGCGCGAGATCGACACGACCGACGAGGCCGTGCTGCGGATCCTGGCGAGCCAGAGCGTGGTGGCGCTGCACAACTCGTCGCTGCACCGGCGCAGCGAACGCGCCCAGCAGGAGCTGCTGGCCGCCCGCCAGCGCGAGGTGATCGACTCGGAGCGGCACCGGATCGCGCGCGAGCTGCACGACAGCGTCACCCAGTCCGTGCTGTCGGCGGGCATGCAGGTCGAGCTGTGCCGGACCGAGGCCACCGGCGAGGCGGCGGAACGGCTGACCGTCGCCAAGGACCTCACGCGCGGCGCGGTCGACCAGCTGCGGTCGGTCATCCACGCGCTCAGCCACGACCGGGACGGCCCGCACACCAGCCTGCCCGAGCTGCTGGAACAGCTGACCAGCGTGCACCTGCCGACGGAGCTGGTGGTGGAGCTGCGGATCGGCGGCAAGCCGGTCGACCTGCCCGCCGCGGCCGAGCACTCGCTGTTCCGGATCTGCGGGGAGGCGTTGTTCAACAGCGCGGTGCACGGCCACGCGCGTCGCGCGCTGATCCGGCTGAACTACCGCACCGACGAGGTGGTGCTGGCGGTGTCCGACGACGGCTGCGGCGAGCCCGAGGTGCTGCGCCGGGTGCTGCAGGTGGCCGGCGGGCACGACCTCGACGGCGCCCACCGCGGCCTGGCCAACATGGACGCCCGCGCCCGCGAGCTGGGCGGCACGTTCTCGGTGCGGCGGTCGCGGATCGGCGGCGTCAAGATCGTGGTGGGGGTGCCCCTTGGCTGAGCCGATCACGATCGTGCTGGTCGACGACCACGCGATCCTGCGCCAGGGCCTGCGGTCGGTCCTGGAGCGCGACCCGCTGTTCCGCATCGTGGGCGAAGCGTCGACGGCGTCGGAAGCCCAGGCGGTGATCGCCGCCCACCGGCCGGCGGTGGTGCTGCTGGACCTGAAGCTGTCGATGTCGTCCGACTCCGAGGGTCTGGTGCTGTGCCGGTCGTTGACGGCGGCGTACCCGGCGCTGGCGGTGCTGGTGCTGACGACGTTCCTCGAAGACCACCTGGTGATGGAGGCGGTCCAGGCTGGCGCCCGCGGGTACGTCGTCAAGGACGTCGACACGACGGCGCTGGCGAACGCGATCAAGGCGGTGTCCCGCGGCGAGAGCGCGTTCGACTCGCGGAGCGTGACGTCGGTGGTCCGGACGCTCTCGGGGCGGCCCCAGCCGGACGTGCAGCGGCTGACCGACCGGGAGCTGACGGTGCTCAAGCTGCTGGCCCAGGGGTTGTCGAACCAGGCGATCGGCGCCGAGCTGTTCATCTCGCCCACGACGGCGAAGTTCCACGTCGGGAACATCATGCGGAAGCTCGAGGTGGGCAGCCGGGCGGAAGCGGTGTACGCGGCCTCGAAGCGGGCGTTGATCTGAGCGTGCCCGGGGTCGTGAGTGAGAAACAGGGTTAGAACACTGTTTCTCACTCACGACCGACGTCGAGGACCAGCCAGCCGCCGTGGTGCTCGAAGACCGTGAACGGCACCCCCGATGCCCGGCCCCACTCGCGCAGTGCCGCGGCGTCGAAGCACCGCACGTGGCCGAACGCCGGGTTCGGCTCGCGCTCGAACGGGACCGCCACCACCACCCGGCGCCGCGCCACCCTGAGCATCTCCCGCAGCACCGCCCTTCCGTGCTCCGGCGGCACGTGCTCCAGGAGGTGGATCGCCGTCACCGTGTCGACGCTGTGCGAAGCCAGCGGGACCGCGGCCGCGTCGCAGGCCAGGACCGGCAGCGGAGTCCCGAACCACGACGACACCCGGGACAGCAGCCCCATCGAGCCAGGTGAAATGTCCGACGCGATCGGCCGCAACCCGCGGGAAGCCATCTGCAGCGGCAAAAACCCGAAGCAGGACCCCAGATCCAGCACCAAACGCCCGCGCACCAGCTCCAATGCCCGCGAGTGCACCGGGGCGAACGATGCGATCGCGCCCACGGGACCCGGGCGCCGCAAGGCCGCCAACGTGTTCGCGTAGAACACCGTCCACGCCAGCAGCGGGTCGTGGACCGTCGTGCGCACCACCCCCGTGAAGAGCTCCTCGAAGTGCGCCGCGAGGAACCCCAGCTCGGCCGCCAGGTGGCCGGCCAGGTCGTCGTCCAGTTCGTCACCGCGGTAGCGGTGCGACACCACCGTCCGCCGCCCCAGCGAGTACACCCGGAAATGCGACGTCACGTGCGAAGGCGCCAGGCGGGCGGTCAGCGCGTTCGGCACCGCCACGCCGTCCTCGTGGCAGACCAGCAGCTCGCCGCTCTCCCACCAGCCGCGGTGACCCGGGGCCAGCGGGTCCAGGATCGCGGTCATCGGCCGGTCCTGGCGAAGTCGGTGGCCGCACTGTCCAAACCGGACAGGTCGCGCACCACGCGGACGCGGTCGCAGAACTCCGCGTACGCCGGCAGGTCGCACGGGCCGAGCCCCCACGAGTAGCGCGGCTCCTGCGTCAGCCAGATCGTCTCGCGGGCCCGGCGGGTCAGCTCCTCGAACGCCGGCAGGTTCGGGTCGTTGCCGTTGCCGCGGCCGTCGCCGAGCACCAGCACCGTCGTGCGGCGGGTGACCGATGAGCCGTACTCGTCGAGGAACGCGCCGAAGACGCGCCCGTAGTCGGAGTTCGCGTCGATGTCCAGGACGTCACCGCCGAACACCAGCCCCAGCGCCTCCTCGACGTGGTACTGCCCGAACAGCCCGGTGATCTCGGCCAGGTCCGCGACGAACGCGAAAGTCCGCACCGGCCCGAACATCCCCTGCAGCCGGTGCACCAGGTGCAGCGTGAACCGGGCGGTCGCGCGCACCGAGAGGCTGACGTCGGCGAGCACGACCAGCCGCGGCTTGTCCTCGGCCTTCGCGACCGTCACCGGCCGGAACGGGACGCCGTCGTAGCGCAGGTTCCGGCGCATCGTCCGGGCCGAGTCGACGCGCCCGCGCGCCGCTTCGCGCTTCCGGTGCGTCGGGGCGCCGCGCAGGCTCCGCACGAGGCGCCGCACCGCGGCTTCGAGCTGGTCCTGCTCGCGGCCGCCGAGCTCGCCGACCGGTGCGACGCGGCGGCCTTCCACCGTGTGCTGCAGCGTCATCAGGTACTCGAGGTGGCGCTTCAGCGCTTTCGGCAGGCCGACCAGCACCCCGGCGAGGCGGGCCCGGACGGCCGCGGCGTCGTCCTCGTCGCCACCCGGGTCGGCGGCGTCGTCGAGCCAGCCGAGCAGCGCGTCCTGCTCGGTGAGGCTCAGCTCGGTGTCCAGCCGGGTCCCAGGCGCGGCGCTCACCGCGCCCGGGTCGGCGCCGTGCGTCCGGTCGACGTCGAGCCGGACGGAGTTCGAGTCCGGCAGCGAGCCGACTTCCTGCCGGGAGAACACGACTTCGTCGGTGGTGTCGCCGTCGAGGACGATCGGGTTCAGCTCGGGGTGCGGGCTGTAGCGCTCGACGAGCTTCGCGCGGTCGAACAGGTCGCCGACCTCGGCGTCCGGGCTCTCCATGTCCGCGCGCGGCGGCCGCTGGCCCAGCTCGTCGGCGAGGGTGAACCCGCCGAGGTCGCGCGCCCGGCGCCGCGCCGGCTCATCGGAGAACCGGACGAGCGCGAAGAAGGCGTCGAAGAGCTCGTCGAACCGGTCGTCGTCGCGGTGGTCCTTGACCAGCGACGTCCGCAACACCTCGCGAAAGAGGCCGCGGTCGGCGAGGATCCCGGGCGCGGCGGACCCGGCGAGCGCGTCCAGCGTCTCGGACACCGAGACCCGGACGCCGTCCGCGCGCAGCAGCCGCGCGAAGCGGTGGACGGTCGCCTCCATCACGCCCGCCGGTGCCGGCCGAGGTTCGCCGTGAACGACCGCGAGCCCTGGCTGGTGCTGACCTGCCGCACGCGGGCGTGCTCGTCGGCGGGCGCCTGCTTCTCGCCGTAGTAGCCAGGTCCGTGACGCCCGGGGCGGTCACGTTCCCCGCGCAGCGCCGCCCCTTCGTTCTCCGCCTCGACCCGCTCCCCCGCGACCAGCCGAGGCAGGGCACCCGCCGCGCGTTCGACGTCCTTGTCGTACTTCGCGACCACCGAGATCGTGTCTTCCAGCAGGCCGGGTTCCAGTTCGGTCGCACCCAGGACGGCCAGGGTGCGGGCCCAGTCGATGGTCTCGGAGATGCTCGGCGGCTTGCGCAGGCCGAGCGTCCGCAGCCCGTGGACGACGTCGACGAGGTGCTCGGCGAGCGCGTCGGCCAGCCCGGTCTTCTTGCTCCGGATGATCTCCAGCTCCCGCGCCGCCGACGGGTAGTCGAGGAACAGGTGCAGGCAGCGGCGTTTCAGCGCGGCGGAGAGGTCGCGCGTGTTGTTGGACGTCAGCACGACGTACGGCGGGTGCCCGGCGACGAACGTCCCCAGCTCGGGGACCGACACCTGCTGCTCGGCGAGCATCTCCAGCAGCACGGCCTCCAGGGCTTCGTCGGCCCGGTCGACCTCGTCGACCAGCAGCACGACCGGCTCCGGCGACCGCACGGCTTCCAGCAGCGGCCGGGCGGCGAGAAAACGCTCGGAGAAGAAGACGCTGTCCTGGGCCGCGATCCGGTCCACGGCCTCGCGCAGGTCGGCCGCGTCGTCGACGATCTGGCCGATCTTCTCCCGCAGCAGCTGCGTGTAGAGCATCTGCTTGCCGTAGTCCCAGTCGTAGAGGGCCTTGGTCTCGTCCTGGCCCTCGTAGCACTGCAGGCGCAGCAGCCGCCGCCCGGTCGCGGCGGCCAGCGCCTTGGCCAGCTCGGTCTTGCCGACGCCGGCGGGGCCTTCCAGCAGCACCGGCTTGCCCAGCTCGGCCTGCAGGAACACGGTGGTGGCCAGCCGCCGGTCGGCGAGGTAGCCGACCTCGGCCAGCCGCGCGGCGACGTCGTCGACCGAAGCGAAACTCGTCACGGGTGTCCCTTTCGAAGCCGGGACCCGCGGGTGCTCGGAGCACCCGCGGGCCGGGTTTTCCGGAGATTCAGGAGAGGAAGTCGTCCAGGTCGCCGTTGAAGCAGTGGTCGACCACCGGGCGGACGGTTTCGAAGGTCGTCTCCTTCGGGTTCCCCGGCGTGCAGGAGTCACCGAGGATGTGGTGGGACACGCGGTCGACGTCGTGGTCGTCGCCCTTGATCACGGCCGCCTGCTCGTAGTACTTCGTCGGGCCGGTGCCGAGCCGGTTCTTCGGGTGCGTGTCCGGCGTGACGTCGGTGAACTTCTCCGGGATGCCGACGTCGCGCAGCAGCCGGATGGCGGCCGCGACCGCCGCGTCGGCGGCCTTCACCTCCGTCATGCCGGTCGTGTCGACGCCGAGCGCGCCGGCCAGCTTCGCGTAGCGCTGGTAGGCGACGGGGAGGTTCCACGCCCACACCCGCGGCAGCGCGATGGCGTTGTTCAGGCCGTGGTGGGTGTCGTAGAACGCGCTCACCGCGTGCGAAACCGAGTGGATGACGCCGAGGCCGCCGGAGTTGAACGCCTGCCCGGCGGTGTACTGGGCGTACATCATGCCTTCGCGGGCTTCGAGGTTGTCGCCGTGCCAGGTCGCGGCCCGCAGGTGCTGCCCGACGAGCTCCGCCGAGTACAGCGCGTTGCCCAGCGACGGGATGAAGTTCAGCCGGGAGACGTACGGTTCGGACGCGTGGGCGAGGACGTCGAACCCGCACTGGGCGGTGAAGTGCGACGGGCAGTCGTAGTACAGCACCGGGTCGTCGACCGCGAGGGTGACGACGGACGCGTCGTCGAAGGCGACGTACTTGTGCGGGTTGTCCGGGTCGGTCGTGGTGTCGGTGATGACGTAGGCCCACGACGTCTCGGACCCGGTGCCCGCCGTCGTGGACACGGCGATGTGCGGCGGGTTCTTGGGGTTCTCGCTCTTGTTGAAGCCCTCGAACTCGTTGATGTTGCGCCCGTCGTGCGCGACCGAGATCCGCGCGCCCTTGCAGGCGTCGTGCGAGGACCCGCCGCCGATGGAGACGAAGCCGTCGCAGCCGTTCTCCTGGTACAGCGCGACGGAGTCCATCACGTTGTAGTCCTTCGGGTTGGACTCGACCTGGTCGTAGAGCACCGAGTCGAGGCCGTGGTACTTCAGCGACTCGAAGATCTTGTGCACGATGCCGGTGCCGCGCAGGCCCGAGGTCATCACCAGCGGCCGCTTCATGCCCATCTTCAGGGCCTCCGGGCCGATCATCTCGTGCGCGCCCGGGCCGAGCAGCGCCCGCGGCATCGGGTGGAACTCCTTGAGCGGGAACGGTTTGATCAGTTCGTCGACCTGCATGATGCGTCCCTTCACGAGCGGCTGGTGCCCGGCCGACGCTATTTGCGGTGCGGTACCGGCGAAACAGCTCACGGCGGAAACCGTCCGGGCGGGGCGGGGGAACCGTCCGGACGGAGCGGGCGGGCACCTGCCCGATCGGAGAGGTCCACCGCGCTTGCGCGCCGTGTGATGATGGAAATCCGGGGACACCGATCGGCTCGACGAGGAGTGCGAGTGGACCTGCGGACCGAGATCGCGCAGTCGTGGCGGCGGGCGGAGCTGTCCGGGCTCTCGCCGGCGTCGTCGGTCGACCGGCTGGACGTCACCGACGTCGACAGCCGCAGCCGGCTCCTGCGGGCCGCCTCGCCGGTGCTCGACGAGCTGGCCCGGCAGCTCGCCGGTACGCGGTTCTGCGTCGTGCTCGCCGACGACGAGTGCCGGATCGTGGCCCGGCGGTTCTCCGAGCGGTCGGTCGAGGTGGCGCTGGAGAACATCAGCGCGGTGCCCGGCTGCCAGTTCCTCGAGGAGCGGACCGGGACGAACTCCCTCGCCACGCCGTTCGAGACCCGCCGCGGCGTCTCCGTCGACGGCGACGAGCACTTCCTCGAAGCCATGAAGCAGTTCACCTGCTACGGCCACCCCGTCGTGCACCCGACGACGCGGCGGCTGGCCGGCGTCCTCGACATCACCGGCCCGGCCGGCGACGCGAACCCGTTGCTCGGGCCGTTCCTGCGGCGCGCGGTCGCCGACATCGAACGGCGGCTGCTCGACGGCGCCAAGCTCGCCGAGCAGCAGCTGCTGGCCGCGTTCCAGTCGGTGCAGCACCGGGCGTGCGCGGTGCTGGCGCTCGGCCAGGACGTCGTGCTGGCGAACACCGCGGCGACCGAGCTGGTCGACACCGCCGACCACCGGCTGCTGCGCGAGCTGGGCCGCACGCAGCGCGGTCTCGGCCGCCTCCGGCTGACGTCGGGCACGCCGGTCGAGGTGCGCGTCGAAGCGGTGTCGGCGAGCGCCGGGCTGCTGTTCGAGCTGGCGCCGGTGCGGACGTCGAGCCCGGTCGTGTCGCCGCCGCCGAGCTCGCACGGCCTCTTCCCCGCGCAGATCGACGAACGCCTGCGCGGCGCCGGACGCGCGCGGCGGCGCGTGCTGATCTCGGGCGAGCCGGGAGCCGGCCGGACGACGGCGGCCCGGGTCGTCGCCGGGGACGAGCCGGTGCACGAGTTCGACGCCTCCGACGTCGTCGCCGGAGCGGCCGAGTGGTGCGCGCGGGTGGAGGCCGCGGCGTCGTCGCGGGGCTTGCTGGTGATCGACGGCATCCAGTTGCTGCCCCCGCTCGCGGCGGTCCGCCTGGCGCGGCTCCTGGACACGTCGACGGCGTGGTTCGCGCTGCTCAGCGGCCCGTTTTCGGAGCTGCGCGGCGAGCAGGCGACGCTGGCGGCCCGCGTGCACCGGCGGATCGAGCTGCCCCCGCTGCGCGAGCGCCGCGACGAGATCCCGGCGATCGCCCGTGCGCTGCTCCGCGATTTCCGCGGCTCGCTCCGGCTGACGCCGGGGGCGCTGGAGCTGCTGGGGTCCCAGCAGTGGCCGGGCAACCTGCGCGAGCTGGCGGGAGTCCTGGCGAGCGCGGCCGACCGCCGCTCGGCCGGCGACCTGGCGGCCGCGGACCTGGGCTGCGCGGACACGGCCCCGGGAGCGGCACTGAGCGGCTGGGAGCAGGCGGAGTACGACGTGATCGTCCGGACGCTGCGCGCGTGCGACGGCAACAAGGTGCGGGCGGCGAAGCAGCTGGGCATCAGCCGCTCGACGCTCTACAACCGGATGCGGGCGCTGCGGGTCCGCTGAGCACCGGTGTCCGGGATTCGGACACTTCACGGAACCGGCGGCTGCACACAATCGAGGGCACGAAGGTGCACCGCCGCACGTGGAGGAGATGGCCGTGAAGACCAAGGCAGCCGTACTGTTCGATGCCGGGAAGCCGTTCGAGATCATGGAGCTGGACCTCGACGGCCCCGGCCCCGGCGAGGTGCTCATCAAGTACACCGCCGCCGGGTTGTGCCACTCGGACCTGCACCTCATCGACAACGACCTCGTGCCACGCTTCCCGATCATCGGCGGCCACGAGGGAGCCGGGATCATCGAGGACGTCGGCCCCGGCGTCACCAAGGTCCAGCCCGGTGACCACGTCGTCTGCAGCTTCATCCCCAACTGCGGCACCTGCCGCTACTGCTCGACCGGCCGCCAGAACCTGTGCGACATGGGCGCCACCATCCTCGAGGGCCACCTGCCGGACGGCACCTTCCGCTTCCACGGCGGCGGCCAGGACTTCGGCGCCATGTGCATGCTCGGCACGTTCTCCGAGCGGGCCACCATCTCGCAGCACTCGGTCGTCAAGGTCGACGACTGGCTGCCGCTGGAGACCGCCGTGCTGGTCGGCTGCGGCGTCCCGACCGGGTGGGCCACCGCCAACTACGCCGGCGGCGTCCGCGCCGGGGACACCACCGTCGTCTACGGCATCGGCGGCATCGGCATCAACGCCGTGCAGGGCGCCGCGCACGCCGGCGCGAAGTACGTCGTCGCGGTCGACCCTGTGGAGTTCAAGCGGGAGGCGGCACTCAAGTTCGGCGCCACCCACGCCTTCGCGACCGCCGCCGAGGCCGCCGAGAAGGTCAACGAGCTGACCTGGGGCCAGCTGGCCGACCAGGCGCTGATCACCGTCGGCACGGTCGAAGAGGACGTCGTCAGCGAGGCGTTCAACGTCGTCGGCAAGGGCGGCACCGTCGTCATCACCGGCCTCGCCAACCCGGAAAAGCTCACCGTGCACGTCTCCGGCGGCGTGATGACGCTGTTCGAAAAGACGATCAAGGGCACACTGTTCGGGTCGGCGAACCCGCAGTACGACATCGTCCGGCTGCTGCGGCTCTACGACGCCGGCAAGCTCAAGCTCGACGAGCTGGTGACCCGCAAGTACACCCTCGAGCAGGTCAACGAGGGCTACCAGGACCTGCGCGACGGCAAGAACATCCGCGGCGTCATCGTCCACTCCGCATAGCCGGTGCTCCGAAGTCCACAATGGACCTCGACATCGCGTACCGGCTGAACCCGCTGGTGGCGCTGCGCCCCGAGCCGTTCGGGGCGCAGGCCTACCACGCGGGCAAGCGAGAGCTGTCCTACCTGACGTGCCCGGAGCTGGTGCGGTTCGTCCGCGCGCTGGCGATGCACGCCTCGCTCCGCGACGCACTCGACGCCGCGGAGCTGGGCGGCACCCGGCGGGCGCGGATCCTCGCCGACCTGGAAGCCCTGGCCGACACGGGCCTCATCGTCGCCGACCCCTAGGGACGCGGCGCGTTGCGCAGGTTGGTGCGCGCCAGGTCGACCATCTTGCCGACGCCGCCGTTGAGCACCGTCTTCGTGGCGCCCAGGGCGAACCCGCGCACCATCTCGCCGGTGATCCGCGGCGGGATCGACAGCGCGTTCGGGTCGGTCACCACCTCGACCACGGCCGGGCCGCGGTGGGCGAACGCCTTCTCCAGCGCGCCGCGGACGTCGGCCGGGTCCTCGACCCGCTCGGCGAAGATCCCGCACGCGGCGGCGATCGCGGCGAAGTTCACCGGCGCGTGGTCGGTGCCGAAGTCCGGGAGGCCGTCGACGAGCATCTCCAGCTTCACCATGCCGAGCGTGGCGTTGTTGAACACCACGACCTTGACCGGGACGTCGTAGGCGGGCAGCGTCAGCAGGTCGCCCATGAGCATCGCGAGGCCGCCGTCGCCGGAGAGCGACACGACCTGGCGGCCCGGCTGGGACAGCTGCGCGCCGATCGCGTGCGGCAGCGCGTTGGCCATGCTGCCGTGCCGGAACGAGCCGATGACCCGGCGGCGGCCGTTCGGCGTCAGGTACCGCGCGGCCCAGACGTTGCCCATGCCGGTGTCGACGGTGAACACGGCGTCGTCCGCCGCGACCTCGTCGAGCACCGAGGCGACGTACTCCGGGTGGATCGGCCGGCGCTGCTCGATCTTCCCCGTGTACGCGCCGACGACCTTCTCCAGCTTCCGCACGTGCTCGCGCAGCATCCGGTCGAGGAACACGCGCTCGGTACGGGGCCGCAGCAGCGGGAGCAGCGCGCGCAGTGTCTCGCGCACGTCGCCGTGCACCGCCAGCTCCAGCGGCGTCCGCCGGCCGAGACGTGAGGCGTCGTGGTCGAGCTGGATCGTGCGGGCCTGCGGGAGGAACTTGTCGTACGGGAAGTCCGTGCCCAGCAACAGGATCCGGTCGGCTTCGTGCATCGCGTCGTAGCAGGCGCCGTAGCCGAGCAGGCCGCTCATGCCGACATCGAACGGGTTGTCGTACTGGATCCACTCCTTGCCGCCGAGCGAGTGCCCGACCGGCGCGGCGAGCTTCTCCGCCACCGCCATGACCTCGTCGTGCGCGCCGCGCGTTCCCGCGCCGGCGAAGAGCATCACCTTCTCGCCCGAGTTCAGCAGGTCCGCGAGCTCCTGGACGACCTCCGCGGACGGCACCGCGGGCGACGGCGTCACCAGCGGGAGGCGTTCGGTCAGCGGGCCGGTGGCCTTGCGGTCGGCGAGGTCGCCCGGGATGGTCAGCACCGCGACGCCGCCCTTGCCGACGGCGGCCTGGGTGGCGATCCGCAGCAGCCTCGGCAGCTGCGCGGGGTCCGCCACGACCTCGCTGAAGTGGCTGCACTCGGCGAAGAGCCGGTCCGGGTGGGTCTCCTGGAAGAAGCCGGTGCCGATCTGGTTGGACGGGATGTGCGACGCGATCGCGAGCACCGGCGCGCCCGAGCGATGGGCGTCGAACAGGCCGTTGATCAGGTGCAGGTTGCCGGGCCCGCAGCTGCCCGCGCACACCGCGAGCTTGCCGGTGACCTGCGCTTCGGCCGCCGCGGCGAAGGCGGCCGTCTCCTCGTGGCGGACGTGCACCCACTCGATGCCGTCGGTGCGGCGGACCGCGTCGACGATCGGGTTGAGACTGTCGCCGACGATGCCGTAGATGCGTTCGACGCCCGCGTCCCGCAGGGTCCTGACCAGCTGTTCTGCCACGGTTGCCATACCTCCAGCGTGGACCGTGCCGACCGATGCGTCCAATGCCTGATGGGATGAACATCCATACACTGGAGGCATGGACGTCCAGACGCTGCGGCTCTTCCGCGAGGTCGCCGGCGGCGCGACCGTCACGGAGACCGCGGCCGGCGCGCACCTGACCCAGCCGGCGCTCTCGCGCGCCCTGCGGCGGCTGGAGCACGACGCGGGCGCCGAGCTGTTCCGCCGGTCCGGGCGCATGCTGCGGCTGACCCCGGCCGGGCACGCCTTCAGGCGGCACGTCGACCTTGTGCTCGACCAGCTCGACCAGGGCCTGCGGGAGGTCGGCGAGATCGTCGCGCCGGGCACCGGGGTCGTGCCGCTGGCCTTCCTGCACACGTTCGGCACCTGGCTCGTGCCCTCGGTGCTGCGCGGCTTCCTGCGCGAGCACCCCGGCGCCCGCTTCGAACTGCGGCAGCACGGCGAGGCCGGGCTGGAAGCGGAGCTCCTCGACGGCACCGCGGACCTCGTCCTCACCAGCGGCGACCCGGGGCACCCGCAGCTGCACTGGGACCGCCTGCTCGTCGAGCCGCTGCGGCTCGCGGTCCCGCCGCACCACCGGCTCGCCGGGCGGCGGCGGGCCCGCCTCGCCGACCTCGCGGACGAGACGTTCATCCTGCTGCGCCCGGGTTACGCCCTGCGCGAAACGACCGAGCGCCTGTGCGCCGAAGCCGGGTTCACCCCGCGCATCGGGTTCGAGGGCGCCGAAGTCGAGACGCTGCGCGGGCTCGTCACCGCCGGGCTCGGCGTTTCCGTGCTGCCGCTGCCGCATGCGGCGGAATCCCCGGCGCCGCACCTGGAGCTGACCGATGTGGACGCCGCGCGCGACATCGGCCTGGGGTGGGCGGCCGGGCGGACTCTCCCGCCGCTGAGCGAAACCTTCCGGCGGTACGTCCTCGCCGCCGGCCTCGACCGTCCACAAGGGACGATGTGAGAATGGCCGTACGACCACGCAAAGTGACCGCCGGTGTGACAGGGTGGTGACATGGCCGCCACGCTGAGATCCTTCCTGACGTCCTGGACCTCCGTAACCCCCGTGCTCGGCCTGCTCGTGCTGGCGCTCGCCTGGGGCCGCGACCTCGGCCCGTTCTTCGTGGCCCTCGTCGCGATCGCGCTCGGCGCGACGGTGCTGGCCGCGGTGCACCACGCCGAGGTCGTCGCGCACCGCGTCGGCGAACCGTTCGGGTCGCTCGTGCTCGCGGTCGCCGTCACCGTGATCGAGGTCGCGCTGATCGTCACCATGATGGTTTCGGGCGGCCCGGAAGCGGGATCGCTCGCGCGGGACACCGTGTTCGCCGCGGTGATGATCACGACCAACGGCATCGTCGGCATCTCCCTGCTCGTCGGCGCGCGCCGCTACGGCGTCACGCTGTTCAACTCCGAAGGCAGCGGCGCCGCGCTGGCCACGGTCGCGACCCTGGCCACGCTGAGCCTGGTGCTGCCGACGTTCACCTCCAGCACCCCCGGTCCGGCGTTCTCGACGGCGCAGCTGACCTTCGCCGCGATCGCGTCCCTGGCGCTGTACGCGACGTTCGTGCTGACGCAGACCATGCGCCACCGCGACTTCTTCCTCCCGGTGGCGGCCGACGGCGAGGTCAAGGAGGACGACCACGCCGAGCCGCCGACCAACCGGGCGGCGCTGGGCAGCCTCGCGCTCCTGCTGGTGGCGCTGGTCGCGGTGGTCGGCCTCGCGAAGGTGGAGTCGCCGGCGATCGAGGCCGGCGTGCGCGCGGCCGGGTTCCCGCAGTCGTTCGTCGGTGTCGTGATCGCGTTGCTGGTGCTGCTCCCGGAGACGCTGGCGGCGACGCGCGCGGCCCAGCGCGACCGGATGCAGATCAGCCTCAACCTCGCCTACGGTTCGGCGATCGCGAGCATCGGCCTGACCATCCCGGCGATCGCGCTGGCGTCGGTGTGGCTGCCGAGCGAGCTGCTGCTCGGCCTCGGTTCGACGCAGATCGTGCTGCTGGCGCTGACGGTGGTGGTGAGCGTGCTGACGGTCGTGCCGGGCCGGGCAACGCGCCTGCAGGGCGGCGTGCACCTGGTGCTGCTGGCCGGGTTCCTGGTGCTGGCCGTCAACCCCTGACGCGCGCCTCGACCTCGAGGGCGAACCGGTTCTACCCGCCCGACGCGGAGAGCGGCAGCCGGAGGTCGTCGCGGCTACCGTGAGCCGATGCGGATCGTCTCCCTGCTGCCCGCGGCGACCGACCTGGTCGCGGTGCTGGGCGAGCTGCCGCGGCTGGTCGGCCGGACGCACGAATGCGACTGGCCGCCGGAGCTCGTCTCCCGGGTCCCGGTGGTGACGCGGGCGGAGTTCGACCCGGACGCGTTGTCCAGCCGGGAGATCTCCGAGGCGACGCACCGCGGGTCCGGGCTGTACACCCTCGACAGCGCGCGGCTGGCCGACCTCGCTCCCGACGTCGTGTTCACGCAGGACCTGTGCGAGGTCTGCGCGGTGTCGTACCGGCAGGTGTCCGAAGCGGTCCGCACGCTCGACACCGGCCCGCTGGTGGTGAGCCTCGAACCGGCCACCCTGGACGGCGTCCTCGACTGCCTCCGCCAGGTCGGTGAGGTCCTGGGGGTGCCGTCGCGAGCCGAAGCCGAGATCGCGGCCCTGCGGACGCGGCTGGACGCACTCCCCCGCACCGGCGCGCGGCCGCGGGTCGTCGCCCTGGAGTGGCTGGATCCGCTGTGGCCCGCGGGGCACTGGGTGCCCGAGCAGATCGCGCTCGCCGGCGGCGAACCGCTGCTGGCCTCGCCTGGTGAGCACACCCGGCCGGTGCCGTGGGAGGCGGTGGTCGAGGCTCGGCCGGACGTGCTGTTGCTGATGCCGTGCGGGTTCGCGCCGGACCGCACCCTCGCGGAGGCGCCGCTGCTGGCGAACCTGCCCGGCTGGGCGGACGTGCCGGCGGTCCGCGCGGGCGAGGTGTGGATCCTCGACGGCCCGGCGTACTTCAACCGCCCCGGACCCCGGGTGGTCCGGGGCGCGGAGATCCTGGCAACCATCCTCGGTGGCGGGACCCCACCGCCCGAAGAGGCCCGGCGGCTCACGTCCTCCGCGTGATCAGGAAGCCAACTCGCGTGATCAGCGGGTCCACACGGCCAAGCCGGGCAGCCGCCGCCGTGTCGACCCTCCACTCACGCGTGTCGACCCTCCGATCACGCGCGGCGGGTCATCTCCCCCGCGTGACTTCGATGCCCACCACGCACGTGTCGTCGTCGGTGTCGGCCGTGCTGTACGTCAGCAACGTGTCCAGCTGGTGCTCCAGCCCGCCCTCGTGGCCCTTCACCAGGCTCACCAGGCGCGACACCGTCTCCTGGACCGGCCGGTCGCGGCGCTCGATCAGGCCGTCGGTGTAGATCAGCAGGATGTCGCCCTCGTCGAGCTGGAGCTCCTCCTCCTGGTACACCACGTCGCGGACCGCGCCCAGCAGGGAGCCGCGCAGCAGCGGGAGGGTCGTCGCGCCGCCGTCGCGGTGGCGGACGATCGGGGGCAGGTGCCCCGCGCGGGCCCAGCGGAGCTTGCCCGTCGCCGGGTCGTACACCGCCGCGACCGCCGTCGCCGTCACGTGGTCGGTCAGGTGGTAGGCCACCAGGTTCAGCCACGTGAGCAGCTGCGCGGGCCCGGCGCCGGTCGCCGCCAGGCCGCGCAGGGCGTTGCGGAGGCTCACCATCCCGGTGGCCGCGTCGATGCCGTGCCCGGCGACGTCGCCGACGCACAGCAGCACCTCGCCGGTCGGCAGCGCGACCGCGTCGTACCAGTCGCCGCCGACCAGGTGCTCCTTCTCGGCCGGCCGGTAGCGGACCGCGGCCCGCAGGCCCGGCATGTCGATCGGGCCCTTGGCCGGCGGCATGATCGCGTGCTGCAGCTGCAGGGCGAGCCGGTTGCGCTCGATCGCCTCCTGCTCGGTCTCGGCCAGCCTGTCCCGCGTCGCGGCCAGCGCCACCTCGGTCCAGTGCTGCGCCGAGACGTCCTGGTAGGCCCCGCGGACCGCGACGAGCTCGCCCCGGCCGTCCACGACCGGCTCGGCGACCACCCGGATGTGCCGGGCGACGCCGTCGGAGCGCTGCAGCCGGAACGCCGTCGACGCCGGGCGCCGGTGGTGCAGCACCGCGCGCAGGAACCGGCCGATCGCCTGCGCGTCGTCGGAGTGGGCGTGCGCGGCCAGCTCGTTCAGCGACAGCGGCGTCGCGGTCGGCGGCAGCCCGTAGAACGCGAACAGCTCGGTGTTCCAGGTGATCGCGCCGGTCACGACGTTCTCTTCGAAGCCGCCGATGCGGCCGAGCCGCTGGGCGTGCTGCAGCAGCACGGCGAGCTTCGCCGCGTCGTCCTGGATGCGCAGGATCAGCAGCACGTTGCCGGCGAACCGCGTCACGCTGATGTCGGTGAGGACGGTCAGCGGCACCTGGTCCACGAGCGTGGTGATCGCCATGTTGTCGGCGCGGAACGGCTCCCCGGTCGCGTACACCCGCTGGATCTTGTCCAGCAGGCCACTCTCCCCGGCCGCGAGCGGGTACGTCTCCAGCAGCCGCGCGCCGACGAGCCTGCTGCGCGGCCGCCCGCCGGGGTCGGCGAACCGGACGTTGGCGTGGTGGATGCGGAAGTCGCTCAGCCGGCCGCCGTCGAGGCACGGCGAGAGCAGCACGGCCGGGTCGTGCAGCCCGTCGACGAAGTCCACCAGCTCGGAGAGGAAGTCCCCCGCACCGCCGGTGGCCACCGGGGCGAGGACGCCGTCCCAGGTGTCGAGCGTGTGCGCGCACAGCTCCGCCAGCGCCTCCAGCTGCCGGCGCTGGCGGCCCGGCTCGGCGGGCAGCGGGTCCGGCCAGCACATCTCGACGACGCCGATGATCCGGCCGCCGGTGCCGGTCGGCACCGCGACGCGGCCGCCGTCGGCGAGAGTGTGCTGCCCGATCGACGGCAGCCCGCCACCGGACAGGGTCGGGTACCAGACCGTGTCGCGCTCGAACAGCGCGTTGCGGGCCGGGGTCGCGACGCCGGGCGGGACGTAACGCCAGCGCGCCGCCTCCTCGGCCGAGAACCCGGCCGACCCGGCGAGCGTGAGCGACCCGTCCGGCCCGGCGAGCCACACCGCTACCGCGGTCGCGCCGAGGGGCCGCAGCGCGTGCTCCAAAATGGACTCCGCGACGCGCTGGGTGTCCCCCGCCGCGAGCACGCCGCTTTCGGCGGTGCGCAGCCGCACCGCGACGGACTCCTCGCCCTCGGCGCGCGCCAGGAACTCCTGCGTCACCTCGGTGATCCGGTCTTCGGCGGCCTCGCCGACGACCTCCGCGGCGAACTCCAGCGGGGTCAGCCCGGCCCGCGCCGCCAGCGTGTCCAGCTGCCGGGCGGCGTCGGCGGGCGTGCAGTGCAGGCGTTCCATCAGGACGCCCTTGGCGAGCTCGATCAGCGCGCGGCCGTCGGCGACGGCGTGGGCGTGGTCGACCTCGCCGCGCAGACGCGCGACGGTGTCGGCGAGGCGGGCGAGGTTGGCCGACACCTGCGCGGCCGGCACCGGGACGACCTGCTCCTCGACCGGCCGCTCGTCGCCGATCACGCCGTCACGTGCCGCTTGATGCGGGCGATCAGGTCGTCCGCGTCCACCGGCTTGGTGACGTAGTCGGTGGCCCCCGAGGCGAGGCTCTTCTCGCGGTCGCCGGGCATCGCCTTCGCCGTGACCGCGACGATCGGGATGGCGGCGTGCTCGGGCATCGCGCGGATCTTCGCCGTCGCGGTGTAGCCGTCCATCTCGGGCATCATGACGTCCATCAGGATCAGGTCGATGCCGGGGTGCGCGGCGACGGTCTCGACGCCCTTGCGGCCGTCCTCGGCGTGCAGCACCTGCATGCCGTGCAACTCCAGGATTCCCGTCAGCGCGAAGACGTTGCGCGGGTCGTCGTCGACGATCAGCACCGTGCGCCCGGCCAGGGTCGTGTCCACATCGGCCACCGGCACCGGCGCGGCCGGCTCGTCCGGGCGGACCAGCGGCAGCACCGCCCCGGGTTCCTCCGCCGACAGGTGCAGCGCGATCCGTTCGCGCAGCTCGTCGAGACCGGACAGCACCTCCAGCGACTGCACGTCCGCGCGGGACTGCACCAGCTGCTCCAGCTCGCCGTCGAGCCGGCGGCTGTTGTGCGCGAGCACCGGCACCAGCCGCAGCGCGCTGTCGCCCTGCATCGCGTCGAGGAAGCCGAACGCCGTGCGGTCCGGCAGGTCCAGGTCGAGCACGACGCAGTGGTAGGCGTCGGTGGCGAGCGCGGCCGCGGCCTCCTGCGTCCCGACCGCCGTGACGACCTCGACCTCGGCGGGCGAGATCCCGATGTCGCGGCTGTCGGCGAGGTCCGCGGCGGCGCTCTCGGCGACGAGCGTCAGCAGCCCGTGCTGACGCTCCTCCACGACCAGCAGCCGCCGGTGGGCTCGTGGCACCGAGGCCGTCAGGGCGCCTCCGGCGTCACCGATCGTGATGGCCGTGCCGGGGTGCTCGCCCGCGGGGAGCGTCGCGAAGTCCGGCCGCGCGACCGGCAGCGAGAACGTGAACGAGCTGCCCTCGCCGGGCGTGCTCTCGGCGGTGATGAACCCGCCGAGCAGCTGGGCGATCTCGCGGCTGATCGACAGGCCGAGGCCGGTGCCGCCGTACTTGCGGCTGGTCGTGCCGTCGGCCTGCTGGAACGCGCCGAAGATCGACTCCAGCTGGTGCTCGGCGATCCCGATGCCGGTGTCGATGACCCGGAACGCGACGGCCGGGCCGTGCACGCGCATCGGCCGCGGCAGCCGGTCCGGGTCGACGGGCTCGATGTGCAGCTCGATCCCGCCGACCTCGGTGAACTTGACCGCGTTGGACAGCAGGTTGCGCAGCACCTGCCGCAGCCGCGAGTCGTCGGTGAGCAGCTCGGGCGGCGAGCCGGGGGCGACGGTGATCCGGAAGTCGAGGTTGCGCTGGGAGGTCATCGGCCGGAACGTCGCCTCGACGTAGTCCAGCAGGCCGCGCAGCGACACCTGTTCCGGGGTGACGTCCATCTTCCCGGCCTCGACCTTCGACAGGTCGAGGATGTCGTTGATCAGCTGCAGCAGGTCCGAGCCCGCGGAGTGGATGATGCCCGCGTACTCGACCTGCTTCGCGCTGAGGTTGCGGGTCGGGTTCTGCGCGAGCAGCTGGGCGAGGATCAGCAGGCTGTTGAGCGGGGTGCGCAGCTCGTGGCTCATGTTGGCCAGGAACTCCGACTTGTACTTCGACGCGATCGTCAGCTGCTGGGCGCGTGCCTCCAGCTCTTGGCGCGCCTGCTCGATCTCGAGGTTCTTCGTCTCGATGTCGCGGTTCTGCGTGACGAGCAGCGCCGCCTTCTCCTCCAGCTCGGCGTTCGACGACTGGAGCTCCTCCTGGCGCGCCTGCAGCTCCTCGGACCGCGTCTGCAGCTCGGCGGTCAGCCGCTGGGACTCGCCGAGCAGCTCGTCGGTGCGGGCGTTGGCGACGATGCTGTTCACGTTGACGCCGATCTGCTCCATCAGCAGCTCGAGGAACGCCCGGTGCGCCGCGGTGAAGCCGTGCACCGACGCCAGCTCGAGCACGCCGAGGACCTGGTCCTCGACGACGATCGGCAGCACGATCAGGCTGGCCGGCACGGTGCTGCCCAGCCCGGAGGAGATCGTCGCGTAGCCGGGCGGGACGTCGTCGACCGCGATCGGCCGCCGGCTGCGCGCGGCCTGCCCGACGAGGGACTGGCCGATCCGGAACCGGATCGCGGGGCCGTCCCCGACAGCGCCGGATTCCGGGTGGCCGTACGCGCCGACCAGCCGCAGCTCGGGGACCTCGGCGGTGTCGTCGGCCAGGTAGAACGCGCCGAACTGGGCGTTGACCAGCGGGACCAGCTCGTCCATGACCGCGGCCGCGACGACGGCGAGGTCGCGGCGGCCCTGCATCAGCCCGGTGATGGTGGCCAGGTTCGACTTGAGCCAGTCCTGCTCCTGGTTCGCCCGCGTCGTCTCGCGCAGCGACCCGACCATCGAGTTGATGTTGTCCTTCAGCTCGGCGACCTCGCCGGAGGCGTCGACGGTGATCGAGCGGGTCAGGTCGCCCTCGGCGACCGCGCTGGTGACCTCGGCGATCGCGCGGACCTGCCGGGTGAGGTTCCCGGCCAGCTCGTTGACGTTCTCGGTGAGCCGCTTCCAGGTGCCGGACACGCCTTCGACCTCGGCCTGGCCGCCGAGGCGGCCTTCGCTGCCGACCTCGCGCGCGACACGGGTGACCTCCGCGGCGAACGCCGAGAGCTGGTCGACCATCGTGTTGATCGTGGTCTTGAGCTCCAGGATCTCGCCGCGGGCGTCGACGTCGATCTTGCGGGTCAGGTCGCCCTGGGCGACGGCGGTGGTCACCTGGGCGATGTTGCGGACCTGCCCGGTGAGGTTGTTCGCCATCGAGTTGACGTTGTCGGTGAGGTCCTTCCACGTGCCGGCGACGTTCGGCACGCGCGCCTGGCCGCCGAGCATGCCCTCGGTACCGACCTCGCGGGCCACGCGGGTGACCTCGTCCGCGAACGCCGACAGCGTGTCGACCATCGTGTTGATGACGTCGGCCAGCGCCGCGACCTCGCCCTTGGCCTCGACGGTGATCTTGCCGGACAGGTCGCCGCGCGCGACCGCCGTCGCGACCTGGGCGATCGAGCGCACCTGGCCGGTCAGGTTGGACGCCATCACGTTGACGTTGTCGGTGAGGTTCTTCCAGGTCCCGGACACGCCGCGGACGGTCGCCTGGCCGCCGAGGTTGCCCTCGGTGCCGACCTCGCGCGCCACGCGGGTCACCTCGTCCGCGAACGCGGAGAGCTGGTCGACCATCGTGTTGATGGTGTCCTTGAGCTCGAGGATCTCGCCGCGGGCGTCGACCCGGATCTTCTGGGACAGGTCACCGCGCGCGACGGCGGTGGTGACCTGGGCGATCGAGCGGACCTGCGCGGTGAGGTTGTCGGCCATGACGTTGACCGACTCGGTGAGGTCCTTCCAGGTCCCCGAGACGCCCTTGACGTCGGCCTGGCCGCCCAGCCGGCCTTCCGTGCCGACCTCGCGGGCCACGCGCGTGACCTCGTCCGCGAACGCCGACAGCTGGTCCACCATCGTGTTCAGCGTGTCCTTGAGCTCCAGGACCTCGCCGCGGGCGGTCACGTTGATCTTCTGCGACAGGTCGCCCTTCGCCACCGCGGTGGCGACCTGGGCGATGTTGCGGACCTGGTCGGTCAGGTTGCCCGCCATGAAGTTCACCGAGTCGGTGAGGTCGCGCCAGGTGCCGGAGACGCCCTTGACGTCGGCCTGGCCGCCCAGGCGCCCTTCGGTGCCGACCTCACGCGCCACGCGCGTCACCTCGTCGGCGAACGACGACAGCTGGTCCACCATCGTGTTGATCGTGCTCTTGAGCTCGAGGATCTCGCCCCGGGCATCGACCGTGATCTTCTGCGACAGGTCGCCCTTCGCCACCGCCGTCGTCACCTGCGCGACGTTGCGGACCTGGTCGGTCAGGTTCCCGGCCATGAAGTTCACCGAATCGGTGAGGTCGCGCCACACGCCGCCGACGCCGGGCACCTGGGCCTGGCCGCCGAGCCGGCCCTCGCTGCCGACCTCCCGCGCCACGCGCGTGACCTCGTCGGCGAACGACGACAGCTGGTCCACCATCGTGTTGACGGTGTCCTTCAGTTCGAGGATCTCACCACGCGCGTCGACGTCGATCTTCTGCGACAGGTCACCCTTCGCCACCGCGGTCGCCACCTGCGCGATGTCGCGGACCTGGGTGGTGAGGTTGCCGGCCATGGCGTTCACCGAGTCGGTGAGGTCCTTCCAGGTGCCGGAGACGCCCGGGACCTTCGCCTGCCCGCCGAGCTGCCCCTCGCTGCCGACCTCGCGCGCGACGCGGGTGACCTCGGAGGTGAACAGCGACAGCTGGTCGGCCATGCCGTTGAAGACCGTGGCGATCTCGCCGAGCAGGCCGTCGGCCCCGCCGGGCAGCCGGATGCCGAAGTCGCCGTCGCGGACCGCGGTCAGGCCGGCGAGCAACCGGCGCAGCTCCTGCTCCCCCGCCTCGCCGACGCCCGAGGCGTCCGCCCCCGCACCCGGGCGCGTCCCCTCGACCATTGCCCCACCCATCCGCCACCCGTTTCTTCGCTTGTCGGCACCCCGGCGCCGTCCCGGTGTGCCCACCGGGATGGTCCAGCATAGTGCAGCTGCACTATGCTCAGCGGCAACGGTTGAGCAACCAGCCGCACCCGTGTCCGTGCGTGCTCTCCAGGCGGTGCTCCCGAGCCTTTCCTTTCCCCCCAGGCCATCCGGCCGCATTGACCCGTTCGGCTGAACGCCGTCCCGGGGACCGGTGACGCGAGCCCCGGTCGTTCCTTCCGATGTCCACAGTGGAACGTCTACTGTGGACTTAAGTGTGCGCGCCGCACCGACCGGGTACTCCCGCCGCATGGATGCCCAGAATCTCGTCGTCGTCGGCAGTGGACCGGCCGGTGTGTCCGCCGCCCGTGCCTACCGGGAAGCGGGTGGCAGTGGTCCGGTGCACCTGCTCACCGCGGACGCCGACCCGCCTTACGAGCGCCCGCCGCTGTCGAAGGAGTTCCTGCGCGGCGAGGCCGGGCTTGCGTCGCTGGACGACGGCTTCCTGGCGAAACACGACGTCACCGTCACGCTCGGCGACCCGGTCACCGAGCTGGGCGAGGGCCGGCTCCGCACCGCCTCCGGCACGGTCCACCGGTTCACCACCTGCGTGCTCGCCACCGGTGCGGAGCCCGTCCGGCCCGGGATCCCCGGCGCCGACCACCCCGACGTCCGGACCCTCCGCTCGGCCGCCGACTCCCGTGAGCTGCGCGCGGCCGCGTCCGGCGTGCGCAGCGCGGTCGTCGTCGGCGCCGGGTTCATCGGCTGCGAGGCCGCGGTGTCCCTCTCCCGGCTCGGGCTCCAGGTCACCGTCGTCTGCCAGGAGGACGTCCCGCAGGAGAAGCGGCTCGGTCACGAGGCGGGCGAACTCCTCCTGCGCTGGCTCAAGTCCGAGGGCGTGAGCGTGCTTCGCGGCACGAAACTGACGTCGATCGAGGGCGGTTACCGGATCCGCACCGACCTGGTGCCGATCCTCGACGCGGGCTTCGTCGTGCTCGCCACCGGCGTCCGGCCGCGGATCGAACTGGCCGAGGCGGCCGGGCTCACCGTCGAGCAGGGACGGATCCGCACCGACGAGCACCTGCGCACGAGCGCGCCCGGCGTGCTCGCGGCGGGCGACGTCGCGCTCGCCCACAACCCGGCGGCCGGCCGCGCGCTGGCCGTCGAGCACTGGGGCGAAGGCCTCGCGATGGGCGAGGTGGTCGGCCGGACCGCAGCGGGCGAAGACGCCGTGTGGGACGAGGTGCCGGGCTTCTGGTCGGTGGTCGGCGACCGGGTGCTGAAGTACGCGGCGTGGGGTGACGGCTTCGACCGCGCCCGCCCGCTGCCGCGCGACGACGGCGGGTTCACGGTCTGGTACGAACGCGACGGCAAGGCGGCCGGCGTCCTCACCCACGAAGCCGACGAGGACTACGAGCGAGGCCGGGAGCTGATCCGGCGCGGCGACCCGGTGCCCGCGTCATAGCCAGTCCTTCTTCTTGAAGAGCGCGTACAGCCCCACCGAAAGCACGAGCACGACGACCGTCGAAGCCCAGAACCCGCTCGTCGCGCCGTAGCCCGGGTACGGGACGTTCTGGCCGTAGAACCCGGTCACCGCGGTGGGCACCGCGATCACCGCGGCCCACCCGGTGACCTTCTTCATGACCAGGTTCAGCCGGTTGCTCTGCAGGTTCAGCTGCGTCTCCCGGATCGTGGTGACGAGCTCGCGCAGCGCTTCGGTCTGCTCCGCGGCCTGCCGGGCGTGGTCGTGGACGTCCTCGAAGTAGGGGCGGGTCAGCTCGTCGGCCAGCCGCAGGTCCGGGCGCATCAGCGAGCTGATCACCTCGCGCATCGGCAGCACCACCTTCCGCAGCGCGGTGAGGCTCTTGCGCAACCGGAACGAGCGCCGCTGCAGCAGCGACTGGTCCGGGCGGTCGTCGAACACCAGGTCCTCGAGGGCTTCGACCTGCTCGTCGAGCGCCTGCACGGCCTCGTACTGGCCGTCGACGACGACGTCGAGCAGGCCGTGCGCCAGGAACGGGACACCCGACTTCGCCAGCTCGGTGTTCTGGTCCCACCGGCGCACGACCGCGTCGATGTCGAAGCCGTCGTCCTTGCGCACGGTCACCAGCGCCCGCCGCGTGAGGAACGCGGCCAGCTCGGACGTCTCGACCTCGCCGGTCTCCGCGTCGAACCGGACGGCGTAGGCGGTCAGGAAGGCGTGCCCGTCGTAGCGGTCGAGCTTGGGCCGCTGGTGCTCCTGGACGGCGTCCTCCACGGCGAGCCGGTGCAGGCCCAGCTCGCCGGCGAGTTCGGTCAGGTCCGCTTCGGACGGTTCGCAGAGGTCGACCCACACCGCGGTGTCCGGCTCGGCCAGGAAATCGGAGACGTCCGCGACGGGAAAGTCTTCCTTGTGCAGCACGCCGTCGCGGTAGGCGCGGGTTTTCGTCATGGTCCGAGGATGCCCGACGGGCGAATTGTTCACACTCCCGCGTAACTCGCGGCGAAACGGGTAACCGTTGATCTTGTGAGTGCCTTGCTGGCGGAGACCCCTCCGAAACCCCTGCCGTTCCCCCGCACGACCGCGTCGGTCGGTGCCGAGCTGCGCTCGCTGCACGCCGCGGGCGAGCTCGACCTGCCCCTGCCCGGTGGTTCGCGGACCGCGGACCGCTGGGCGGCGCTGGCCGCGTTCGGCCGCCGCGACCTGACGCTCGCCCGGCTCGCCGAGGGCCACGCCGACGCCGTCGCCATCCTCGCCGAGGCAGGCCGCTCCCCCGCCGCCGGCGCGCTCTACGGCGTGTGGGCGGCGAAGTCGGGCGGCACCGGGGCCGTCCTGGAAGGCGGCGCGCTCACCGGGACGGTCCGCTTCTGCTCCGGGCTCTCCCTGCTCGAACGCGCACTGGTCGCCGCGGGCGACCGGCTGGTCGAAGTGGACCTCGCCGATCCGCGCGTGCGGCGGCACCCGGACGCGTGGCAGGCCGTCGGGATGGACGCCTCCGACAGCGGGGACGTGGAGTTCGACGGCGTGCCCGGCGCGCTCGTCGGGCCGCCCGGCTGGTACGTGGCCCGGCCCGGGTTCGCGCTCGGCGGGGCCGGCGTCGCGGCCGTCTGGCTCGGCGGAGCCGCCGGTGTCCTCGACGGTGCCCTCGCCCACCTGCGCGACCGGGGTGCCGCCGACGAGCACCAGCTGGCCCACGTCGGCGCGATGCACACCGCGCTGAGCTGCGCGGACGCCGTACTCGCGCTCGCCGCTCCCGGTGTGGTCGACGCGCTGCTCGCGGGAACCTGCCGCGCCGCCGCGGAGCGCACCGCCGTCGAGGTGCTCGAACGGGCGTTGAAGGTGACCGGGCCGACGCCGGCCTGCCGGGACCGGCGCTTCGCCCAGCGAGTCGCCGACCTGCCGGTCTACGTCCGGCAGCACCACGCGGAACGCGATCTCGCCGCCCTCGGCCGCACCGTCCTGGGCACGGCATGACCCCGGACTGGCCGGGCGAGCCGTTCGAGCACGCCCTCATCGTGGCCGCGCACCCGGACGACGAGACGCTCGGGGCGAGCGGCCTCCTGCAGCGCCTGCACGCCGCCGGGACCGCGGTGACGCTCGTCGTGGCGACCGACGGCGAGGCCGCGTTCCCCGCCTCCGGTGCCGGGGAACGTCGTGAGCTGGCCAGGACGCGCCGTCGCGAACTGGCGGATTCCCTGCGAGCACAAGGCCTTTCCACCGTCGAGCCGGTGTGGCTCGGGTTGCCGGACTCCGACCTGGCGTCCCACGCCGACGAGCTGACCTCGGCGTTGCGCCCGCACGCGGACGGACGCGACCTGTGCCTGCTGCCCTGGCCGGACGACCCCCACCCCGACCACCGGGCGGCCGCCCAGGCCGCGCTCGCCGCGGCGCCGGTGCCCGCGCAGTGCTGGTCGTACCCGATCTGGCTCTGGCGCCGGCTGCGCCCCGACGACCCGGCCATCCCGTGGCCCCGGGCGCGGTCCCTGCGACTCACGGAAGCGGAGCGGCACGCCAAGGCGGCCGCGATCGCGACGTTCACCTCCCAGCTCGAGCCCGGCCCGCGCGGCGAGGAGCCGATCCTGCCGGAGGAGGTGCTGGCCCACTTCGGCGGCGACACCGAGGTGTTCTTCCGCGAGCCGCCGCGGACGTCGGCGCCGGTGAGCCGGTTCGCGTCGCTGTACGCCGCCGCGGAAGACCCGTGGTCGGTGGGGACGAAGTGGTACGAGCGGCGGAAACGGGCGGTGGTCCTGGCCTGCCTGCCCGACGAGCACTACGACACGGTCGTCGAGCCCGCGTGCGGGGTGGGCGTACTGACCCGCGACCTCGCGGCGCGCGCCGGCCGCGTGCTCGCGTTCGACCCCGTGCCCGCGGCGGTGGAGCGCACCCGCGCCGCCGTCGCCGACCTATCCCATGTGGACGTCCACATCGGAGCGGTTCCGTCGGGGATCCCGGAAGGGCCGGCCGACCTGCTGGTCCACAGCGAGCTTCTGTACTACTTGGACGATCGCGAGCTCGACGAGACGATCGAGGCGTCGGCGGCGGCCCTGCGACTCGGCGGGCACCTGCTGGCCGTGCACTGGCTCCCGTGGGCGCCCGAAGCACCGCGCGATGCCCGGGACGCGCACGCGCGGCTGCTCGCGCACCCCGCGTTCGAGCCCCTGGTCGAGCACACCGACGAGCAGTTCCTGCTGCACGTGCTGAGGCGCCGGTGATCACGGCGGTCGGCGTCGTCGTGCCCGCGCGCGACGAAGCGACGCTGGTCGGTGCCTGCGTCCGCGCGGTGGATCTCGCGCTGCGGCGGCTGCCCGCCGGAGTCGCGCGCGCGGTCTGCGTCGTCGCGGACCGCTGCGGCGACGCGACGGCGGAGGTGGCCCGCGCGGCGTTCGGTGCCGTGCCCGGCGTGGTCGTGGTCTCCCGGTCGGCGTGGACCATCGGGGAGGTCCGCGACCTGGGCGTCACCCGGGTCCGCGCGCTGCTGGGCACCCCGGCGGCGCGGACGCTGCTGCTGAGCACGGACGCCGACTCGCGCGTGACGCCGGGCTGGGCGCGGGCGCACCTGGCCCGGGCCCGCCAGGGGTACCACGCGATCGCCGGGACGGCGGAGCTGTCGGCCCCGTTCAGCACGTCGGCCCGGGCCCTTTCGCGGTACGACGACGTCCTCGACCACGCGCGCACGACGGAGGGCCACGGGTCGGTGTACGGCGCGAACCTGGGCGTGCGCGCGGACGCGTTCGACGGGGTGGGCGGCTTCGGGCGCCGGGCGACGGGCGAGGACCACGACCTGTGGCGCCGGCTCGGCCAGGCGGGCTTCCGCCGCTGCTACGAGTCGGGCGCGCCGGTGGTGACGAGCGCGAGGCTGCACGGCCGGGCCCCGGACGGTCTCGCGGCGCTGCTGCGCACGTTGGCCGAGGACACGGTCGCCTGACGCCGCGTTTGTAGAGGTCCTTCGTAGAGGTTGTCGCTGTCGCGCCGGGCCGCCCGCCGCGAAGATCACTCCTGCCGCCGCTCCCGATGAGAAAGGCACCGGTGAGAGCAGCCTGGAGGATCCTTCTCACCGCGCTCGTCGCGGCGTCCCCGCTCATCGCGGTGCCCGCCGCGGCCGCGGAAGCGCGGACGCACATCGTGGTCGTCGAGCGGGTGCGCGACACCGTCGAAGTCGCCTGCGCGAAGCACGACGGCCTGATCTCGTGCGTCGCCGTGCACCGTCCCCGGCCCTACCTGACGCCGGTGGTCACAATCGGTCCAGCTCCGCTCGGACCTCGGCCACGCGCTCCGCACCGCCGTACTCCCGCAGCAGCTCCAGCGCGTCCGTGAGCACCTCGCGCGCCCGGTCGCGGTCCGCGCGGCCGACGTGCGCGCGGCCCAGCTCGGCCAGCGCCATCGCCTCGTACAGCCGGACCCCGGACTCGTGCCAGAGGTCCGCGCTCCGGCTCAGCTCCTCGACCGCGACGTCGAACCGGCCCAGCTCCCGGTGCACGATCCCGATCCGCATCCGGCCGTACGCCATGCCGCGCAGATCGCCGGTTTCCTCGCCGACGGCCACCGCTTCCGCCGCGTACGCCAGCTCGCGCGCGCGGTCGCCCTGGCGTCCGTACAGCACCGCCAGGTTTACCAGGTTGAGCGTCTCGACGTGCCGCAGCCCGAGCGACCGGTTGAGCGCCAGGCTCCGCTCGCCGAAGCCGATGGCCGCGTCGACGTCGTCGCCGAGGCCGTAGACGAAGCAGAGGTTGTTGAGGATGCCCGCCAGCTGACGCTCGTCGCCGATCGCCTCCCAGTCCGCGAGGCTCCGGCGGAGGAACGCGTGCGACCGCCGGAAGCCGGCCGCTTCGCCGCCGTGCGCGAGCTCGGCCTCGGCGACCCCGAGGTCGTTGCGCAGGGTCGCGGCCGCGACCGGGTCGACGCCGTCGACCAGCTCCAGGGCCACCTCGTCGACCTGGATGGCGTCCCGCCAGCGGGCCCGGGCGCGGTGGTATTCGTACAGGCCGAGCCCGACGGCGGCGATCGCCTCGGGCGGCACCCCGGGCGTCGCGGCGGCCTGCCGCACGACCGTGACGAGGTGCGCCTGGTGCCGGTCGAGCCAGGCGAACACCTCGTCGGCGGAGGCCGGTCCGGCGGCCGCCCACCGCCCGGCCGCCCAGTCGTGGCGGTGCGAGGCCGCGGAGACGAGCGCCATGCTCCGCCAGGCCATCGCCGCGCAGAGCTCGACGACGCGGGTGATCGCCGCGGCCCGCTCGCCGGCCGGCGCTTGTTCCCGGGCGTAGAGCCGGAGCAGGTCGTGCAGCCGGTACCAGCCGGGCGCGGGCGTGGTCAGGAGGTGCTCGTCGGTGAGCCGCTCCAGCAGCGCCTCCGTCTCCGGCTCGGGCGCGTCGAGCAGCCGGCTCGCGACGGGCACCGACAGCTCCGGGACGTCGAGCAGCGACAGGAGCGGGTACGCGCGGGCCGCGGTGTCGTCCAGCGCGCCGACGGCGAGCGCGAAGCTGGTCCGGACGCCGGTTTCGTCGAGCCGCCGGCGTTCGTCGTCGAGCCGGTGCGCGAGGTGGGCGACGGGCCAGCGCGGCCGGGTCGCCAGCCGCGCGCCGACGAGGTGCAGCGCCAGCGGCAGGTACCCGCACAGGCGCGCGACCGTCCGGGCGGCGGTGGGTTCGGCCGCGACACGCTCGGCCCCGATCTCGGCCGCGAGCAGGCGCAGCGCGTCGGGCTCGGGCAGGACGTCAAGCAGGACCTGGTGCGCCTGCGGCAGGTCGGTGAGCGCGACGCGGCTGGTGACGATCGCCGCCGAGCCCCCGGAGCCGGGCAGCAGCGGCGCGACGTGCGCGGCGTCGCGGGCGTTGTCGAGCACGAGCAGCAGGCGCTTCGGGGCGAGCAGCGTCCGGAAGCGGGCGGCGGCGGAGTCGAGCGACAACGGCGTCGGCGGCTCGCCCCCGAGCTCGCGGACGAGCCGGTCGAGCAGGTCGAGCGGATCCGGCGGGTCGGCGGCGTGTCCGCGCAGGTCGAGGTGCAGCGAGCCGTCGGGGAAGCGCCGGGCGAGCCGATGGCCGGCTTCGAGGGCGAGCGCGGTCTTGCCGACGCCCGCCATCCCGGCGATCGCCACGACGACGCCTTGACGTGCCTCGCCGAGCAGCCCGAGCACCCGCTCGAGCTCGGCATCCCGGCCGGTGAAGGCGGCAATGCCACCGGGCAGTTCCCGGGGGACGACTTTGGTACCGGCGGGCGTGCCGGGCCTGGTGGCCGCGGCGGCGAACTCCGCGCGTTCGTCGCCGGTGAGGCCGAGGGCGTCGGCGAGCCGGTCGAGGGTTTCGCGGTGCGGGTAGCGGCGGTCCCCGCGTTCGAGCGCGCCGACGGCCTGGCCGCTGAGCCCGGACTTCTCGGCCAGCGCCTCTTGGGTCAGCTCCGCGGCCCGCCGAAGCCGACGCAGCCGAGTACCGAACGACTCCATCCCCGCTCCCCTCCCCCGACGAGGATCACATGCCGGAGCGGGAGGACGCCAGGAGGCGGGCCGATCGGTACCCCCGGCGACGGGGCCCCGGCCACGCGGGCGGTCGCGACTCGGCTCGGCGGCGAGGGACGCGGAAGCTCCTGCCCTGCGGGCGGGCGCAAGTCGCCCCAGCGGCGCAGCCCACGCGAGGCAGGGAACCCGATCGGGGGTTCCCTTGTCCCACCGATCGTATATCATTTGAGATATCTTCTCGTACCGGCAGGCAGGAACCCCGGATGACCAGCATCGCGCGACCCGGCAAGATCATCGCGCTGCACCTCAACTACCGCTCGCGCGCCGCCCAGCGCGGCCGGGTCCCGGAGCAGCCGTCGTACTTCCTCAAGCCGCCGACGTCGGTGGCGGCGAGCGGGGCGGCGCTCGAACGCCCGGCCGGCACCGAACTGCTGGGCTTCGAAGGCGAGATCGCGCTGGTCATCGGCCGAACCGCCCGCCGCGTCACCCCCGAAGCCGGCTGGTCCCACGTCGGCGGCGTCACCGCGGCCAACGACTTCGGCGTGTACGACCTGCGCTACGCCGACAAGGGCAGCAACCTGCGGTCCAAGGGCGGCGACGGCTTCACCCCGCTCGGCCCGGCGGTGCTGCCCGCCGCCGACGTCGACCCCGCCGCGCTCCGGCTGCGCACCTGGCTCAACGGCGAGCTGGTCCAGGAAGACACCACGGCCGACCTGCTGTTCGGCTTCGGCCGCCTGGTCGCCGACCTCTCCCAGCTGATCACCCTCGACCCCGGCGACGTCGTCCTGACCGGCACGCCCGCGGGCGCCTCGGTCGCCGTCCCCGGCGACGTCGTCGAGGTCGAGGTCGACACCGCCGGCCACACCACCGGCCGGCTGGTCACGCCGATCGCCGCGGGCACCGTCCCGTTCGGACCGTACGGCGCGCTCCCCCGCTCCGACGATCAGCAGCGAGCCGACGCGTACGGAACGTCCACATCGGACTTCGAACTGACCGCGGAACTCAGGGCACGCATCGAATCCGTGGGCACCGCAACGCTTTCCGTCCAGCTCCGCAAGCGCGGGCTCGACGACGTCTTCATCGAAGGTCTGACGTCGACCCGCCCGGGCACGCGGCTGACCGGCCGCGCCCGGACCCTGCGCTACCTGCCCTACCGCGACGACCTGTTCAAATCCCACGGCGGCGGCTACAACGCCCAGAAGCGGGCGATCGACGCCCTCGGGCCCGGCGACGTTCTCGTCATGGAGGCCCGCGGCGAACGCGGCACGGGCACGGTCGGCGACATCCTCGCGCTGCGGGCGCAGGTGCGCGGCGCGGCCGGGATCGTCACCGACGGCGGGGTCCGCGACCTGGCCGCGGTGTCCGCTTTGGACATTCCCACCTACCACGCCGGGCCGCACCCGGCGGTGCTCGGCCGCCGGCACGTGCCGTGGGACGTCGACGTCGCGATCGCCTGCGGTGGCGCGGCCGTCTGCCCCGGCGACGTCATCGTCGGCGACGCCGACGGGGTGCTGGTCATCCCGCCGGACCTGGTCGAGGAAGTCGTCGACGCGGCGATCGAGCAGGAGCTGCGGGAGACGTTCATCGCCGAGCGGGTCGCCGCGGGCGAGCGCGTCGAAGGCCTCTACCCGATGGACGAGCACTGGCGCGGGAGGTACGCCGCATGGCTCGCGAAACGGTGAACGGCACCGCGATGAGCAAGTCGCGGATCGCCTACGAGTGGATCAAGGCCCGGATCGCCGACGGCACCTTCTCCCCCGGCTACCGGCTCGTCCTCGGCCAGCTCGCCCAGGAACAGGGCGTCAGCGTGGTCCCCGTCCGCGAGGCGATCCGGCTGCTGGAGGCCGAGGGGCTGGTGACGTTCGAACGCCACGTCGGCGCGCAGGTCGCCATGGTCGACGAGAGCGAGTACCAGCACACGATGCAGACCCTCGCCCTGGTCGAGGGTTACGCCGCCGCGCTGGCTGCACCCCACCTGCCGGCCGGGGCGCTCGAAGAGGCCCGGGCGCTGAACGCCGACCTGGCCGACTGCCTCGGGCACTTCGAGCCGGCCCGGTTCACCGCGCTCAACCGGGACTTCCACGCCGTGCTGTTCGCCGCCTGCCCCAACCCGCAGGTCCTCGACCTGGTCCGGCGCGGCTGGGACCGGCTCAGCGGGCTGCGCACCTCGACGTTCAGCTTCGTGCCCGGCCGCGCGCGGCAGTCCGTGGCCGAGCACGAGCAGATCCTCCGCCTGCTCGACGCGAGCGCTCCCGCCGCGGACGTCGAACAGGCCGTCCGCGCCCACCGGCTCGCCACGCTCGACGCCTTCCTCGCCCACCGCCATCCCTGACGCAGAAAGGGAACCCATGCGCTTCCGCTCCGACCCCCAGGCCATCCGCGGGTCGATCGCGCCGCTGATGACGCCGTTCACCGCCGACGGCGCCGTGGACCACGACGGCCTGAAGAACCTGGTGCGCTGGCAGCTCGCCTCGGGCACCCACGGCATCTCGATCGGCGGCTCCACCGGCGAACCGGGGTCGCAGACGATCGCCGAGCGCGCCGCAGCGATCCGCACGGTGGCCGCGGAGGTCGGCGACCGCGTCCCGTTCATCCCCGGCACCGGCTCGGCGAAGCTCGACGAGACGCTCGAACTCACCGCCGCCGCGCGCGACGCGGGGATCGACGCGGCACTCGTCATCACGCCGTACTACGCACGACCCACGCAGGACGCGCTGTTCGTCTGGTACCGCACGGTCTGCCGGGAGTTCCCGGACCTGCCGATCGTCGCGTACAACGTGCCGAGCCGGACCGCGGTCGACCTCGCGCCGGCGACGGTCGCGCGGCTGTTCCGCTCGTGCGACAACTTCGTCGGGATCAAGGAGACGACGAAGGACTTCGAGCACTTCTCCCGCGTGCTGCACCTGTGCGGGCGGGAGCTGCTGGTGTGGTCCGGGATCGAACTGCTCTGCCTGCCGCTGCTGGCGCTCGGCGGCGCCGGGTTCGTCAGCGCGACGGCCAACATCGCCCCGGCCGCCTGCGCGGAGATGTACACCGCCTGGCAGTCGGGTGATCACGAACGCGCCCGCGAGATCCACTACGGCCTGCACCCGCTGGTGGACCTGCTGTTCGTCGAGACCAACCCGGCCCCCGGCAAGTGGGTGCTGGAGCAACGCGGGCTGATCGCGTCGGGGCATGTGCGGCCGCCGCTGATCACGCCGACCGAAGCCGGTCTCGCCCGCATCCGGAACTTCATGGCCGAAGGCGAGAAGTACCTGACGCCGGCCGAAGGCTTCACCGTGAAGGGGAAAGCATGACCCACTACGTCCCGGAAGGACTGCCGGGCGAGCTGAAGCACTACATCGGCGGGGAGCTCGTCGACAGTGTGTCGGGCAAGACGTTCGACGTGCTCGACCCGGTGTCGAACACCCCGTACGTGACCGCGGCCGCGGGCCAGGCCGAGGACGTCGACCGCGCGGTCGCGGCGGCCCGGCGCGCGTTCACCGACGGGCCCTGGCCGCGGATGCTGCCACGAGCCCGCGCGCGGGTGCTGAACAGGATCGCCGACGCCGTCGAGGCGCAGGACGCCCGGCTGGCCGAGCTGGAGACGTTCGACACCGGCCTGCCGATCACCCAGGCCCTCGGGCAGGCCCAGCGCGCCGCCGAGAACTTCCGGTTCTTCGCCGACCTCGTCGTCGCGCAGGCCGACGACACCTACCAGGTGCCCGGGCGGCAGGTGAACTACGTGCACCGCAAGCCGGTCGGGGTCGCCGGGCTGATCACGCCGTGGAACACGCCGTTCATGCTGGAGAGCTGGAAGCTCGCCCCCGCACTGGCTTCCGGGTGCACGGTGGTGCTCAAGCCGGCCGAGTTCACGCCGCTGTCGGCGAGCCTGTGGGCCGCGATCTTCGCCGACGCGGGTCTGCCGGAGGGCGTGTTCAACCTGGTCAACGGCTTCGGCGAGGAGGCGGGCGACGCGCTGGTCAAGCACCCGGACGTGCCGCTGATCTCGTTCACCGGCGAGACCACGACCGGGCAGACGATCTACCGCAACTGCGCGGCCGGGCTCAAGGGCATGTCGATGGAGCTGGGCGGCAAGTCCCCGGCGATCGTGTTCGCCGACGCCGACCTCGACGCCGCGCTCGACTCGACGTTGTTCGGGGTCTTCTCCCTCAACGGCGAGCGCTGCACCGCCGGCAGCCGGATCCTCGTCGAACGCCCGATTTACGACGAGTTCTGCGCGCGGTACGCCGCGCGGGCGGCGAACATCGTCGTCGGGGACCCGCACGACCCGGCCACCGAGGTCGGCGCGCTCGTGCACCCGGAGCACTACGAGAAGGTGATGCGGTACGTCGAGCTGGGCAAGTCGGAAGGCCGGCTGCTCGCGGGCGGCGGCCGTCCGTCCGGTTCGGACGGTGGCAACTACGTGGCACCGACGGTGTTCGCCGACGTGCCGTCGTCCGCGCGGATCTTCCAGGAGGAGATCTTCGGGCCGGTGGTCGCGCTGACCCCGTTCGACACCGAGGAAGAGGCGCTGGCGCTGGCCAACGACGTCAAGTACGGCCTGGCCGCCTACCTGTGGACGTCGGATCTGCGGCGTGCGCACACCTTCGCGCAGTCGGTCGAAGCCGGGATGGTCTGGCTGAACTCGCACAACGTCCGCGACCTGCGGACGCCGTTCGGCGGGGTCAAGGCGTCCGGCCTCGGCCACGAAGGCGGCTACCGCTCGCTCGACTTCTACACCCACCAGCAGGCGATCCACGTCTCGCTCGGGCCGGTGCACACCGCCCGGTTCGGCAGCGTCCCGAAAGGACAGTCATGACCCCGCCGGACATCCTGCGCTGCGCGTACGCCGAGCTCGTCGTCACCGACCTGGCGGCGTCCCGCGCCTTCTACGTCGACGTGCTCGGGCTCGTGGTCACGCACGAGGATTCCGGCGCGCTGTACCTGCGGGCCTTCGAGGAGTACCTCCACCATTCCCTCGTGCTGCGCAAGGGATCCACGCCCGCGCTGGCCGTGCTCGCCTACCGCGTGCGGAGCGCCGCCGACCTCGCCTTGGCCGAGGAGTACTACCGTGCGCTCGGCTGCCGGGTCGAGCGCCGGGCGGCGGGGGCGACACGCGGGATCGGCGAGGCGGTGCGCGTCGTCGACCCGCTCGGGTTCCCGGTGGAGTTCTTCCACGAGGCCGAGCACGTCGAGCGGTTCACGCAGCGCTACGACGTCCACGGCGCCGGCGCGCTGTCGCGGCTGGACCACTTCAACCTGGACACCCCGGACGTCCCGGCGGCCCGGAAGTACTACGAGGGCCTGGGTTTCCGCGTGTCCGAGGACATCCAGGACGACGAAGGCACGGTGTACGCGGCCTGGATGTTCCGCAAGCCGACGGTCCACGACGTCGCCCTGACCGGCGGCGACGGCCCGCGGCTGCACCACATCGCGTTCGCGTCGCACGAACGGCACCAGATCCTGCACATCTGCGACCACCTGGGCGCGCTGCGCAAGCCGGGCATGATCGAACGCGGCCCGGGCCGGCACGGCGTGTCGAACGCGTTCTACCTCTACGTCCGGGATCCCGACGGGCACCGCGTCGAGATCTACACGCACGACTACTACACCGGCGACCCGGACAACCCGGTGATCACCTGGGACGTGCACGACAACCAGCGCCGCGACTGGTGGGGCAACCCGGTGGTGCCGAGCTGGTACACCGACGCGTCGGTGGTGCTGGACCTCGACGGCGCGGTGCGGGAGGTCGTCGCCCGGGCCGAGCCGCGTGAAGCCGACGTCACCGTCGGCGCGGACGGGTTCTCCTTCGGCGCCGGGGAAGCGGAGTTCAAGCTAGGCGAGCAGGTCTGAGAACCACGCGCGCGTGCGGTGCAGGACGTCGATCTGGTGGTCGCGTTCGCGGATCGAGTGGTTCTCGCGCGGGTAGACGACGTACTCGTGGTGTTTGCCGGCGAGGGCGCGGTGCAGGAGCTCCGCCTGCGACAGCGGGACGTTGGTGTCGCCCTCACCGTGCAGGATGAGCACGGGTGTGCGGATCTTCTCGGCGTGGGTGATGGGGCTGTTCTCCACGCCGCCCAGCGCGGCTTCGAACCGCGTGTGCTCGCCGGTGGCCGCGAGCACCGGCCAGTCGATCACGCCCGCGCCGACCAGGGCGGCGGCGAAGCGGTCGGTCTGCGTCACGGCCCAGGCGGCGAAGAAGCCGCCGTGGCTCCAGCCGCCGATCCCGAGCCGGCTCTCGTCGGCGATGCCCTCCTCCACGAGCAGGTCGATGCCGGCGAGGACGTCGGTGAACTCCGCGCCGCCGACGTCCCCCGCGACGCTGGCCGCGAAGGCGTGACCGTGGCCCAGGCCGCCTCGGGCGTTCGGGAGGAAGACCGCGAAGCCGGCCGCGGCGAGCCATTGGCCCGAGGGGTACCAGCCGAGGTGGAAGCGGTCGGCGTACCGGTCGTGGGGGCCGCCGTGCACGAGGGTGACCAGGGGAAAGGGGCCATCAGCCTTCGTTTTGCCCGGCGGGAGGACCAGGAGCCCGTCGAGGTCCAGGCCGTCCGGGGCTCGGTAGTCCAGCCGGTGCTGGGTGCCCCAGGTTCCGTCCGGGGCGATGAAGCCGAGGCGTCGCAGGTCGTGCGGTGGGCCGGCGTAGACGTCCTCGGGCTCGGTGGCGGTGCTCCTCACCAGGGCGATGGTCCGGCCGTCGCGGCTCGCGGTGAGGGACGTGCCCTGGACTTCGGCGATCCGCGGGAAAGCGGGCCCGAGGCGGCGGATGGTCGTGTCCAGGCCTTCGGCGAACAGGACGAGGGGTGGGCCGTCGTCGACCTGGACGAGTTCGGCCGGGCAGATCGTCATGCCTTCGGTGAGGTTGGCGCCGTCCGCGAAGACGGCGGTGCCGCCGACCGGGCCGGGCGGGGTCAGGCCGAGGTGCGCGAGGTGCCAGCCGGTGGCGTCGTGCCACCACGCCGGTGAGGACGCTTCGAGGGCCGGGGTGCCGAGGTCGCGGGTCTCGCCGGTGGCGGGGTCGACAAGGTGGAGGCCGGGTTCGAAGACACCCGGTTCGCGATCGGCGCAGGACCAGGTCAAGACGGCGAGGCTCGCGCCGTCCGGCCGGGCGGCGACTTCGCACACGTGCCGGTCGCCGAGGTCGCCCAGGGGACGGATGGCGGATGTCGCGAGGTCGAGCAGCCAGAGGCGGTCGGGGCGGGCTCGGGTATCCCAGGTCCGCCGCTCCCCGTCCGGCCGGACGGTCCGCACCCGCGGATCGGCCCCACGCTCGTCCGGGTCCGGCGCGATCAGCACCATGGCGTCCGGCAGCGGGACGTGCCCGCTGATGCCCGCGGGCCGGTCCGTCAGCCGCTCGGAGGCGCCGCCGGCGAGGCCGATCCGGTACAGCTGCGACGTTCCGCGGTCGTCCCGGTCCGACAGGAAGTACACCGAACCCGAGTCCGCCGCCCACCGCGGTGCCCGGTGCCCGGCCTCGCCGCCCGCGATCTCCTGGGCCGGCTCACCGCCGTCTGCCGGCGCGAGCCACAGCCCGCTCACCGGGTACTCCCCCTCCCGGCCGACCCGGGCCGTGACGTACACGACCCACCGGCCGTCCGGGGAGATCCGCGGTTCACGAGGTACCACCCGGTCCACCACGGTTTCCGCTGTCAGCACCCGTTCGCCCCCCCATCTCGTCCGACCAGTGTGCCGGAAGTGGCGGCCCGACGACGGTGCGCCCGCCTTCGCCGTGAGGCAGGATCGAGAGGTGACCATCGATCAGGCCGGGGTACCGGAAGCCCGTCCGGGCCCGGCTTTCCCCGAGCACGAAGCCCGCGTCGACGCCCTTCGGCGGCAGCTCACCGCCATGGGCGACGGCGCGACCATCCGGCTCGCCAAGCGGACGTCCAACCTGTTCCGCTCCCGGGCCGCCGCGAAACACCCCGGACTGGACGTTTCGGGCTTCTCCCACGTGCTGCGCGTCGACCCCGAGGCCCGGACCGCCGACGTCGAAGGGATGGTCACCTACGAGCAGCTCGTCGACGCGACGCTGCCGCACGGCCTGATGCCCCTGGTCGTCCCGCAGCTCAAGACCATCACCCTCGGCGGCGCCGTCACCGGGCTCGGCATCGAGTCTTCGTCGTTCCGCAACGGCATGCCGCACGAGTCGGTGCTGGAGCTCGAAGTGCTCACCGGGGACGGCGGGATCGTCGTCGCCACCCCGGACAACGAGCACGCGGCCCTCTTCCGCGGCTTCCCCAACTCCTACGGCACCCTCGGCTACGCGCTGCGCCTGAAGATCGTCCTCGAGCCGGTGAAGCCGTTCGTCGAGCTCCGCCACGTCCGCTACCACGACCGAGACACCTACTTCCGTGCCCTCACCGAGGCCTGCGACAGCGGCGAGCACGACTTCGTCGACGGCACGGTGTTCGGCCCGGACGAGCTGTACCTGACCCTGGCCAGCTTCGCCGACACGGCGCCCGCGACCAGCGACTACACCTGGCTGGACATCTACTACCGCTCGATCCGGCAGCGGGAGACCGACCACCTCACCGTCCGCGACTACCTCTGGCGCTGGGACACCGACTGGTTCTGGTGCTCCCGCGCGTTCGGCGTCCAGCACCGGCTGCCGCGGCTGCTGCTCGGCCGCCGGCTCCTGCGGTCGTCGGTCTACTGGAAGGCCGTGGCGCTCGAGCGCCGGTTCAAGATCGCCGAGCGGCTGCTCAAGCTCCGGCGGATGCCGCCGGAAGAGACGATCGTGCAGGACATCGAGGTGCCGGTCGGCCGTGCCGCGGAGTTCCTCGAGTTCTTCGAGCGGGAGATCCCGATCAGCCCGGTGTGGGTCTGCCCGCTCCGGCAGCGCCCGGGCGGCGTGCGCTGGCCGCTCTACGAGCTGGACCCCGAAGCGCTCTACGTCAACTTCGGGTTCTGGTCGGCCGTGCCGCTCGACCCCGGTGAGCGCGACGGCGTGCACAACCGGATGATCGAAGCCGAGGTCACCCGGCTGGGCGGGCACAAGTCGCTCTATTCGGACAGCTTCTACGCCGAAGACGAGTTCTGGCGGCTCTACAACGGTGACACCTACCGGGAGCTCAAGCGGACCTACGACCCGGACGAGCGGCTGCTCGGCCTCTACGAGAAATGTGTCCGCCGCCGGTGAAAGGAAAGAACGTGACCCAGGCAAGCACCCCGGTCGGCGAGGTCTTCGAGCGTCTGCTCGGCCCCCGCGCGACCGTCTCGATCACCGCCTACGACGGCAGCAGCAGCGGCCCGGCCGACGCGCCGGTCGCGATCCAGGTCCGTTCGCCGCTGGCGCTGGACTACCTCATGTCCTCCCCCGGCGACCTCGGCCTCGCCCGCGCGTACGTCGCGGGCGCGCTCGACGTCACCGGCGACCTCTACACGGCGCTGCACGCGCTCTCGGCCCAGGTCGACCAGCTCACCCCGGCCGACCGGCTGTGGCTGCTGCGCAAGCTCGGCCCCCGCCACCTGCGGGTCGTCAAGCCGCCCGCCGAGGAGCACCCGAGCCGGATCCGGCGCGGGATGACCGCGCTGCGGCACTCGAAGAGCCGCGACAGCGAGGCCATCGCCAGCCACTACGACGTGTCCAACCGGTTCTACGAGCTGGTCCTCGGCCCGTCGATGGCCTACACCTGCGCGGTGTACCCGGAGGCCGGCGCCTCGCTGGAGCAGGCGCAGGAGCACAAGTTCGACCTGGTCTGCCGCAAGCTCGGCCTCGAACCCGGGATGAAGCTGCTCGACGTCGGCTGCGGCTGGGGCGGGATGGTCGCGCACGCCGTCCGGCACTACGGCGTCGAGGCGCTCGGCGTCACGCTCTCGCGCGAGCAGGCCCAGTGGGCGCAGAAGAACATCGTCTCCCTCGGCCTGGCCGACCGCGCCGAGATCCGCCACCTCGACTACCGGGACGTCACCGAGACCGGGTTCGACGCGATCTCGTCGATCGGCCTGACCGAGCACATCGGCGCCCGCAACGTGCCCGGCTACTTCCGGTTCCTCGCGGCCAAGCTCAAGCCGCACGGGCGCCTGCTCAACCACTGCATCACCAACCCGGACGGCAGCGTCGCCCACCGCTCGCGCGGGTTCATCGACCGCTACGTCTTCCCGGATGGTGAGCTCGAGGCGCCCGGCGAGCTCGTCACGGCCATGCACGACGCCGGCCTGGAGGTCCGGCATTCGGAAAACCTCCGTGAGCACTACGCACTGACGCTGGCCGGGTGGTGCGCGAACCTCGACGAGCACTGGGACGAGGCGGTCGCCGAAGCGGGGGCCGGCCGGAGCCGCGTTTGGGCCCTCTACCTGGCCGCTTGCCGCCTGGCGTTCGAGCGCCGCGAGATCGAACTGCACCAGATTCTCGGGGTGCGGACCGACAGCGAGGGCGGCATGGGGATGCCGCTGCGCCCCGATTGGGGAGTTTGACCACCGGGGCTGGCCAGTCCGGACCGTCAATGGGAGGATGGTCCCGAGACCGGGTGTCCGAACGGGACACCCAGGCTCACTAAAAAAGAGTAGGTATGGGTATGGCTCAGGGCAGTGTCAAGTGGTTCAACGGTGAAAAGGGCTTCGGCTTCATCGCGCAGGACGGCGGGGGTCCGGACGTGTTCGTCCACTACTCCGAGATCCAGGGCAGCGGCTTCAAGTCGCTCGACGAGGGTCAGCGCGTGGAGTTCGAAATCGGCCAGGGCCAGAAGGGCCCCCAGGCCCAGCGCGTCAGCGTTATCTGAGCCACGAGGCACCGAAGGCCCTCGCCCCCTCCGGGGGGCGGGGGCCTTTCTCGTGGTCGGCCACACTGCGGGTTTACAACGGTCCGGTAACATGTGAAGGGTCGAGAGCCCTCGGACGCCGGTGCCCCGCCGGTTTCCCTCCCGACCTTGGCCAGCCGACCGCCCTTCCGGGTGGCGGAGCCCCGGCCCGCGGCGACACCGCGGGTCAGCACCGGGCCGATCGCCGACAGGAGCGGCGTAGCGCCCGGCCACCGCAGACCGCTGACCGCCGGGTGTTCCCGCTCCCCGGCTTCCCGCGCGTGAGCTTCGCTCCGCGCGTGCCGACCCCCGAAACGAGTAGTGCATGACAGCCTCCGTGAAGGCTCCCCGTCCCCCCGCGAAACCGGTGCTCTCCGGCCGTCAGACCGTGGCCGAGCTGATCACCATCCGCACGTTCCTGCTGGTCCCCTTCCTCGCGCTCGCCGCGGCCGTCCCGGTGTTCTGGGGCTGGGGCGTCAGCTGGCTCGACCTCACCATCGGCGGCGCGTTCTTCGTCGTCTCGACGCTCGGCATCACCGTCGGCTACCACCGTTACTTCACCCACGGCGCGTTCCGCGCGAAGCGGGCGCTGCGGATCGCGCTGGCCGTCGCCGGCGGCCTCGCGGCGCAGGGCCCGGTGATCGGCTGGGTCGCCGACCACCGCCGTCACCACGCGTTCTCCGACCGCGAGGGCGACCCGCACTCGCCGTGGCTGTTCGGCACGTCCCCGGCGGCGCTGGCCCGCGGCTTCTGGCACGCCCATATGGGCTGGCTCTTCGGGCGTGACAAGACCAACATCGACCGGTTCGCCCCCGACCTGGCGGCCGACCGCGACATGCGCGTCGTCGACCGGCTCTTCCCGCTGTGGATCGTGCTGAGCCTGCTGCTGCCGCCGCTGCTCGGCGGCCTGATCACGCTGTCGTGGTGGGGCGCGCTGACCGCGTTCCTCTGGGCCGGCCTGGCGCGGATCTCGTTCCAGCACCACGTGACGTGGTCGGTGAACTCGGTCTGCCACATGATCGGCGAGCGCCCGTTCGCCAGCCGCGACCGCTCGGCGAACTTCTGGCCGCTGGCGATCCTGTCGATGGGCGAGTCGTGGCACAACACCCACCACGCGGACCCGACGTCGGCCCGCCACGGTGCGCAGCGCGGCCAGATCGACATCTCCGCCCGGGTGATCTGGGCGTTCGAGAAGCTCGGCTGGGCGTGGAACGTCCGCTGGCCGACCGCGAAGCGGCTGGCCGCGCTGGCCCGCTGACGAAAGCACGCCGAAAGTCCTTGCCCCCGCGGCCGTACCGGGTGACCGTCGCCGGATGGACACCGTGGCGCTGACCTTCGACGACGGCCCGTACCCCGCGACGACGCCGGCGCTGCTGGCCGCGCTCGGCGGGGTGCGGGCCACGTTCTTCCTGTGGGGCGAGCACGCCGCGGCGCACCCGGACCTGGTCCGGGCGATCGCCGCGGCGGGGCACACGATCGGCAACCACACCTGGACGCACCCACACCTCACCGGGCTGTCCGCCGAGGCCCGTGACCAGGAGATCCGGCGGACGCAGGACCTCCTGGTCACGCTGACCGGACTGCGCCCGGCGCTGTTCCGGCCGCCCTACGGCGACACGGACGACGCCGTCCGGACGACCGCCGCCGAGCACGAGCTCACCGAGGTGCTCTGGACCGTCGACACCCGCGACTGGGCGGGCGCCCCGGCGGACGAGGTCGAGGCCGCGGCGTCGCGAGCCGAGCCGGGCGGGGTCGTCCTGATGCACGAAGGCCGCCCGGCGACGGTCGAAGCGGTACCCCGGATCCTCGCGGCCCTCGCCGCCCGCGGCCTGCGCCCGGTCCCGATCAGGGGTTGATGCGCAGGTACGCCGGCTTCGGCCGGAGGTTCTCGTCGAACAGGCAGGCCGCCCCCTCGCCCGGGAAGACGTCCGGGACCCAGGAGTGCCGGTCCGTGAAGCCCCACGTCGTGAACTCCACGCACCGCCGGACCGCCTGGCAGCCGTCCCACAGCCGGTCGAAGTAGCTCGCCTGCGTGTCGAGCTTCGCCGCGTCCGGCGGGGTCGGGATGCGGACGTCGGCCTCGGTGATGGCGACGTCCACGCCGAGCTTCGTCAGCCGCGTCAGGTTCTCGCGGTACTCCCCCGGGAAGCCGTACTGGATCGACAGGTGCGCCTGGACCCCGACGCCGCCGATCGGGACGCCCTGCCGCTTGAGCGTCTTCACCAGGTCGTACACCGCGTCGCTCTTCGGGTTGCGGCCTTCGATGTTGTAGTCGTTGATGTAGAGCGTCGCCGACGGGTCAGCCGCGTGCGCCCAGCGGAACACGTCCGCGACGAACCCGTCGCCGAGCTTCTGCCGGAAGACCGTGTCACGCCGCGTGCCGTCCTCGTTGAACAGCTCGTTGACGACGTCCCAGGCGCGAATCTTTCCCTTGTACCGCTTGACTTCCGTGGTGATGTGGTCGCGCAGGACGCGTCTCAGCTCGTCGGCGGGCAGCGCGGCCACCCAGTCCGGCAGCTGGGAGTGCCAGACGAGCGTGTGGCCGCGGACGGTCTTGTGGTGCGTTTGCGCGTACCGGACGATCGCGTCGGCGCCCGACCAGTCGTACTGGCCGCGCACGGCTTCGACCGTGCCCCATTTCATCTCGTTCTCGGGCGTCACGTTGTCGAATTCACGGGTCAGGACGGCCCGGTAATCGTTTTCGTCCGCCAGGTACGCCGCCGCCACCGCACTGCCGACGTAGCGGTGCGTGATGTCTTTCAGCGGAACAGCCGCCGAAGCCGCGGGCGCCTGCCACACGGCAATGCCCGCGACGACCGCGACCGTCACCAGAGCGCGTTTAATAGGAATACTTCTCAGCATCTGTTTTCCTCCGTTTTCCGAAAGTTTCGAGGAGTGTCAATTCGGGTTTCGATGACCTAGAATCTCCTTCATGACAACGAAGTCAGATGATCCCGAGCCTGCCGACCCCCGGGTCACCATCGCCCGGATCGCCGCCGAGACCGGGGTTTCCGTCCCGACTGTTTCGAAGGTGCTCAACGGCCGTCCCGACGTCGCCGAAAGCACCCGCGCCCGCGTGGAAGCGGTCATCGGGAAATACGGTTACCGCCGTCGCGCCGACGAACGGTCCCGCCGTTCGCGACTGCTGGAACTGATGTTCCACGAACTCGAAAGCACGTGGGCACTCGAAATCATCCGCGGGGTCGAGTGCGTCGCCCGCGAAAACGGAATGGCGGTCGTGCTCGCGGAATCGTCGGGCCGCCACACGCCGGGGCAGAGCTGGCTGGAAAGCGTCCTGGCGCGGCGGCCGGTGGGCATCGTTTCGGTGTGTTCGGATTTCACCGGCGGGCAGCTGGCGAAGCTGCGCGCCCGCGACATCCCGCTCGTCGTGGTCGACCCGGCCGGCGCGCCGGGCCCGGAGACGCCCTCGATCGGGGCCACGAACTGGCAGGGCGGCCTGACCGCGACCCGCCACCTGGTGGAGCTGGGGCACCGCCGGATCGCGATGATCGGCGGCCCGGACGGAGTGTTGTGCAGCCGAGCCCGCATCGACGGCTACCGCACAGCGCTGGAGACGGCGGGTCTGGCCTTCGACCCGGCCTTGGTCCGCCGCGGCGACTTCCACGTCCGATCGGGCTACCGCGAGCTGGCATCATTGCTGACCCTCCCCGACCGCCCGACAGCGGTGTTCGCGGGCAGCGACCTGCAGGCACTGGGGGTGTACGAGGCAGCCCGCGACGCGGGGTTGCGCATCCCGGACGACCTGAGCGTGATCGGCTTCGACGACCTCCCGGTGGCCCGCTGGCTGACGCCCGAGCTGACCACGATCCGCCAGCCACTGCAGGAGATGGCGGCCGCGGGGGCAAGGCTGGCGATCTCGCTGGCGCGGGGGACGCACCCCGAGAGCCACCGGCTCGAGCTGGCGACGAGTCTGGTGGTCCGGCACAGTACGGCTGCGCCGGCGCACCAGGTGGTTTCGGCCGGCCGGGGATAACTGCGCGCCGATGGACTTCGGCAGCCCCGCTCATCCCGGCCACCGCATGCTCTCCGGCGGTCCCAGGTAACTAGGCCTCAGCCCGCCCGTGTCGACCACCAGCTTCCGGACCACCACCGCCGGGTCGACCATCCACACCTTCAGCACGTGCGGCCCGGCCGCCTCCACCACGTGGCGCGTCGAGGTCAGGTTCACGTTGTCCGACGTCGTCCGCTCCCACTGGCGGTTCATCGTCATGTCATCCGCGCCGGTCGCGCGCGTGATGTTCACGACCTGCGGTGCCGCGTCGTCGAACGACACCGCGTACCTCAGTCCGTCGCCCGGCAACACGTTGCTGCGCGGGGACAAGTGGGCCCACACCGTCACCGGGCCCGCCGTGAACAGCGTCATCCGGTACTCCAGCCGCGGCCCCGCGCCCACCGCCCGGCTCGCGGCCGTCACCGGGAACGGCGTCATCCCCAGATCCGGCACCAAACGCCACGACGCGTCCGGCGCACCGACGTTCGCGCTGCAGTGCTCGGCCTCCATCGACACGTACCCGCCGGCCTCGACGAACCCGCGTCGCCACGACGGCGGCGCCGACGGGTTGCGCACCACCGCGTCCACCACCACCGACTCCCCCGCGCCCGACACCGTGATCGGCACGGTCGTCGCGCCTCGGGGCGCCCGGCTCCAGTCGATCCGCACCGTCATCCGCAACTCCTCCCCCACCCGGCCGCCGCGCGGCTCGACCCGCACCCACGGCGCACCGGCGGAAACCGTGCACCGGAACGGCGTCCAGCCGCGGTTGAACACGTCGATGTACTGCGGTGGCGCGCTCTGGTACGGGCTGAACTCCGGCAGCACCGGACGTCCCGCGGCACCCGGCCACGCCTCCGACGCCCCGTCGACGGCGACGCCCAGCGAAGCCTCGACCGGCAGCGAAAGCCGCTTCACCGCCGGGAAGATGACGTCCGGCAGCGCGACGTTGTTCAGCTCCGGCTGCTGCCAGGGCGCGTTCGGGCCGTAGCGGGCGACGTCGCCGTAGTCGATGTGCGGCTGCGTCTGGAACCCGTTCCACTTGCCGCCCGCGATGCCGGTGTTGTACTTCTCCGCCAGCGCGAGGTCGTCGGCGAACCGGGCCTCGGTGACGGCCGCCAGCCCGTTCGCCGAAGCCCGCCCCTGGGCCGCGTAGAGCAGGTTCGTGAACTCCGCGCGCCGCAGCGCGTAGAGGTTCGCCGACGCCGTGACCTCGTACCCGACCAGTTCGTAGAAGGCGTCCCGATAGCCGGACGGCAGCCGCGCCGAGATACGCGACGTCCGCGTCGCCAGCGCCTGCCATTCGTCGGTGACCCGGTCCAGCTCGCCGTAGTTGACCAGGCTGAACGGCGTCGCCTGGTCGTCGTAGACGATCGTGCCGTCCGGCTGGAGCGTGATGCGCCGGTTCAGCAGCTCGGGCTTCCGACGGGACTGCAGCTTCCCGTAGTCGTGCAGCACACCGGCGATGTCCGACGCCAGAGCCGAACCGAAGTTCTCCGCCGCGAACTCACGCTCCCATGTGGACAATTGCGAAGCAGGCAGTGCCGCGGGGTCCCACGCGTAGTCTAAGAAGAACTGCAGGGGCAGCTCGTTGCCCTTCATGTCGCCGACGTTCGCGACCCACAGCCGGTCGTTCCCGTACGACGAAGCCTGGTGCAGCTGCTCCCACGTGTTCGCGATCAGCGCCGTGTCGACCCACTTGTAGTTGCGGCCGCCGCCGACGTAGTCGAAGTGGTAGTACAGCCCGTACCCGCCCGGGTGCGGCGGCAGCGAGAGGTCCGGGTGCTTGCGGATGTTGCCCCAGTTGTCGTCGGTGAAGACCACGATGACGTCGTCGGGTGGGCGCAGGCCCTGCGCCCAGTACCGCAGGACCTCCTTGTACAGCGTCCACACCTGCGGAACGTCCGTGCTCAGCTCGCGCGCCAGGATCTCCCGCTCGGCGGCGATGATCTCGCGCATCAGCTCGATGCCGTCGCCGTCGGGGAGGCTGACGTCGCCGTTTCCGCGCATGCCCAGCGTGACGACGCCTTCGAAGCCCTCGCGGGCCATCCGGCGGATGCCCTCGGTCCAGTAGGCCTTGATCGCTTCGCCGTTGCGGCGGAAGCTCCACTCGCCGGTGCCGCCGTACGGGTCGTGCCCGGGTGTCGCGTGCCGGTTCCACTCCTCGATTCCGCGCATCATCGGCGCCTCGTGCGAGGTGCCCATCACGACGCCGTACTCCTTGGCGGTCGCGTGGTTGAGCGGGTCGTCCTCGGCGAACGCGCGGCCCCACACCGCCGGCCACAGGTAGTTGGCCCGCAGCCGCAGCATCGTCTCGAAGACCTTGGCGAAGAAGAGGTGGTTGAAACCGCCCGGATAGCCCGGAGCGAGACCCGGCCCGAAGTACGCCGGGGCCCAGGTGCCGAGCGCGGGGTTCTCGTCGTTGATGAAGAACCCGCGGTACTTCACGTGCGGTGTGCCCAGGCTGAACCGCTCGCCCGGCAGGTGCAGCTCCGTCTTCCGGGCGGGCGGGACGTCGGCCCACCAGTACCAGGGCGAGACGCCGATGCGCCGCGAGACCTCGTAGACACCGTAGATCACGCCCCGCTGGTCGCTGCCGGTGAGCACCAGCCGTCCGTCGACGACCTGGCTGAGCGACGTCTCCCACTTCCCGGCGATGCCGCGGACGTCGAGCCGGCCGGCCGCGACCAGCGAGTCGACGAGCGGACTGTGGCCGAGCGTGCCGATCAGCACCACCGGCCCGTCGGCCGGAACCACCTCGGCGACGACGGGACGGACGCCGGTGACGCGCTCGACGTCGGCGGCCAGGTCGCCGGCCACCCGCCGGACCCCCGGCAGATCACCCGCCCCCACCACGATCGTCGCGGCCTTTCCCCGCGACACCAACGGGAACCCGGTACCGGCTTCGGCGAGGCTGGGCAGGGCGGCGGACCCCGCCCCGGCCAGGGCCATCAACTGCAAGAACGCACGGCGGTGGACCTCGGACGGCACGGCAGACCTCCTGAGTCAGCCCTTCACGGATCCGGTCAGCCCGCCGACGATGCGCCGTTCGGCGAGCACGAAGAACGCGAGTGCCGGGATCATCGACAGCGCGGTGAACGCGAGCACCCGGGCGGTGTCCTGGGAGTACTGGGTCCGGAACGTCGCGACGCCGAGCGGGAGCGTGAAGTGCGCGGAGTCGTTGAACACCAGCAGCGGCAACAGGTAGGCGTTCCAGCTGGTGACGAAGGCGAGCACGCCGACCGTGGTGAGCGCCGGCGCCGACAGCGGCAGCAGGATGCGCCAGAAGAACCCGAGCCTGCTCGCGCCGTCGAGCACGGCGGCGTCCTCGAGCTCACCCGGGATGGCGTGCATGAACGGGCGCAGGATCACGATCGTCACCGGCAGCGAAAACGCCGCTTCCGGGATCGCCACGCCCCAGAAGCTCTCGAGCATGCCCAGCTCGCGCAGCCACAGGTACAGCGGCAAGGTCGCCACGGTGAGCGGGAACAACAGGCCGAGCGTGAACAGCGTGTACAGCGCTTCACGGCCCTTGAACTGGTACCGCGACAGCGCGAACCCGGCCATCGACCCCAGGCCGACGGCGACGGCGGTCGCGATCACCGCGATCAGCGCGCTGTTCCCGAGGAACCCCCAGAACGCGCCCGAGCCGAGGACCGAAGCGTAGTTGTCCATGACCCACGGGCCGGGCAGCCCGGCCGGGTCGTTGTTGATCTGCGCGTTGGTGCGGAACCCGCCGAGCACGACGAACAGCAGCGGCACGACGGTCACGCCGAGCACGACGATCGCCGCGAGGTACCCGATCGAGAGGCCGAACTTGCGTGACCGCATCAGCCCGCCATCCTCGTCAGGGCGCCCTGGGTGTCCCGGCGCAGCGCGAATCGCTGGTACAGCAGCGCGAACAGGAAGCAGATGACGAAGAGGATGACCGCCACCGCCGAACCGAAACCGAACTCGTAGCGCTTGAAGCCGTGGTCGACCAGGTAGGTCGCCATCGTCGTCGACGCGTTCGCCGGCCCGCCCAGCGTCATGATCCACACGACGTCGAACAGCTGCAACGAGCCGATCACCGACAGGAAGATCCAGATCCGGATGGTCGGCCCGAGCAGCGGCAGCACGACGTGCCGGGTGGTCTGCCACGCCGACGCGCCGTCGAGCGCGGCGGCCTCGCGCAGCTCGGCGGGCACCCCCTGCAGGCCGGCGAGCAGCAGGATGATGCCGAAGCCGATGTACTTCCAGGTGATCACCGCGAACATCGTGTAGAGCACGATGCCCGGGTCGGCCAGCCACTGGTGGACCAGGCCGCCGAGCCCGGCCCCCTTCAGCACCTGGTCGGCGAACCCGTCCGGCTGGAGCATGAGCACCCAGATCACCGCGGTGATCGCCTCGGAGAGGACGTACGGCGCGAACACCAGGGAGCGCAGCACCGCGCGTCCCCGGAGCTTGCGGTTGAGCAGCATCGCCAGGCCGATCGACAGCGGCAGCTGCACCACGATCGACAGCCCGGCGATGATCAGGTTGTGCACGATCGCGCCCTGGAACACTTCACCGCTGAAGGCGTCGACGTAGTTGTCGAGACCGATGAAGTCGTCGAGCGGGCCGAAGCCGTTCCACTGGAACAGGCTGTAGAACGCGGCGATCCCGATCGGTACCAGGACGAAGCCGACGAACACCAGCAGGGCCGGCCCGAGCAGGATCGTCAGCTCGAGCCGCTTGCCCAGGCCGGAACGCTTCGCACGGCGGCCCGCCGCCGGTGCGGACGGCCGGGCAGCCGTCCGCACCGGCGTCGTCGCCGTGGTCACTTGTTGCCCGCCGCGGCCTGGTTGACGGCCGTCACGATGCCTTCGGGGGTGCCCTGGCCGGCGAACATGTTCGCCACCGCGTCGTTCAGCGCGGCGCCGACCGCGGTCGGGAACGCCCGGTCGAAGTACATCTGCAGGTACGGCGACTTCGTGCCGTAGTCGTAGACGGCTCGCAGCGTGTCGGTCTTCAGCGACTTCGCGGCGACGGTGTTGACCGGCAGGCCGGCCCCCTGCGCGGCGAGCTGCGTCTGCACCGGCTCGCTGCCCAGGTACTGCAGGAAGTCCGCGCACGCCTTGGAGGCGCGAGTCGTGCAGGCGAAGCCGTCACCACCGCCGAGCACGGCCGCCGGGTCGCCCTGGCCGCCCGCCACCGACGGGAACGGGAACCAGCCGACCTTCGAGTCGAGCTGCTTGTCCTCGGTCAGTGCCGACATCGTGCCGGGCTCCCAGTCGCCCTGGAGCTCCATCGCGGCCTTGCCGTTGGCGACGAGCCCGGCGGAGCTGCCCGCGCCCTGCTGGGCCGGCGTGCCGGCGAACCCGGTCTGGAACGGCTGGGTGGCCAGGAAGCTCTTCAGGTCCTGACCGGCCTTCGTCCAGCACGGGTCCTCGAGCTTGACCGCCTTGACCGACTGCTTGAGCACGTCGACCGAGCATTCGCGGATGGCGAAGTAGTTGAAGTAGAAGGCGTCGGGCCAGCGGTCCTTGCCGCCGACGGAGATCGGCGCGATGCTCTTGGCCTTCAGCTTGGTGACCGCGGCGTTCAGGTCGTCCATCGTGACCGGCGGAGAAGTGATCCCGGCCTGGGTGAACAGGTCCTTGCGGTACCAGAAGCCGACGAAGTGCTGCTCGAACGGGACCCCGTACTGCTTGCCGTCGACCTGCCAGTTCTCGCCGAACTTGCCGGTGGTCTGGGTGATCCACGACTTCGTGGCGTCGGTGATGTCGGCGACCTTGCCCGAGGTGATCTGCGAGGCCAGGTCACCGGCGCCCCAGGACTGGTAGACGTCCGGCGGCTCGGCGCCCTGCAGGGCGAGCGGGACCTTGGTGGGGAAGTCCTCGTTCTGCAGCGGCTGGGCCTTGATCGTGACGTCCGGGTGCGCTTGGTGGTAGTCGGTGACGACCTTCTCCCAGATCGACTTGATCGGGTCGGTGGTGCCGTTGTGCCACCAGGTGAGGGTGACCGGACCGCTCGGCTGCGCGGGTGCGTCGCTCCCCCCGCTGCACGCGGAGAGCGCGAGCGGAACGACGGCCGCCAGGGCGGCGAGAACGGGGATCCGGCGTTTGACAGACATCGTGGGTCCACTCCTGACGACTTCGGCCGAGTAGGACGGGGCGCGACGGCACCCGGGTTGGCGAAGAGTTTGCTCCCGGGCAAATCGGATGTCAATCGTTGTCGATAACGTTTTACATGGCTAGTCTGAGCCCCATGCAGCCCAGTTCGAGGGTGACCATCCGTGACGTCGCGGCCCACGCCGGCGTCTCGGTGGCCACAGTTTCCAAGGTGATCAACGAGCGCTACGGCGTCTCCGCCGCGACGCTCGCGAAGGTCCGCGCGGTGATCGAAGAGCTCGGCTACGAGGCGAGTCTCGTGGCGCAGAGCCTGAGAAACCACCGGACCAACGTGATCGGGATCCTGGTCGCCGACCTCGAACCGTTCTCCACCGAGCTGCTCAAGGGCGCCGCGGACGCCATCCGCGGCAGCGGGTTCGAGCTCGTCGTCTACTCCGCCGGTGGGCGCACCGGCGACCCGAAGGGCTGGGAAAAGCGTTACCTGTCCAGGCTTTCCGGCACTCTCGTCGACGGCGCCGTGCTGGTCACGCCGGCCGTCTCGCTCGAAGCCGTGCCGGGCACGCCGGTCGTCGCGGTCGACCCGCACACCGGGCCGTCGCACCTGCCCACCATCGACTCCGACAACCTCCGTGGCGCGCAGCTGGCCACCGAGCACCTCCTCGACCTGGGCCACCGGCGGATCGGGTTCCTCGCCGGCCGGCCCGACCTCGAATCGGCGTCGCTGCGCAAGGCGGGCTACCTGCGGGCACTGGAAGCCGCGGGCGTGCCGGCCGACGAGAACCTGATCCGGATCGGCGCCTACGACCCGGAAGTCTCCGCGGCCTCGGCCCACGACCTGCTGACCGGCCCGGACCGCCCCACCGCGGTGTTCGCCGCGAACGACATCTCGGCCATCGCGACCGTCGGCGCGGCCCGCGAGCTGGGACTTTCCGTGCCCGACGACCTTTCCGTGGTCGGCTTCGACAACGTCCCCGAGTCCGCGCTCTGCAGCCCGCCACTGACCACAGTGGACCAGCCGATCCGGGAGATGGGGCACCGGGCGATCAGCATGCTCATCGCGCTGATCAACGGCGACGAGGTCGAGCGCACCCACGTCACCCTCGACACCGGCCTGGTGGTGCGCAGTTCGACCCGGGCCCTCCCCTGAACCCCCCTCCTGACGAAGGGCAGAACGCCTTGACCACGCAGCCTGCCGCGGCCCCCGAGCCGTGGCGCGACCCCGCGGCCGACCCGGGCGAACGCGTCCGCGCCCTGATGGGGCGCATGACCCCGCGCGAAAAGATCGCCCAGCTCTACGGTGTCTGGGTCGGCATCGACGCCGGCGGGGAGATGGCGCCGCACCAGCACGACTTCGTCGACGCCGCGGTCGACCTCGACGACCTCGTCCGCCACGGCATCGGGCAGCTGACCCGCGTCTTCGGCACCCGGCCGGTCGACCCGCTGATCGGCGCGCACAGCCTCGCGCGCACGCAGCGCCAGATCGTCTCCAGCAACCGGTTCGGCATCCCCGCCGTCGTGCACGAGGAATGCCTGACCGGCTTGGCCGCCTGGCAGGCGACGATCTACCCGGCCCCGCTGTCCTGGGGCGCGACGTTCGACCCGGATCTCGTGCGGCGGATGGCGGCGCAGATCGGGCTGACCATGCGCGGACTGGGTGTGCACCAAGGCCTCGCGCCGGTCCTCGACGTCGCGCGGGACCTGCGCTGGGGCCGCGTCGAAGAGACGATCGGCGAGGACCCGTACCTGGTCGGGACGATCGGCGCCGCGTACGTCGCCGGGCTCGAGTCGGCCGGGGTGATCTCGACGCTGAAGCACTTCGTCGGGTACTCCGCTTCGCGCGCCGGGCGCAACCTGGCCCCGGTTTCGGCCGGGCCGCGCGAGGTCGCCGACGTCCTGCTCCCGCCGTTCGAGCTGGCGCTGCGCGCGGGCGCCCGGTCGGTGATGAACGCCTACACCGACACCGACGGCGTCCCGTCCGCCGCCGACACGTCCCTGCTGACCGGCCTGCTGCGCGACACCTACGGGTTCACCGGCACGGTCGTCGCCGACTACTTCTCCGTCGCGTTCCTGCACCGGCTGCACGGCGTCGCGGCCGACCGCGGCGACGCGGCCGGCCAGGCGCTGACCGCGGGCATCGACGTGGAACTGCCCACCATGGACTGCTACGGCGAGCCGCTGCTCGCCGCGGTGGAAGGGGGCGCGGTCGACGCCGCCGCCGTCGACCGTGCCCTCGAACGGGTGCTGCGGCAGAAGTGTGAGCTCGGGCTGCTCGACGCGGACTGGGCACCGGAGGTGCCCGAGGAGGTCGACCTCGACGACGCTCCTTCGCGGGCGTTGGCGCGTGAGGTGGCCGAAAAGTCGATCGTGCTGCTGCACAACGACGGGACCCTGCCCCTCTCCCCCGGCACCCCCGTCGCCGTCGTCGGACCGCGCGCGGACACGGCGGGCGCGATGCTCGGCTGTTACTCGTTCCCGCTGCACGTCGGCGTCCACCACCCGGACGTCCCGTTCGGTGTCGCGGTGCCGACGGTGGTGGAGGCGCTGCGGTCGTCCTTCGACGTCACCTACGCGCTGGGCGTCCCGGTCGTCGGGGGCGACGACGCCGGGATCGAGGAAGCCGTGGCGGCCTGTGCGTCTTCCTCCGTCTGCGTGGCCGTCCTCGGTGACCGCGCGGGACTGTTCGGCGGCGGGACGTCCGGGGAGGGCTGCGACGCGCCGGACCTGCGGCTGCCGGGCCGGCAGGAAGAACTCCTCGAAGCCCTGCTCGCCACCGGCAAGCCGGTCGTGGTGGTCCTGCTCTCGGGACGCCCCTACGAGCTTTCGCGGCAGATCGACCGGCTGGCCGCCGTGGTCAGCGGGTTCTACCCCGGCGAAGAGGGCGCGCCGGCGCTCGAAGGTGTCCTCAGTGGACGGATCGACCCGTCCGGCCGGCTGCCGGTGAGCTTCCCGGCGGCCGGGGCCAGCCAGCCCTCGACGTACCTCGCGGCGCCGCTCGGCCGCCGCAGCGAGGTCAGCACGGTCGACCCCACGGCGTTGTTCCCGTTCGGGCACGGGTTGTCCTACGCGCCCGCGACCTGGGTGGACGTGAGCGCGACGGGTTCGCTGTGGCCGACCGACGGCGTGTGCCGGGTCCGGGTGACGCTGCGCAACGACCACTCGCGGCCCGCGACGGAAGTCGTCCAGGTGTACCTGCACGACCCGGTGGCGGAGGTCGTGCGCCCCGAGCGCCAGCTGATCGCGGCGCGCCGGGTTTCGCTGGAGCCGGGCGCGACGGTCGTCGTCGACATCGGCCTGCACGCGGACCTGACGTCGTACACGGGCCGGTCGGGCCGGCGGCTGGTCGAGCCCGGCGACGTCGAGCTGCGGGTCGGGACGTCGAGCGAGCAGTTCGTGGCGACCCTGCATTGCACGCTCACCGGGGACCGCCGTTACGTCGGCTTCGACCGCGTCCTGGCGCCGGAGTTCGGGTCATGAGACGGACCGCGGTCATCGTCGTCCTGGCCGTGTTGACCGCGTTGTTCGTCGGCGCGTCCGGGCACCCGCCCGCGTCGCGCTGGGTGGCGACCTGGACGTCGATGCCGCAGCTGACCGAGCCGTCGAACCTGCCGCCGGCGCCATACACGGGCACCGACCGCGTGCTGGACAACGCTTCCCTGCGCCAGACGGCGCACGTGTCGGTGGGCGGCCCGCGGATCCGCCTGCGGTTCTCGAACGCCTTCGGCGGGGCGCCGCTGCCGTTGACCGCCGTCTCGGTGGCCCGTCCGCTCGACGGGCGCGCGGGGGTTCCGGCGGTGGCTCCCGGCAGCGTGCTGCCGGTGACGTTCCACGGCAAGCCGTCGGCGACGGTTCCGGTGGGCGCGCAGGTGGTGTCGGACCCGCTGCCGTTCCCCGTGCGGCCCTTCGAGAACATCACGGTGACGGCGTACCTGGCGCACGGTCAGGGTTCGCTGTCGATCACCTCCCACCCGGGCTCCCGCACGACGTCCTACCTGGTGCCGGGCAACCAGGTCGCCGCCGCGGACCTGACCGGCGCGACCCCGGTGGACCACTGGTACTTCCTGAGCGGCATCGAGGTGCTCTCGCCGGCGTCGGCGGTCGCGGTGATCGGCGACTCGCTGTCCGACGGCCGCGGTTCGACGACCAACGGCAACGACCGCTGGCCGGACGTGCTGGCGTCGCGGCTGTCGTCGGCGGTGGTCAACCAGGCCGCGGGCGGCAACCGGGTGCTGCAGGACGGCCTGGGCCCGAACGTCCTGGCCCGCCTGGACCGCGACCTCCTGGCGCAGAGCGGGGTTTCGCGGGCGATCGTGTTCGAGGGGATCAACGACCTCGGCACGGCGGTCCCCGAGACGGCCGCGGCCACGGCGTCGGACCTGATCGACGCGTACGACCAGATCCTGACCCGCGCCCACGCGGCGGACATCCAGGTGTACGGCGCGACGTTGACCCCGTTCGGCGGCAACTCCGCCTACGACAACCCTTCGCGCGAGGCAGCCCGGATTTCGGTGAATACCTGGATCCGCGGCCATTTCGACGCGGTCCTCGACTTCGACCGCGTGGTCCGCGACCCGTCATCGCCGACGCGCCTGCTGCCCGCGTACGACGTCGGCGACCACCTGCACCTCAACCCGGCCGGGTATCGCGCTTTGGGCACGAGCGTTCCCGCGGGGCTATTCCGGAATGACTGACGGAATGCCCACTGGCCGGAAAGTGGACAATTCCTGGACGCCATTTCCGCGTCGGCATCACTGATCGCTCACCCCGGCCTGACGGACCGTGATCACAGGTCCAGTCAACCGGGAGAGCGTTGTCTCGCGCCGGATATCTGTTGGGACACAAGCGAGTCTCGAACCCGGGGGTCTGTGTCGGGGATCACGGTCGTTACCCCTATAGTGTCGCCGTCTCCGCTGATCCCCATCCGCAGTCGTCGCTCCCGAAAAGGGGAAAACATGTCCGACGTCATCAACAGCATCTTCGGTCGCGCCCAGAACGAAACGCCCAGTTCAGAAGGTTACGGCTACGGCACCGCCGCCACCGAGACCGTGGCGGCCGACACCACCGAGACCGTCGAGCCGGCCGAGGACACCACCGAGACCGAGGACGCCGTCGACGAGACCACCGACGTGGACGAAGCCGACGACTCCGCTGACGACGCCGCCGCCGAGGACACCGACTCCGTCGAGGCGGAGACCGAAGAGGACGTCACCGACGAGGCTTCCGACGAAGCGGTCGCGGACGAGGTCGCCGACGAAGAGTCCGACGAGGACACCGACTCCGCCGACACCGCCGATGAAGCTGTCGCGGTGGAGTCCGAGGCCGCCGAGGAGGCGCCGGTGGCGGTCGCCACCGACGAGGCCCCCGTGGCCGAGGAAGCCGGTTCCCGGCCCGCCGCGGGCAACCGCGGCAGCACCACCGTCGCCGACGGCGTCGTCTCCAAGATCGTCATCCGCGTCGCCCGCAAGGCCGAAGGCGTGTACGAGCTCGACGAGGCCGGCACCTCCGTCGAGGTCGAAGGCGAGGTCGCCACGATCGCCGTCACGCTGGTGGTCGAGTTCGGGCGCGCGGTCAAGGCGCTGGCCGAGCAGATCCGCGTCCAGCTGGTCGAAGCCGTCGAAGACTACCTGGGCCTGGAGGTCGCCTCCGTGGACGTCCACGTCGCCGACATCCACTTCCCGGACGCCGACTGACCGCCCGCTCGGTCCCGGGGCGGCATCCCCGGGACCGGGCACCCGTCACCGGCGCACGGCGTACCGCAGGTGGAGTACGCCGCGATCCGCCAGCTGCCGCACCAGGTCCAGCTCGACCCGGTCCCCGTCGCCGAACAACCGGCGGCCGCCGCCGAGCAGCACCGGCACCACGTGCAGCTCCAGCTCGTCCAGCAGTCCCGCTTTCAGCAACGCCTGCGCGGCGCCCGCGCCGTGGACCATGACCCCGCGGTCGCCAGCCGCCTCGCGCGCTTCTTCCGCGCACGCCACCACATCCGTGTAGAACCGCGCGCTCCCGGGCGGCACGTCGGACGGGTCGACGTGGTGGGTCAGCACGTGGATCGGGACGCCATCGTGGTGATCGCCGCCCCAGCGGCCGGCCAGCTCGAACGTCCGCCGGCCGGAGATCAGCGCGCCCGTCGCCGTCGCTTCGGCGTAGACCTGCCCACTCGGCCCGTCGCCATCGCGGTCGTCGAGCCAGTCGAACAGCCGGAAGCCACCGCGTCCCATCTCCTGGCCCGGCCGGTCGTCGGGTCCGGCCACGAAGCCGTCGAGCGACGTGGACATGTACAGCCTGATCGGTCCGGTCATCGGTTCCTCCGTGTCGTCGTCACCAGTACGTCGAACGGGAGACGCCCGGATCGACCGCCCGGCGAGATGATCTCTCCACCGCCGGGGTGAAGACTCGTCATGAGCCACCGGGCGCCGGTCGGCGCGCTCATCGCCATCCGGAACGGCCTGTCGGTACCCGTGGCGATCACGGGCACGGGAGTCCACCTGCCGCCGGAGATCGCCACCAACGCCGAACTCGCTGCCACGCTGGACACTTCGGACGAGTGGATCATCAGCCGCACCGGCATCCGCACCCGCCGCCGTCTCGCGCCGGACCGGGCGACGTCGGACATGTGCGTGGCGGCGGCCCGCCCGGCACCGGCCGCAGCCGGCGTCACGGCCCGCGACGTCGACGCGATCATCGTGGGGACGTACACCCCCGACCAGCCACTGCCGTCGACGGCGCTGATCGTCAAGGACGCACTCGGCGCGGATCGCGCGCTGACCCTGGACATCACGCAGGCGGCGTGCGCCAACGGCGTCCAGGCGCTGTTGCTGGCCGCGCACCTGCTGCAGACGCCGGCGGCCCGGACGGTCCTGGTGCTGGCGGCGGACTGCGCGTCCCGCGTGACGAACCCGGAGGACCGTACGACGAGGGTGTTCTTCGGCGACGCGGCGGGCGCGGCGGTCTTGACGCACGCGTCGTCACCGCAGGGCGGCCTCCTGGGCTGGGACTTCGGCTCGGAGCTGTCCCGCGACGTCGAAATCCCGGCAGCGGGCTCGTATTTGAAGATGAACGGCCGGGCAGTCTGGAACACGGCGACCCGCTGCCTCCCGGACAGCATCCTCCGCGCGACGGACAACGCGGGCGTGCCGGTGGAGGAGGTCACGCACTTCTTCCTGCACCAGGCGAACACGGGTTCGGCGGGCGTGTTCACGGCGTTGCACGAGAGGTTCGGAGCGGGCGCGGTGTCGACCGGCGACACGTACGTGGTGTCGTCGATCGGCGCCGGTTTCCAGTGGGGCACCTTGTGTTTCCGCCACGCTATGCCTCCTCACCGCGGGCCCGGCTGATCACCTCCTCCAGCCGCAGCGGGCTGGCCGGGTGGTGGGACAGGCACAGCGGCGTCGCCACCTGGCGGAACCCGAACGCCTCCCCCGCCACGTAGAACTGGGCGCGCTCCAGGCGGGAGATGTCGGCGACGGGACTTCCCTTGGCCCGGGCCAGCTCGTTGGCCGCGGCGATCTGGGCCGGGCTGTTCAGGCGGCCGAAGAACTGCGTCATCGCGTTGCCGACCACCTGGTTGTGCAGGCCCTTCGGCGCCTGGGTGGCGAACAGCAGGCCCAGACCGTACTTGCGGGCCTGCGACGCGAGCACGATCGTGCTGCGCGTGCTCGCCGTCAGGCTGCCCGACGACGCCATCGTCTGGGCTTCGTCCATTACGAACAGTGCCCCCAGCGGCCGGTCGCCCGCCGGGTTGCGCTTGATCCACGCGAACAGCTCCATCTGCAGCTGATTGACGAAGTTCTGCCGCTGCTCGTCGGCCTGCAGACCGACGAAGCTGATCACCGACACCCGGGCCCGCTTGCCGGCCGCCGGGGTCAGCAGCACGCCCGGGTCGACCGGTTCGCCGCCGCCCGCGAAGAGCGGGTCGTTGACCATCGCCGCCTTGAGCACCTCGGCCAGCGCGGCCGCGATGCGCGGGGCGTCGTTGAGGTTGCTGACGTCGTCGGGCAGTTCGGTCAGCAGCTCGATGAGCTCGGGCAGGCTGCGCGACCCGGTCCGCGCGTGCCGGACGACCGCCTGCCGCAGCACCGCGAGGCCGATGTTCGTCTTCGCGGTGGTCCCGGTCAGCCGTGCCTGCGGCGCGAGGGTCGCGACGGCCACCTCGACCGCGGCCGCGAACTCGTCGGAGTCGTCGAGGACGCCGCCGAAGTCCGGCAGCGGCTGGAACGCCAGCGGCCGCCCGGTGGCCCGGCCCGGAGTCCAGACGACGACGTCGGTTTCGGCCAAGTAGCGTTTCGCGAGCTGAGCGTCGTCGGGTCCCCAGCCGTCGGGCGGAGTGGGCCAGGCGTCGCCGAGCCGGGCGAGGTCGTTGTTCGGGTCCAGGACGATCGCGGAGACCCCCAGCAGAGCGCACTCCTCCACGATCCGCCTGAGCAGCACGGTCTTCCCCGAACCGGACCCGGCGAAGACGGCGGCGTGCTTGCGGAGGGCGGAGAGCTCGACCCGCACCGGCTCCCCCGAGCCGACGACGCTGCCGAGCGTGATCTCCCCTTCAGCCGGCGGAGTCACCGTCACCGGCGGCGTCACGGTTGCCGGCGGCGGGTGGGTTCCTTCGGCGGGCTGCCCCGACGGCTTCTCCGGGAGCACCGCGGAGAGCAGGTCGGACCGGCTCGCGGGCCGCCGGTCGATCAGCCACTCGTGCAGCTCGCGGCCACCGGTGCCGAGCATCGTCTTCAGCGCCCAGAAGGTCCGCACATCCGTGTCGGTGAGCCGGATCGTCCGCCCACCGGCGGCGGTGAACTTCTCGACCTCCTCCCGCGTCTTGGCTCCGCGTCCCCAGACATCCCGCAGGATGACGAGATGCCGGTTGTCCGCCCCTTGCAGTTGCCCGGCGGCGGACCGGGCCTTCCGGAACCGGCTCAGCGCGGCCCGCGGATCCCGGGCCGCGATCGCCCGGAACGCCCAGTGCTCCTGCAGGTCCGCGGCCTCGTCAAGGGTCCGGGACAGCCAGGCGTGCACCTCACTGCGCCCGTTCTGGCGCTCACAGGACCATTCGAGGTCGTCGTCCCCGACCTCGGTGACCCAGCAGCGCAGGGCAGCGGAGAGGAGATCGGGCATCGCCTTGTCCACGGCCTTCTCGGCGAGCAGCTTCTCGGGTTCCGCTTCGGCCTGGAGCTTTTCGAACTCGGTGTCGAGATCGGCGAACCGATCGGTCTCGACCGCGGTGCGCACCGCGACGACCGGCACCACGGCTTGCTCATCGAAGGAAGCGAGTTCCTTGATCTGCCCGGCACGCAGGCACAGTTCGATGTGCGCGCCGATGCGCTTCAACAGCTGCCGAGGTGTCCACTGCTCCCAGAGCCCCGCGAACGCCTCGGACGCGACCGGCCAGGTCGGGTGCGGCGGAGTGAACCCCATGGCCTGATAAGCCACTCCGAGCCGCTTCGCCACCAGCGCCCGGCCGACTTCGGGGTCCAGGATCCGCCCGAGAGTCACCTGCTCCCGGAAGCGGTCCGGGACGGTGCCGGCCGCCTTCGTCTTGATCTGCTCCCAGGTGCTGGGCAAGCAGGCCAGAACAGTGAGGGTCTTGTGGGTGACCTCTCGCAGGCCCATGAGCCCGTCGGCGATCTTCGCCACGAGCAGGTCATCCGCGACGCCATCCTTCATCATGCCCTGCGTCGATCGGGCGACGAGGGTGTCGAGCTGGTCCACGGCGATCACGACCGGCCCCGTGAGCGCGAGCAGCCGCGTGATCTCCTGGACGAGCACTCGGGCGGGTTTCGGCCGCGAGTAGATGTTCCACTGGCGGGCCTCGGACGTCAGCTCGGTGTCGCCGTCGAGGTAGTCCTCACCGATGTACTTGGCGCCGCGGTCCCGGCTCGCGATCAGCACCAGGGCACGTGCGGTGTCCCCGCACTCGTCGGCGACCATCTCATCCAGGGACGCCACCCCATCGACGAATGCCTCTACGTCTTCAGGTGTGAGCCCGCGTCCGCGCCTGATCCTCGCCTCCACATCGGCATCGACGTGGGCACGCAGGCACACTCGCAGCAGGAACTTCTTCAGTTGCGACTCGCCCGAATCATCCGGGCGGGCCAGCCCCCGGCGCAGCGCCTCTGCCGTGTTCTCCCAGAACGCCTCGGCCGCGGTGACGTCGTCGAGGAAGAAGTACCCGCGCGCGCGGTGCGCCCGCCGCCGGACGAGACCCAGCAGGTGAGTCTTGCCGACACCCTTCTGCCCCTGCATCACGAGCCCGATCGGGCTCGGCCCGTCGCTGGCCACGGCGTCACGGATGCCCGTGTCGAGCGCGGCGAGCGCGTCGTCGTGCAGGCCGTCGACGTGGTACGGCGAGTCCCGCCAGACGTGGTCCGGCGTATCCGCCCAGTCGAAGCTCAGCGTCGCCAGTGCTTTGAGCTCGTCCATCATGACGCCTCGAAAGCGACGAAATGGTTGTCTTCGCCGGCGATGCGGATCGCCGCCTCGTGGTCGGCCGCGGTGAGCGCCTTGCGGTTGTCCTCCGGGACGAGGTGCACCTTGCCGGCGCGGCTCAGCTCCTTGAGCACCGCGTCGACCTCCGCCGCGGGTGCGCCGAGCTTCGGGCGCAGGTCCACCAGGCCGACCCAGCCCCGGGGTTCCCGCACCAGTTCGCGGTAGGCGACGCGGATGCGTTCCTCGAGATCTTCGACCGGCGCGGCCTCGACCGGACTCCCGCCCGACACAAAGACATCCGCCAGCCGCAGCTTCCGGCTGCGCAAGAACTCGTCGAAGCCCCCGAGCACGACGTAAAGCGCCGAGCAGAGAGTGCTCAGCGGCCGGGGCGGCGGCGGTGTCCCGGTCCCGATCTCCTGCTCGCACCACGCCCATCCGCTGTCGGTCAGCTGGTGGACGAACGAGCGCCCGACCTTCTCGCTGGCGACGTACCTGCTGTCATTCAGCTGGGTGCGGTCCTTGCCGGTGAGGGTGAAGCCCACCCGTTCCTGCAGTTCCTTGTTCGGCACCTCCCGGCCCAGCACCATCAGCGTGAACATCGCCGCGGTCTGCTTGTGGTTCAAGCGATCGGTCATCCGAGATCCTTCCGGTGGTTCGGCTTCGTCGTGGTTTGCGCGCGGGCATCCAGCGTCCGCAGGAGCCAGTCGATCGAGCGGCGGACCCTCGGCGGGGCCGCGTGGTGGTCGTCGCCGCCGGGGAAGCGCGGCTTCACCGCCACCGCCAGGTCCGCCGCCAGTTCGCGGGTTCGTCCGCTGTCGCCGCCGCCGACCGCCGGCTGCAGAGCCGTGACCAGCTCGTCCACCAGGTCCCAGCGGGAGGGGCGCAGCCGGGAGTCGCGGGCCTGGCCGAGCACTTCGGCGAGGTCTACGTCGTCGTCCGTGTCGATGAGCTGGGTGAAGCCCTTCAGCTGGCCGACCAGGTCGCGGGCGACTCCGTCCAGGCCGCGCGTGCCGCCGAGGCGCAGGTAGCGGAGATTGCCGACGTAGCCCGGCAGCCCGGCCGCGTCGGTGCCCGCGGTGAGGATCGGGATGACGCGCCGGTCCTGGCCGAGGGTGCGGTGCAGGAACAGCTCGACCTCGGCCGCCTGCCAGCGGCTCACCTTGCCGTCGACGAGCAGGCACAGGTGCCGCGCGTCGTCTTCGGCCCGTGCCAACAGGGACCGGTCGCCGGAAAGCGATTTCACCACCCGGACGCCCTGCTTCTTCAGCGCGGCGACCAGCCCGTCCGCCGTGCCGACCGCCGGACGCGGGATGCTGACCCGCAGGTCGTGCTTGAACTCGCGCCGGCTCGCGCGCACGGCGGCCACGTAGGCGTCGCGGTTCTCGGCCAGCAGGTCGGTGCGGTCGAGCCGGCTGGCGATCACCGCCGCGACGGTCTCGAGTGCGAACCCGATCTGGTCGGCGCTCGGCGTCTGTTCCGACAGCACCGGCAGCTGCTCGCCGAAACTCCAGTACGACACGTACGGCAGGGTGAGGTGACGGGCCATCGTCGCGGGCTCCACCGTCTGGTCGAGCCACGGCCGGTACAGCTCGGCCGTCTCGTCGACGACGATGCGGCGCCAGGTCTCCGACCGGTCGTACTCCTCCCGGTTGTCGAACCGCGACAGCACCGGCAGGACGGTCAGCCGCGCGCGGTCGAACGGCAGGAGGTTGCGCGCCGCGTCCGCGCGCCGCGCCGCCTCCATCGCGCCGAAGATGCTCTGGCGGTTCGCGGTGAACAGCAGGACGAGGTGGTCCGGCAGGTGCGCCGTGCAGATCCCGCCGATGTCGGAGATCCCGGTGCGGCTGTCGATGAGGACGAAGTCGTAGCGCGCGACCCACTGCTCGCGGCACTTCTCGAGGTACTCGCCGAACCCGTCGTCGTACAGCCGGTCCCAATCGATCTCCTGCACCTGCGTGACGTAGCCGGGCTCTTCGCTGCCGGCCGCGAGGAAATCGAGCACGCCGACGTCCGCCAGCCGCTGGACGTGCGCCTCCGGCTTGAACCGGCCCTGCCGGAAGTCGTCGACGAGGTCGACCACGCCCCCGCTCGGGCGCGTGGCCAGCCGCGGCCGGAAGTAGTCGCCGAGGCCGGGTGCCTCGAGGTCCCAGTCCAGGCAGAGCACGCGGTGACCCCACCGGGCGAGCAGCACGGCGATGTTGGCCAGGGTGAAGCTCCGGCCGACGCCGCCCTTGTAGGAGTAGAAGGTGAAGATCGATCCCGGCATCGGTCAGAACCTCGGCATCCGCGCCCGCTTCGGCGGCTCCGGGGCCGGGGTGCGCACCGGCCAGTCGTCCCGCCACTCCGGCGCTCGTTCGATCAGTTCCTCCAGCTCCGCCGCGATCTGCTTGATCTGCTGGTTGAACTCGAGGTAGGCCGGCGCGGTCTGGAAGTGTTCGAAGGGGTGGTTCCACTGCTGCAGGTCACGCGGGCGCCGCGCGTGGGCCCAGTCGGGGAAGTTCCGGGAGTCGCAGAAGATCACCGGGTAGATCAGAGGCCGCCCGTGTTCCCGCCGCGGGCCGGCGGTCAGCGCCTCCCGCTCCTCCATCGACGCCCACTCGGCCAGGCACCATTCGTCCCGGAAGTACTTCGGCGAGCAGACCGGGAGCAACACGCGCGAGCGCTGCAACGCCGAACTCAGTTCCGCCGGCCAATCGGCTCCGACGCGCACCTGGTCGTCGAAGAAAATCTTGACGTCCTCGTACCGATTGTTGTCGAGCACTTCCAGGAGGCGGGGGTGAAAATGGTGGCGAATCCACGCCGATATGTCACTCGCCGCACGCCGGTAGCTGATGAACACGTCGAACTCGTACACGCGTGCCGACGCTCCTCACCGCTCCCCACCAGGCGGATCCGATCCTAGATCGGCCGCACACCGGCAAAGAAGACGGGAAACCTGACAGATCCAGGACAATAACTGGCCATACCTCAAGTGCCGCCGGAGAATGCATCTTGACAAATCTTCCGGGCCCGGATAGATGACAGGCACCAGTAGAGCACGATGCCGCGAAGCATTTCCGCGACACCGATCTCCCGGATCGGTGAATCACCGACCGATCCCCGAAAGGAACCGATGCCCGACCACGAGGCGCCCCGGGTGTTCTTCAGCTATTCGCACGACACCGAGGACCACAAAGCCCAGGTCCGGACCTTCGCGACCTTCCTGCGCAGCCGGATCGGCCTCGAGGTCGTGCTCGACCAGTGGCACGACCACATCCGCATCGACTGGTCGCTGTGGGCCACCCGGAACCTCACCGCGGCCGACTTCATCATCGTCGTGGCGTCTCCGCTGTACCGGGAGCGAGCCGACGGCGACGCGCCGCCGGACGAAGGACGCGGGGCCCAGTTCGAGACCGCCATCATCCGCGACAAGCTGACCAAGGACCACCGCGAAGGCACGCGCCGGGTCCTCCCGGTGGTCCTGCCCGGCGGATCGATCGACGACATCCCCGCCTTCCTCGCTCCTTACTCCACCACCCGGTTCGAGATCGGGGCGTTCACCAACGAGGGTGTCGCCGAGCTGCTCGCCGCGATCACCGGGCGAGGCAAGTACCCCATGCCGGCGCGCGGCCGGTGGCTCGACGGCGAATCCCCGGAGTTCCACCCGACCCCTGCGAGTGAACTGCGGTGGACAGGCAGCAGTTCGGGCGTGCAGCGAATGGCGGCCTCGATCGACGGCAGGCGGTACGAGGACAGCATCGTCTTGCGCTCGGGCACCGCACCCGGGTTCGTCGAAGTCGACCTCGGCGGCCACTACCAGCGGTTCTCGACCATCGCCGGGGTCCTCGACGACGCGGCCGACCGCTTCCAGGTCGGCCGCTTCCGCGTGCTCGTCGACGGCAAACCCCGGTCAGAGCACGAAGTGGCCATCGGGAAGCCGGCCGCGATCGACCTCGATGTCACCGGTGCGTTGAAGCTCCGGCTCGAGATGTCGCGGCCGGCCGTTACGGCGTCGCCCTTCGGCTCCGCGGCCGTCGTCGTCACGCGGCGGCGGGGGCGGCCGCCCGAGCTCGCGCTCGGGGATCCCACGGTGACCTAAGGCGTGATGACCACCTTCAGCGCCGAGTTCGCGGCCGCGTTGGCGAACACCTCGTACGCCTCCTCCATCTGGGCGAACGTGAACCGGTGGGTTCCCATGCGCTCGGCCGGGATGCGGCCGGAGGCCACCATCTTCAGCAGTGTCGGGATCGATGCCGTGTCCACCAGGCCCATCGTCAGCGTCAGGTTCTGGATCCACATCTCCTGCATCGGCAGCTCGACCGGGACGCCGTGCACGCCGATGTTCGCGATGCGTCCGCCCGGGCGGACCAGGGATGCCGCCGTCAGCAGGGTCTCCGGGTAGCCGACCGCTTCGATCGCGACGTCCACGCCGAGGCCGTCCGTCAAGCCGAGCACGTCCGAGCGAGTGTCCGGACCCGCTTCGAACGCGTCCGTCGCGCCGAACTCCAGGGCCTTCTCCAGGCGGAACTTGTTGGAGTCCACCGCGATCACCTTCGACGCGCCCCACAGGCCCGTCGTCAGGATCGCCGCCAGCCCGACCGCGCCCGCGCCGACCACCGCCACCGTGTCGCCCGGGCGGACGCGGCCGGCCAGGACACCGACCTCGTACCCCGTCGGCAGCGAGTCGGCCAGGAAGATCGCCTGTTCGTTCGTGACGCCGTCGGGGACCGCGTACAGCGACGTGTCCGCGTAGGGCACGCGCACCAGCTCGGCCTGCGTTCCGTCGATGAGGTGGCCGAAGATCCAGCCGATCCCGCCGACCGTCTGGCAGTGGGACGGCATCCCGCGCCCGCAGTACTCGCAGCGCCCGCACTGGGTGATGGCCGGGACCAGCACCCGGTCGCCGACCGCGAACGCCCGGACCGCGTCGCCGACCGCGGTCACCGTGCCGACCGCTTCGTGGCCGAGGATCCGGCCGTCGGTGACCGCGGCGACGTCGCCCTGCAGGATGTGCAGGTCGGTGCCGCAGATCGTGGTCGTGTCGACGCGCACGACCACGTCGGTCGGTTCCTGGACGGCGGCGTCCGGGACGTCTTCCCAAGCCTTCGCACCCGGACCGTGGTAGACCAGCGCCTTCATCGTCGCCTCCGTCGGCCGCCCGGCTCCCGTGGCCGGGCCTCGGCCGCCCTCGACGCTAGAACCGGGGACGCCGCCCGGCTGTCGCAATTTGAGATTCAGGCATAGCGGGCCATGACGCCGCAGGACGTCGATCGCCAGCACGTTTCCGCGGATTCCGGCCTCCGCACCCCGTCAAGCCGACGCGCGGCACGCCTCGAGGTCGACCGCGCGCAACGCCGCGCCCACACCCGCCAGGGCCGCCGCGTTCATCGACAACGACGTGACACCCAGCCCGACCAGCACCGGCGCCAGCGCGGGATCGGCCGCCGCTTCGCCGCACACCCCGACCGGTTTCCCCGCCGCCGCACCGGCTTCCGCGACCATGCCGACCATGCGCAGCAGTGCCGGCTGGTGCGGGTCGTTCAACGCGGCCACCGCGCCGAGCTGGCGGTCCGCCGCGAACACGTACTGCGCCAGGTCGTTCGTGCCCAGCGACACGAAGTCGACCTCGGCCAGGATCTCCGCGGCGCACAACGCCGCCGCCGGGATCTCGATCATCACACCCACGCGGGCGATTCCGGCCGCACGCGCTCGCGAAGCGAACCAAGCCGCCTCCGCTGCCGTCGCGACCATCGGGGCCATCACCGACAGCTCGACGCCCGTGTCGCCCGCCGCCGCGGCGATCGCGGTCAGCTGGCGGTCCAGCAGTGCGGGCCGGTCGAACGCGACCCGCAGCCCGCGGACGCCGAGCGCGGGGTTCGGCTCCGCGCCCATCGGCAGGAACGCGAGCGGCTTGTCCGAACCGGCGTCCAGGGTCCGGACGACGACGGGCTTCCCGCCGAACGGCTCCAGCACCGCCGCGTAGGCCGCTCGCTGCGACGACTCCGTCGGCTCGGAAGTCGCCGACAGGTAACAGAACTCCGTGCGGAACAGCCCGATCCCTTCCGCTCCGGCCGCGGCGGCGGCGCGGGCGTCCGACGCCGAGCCGACGTTGGCCAGCAGCTTCACGCGGTGGCCGTCGGCGAGCCGGCCGACCCCGTCCCACTCGGGGCGGGACGTCCTCGCCGGGGCGACCACCTCGCCGTCGGACGGCGCAACCGTGCCCGCCGAACCGTCGACCACCAGCCCGGGCCCGGCGAGGCCGAGCACGCCGGCGCACGCGACGACGGCGGGAATCCCCAGCGCCCGAGCCAGGATCGCGGTGTGGCTCGTCGGGCCGCCCTCTTCCGTCACCAGCGCGAGCACGAGGTCCGGGTCGAGCCCGGCGGTGTCGGCCGGGGCCAGGTCGCGCGCCACCAAGACGCTCGGCGACGTCAGCTCCGGGACACCGGGCGGGGCCAGGCCCGACAAGGAGGCGACGATCCGGTCGCGCACGTCGGCGACGTCCGCGGCGCGTTCGGCCATGTACCCGCCGGCCGCCCGCAGCGCCGTCATGAACTCCCCCGCCGCCTCCCACACCGCGCGCGGTGCCGGCAGCGAACCGTCGAGAACGCGCTTCTCCGCGGACGCGACCAAAGCGGGATCCGACGCCATCGCCGCCGTCGTCTCCAGGACCGATCGGGCATCGCCGGACACGGAACGGGCACGATCGGACAGCGACGCCGCGACCGACTCGGCCGCGGGCCCGATCTTGCCCGCTTCCGCCCGAAGATCGTCCGGCACCGGCAAAGACGCGGGTTCCCGCAGGTCAGCGACCACGATGACGCGCGGACCGGCGACCCGGCCGGGGCTGACTCCGACTCCGGACAACTGCATGACAAGACCTCCGGGAGAAAAAGATCTAGTAACCAGGGATTGACACTACCGTAACAACGGGCACAATCAAACTGCAACGGGCAAACATCGGAGAGGAACGGGCATGTACGCCGCCGAACGGCATCAGCTCCTGGCACAACGCGCACGGCGCGACGGCCGGGTCGACGTCAACGACGTCGCCACCGAACTCGGTGTCGCCCCCGAGACCATCCGCCGCGACCTCGGCGTCCTCGAACGCCAGGGCGTCGTCCGCCGCGTCTACGGCGGTGCCGTCGCGGTCGACCGCCTCGACTTCGAACCCGAGGTCGCACAGCGGGACCAGACCAACGCCGCCGAGAAGGACGCGATCGCCCGGGCCGCGCTGGACCTGGTCCCCGACCGCGGCTCGATCCTGCTCGACGCGGGCACCACCACGAGCAGGCTCGCGACGCTCCTGCCCGCCGACCGCGAGCTCACGGTGATCACCAACTCGATCCCGGTCGCGTCGATCCTCGCCACCCGCCCGGGCATCACGCTGCACATCCTCGGCGGCCGCGTCCGCGGGACGACGCTCGCCGCCGTCGAAACCTGGACGCTGCACGCGCTCGACGGCCTGCTCGTCGACGTCGCCTTCCTCGGCGCCAACGGCTTTTCCGCCGAGCACGGCTGCACGACACCGGACCTGGCCGAGTCCGCGGTGAAGGCCGCCGCGGTCGCCGCCGCCCGCAAGCGGGTGCTGCTGGCCGACCACAGCAAGTACGGCACCGACCAGCTCAGCCGGTTCGCGCGGCTGGCCGAGATCGACGTCCTGGTCACCGACAGCGGCCTCGACGCGGGTGCCGTGGCGGAGCTCGAAGAGGCGGGCCCGGAGGTGGTGCTGGCGTGATCGTCACCGTGACCCCGAACCCGAGCCTCGACCGGACCGCGCGCGTCGCCGAGCTGCGCCGCGGCGAGGTGATCCGCGCCGAGGCCGTGCGGCTCGACCCCGGCGGCAAGGGCGTCAACGTCGCCCGCGCGCTGGCCGCCGCCGGGACCCCGACCGTCGCACTCCTGCCCGCCGGCGGCCTGGTCGGTGAACGGCTGGCCGACCTGCTCGCCCCCGAAGGCGTCCCGGTCGTCGCGGTGCCGATCGCCGGGACGACCCGCAGCAACATCACGCTCGTCGAAGCCGACGGGACCACGACGAAGATCAACGAGCCCGGCCCGGAAATCTCTCCCGCCGAGCTGGCAACCCTCGAACGCCGGGCCGTCGAGCTGGCCGGACGCGCGGAATGGCTGGTGTGCTGCGGAAGCCTCCCCGCCGGCGTGCCCGACGACTTCTACGCGCGGCTCACGAAACTGGCCCACGACGCCGGGGCGAAGGTCGCGGTCGACTCCTCCGGCGCGCCGCTCGACGCCGCCCGCGCGGGCGGCCCCGACCTGCTCAAGCCGAACCTCGACGAGCTGATCGAGCTCGCCGGGCACCCGCTGCCGCTGCTCGGCGACGTCGTCGCCTTCTGCCGCGAGCTGATCTCCGGCGGCGTCGGCCGCGTGCTGGTCAGCCTCGGCGCCCGTGGCGCGGTGCTCGTCGAGGAGACAGAGACCTGCCACGCGCTCGGCCCGCTGGTCGCCGTGCGCAGCACCGTCGGCGCCGGAGACGCCGCGCTCGCCGGGTTCCTCCACGCGGGAGGAGCCGGCCCCACAGCCCTGCGGACCGCGGTCGCCTACGGCACCGCCGCGGTCACGCAGGAGGGCAGCCGCATGCCCACCCCGCACGACGTGCACCCCGACCAGGTGCGCGTGCTCGACACCGACCCCACCCTCACCCTCAGCGGAGCCGCCGCATGACCACCCCAGACCTGATCACCGCCGACCTGGTCGACCTCGGGCTCGACGCCACCGAAAAGCGAGGCGTCGTCCGCTCGCTGGCCGAGCGGCTCGTCTCCGCCGGGCGGGTGACCGACCTCGACCTCTTCCTCAAGGACGTCGCCGCGCGCGAAGAGCAGATGGCCACCGGGCTCGAAGGCGGCATCGGCATCCCGCACTGCCGCTCGACCGCGGTGACCGCGCCGACGCTGGCGTTCGGCCGCAGCGCCGCCGGCGTCGACTTCGGCGCGCCGGACGGCCCGGCGACGCTGATCTTCCTCATCGCCGCACCCGAAGGCGGCGGCAGCGACCACCTCAAGGTCCTGGCCGCCCTCGCCCGCCGGCTCGTCCGGGCGGAGTTCAAGCAGAACCTGCTCGACGCCACCGACGCCGACGCCGTCGCTTCGTACATCCGCCAGGAGGTGTCCTGACCATGAAGTTCGTCGCCATCACCGCGTGTCCCACCGGGATCGCGCACACCTACATGGCCGCCGAGTCGCTGGAGCAGACCGCGAAGGCCAACGGCGACACGATCGTCGTCGAGACCCAGGGTTCGGCCGGGTCCGAGCCGCTGTCCGCCGAGGACATCGCGAGCGCGGACGCCGTCATCTTCGCCGCGGACCTCGCGGTGCGGGGCCGGGACCGTTTCGCCGGCAAGCCGATCGTCGAGGCGCCGGTCAAGGCCGCGATCAACGACGCCGCGGGCCTGTTCGAACGCGCGAAGGCCGCGGCCCGGGAGCCCGTCGCCCCCGCTGCCGCCCCGGAGCTGACCTCGAAGGTCGGCGCGAACGACAGGCCCGGTACCAAGGTCCGCCAGTGGCTGATGACCGGCGTCAGCTACCTGATCCCGTTCGTCGCGGCGGGCGGGCTGCTGATCGCGCTGAGCTTCGCCTTGGGCGGCTACAAGATCGTCGACGCGCCGAAGGTCACCGAGCACTTCGACGCGGGGTCGGTCGCGGGCTGGGCCGCGCTGATGTTCCAGATCGGCAGTGCGGCGTTCGACTTCCTGGTGCCGGTGCTGGCCGGGTTCATCGCCTTCGCGATGGCCGACCGCCCCGCCATCGCGCCCGGCTTCGTGGGCGGCGCGATCGCCGTCACCGTCGGCGCCGGGTTCCTCGGCGGCCTCGTCGCGGGCCTGCTGGCCGGTGGCGTCGTGCTGGCGCTGAAGAAGATCCAGGTGCCGAAGGCGATGCGCGGCATCATGCCGGTGGTCGTCTACCCGCTGCTCGGGTCCATTGTGGTCGGTGTACTGATGTACGTCGTGGTCGGCAAGCCGATGGCGGCGGCCACCACGGGCCTGACGAACTGGCTCAACAGCCTCAGCGGCGCCAGCGCGCTGCTGCTGGGCGCGCTGCTCGGCCTGATGATGGCGTTCGACATGGGCGGCCCGGTCAACAAGGCGGCGTACGCGTTCGCGGTCGGCGGCCTGACCACCGGCGCGACGGCGTCGCTGCAGATCATGGCCGCGGTGATGGCGGCCGGCATGGTGCCGCCGCTGGCACTGGCGCTCGCGTCCACCGTCCGGAAGAAGCTGTTCACCGAAGCCGAACGTGAGAACGGCCGCGCGGCCTGGCTGCTCGGCGCGTCGTTCATCACCGAGGGCGCGATCCCGTTCGCGGCGGCGGACCCGTTCCGCGTGATCCCGTCGATCATGCTCGGGTCGGCGGTCACGGGATCGCTGTCGATGGCATTCGGCGCGACGCTGCGCGCCCCGCACGGCGGGATCTTCGTGCTCCCGCTGATCGGCAGCCCACTGCTGTTCCTGGTGGCGCTGGTGGCCGGGACTTTGGTGGCCGCCGGGTCGGTGATCGCGCTGAAGCAGGTGCGTTTCCGCGCGACCGAACGTTCCGCCGCCGTGTCCGGTCAGACCGTCAACGCGTGAAGGAGTCCACTGTGTACCAACGCCGCACACTCGTCGCCAGCACGGTCGGGCTCCACGCCCGCCCGGCGGGCCTGGTCGCTCGCGCGGCCGCCGGTCAGGCCGCGAAGGTTCGCATCGCGAAGATCACCGGCGGAGTGGCCGGAGATCCGGTCGACGCGGCCAGCGTCCTGGGGTTGATGACCCTGGGCGCCGGTCATGGCGACGAGGTCGAATTGACCGCCGACGGTGACTCGGCTCGGGAGTCCGTCGACGCACTGGCCGAACTGATCGCCCAGGACCTGGACGCTTGAGTTTCGCCTGAAGCCCCCTCCGGACGCCTTCGGCAGGCGTAGCATTCAGACCGATTTGCCGGATTACGTCCGGGCGACGACCCATGGTCGTGAAGGGGGAAGATGGTGCAGGGTTTCGAGGTCGATCCCAAACTGGTGCAGCATGCCGCCGAGCGGGCGACCGAGGCGGTGACGCATTTCGAAGCGCACGGTTCGGCCGTCAAGAAAGCGCAGGCCACGATCGAGGGGAATACCGCCCTGCTGGGCGACTACGGCGACGCCGGAGTGTTCTTCCACGCCTGCGAGAGGTTCGATCACAAGTTCAAAGAAATCTTCGACACGCTCATTTCGCACAACGACAACTTCGTCGACACGGCCCGGCGGCTGGAAGGCGGCCTGCAGGGCGCGTCCAAGCTCTACGCCGAGACCGACGCGGCCGCGAGCGAGCACTTGCGGCGCATCGGCGAATCCTGGGCGGACGGGGGAAGCCGGTGAACCAGCCGCCGTACTTCCCCGACCGCCCGCCGGGGCACTACCCGCAGTTCGACCGGTACGAGAGCCAGTGCGGCGAAGTGGCGCTCTGGGCCCGCTGGGTGGCCGGGTGGGTGGACTGGCTGCTCCACGAACACGGTCCCACCGGTCCGCACCCGGACCGGTGGGCCGACTACCCGTTCGAACGGTTCTTCTACCCGTCCGACGTCATCGCGCAGCAGCAGATCAAGGTCATGCACCAGGCGTGGCCGGCCATCGACGGGCTGCGCTACAAGTCGGCCGGCGAAGAGCACCCGAGCATCGACGTCCTCAACAATCTCGACAGCGCGCTCGGTGCCGCACTCGGGAGGTGGGAAGGCGATGTCGCGGTGGGGGTGCAGACCTACCGCGAAGAACTCGAGAACTACAGCGAGCCCTACATCCTCGCGGTCGGCAAGCTCGGCCAGTGCCTCATCGCGTACTCCCAGATCTTCGAGCAGGCGCGGGCCGACATCGTCAAGGTCATGAAGCAGTTCGTCGGGGCGTTGCAGGCCGCGACGTTCACCGACCCCGGGTTCGAACGGGTCGGCCTGACCGTCTTCAAGGCCATCGGCGACTGGGTGCTGGGCAAGTTCCCGTTCGAGCTCGACAAGATCCTCGAGCTGGACACGGTGCTGGCCGAGGCGGTCGACGGCGCGCAGCAGCGCAAGCCCGCCGCGGCGATCGGCGGCGCGAACTACTGGGAGATCTGCGATGCGTACCTGGTGGCCGCCAACCGGATCTGCGACGACGCCCGCGCGGCGATCGAGGAGCTGACCACGCGCTTGGACAAGGTCGACAGCGAGCTGCGCGACCCGCCGAAACTGACTGTCGACGTGGGCTAGTTGTATTGACCCGTGAGGTTGGGGACGCGGCTGGCGGGTGGCTGACCTGCGAGTGACGTGTGTCCTCGGTGGTGGTTGTAGGTGTGCAGCCAGCTCGGTAGCGCTGCTCGGCGTTCGGTTTCGGTGCGGTAGGGCTGGCTGTAGGCCCATTCCTCGAGCAGGGTCCGGGTGAAGCGTTCACTTCGCCGTTGGTCTGCGGTCGGTAAGGCCGGGTGCGTTGTCGACGATGCCCGCTCGCGCAGCGTGTCGCGCCGGAGAAGTGAGCGGTAGCAGGATCCGTTGTCGGTCAGAACCCGCGCGACGGTGATCCCGCAGCTGGTGAAGAACGCCTGCGCCCGGGTCCGGAACGCGGCCGCGGTTTCCTTGGTCTCCTCGGCGAGGATCTCGGTGCAGACCAGCCGGGAGTGGTCGTCGACGGCGTTTGGCAGGTAGCTGTAGCCCAGATTCGCGCGGCCGCCGATCCGGCGGGGCCGGTCGGGGTCGCGGTGGGCGGCGCTGGTGCGTCCGCCGATGGGGTGCGGCCGTGGATCTGGTGGCCGCCGCCGTCCGGGGATGGTGCCGAGCTTTTGATGTCGACGTGGACAGGTCACCGGGTGCGGGGTGTTCGTGGCGGCGGACCGGGCTGCCGGTGGCTCGGTCGAGGTGGGCGAGGCGAGCCAGCCGGACTTTGATCACGCGTTGTTCGGTTCGGGTGGGTGTCCGGTTGGGGCTGGTCCAGAGCCGCGAGGAACGGTCGGTCATTCCTGCTTCGCCGTGGTTGCGGTAGCGGCCGGCCCATCGTGCGGCGGTGGAGACCCGACACTGGGAACCGTTCGGCGGCTCGCCGTAGCGGCCGGTCGTCGTCGACGACGCAGCGGGCCAGGCGCGCAGTCTGCCGGTGGGTGTCAGGGGTGCGTTAGCGTGGGTCACCAGGGCCTCCGTTGGCTGGTGTAGACGTCGCAATCCGCACCGAACCCGGAGGTCCTCCCTCACACCAGGATCATCCGATCACGTGTCGCCCCGTACCCAACCTCCGTGATCAATACAGCTAGTCAGGCCGGGCCGAGCAACGCGAGCGACGCTCGCACCGCGACCGCGGTGACGTCGCCGGCCCGGCCGCCGTCCTCCACCGTCGTGGCGATCAGCTCTCGCAACCCGCCCAGCAGCATGATCGCCAGCTGACGGGACGGCGGACTGATTCCCGCCGCGCGCAACGCCGGTGTGTCCGTCAGACGCTGGGTCATCGCGATGAACCCCTCCATCGCGTCGCGCTGCAGATCGCGCGCCGGGGCGCCCAAAGCAGGGACGTCGCGGATCCAGCTCAGCGTGATCGCCGGCTCGGACTCCGCGCACGCGATCCACGCCTCGATCGCCTGGCGCACCTGCAGCGACCAGGGTGCGGACGGGTCCACCGCGTCGGAGATCTGCTGGATCATCGCGCGGTTCGCGTCCGCCAGCAGCGCGATCAGGCACTCTTCGCGACTCGCGAAGTGCTGGTAGAACGTCCGGCGGGACGTGCGGGCGCGGCGGACGATGCCGGCGACCGTCGTGTCGCGGAAGCCGTCCTCGGTGATCGACGCGGCCAGCCCGTCCAGCAGCCGCTGCCGGTGCCGGCGGGTGTCGACGTCCACGGAAGTCACGGTACAAGCCTCCTCTTGAAACGAGATGGTACACCGGCGTACCGTACCGACGGTACGCTCGCGTACCACCAGTTCGGGAGGGTCGATGACGACCGTGACAACCGCGGTGACGCTGCCGCCGGGGCCGGCCGCGCCCCGCGCCGTCCAGGGCGCCTACGCACTGACGCAACCGCTCCGGGGCATGCGACGGCTCAAAGACCGTTATGGCGACGCCTTCACCGTCAACGTGCCGATCTTCGGCCACGCCGTCGTGATCAGCGACCCGGGCGAGATCAAGCAGCTCTTCACCTCCGGGCCCGACCTCGTCGACAACCTCGAGGTCAACCTGGGCCGGGTGCTCGGCCCGCACTCGATGTTCGCCCTCTCCGGCGACGAGCACAAAAAGCAGCGCAAGCTCCTGGTCCCGCCCTTCCACGGCCGCCGGCTCGCCGCCTACGAGAAGATCGTCGAAGAAGAAACCGTCCGGGAGCTGCAAAGCTGGCCGGACGACACAGCGTTCGCCACCTTGCCTTCGATGATGCGGATCACGCTCAACGCCATCCTCCGCGCGGTGTTCGGCGCCGAGGGGGCCGAGTTCGCCGAGCTGCGCGAGCTGCTCCCGCCGTTCGTCACCCTCGGCTCCCGGCTGGCCGTCGCGCCGATCTCGAAGAAGGGCCGCTTCAACCCCTGGCGCCGCTTCGAACGGATGCGCCGCGAGTACGACGCGATCGTCGACCGGCTCATCGCCAAGGCCCGCGTCGAAGAAAAAGACGACGTCCTCTCGATGATGCTGCAGACCCGCTACGACGACGGCTCCGGGCTCAGCCGCGAAGAGATCGCCGACCAGCTCCTCACCCTGCTCACCGCCGGGCACGAAACCACGGCGACGACACTGGCCTGGGCCGTCGAACGCCTCCGCCGCCACCCCGCGCTGCTCGAAGAACTGAAGAACGGCGACGGGAAGCTGCTCGACGCCACGATCCTCGAGGTCCAGCGCACCCGCCCGGTCATCGACCTCACCGCCCGGCAGGTCAAGCAGGACGGCTACCGGCTCGGCCGCTGGACGTTGCCGAAGGGGTACGCGGTGCTCGTCAGCATCGCCCTGATCCACGACGACGACGCGGTGTTCCCGCACGCGGCCACCTTCGACCCGCATCGCTTCGAAGGCGCGCGCCCGGACCTCTACCAGTGGATCCCGTTCGGCGGCGGCACCCGCCGCTGCCTCGGCGCCGCGTTCGCGACCATGGAGATGACCGTCGTGCTGCGGACGCTGCTGCGGGACTTCGACCTCGTGCCGACCGCCGAGCGCGACGAACGCTGGCACTCTCGGGGCGTGGCCTACGCCCCCGCCAAGGGCGGCCGCGCGATCGTGCGCCGCCGGAGCACCGGAGGAGATTCGTGACCGAAGAGATCGCCGACGCCGGCCGGGGGATTTCCCTGTCGTACGAACGGATCGGGGACCGCGGTGCCGAGCCGCTGCTCCTCGTCGCCGGGCTGGGCCAGCAGCTGCACAGCTGGCCGGACGCGTTCTGCGCGCGGCTCGCGGAGCGCGGCTTCGAGGTCGTCCGGTTCGACAACCGCGACGCCGGGCGCTCGACCCACCCGCGCTTCCGGCCGGCGAGCCTGCCCGCGATGTTCGCCGGGCGCTTCCCGCCGGAGCAGTACGACCTGAAGGACATGGCCGCCGACACCGTGGGCCTGCTCGACGCGCTCGACATCGAGACCGCCCACATCGCGGGCGTGTCGATGGGCGGCATGATCTCGCAGACGGTGGCGGCGCTGCACCCGGTGCGCGTGCGGACCCTGACGTCGATCATGTCGACGACCGGGTCCCGCCTGCTCGGCCGCCCGGCGTTCTCGACGTTGCGCCTGATGGGCGCGAAGCCGCCGAAGTCCCGTGAAGAGGCCGTCGAAAGCGCCGTGACGATGTTCCGGCACATCAGCTCGCACGGCTTCCCCTTCGACGAGGCCTGGGTGCGCGAGAAGGCCGGGGTGGGCTGGGACCGCGACCCGACGGCGGGCGGCGTGGGCCGCCAGCTGGGCGCGATCCTCAAGTCCGGCAACCGGACGGCGTGGCTGCGCAAGATCACCGCGCCCACGCTGGTGATCCACGGCGACCGCGACCGGATGGTCCACCCGACGGGCGGCGCCGCCACGGCCCGCGCGATTCCCGGCGCGCGCCTGGAAACCGTCCCCGGTATGGGTCACGACCTGCCCGAAGGCGCTTGGCCCACCCTGCTCGACCTCATCGACAAGCACGTGAGGAGCAGCGATGTCACGGCCCCGTAGCCTTACCGGCCGTCCGGTGGTGATCACCGGCGCGGCGTCCGGCATCGGCCGGGCACTGGCCACCCGGCTGTCCCGGCTCGGCTCGCCGGTCGCGATCGCCGACGTCGACGCGGACGGCCTGAAAGCCACCGCGTCGGCATTGCACGGCAAGGTCCTGACGCGCGTGCTCGACGTCCGCGACGCCGAAGACCAGCTCCGGTTCGCCGGCGAGGTGCGCGAATGGCTGCCTTCACCGCTCGCCGCCGTGTTCAACAACGCCGGTGTCGCGGTCACCTCCAGCGTGCTCGACGCGGTGCCCGAGGACGACGACTGGCTGCACGACATCAACTTCCGCGGCGTCGTCCACGGGACGCGGGCGTTCCTGCCCATTCTCGTCGAGCAGGGTGAGGGCGCGATCGTCAACACCTCCAGCGTGTACGGCCTGCTCGGGATGCCCTACCAAAGCGCCTACTGCGCGGCGAAGTTCGCCGTCCGCGGCTTCACCGAGGCGCTGCGGCAGGAGCTGGCCGGCAGCGCCGTCCGCGCGATCACCGTCCACCCGGGCGGCATCACGACGAACATCGCGCGCAACGCCCGGGTGCGCCAGGACCCCACCGGGCTCGGCCGGACCCGCGACGAGATGGCCGCGCAGTTCGAGGCCATGACGATGACGTCGCCGGACAAGGCCGCGGCGATCATCCACACCGGCGTCGATCGCGGGAAGGCCCGGATTCTCGTCGGCCCGGACGCCTACCTGTTCGACGCGCTCGCCCGCGTCACCCCCACCCACTACAACGCCGTGCTCACGCGCCTGCTGAGGCGCCCGCGGCGGACGGAGGCCGTGCGATGACCGAGCACGTCGAGGTCCTGATCGTCGGAGCCGGGCTATCCGGCGTCGGCGCGGCCCACCACCTGCGGACGGCGTTCCCGCGCAAGACGTACGCGATCCTCGAGGCCCGCGACGCCATCGGCGGCACCTGGGACCTCTTCCGCTACCCGGGCGTCCGTTCCGATTCGGACATGCAGACCCTCGGCTACCGGTTCCGGCCGTGGACCAGCGAGAAGGCCATCGCGGACGGCCCGTCGATCCTCCAGTACGTCCGCGACACCGCGGCCGACGCGGGCATCGACCAGCACATCCGGTTCGGGCACAAGGTCGTCCGCGCCGCGTGGTCCACAGAGGACGCACTGTGGACGGTCGACGCCACGCACGACGGCGAGCCCGTGCGGTTCACCGCGAAGTTCCTCTACCTGTGCAGCGGCTACTACGACTACGCGGGCGGCCACACGCCGGAGTTCCCGGGCATCGAGCACTTCGGCGGCACGGTCGTGCACCCGCAGCACTGGCCCGAGGACCTGGACTACACCGGCAAGAAGGTCGTCGTGATCGGCAGCGGCGCGACGGCCGTGACGCTGGTGCCGGCCATGACCGACCGCGCCGAGCACGTGACGATGCTGCAGCGCTCCCCCACCTACATCCTGTCGCTGCCGTCGGAGGACGCGCTCGCCAACCGGCTGCGCGGGCTGCTCGGCGCGAAGCTGGCGTACCCGATCGCGCGGTGGAAGAACGTCGCGGTGAGCACGCTGATCTACCAGCTCAGCCGGCGCCGCCCCAGCGTGGTCAAGGCGATGATCCGCAAGGCCGCGATGAAGCAGCTGCCGCCGGGGTACGCCGTGGACACCCACTTCAAGCCGCGCTACCAGCCCTGGGACCAGCGGCTGTGCCTGGTGCCCGACGGCGACCTGTTCCGCGCGATCAAGCACGGTGACGCCTCGGTCGTCACCGACCGGATCGCCTCCTTCACCGAGACCGGCATCCGGCTCGAATCGGGCGACGAGCTGCCCGCGGACGTCGTCGTCACCGCCACCGGGCTGCGGCTGCTGGCCTTCGGCGGCATCGACCTGGTCGTCGACGGCGAGCCCGTCAAGCTGCCGGAAACCATGGCGTACAAGGGGATGATGCTCAGCGGCGTGCCGAACTTCATCTTCACGATCGGCTACACGAACGCGTCCTGGACGCTGAAGGCCGACCTGGTCGGCGAGTACTTCGTCCGGCTGCTGCGCCACCTCGACCGCGGCGGGTACGACCAGGCCGTGCCGGTCAACGACGACCCGGCGGTCACCGAGCGGCCGCTGCTCGACTTCGACGCGGGGTACGTGCTGCGGGCGATCGACGAGTTCCCGAAGGCCGGTTCGCGGGCGCCGTGGACGCTCGGCATGAGCTACGCGCACGACGTCGTCAAGCTGCGGCACGGCCGGATCGACGACGGCGCGCTCCGGTTCTCGCGACGCGAGGCGGGAGCGGGCACACTGAGCGCATGACGCTCTCTTCACCCGTCCGGAGTCGCTGACATGCACTCCGCGGGCCTCGTGCTGCACCCCCGCCGCGACTCCGCGGCCGCCGTCGAAGCCGTGCTCGGCTGGGCCGGCAACCGCAACATCGAGATCCTCGGCATCGCCGACGAGATCGTCCGCCTGAACTGCGCGGCGATCGGGGTGACGCCCGAGGAGCTCGGCCGGCGGTCCGACCTGGTGGTCAGCCTCGGCGGGGACGGCACCATGCTGCGGGCGATGCGCCTCGCCGACGGGCAGCGCGCGCCGGTGCTCGGGGTGAACCTCGGCAAGCTGGGCTTCCTCGCCGAGGTCGACGTCCCGGACCTGCCCGGCGCGCTCTCGGCCATCGACGACCACCAGTTCACGGTGGAGCCGCGGCTGGCCGTGGACGCCGTGCTGCAGGGGCGCCGGATCACGGCGTTCAACGACATCGCCGTGGTGCGCGTGCCGGGCGACGGCAGCGCGGTGGTCGCGGTGCACGTCGGCGGCCAGCAGTTCGTCAGCTACTCGGCGGACGCCGTGGTCGTCGCCACCCCGACCGGCTCGACGGCATACAGCTTCTCGGCCGGCGGCCCGATCACCAGCCCGTCGGTCGAGGCGCTGCTGGTCACGCCCGCGGCGCCGCACTCCGCGTACAGCCGGGGCATCGTGCTGTCGGTGCACGACGAGGTGACGCTGGAGCTGCTGCCGACCAGCGGCCGGCTGGCGGTGGAGGTCGACGGCCAGGTCGAGGGGTACGTCTCCCCCGGCGACCGCCTCGACCTGCACGCCCGGCCCAGCGCGGCGCGGGTCGTCCGGCTCGGGATGACGACGTTCTACCAGCGGGCGCGGCGCAAGCTCCGGCTGACGGATTCGGCGGAGATCCCCCAGGACGGCGACCACTGACCGCCCTCCCGGTGGCGCGGGTCACATCTCGGGCGTGTCGCGCGATGATCACGGAACGGTCACAGGTAGCGTCCGCGGCTTGCGCCTGAACCAGCCGAGCCGTCCGGGAGTGTCCCTCTACATGCTGTTGCCGTCGCCCGTCCGTCCCTCACTCCGCGCCCGGCTGCTCGTCCCGGGCGCGCTGGCCACGCTCGCCACCGCGCTGGTGCTGCTGGTCGTGCTGCACGTCGACCGGCGGCTCGCGCCGCTCGACCCGGTCACCTCGATGCTCAGCGACTACGCGCTGAGCCCCGGGCGGTGGATGTGGGACGCCGCGCTGCTGCTCACCAGCACGGGCTCGGCGCTGCTGCTGGTCGCGCTCTACCGCCGGGGCCTGCTGGCCAACCCGGCGCTGGTGACGGCGAAGGCGCTGTGGTGCGTCAGCCTGCTCGCGGTCGCCGTCTTCGCCAAGGATCCCCAGGGCGGCGCCATCACCGCCACCGGCAAGATCCACCTCTACGCCTCGGCCGTGACGTGCCTCAGCCTGCCGATCGTCGGCTGGACGCTCGGGCGACGGCACCGCGACGACCCCCGCTGGCGCCGGTTCGCCACCTGGTCGCGCCGGCTGGCGCTGGCGGCGATCCCGTTCTACCTGCCGTTCATCGTGCCGTTCGCGGTGAACGTCGTCCTCGGCGGCCACCTCCCGACCGTGGCCACGGGCCTGGTGGAGCGGCTGATGATGGTCCTGGAGATCGCGCTGCTCGCGGTGCTCGGCCACTGGGCCCACCGGGCGATGCGCGCCGGCGGTCAGCTCCGGACGGCCTGACCGGCGTCTCCCGGCTGCTCCCGGGTGCGGTGCAGGAGCCAGTCGCGGTCGGTGCGGATCAGCGCGTACCGGACCGACTCCGTCCGCCCGTGCAGCGTGAACAGGATCCGCTTGTCCGTCCGGTCGTGTTCCTCCCACCAGCCGGTGTCGGCGACCTTCTTCGTCTCGTCCTCGTAGGCGAGGTGGTCCAGCGCGTGGTCGGGCACGGCGACCGCGAGCCGGTTGCCCTTCGCGTCCGGCGGGAGACCGCGCGGCACCGCCCACGACCGCAGCACGCCGTCCTCCTCGAGCCGGAGGTCGAAGTGGTGGCGCGGGCGCCAGTGTTCGTGCAGCACGAAGGCCGGTTTCACCCCTTCACCATGCCAGAAAGCCGCGCTTCTACCCGTTTTCCGGCCGCCGAAACCGTCCATCCGAGGACTTGACCCGATCCAGAAGAGCGCGCACGGTGGGGTGTCATGAGCGATGTGACCACCACGCTGCGGGCCGCCGGCCTGCGCGTCACCGCGCCCCGGCGGGCGGTGCTCGCGTGGCTGGCCGCGCATCCTCATTCCACAGTGGACGAAATCGGCACCGGGGTCCGCTCGGTGCTGGGATCGATGTCCACCCAGGCGGTCTACGACGTCCTGGGCGCGTGCGCCACGGCCGGCCTGATCCGGCGGATCGAGCTGCCGGGCCACCCGGCACGTTTCGAACGGCGCGCCGGGGATAACCACCACCACGTCGTGTGCCGCCGCTGCGGGCGGACGGAGGACGTCGACTGCGCCGTCGGCGCGGCCCCGTGCCTGACCCCGGCCGACGCACACGGCTTCCTGATCGACGAAGCGGAAGTGGTGTTCTGGGGCGTCTGCCCCGCCTGCCACGCCACCACTTCCCGGAGAGAGGCAACACCGTGACCGAACCGACCACCACCGACGCCGGCATCCCTGTCGAAAGCGACGAACACTCCCTCACCGTCGGGCCCGACGGCCCGATCCTGCTGCACGACAACTACCTCATCGAGCAGATGGCGCAGTTCAACCGCGAACGCGTCCCCGAACGCCAGCCGCACGCCAAGGGCAGCGGCGCGTTCGGCCGGTTCGAGGTGACCGGCGACGTCAGCGCGTACACCAAGGCCGCCGTGTTCCAGCCCGGCACGAAGACCGACCTGCTGATCCGGTTCTCCACCGTCGCCGGCGAGCGGGGCAGCCCCGACACCTGGCGCGACCCGCGCGGCTTCGCGGTGAAGTTCTACACCAGCGAAGGCAACTACGACATGGTCGGGAACAACACCCCGGTCTTCTTCATCCGGGATCCGCTGAAGTTCCAGCACTTCATCCGGTCGCAGAAGCGCCGCGCGGACAACAACCTGCGCGACCACGACATGCAGTGGGACTTCTGGACGCTGTCGCCGGAGTCGGCGCACCAGGTGACGTGGCTGATGGGCGACCGCGGGATCCCGCGCACGTGGCGCCACATGAACGGCTACAGCTCGCACACCTACATGTGGATCAACGCCGCGGGCGAACGCTTCTGGGTGAAGTACCACTTCAAGACCGACCAGGGCGTCGAGACCTTCACCCAGGACGAAGCCGACCAGATGGCCTCGGCCGACACCGACTACCACACGCGCGACCTCTACGAGGCGATCGAAGCCGGCGACCACCCGAGCTGGACGCTGAAGGTGCAGGTCATGCCCTTCGACGACGCGAAGACGTACCGCTTCAACCCCTTCGACCTGACGAAGGTGTGGCCGCACGGCGACTACCCGCTGATCGACGTCGGCCGGATGACGCTCGACCGCAACCCGACCGACCACCACACCGAGATCGAGCAGGCGGCGTTCGAGCCGAGCAACCTGGTGCCCGGGATCGGCGCGAGCCCGGACAAGATGCTGCTCGGCCGGCTGTTTTCCTACCCGGACGCGCACCGCTACCGGATCGGCGCGAACTACAAGCAGCTGCCGGTCAACGCACCCGTCTCCCCCGTCCACAGCTACAGCAAGGACGGCGCGATGCGGTACACGAAGGTGTCGGACCCGGTATACGCGCCGAACTCCAAGGGCGGCCCGCAGGCGGACGTCGCGAAGTACGGGCAGCCTTCGGGCTGGCACACCGACGGCGACATGGTCCGCACGGCGTACACGCTGCGCGAGGACGACGACGACTGGGGCCAGGCCGGGACGATGGTCCGCGAGGTCCTCGACGACGACCAGCGCGGCAGGCTCGTCGACAACGTCGTCGGGCACCTGCTCAACGGCGTCTCGGAACCGGTCCTGCTGCGGGCTTTCGACTACTGGCGCAACGTCGACAAGGACCTGGGCGACCGGATCGAGTCGGGCGTGCGCGCCAAGGCCGACGAGAAGGACCCGAAGGCCGCGGACCAGGGCAACCCGGCGCGGTCGAGCATGCAGCACAAGGCCTGACGGCTCCACAGTGGACGCGGACCCGGTGGACGTACACCGGGTCCGCGTGCTCTACCTTGGCCTCTCCGGGGGAGGGAGGAGGCAGGGTGAACGTCACCGAAGCCGTGCTGCTCGGCGGCGCCGCGGCCGCCCTGCTGGTGTTCGCGGTGCGGCTGGTGCGCGAACCGCGTCGCCTCGGCAACGCCGTCTGGCTGGGACTGGCGCTCCTGCTGGCCGGGCTGTGGCTGCTGCGCGCGGCGCTGCACCTGGAATGGCTCGTCCCGGTCGTCGGCGTGCTGGTGGCGGTCGTCGCGCTGGTGCTGCCGGTGGCCCTGATCGTCAACGGCGTCGGGATGGTCCGGCGCGAAGGCCGGAGTCTCGCGAACCTGCTCTCGTTCCTGCTCGGCGTCGGCATGCTGGCGCTCGAAGGGCTGTTCTTCGTGCCGCTCGGCCGGTGGGGCTCGGCCCTGGTGGCGACGGCCGCGGTGCTCGCCTGCTACTTCGGGTTCCTGTTCGCGTCGCTGCTCGGGTATTCGATCCTGTACGGCAGGCTGCGGCGGCGCACGGGCTTCGACGCGATCATCGTCCTCGGCTGCGGCCTGGCCGAGAACCGCGTGACGCCGTTGCTGGCCGCCCGGCTCGACCGCGCGATCCGACTGTACGAACGCGAAGCGGCTCCCCCGCTGCTGGTGGTGTCGGGCGGCCGGGGCCCCGGCGAGACGACGACCGAAGCCGCGGCGATGCACGAATACCTGCAGGGGCGGGGAATCCCGGCCGAGCGGATCCGCCGTGAGGACCGCGCGACGACGACCGAGGAGAACCTGGCGTTCTCGGCGGAGCTGCTGCCCGGCGGCGTGCGGCCGCCCCGCGTGCTGGCGGTGACCAGCAACTACCACGTGTTCCGCACGGCGGTGGAGTGCCGCCGCCTGGGCCTGCCGTTCGACGCGACGGGAGCCCCGACGGCGCGGTACTTCCTGCCGAGCGCGCTGCTGCGCGAGTTCGCGGCGCTGATCCTCCACTACCGGCGCACGACGGTCGCGGCGTGCGTGCTGATCATCGGGACGGGGCTGGCGCTGGCGATCTTCGCCTAGCCGGGCACGGCGGCGACCGCTTCGACCTCCACGGCGTAGTCCGGGCCGGCCAGCGCCGCCACGACCGCGAGGGTCTGCGCCGGGAAGTCGCCGTCCGGGAACCACTTCGCGAACACCTCGGCCTGCGCGGCACGGTAGCCGGCGAGGTGCTCGATGCCCGCGACGAACGTCAGCAGCTTGACGAGGTGCTCCGGCCCGGCCCCCTCCGCCGCGAGCAGCGCTTCGAGGTTGGCGAAGATCTGCCGCCCCTGCGCTTCGGGACCGTCGGCGAGCGTGCCGTCGGGCGCCACGCCGAGCTGCCCGGCCAGGAAGACGAGCCGGTGCCCGGCGGGCACCTCGGCGAGGTGGCTGTACCGCCCGAGCGGCGGCGCGACGGTGTCCGGGTTCCAGCGGCGGGGCTTCACGCGGCCATGATCGCAGACCCGGCTTTGATCGCTCGCCGTACGCCCAGGCGGCCGCGAGGGCGCTCGGTCTCGTCGCCCTCGCGATGCTCGACCACCGGTTCGCGCCGGTGCGGCCTCGTACGCGCCCACTCTGGACATGGATCAGCCTCGCCGGTCGGCGCGTCTTGGCGGTGGAGGTGGCCGCGTTGCCTGCGCTCGTGTCGGCGATCGAGCGTGGATCACCGCCGGCCGTATAGGTCATTATACGGAGTACTCGGTCACCGGAACCAGGTACCCGCTCCCGAGCGCATCGCCAGGCCCTGCGGCTCCGGTGGGATCGGCAACGACCCCTGGCTCGGCGGCCACAGCGTCATCGCCGGGACCTCCCTCAGCTGAGCCCGGAGCTTCGGCAGCGGCAACGGACGCCGGCGGGTCAGCAGCGTCGTCGTGCGCGGGTGCAGGTCCACGAACGGGTACGTCGCGTGCAGCGCGGCCAGCCGGCGCTCCAGGTTGCGGCTGCGGGACGTCAGCTCCGCTGCCGGGACCGCCGGCTGGATCACCAGGAACTCCCCCGGCCCGAGCCGCACCGCGCGGTCGAGCGGGCGCAGTCCCCCGCGCAGCAGGTCGGCGATGTTCTGCTCCGTGTGCATCCGGACGCGGGTGCCGTGGCGCCGCTCGACCGCGGCGAGGTCGTCGACCGCGACCAGCACCAGCCCGAGCGGCACCGTGTCGGTCGCGTCGCCGAGCCACCGGGTCAGGCCCGCCAGGGTTTCGAGCCCCGTGTTCGGGTCGACGGCCGGGCCGGGGACCGCCGGCGCCGACGCGCGGGCCTCGTCCAGCCGGGACGCCACGTGCCGCAGGGCCGCCTCCGCCCGGCTCTCGACGTCGACCGCCGCCGGTGCCTCCACCGACTCCAGGACCTCGCCGACCCGCCGCCGCACGGCCGGGGGCAGCCGGTCGCCCATCGCGTCGCGGAGCCGGACGACCTCCGCGTACGCCTCGTCGCGGCGCAGCCCCCAGCGGCCGCGGAACAGCCGCGCCCGCTCGACCGACGTCGCCTGCGGGTCGACCTCGTCCAGGTCCTGCGCGACGACCGAGGCCCCGAACGTCGGCGACAGCACGGCGACCGACCACTCCCGCGCCATCGGCTCGTCGGGCCGCAGCAGCACCGGCGTGACGCCGTGCGGGAGGTCCGGCCGGCCGGAGTCGACCATCCCGACGACCGTGACCGCCGCCTTCCGCGCGATCCGCGCGTACATGTCGCGTTCGCGTTCGAAGTACGGCAACCGCTGGAACAGCGCGAACACGACGGTGTCGGCGCCCGTCCCGTCGGCGAGCGCGGCGCGTTCGACCGCGTGCGACGCGGTCACCAAAGCGCGTTTGGACAGCACGCCAGCGCGCTGGTCTGCGTCGGGCACGGAGGATCGCCTTCGCTGGGGAAAGGGAGGCAATCACCGTAAAAGAGCGGAGCCCGCCCGGCTAGTTACACAATAGTGTGAACAACTGGCTTGAAATCAGAAGTGGCGACGGTCAGCCTCCCGGGCGACAACCTCGTCACGGTCCGCGAGCTTTTCCAGGCCCCGCAACGGCTGCCGCATCCGGTGGTTGTCCCGCAGCCGGCCCGCGTTGCGGTCGAGGAACGCCCAGTACCCGGCCGTGAACGGGCACGCGTCCGGCCCGGTCCGCTTTTTCGGGTCGAAAACACAACCGGGGCAATGATCACTCATCCGGTTGATGTAGGCCCCGCCGGCGGCGTACGGCTTCGTCCCGACGATGCCGCCGTCGGCGTACTGGCTCATGCCGATCACGTTCGCCGGCATCACCCACGGGAACCCGTCGACGAAGGCGGTGGCGAACCAGCGGTTCAGCTCGGCCGGGTCGTACCCGCGCTGCAGCGCGTGGTTGCCGAGCACCATCAGGCGCTCGATGTGGTGCGCGTAGCCGCGGTCGCGCACGCCGGTGAGCGCGGTGCGCAGGCAGGCGGCCTCGACGGCGTCCGCGTCCAGCGAACGCCACCACTCCGGCAGCTCGCGGTGCGCCTGCAAAGCGTTGCGCCGCAGGTAATCCGGCCCCTGGTGCCAGTAGAGGTGCCACACCCACTCGCGCCAGCCCAGCACCTGCCGGACGAACCCTTCGACGCTGCTCAACGGCGCGTCACCGGCCCGGTACCGCTCTTCGGCCCGCCGCACGACGTCGAGCGGGTCGAGCAGGCCGAGGTTGAGCGGCACCGAGAGCAGCGCGTGCGCCATCGCCCAGTCGTGGGTGAGCATTGCGTCCTGGTTCGGGCCGAAGACGGGCAGGCGGTGCTCGAGGAACCGGCGCAGGGCGCGGCCCGCCTCGTCGTGCCCGACGGCGAACCGGCGCGGGCCGTCGACGCCGACCGGCCGGATCTTCCCGGCGCGCTCGGCTTCGTCGAGCTCCGCCCGGACGCGGTCGTCGATCTCGTTCTCCCGCGGGTGCCAGGGCGCGGGCACGTCGAGCCGGGTGGTCTTCGGCGGCGGCTGGCGGTTGTCGTGGTCGTAGTTCCAGTGCCCGCCCTCGGGGCCGCCGTCCGGTTCGAGCAGCACGCCGAACCGGCGGCGCTGGTCGCGGTAGAAGTCCTCCATGACGAACCGCGTGCGCCCGTCGGCCCACGACCTGAAGTCCTCTTTGGACAGCACGAAGCCGGGCGTCGGCAGGATCTCCGTGACGACGCCTTCGTCGCGCAGCCGCCGGACGAACGCGTCGGCCGCGTGCGACGTCGGCTCGTGCACGACCACCGGCCGCCCGAAACGGCGCAGGCCGGTGCGGTAGTCCGGGGCGTCGAGCAGGGTGACGCGGTCACCGAGGTCGGCGGCGAGCCGGTACAGCGCGGCCTGGACCAGGTGCAGCTTCTGCCGGTGGAACGGCTTGGCGGCGAACGCCGCGGCCGACCGGATCAGCAGCACGTCGCGGCCGCGGTGTTCGGGGGTGCTGTGGAAGTGCGGCCCGAGCTGGTCGGCGAACAGCCAGAGCGCGGGCTCGTCTCGCATGGCCGGAACGCTAACCCGGCCCGGGCGGCTCCGCTCGCTCAATCTCGGCGCGGCCTCGCGAAAGGGCTGACGGACCTCCCCCGCCGCGCCGTCTACCACCGGCGCGCCGCCTGAGGGGCTACGGCGACTCGTCCGCGTACGCTCGCAACACTTCCGTGGTGTCGCCGAGGAACTTCGCCACCACCTCGGCCTCCCCGGGCGCCAGCTCCGCCGTCAGCCGGGTCACCGCGTCGACCAGCGGGGCCAGCGCCGCCCGGACTTCGGTGCGAGCCGCGTCCGCGATGACCAGCGTGATCCGCCGTCCGTCGCTGGGGTGGCGATCGCGGCGGACGTGGCCCGCGGCCTCCAGGCGGTCGACCAGGACCGTCGCCGACGCGGAGCGGATCTTCAGCGCGTGCGCCAGGTCGACCGTACCCATCGGGGTGCCCGCGGCCAGGTGCTGCAGGGCCTGCACGTCGGTCGCGCCGAGGCCCAGCCGGCGGGCCAGGGACAGCTGGACGTCGTGGGCGAGCGCCAGCAGGTCCCGCAGGGCGAGGTTCACCCGGAACGCGACGCTGTCTTCCACCTGGTCATTCTATGGTAGCTAGACAATCTAGCGAGTTTTGCTACCGTGAACCGGGTGGACGTCCGAGCGATGAACGCCGAAATGACCGCCAAGCTGATCGACGCGCCCGGCGAGGCGCCGCCCGAAGGCGGGTACGCGCTGCGCGTCGTCGAGACCCGCGGCCGCAGCACCGGCGAGCCGCGGCGCGTGCCGCTGGCCGTCGTCGCGCGGAACGGCGGGCGCTACCTCGTCTCACCCGTGCGCGACCGCGACTGGGTCGCGAACCTCCTGGACGCGCCGGAATGCGCGCTGCTCGCGGCCGGCGAACGGCAGGACTGCCGCGCCGACACCGTCGACGGCGAGGAAGCCGCCGGAGTCGTCGCGACGTACCTGGCCGCGATGTCGGTGCCGTGGGCGGTCAAGGCCTTCCCGGTCCCGCAGGACGCGAGTGTCGCCCAGATCCTCGAGCACGTGCCCGGGATGGCGGTGTTCCGCCTGTCCACAGTGCACACTGGGACCCCCTCGGACACGGCGTGAGCGTCGCGATCGCCGGCGGCGGCCCCGGCGGGCTGCTACTCGGCTACCTGCTCGCCCGCGCCGGGATCGAGGTCACAGTGCTCGAAGCGCGCTCCGACTTCGACCGCGACTTCCGCGGCGACTCGCTGCACCCCTACACCCTCGAGCTCCTCGACCGGCTCGGCCTGGCCGGCGACCTCCTGGAGCTCGACCACTTCAAGGCGCGGTCGTTCCGCTTCCACACGCCGTCGGGCGTCTACAGCTGCGCCGACTACGACCGGCTCGACACGCCGTTCGGCTACGTCGCGCTGATGCCGCAGGTGCGGTTCCTCGACTTCCTCGCCGAGCGCGCGGCCGAACTGCCGGCGTTCACGCTCCGGACGAACGCCAAGGTGACCGGCCTGCTCGAAGCGGACGGCGAGGTGACCGGGGTCCGGTATCGCGGCGGCGAACTCGCGACGTCCCTGGTCGTCGGCGCCGACGGGCGGTTCTCCACCGTGCGGCGGCTCGCGGGCCTCGACGCGCGGCCGCTCGGCGCCACCACCGACCTGCTCTGGTTCCGCCTGCCCCGCTCCCCCGGCGACCCGCCCGACGCCGACCTCGACCTCTACTTCGGGCACGACGCCTACGTCGGCGTCCTCGGCGGGGTCCGCGACTGGCAGGTGGGCTACAGCATCGAGAAGGGCTGGTACCCGGCGCTGCGCGAAGGCGGCGTCGAACCAATCCGCGCGTTCCTGCGCGAGCGCGTGCCGTGGCTGGCCGACCGCGCCCCCCTGCTCACCGACTTCTCGCAGACCACGCTGCTGTCGGTGGACATCTCCCGCGTCGAGCGCTGGTACCGCCCGGGCCTGCTCCTGCTCGGCGACGCGGCGCACGTCATCTCCCCGACCGGCGGCAACGGGATCCTCATGGCGGTCCAGGACGCCGTCGCGGCGGCGAACCGCCTGATCCCGGCGTCGCGCGCCGGCGAGGCCGGGCCGGACGTCCTCGCCCGCATCCAGGCCGACCGCATCCGCGCGATCGAACGCGTCCAAGCCGACCAGGTGCGGGTCGAGAAGCGGGCCGCCGCGGCGCGGGCGCGCGGCCGCGGCACCGCACCCCCGGCGCTGCTCAGGCTCCTGTTCGCCGTTCCCGCGCTCCGGACCCGTGGCGCGCGGAGCAACGCCTACGGGCCGTTCCCGCCTCAGCTCGACGAGTCCCTCTTGGCGTCGTAGGAGGTCCAGCCGCCTTGGCCCTCGGCGGCTTCGACGTCGGCGTCGGCCGATGCCGCGTGGGTCATCGCCGCCACCGTGCGTTCGAGGCCCTGCTGGACCTCGCCACCACCGGCCTCGCGGACGCTGTGCAGCGTCACGGTGATCTCCGACGACGCCGGGCCGTCCTCGGAGATCCGCAGCTCGCCGTGGTAGTCGTCGGGACCTTCCGCGCCCCACGACAGCGAGCGGTTCGCCGCGTCGGTGTGCAGCCACGCTTCGCCGGCGACCCGCTTGCCGTGGACCTCGGCCTCGACGTGCACGCTGTCCCCGCCCTTCGGCTCGGCGACCTTCATCTCCGGGAAGTACCGCGGCAGGTTCTCGGGGTGGCTCAGGAAGGCGAACAGCTCGTCGGCGTTGACGTCGGCGGTCGCGGTGTGGCGGTACTCGGTCATCGTTTCGCTCCTCGGTCCGATTTCTGCCCGGTTACCCCTCAACCGGTGCATTAAAAGAGCTCGCGCGGGGAATCCGGGAAGCATGACGACCACCGAGCCCGAGGCCCGGGCGCCGAAGCCGGGCCCCGCTCCCGTGCAGGGCATGGGCATGCTGATCGGCCTGTTGTTCCTGGTGCTGGGCGCGCTCGAGCTGATTCCGGGGGTCACGGTCGGCGAAGGGTCCGCGCGGACCCTGTTCGGGGTCTTCGCGGTGTCGGGGGCGTGGACGCTGGTGCACCTGCTGACCGGCGCCGCCGCGGTGTTCTGCACCCGCTCCTCGCGGGCGGCCGCCCGGTTCCTCGTCATCGCCGGGGCTTGTTACGCCGTGGTCGGCCTCGCCGGGCTGCTGCCCTTGCCCCAGGCGGTGATGGACGCGCTGCCGTTGAACACCGGCGGGATCTGCCTGGCACTGGCGTTCGGCACGGCGATGCTCATCCTCGGAGGGGGCTGGCTGTGGCGCCGGCCGGAACGGCACCGCTGAGGTCGTCCGCCGCCCGTGGGAACCGGACGAGCGCCGCGGTGACCAGCACCGCGAGTCCGAAGAGGACATAGCCGTTGCCGGTCAGCTGCTGGAGGAACCTCCAGTCGCGCTCCACCTCGCCGCCGCGCGGCCACCACCACTGCGGACCGGTGACGAACAGCACCGCGCCCACCCCGGCCACGGCGGCGAACCCGCGTCGCCGGGTGCGGCGCGCCAGCTCGGCCCAGCCGAGCAGCACGACCACGATCCAGACCCAGTGGTGCGTCCACGAGATCGGTGAGACGAGCAGCCCGCCGACGGCGTTCAGGCCGAGCGCTACGGTCTTCTCCCCCGCCGCCAGCGCGCGCCGCACCCCCAGCGCGGTCAGCACGAGCACGACGGCGACCAGCGGCAGCCACCACGCGGTGCGCGCGTCCGCCGGCACCCCGGCCCGGGCGAGCAGCCCCAGCAGCGACTGGTCACCGGCGTAGGTCGGCTCGCCGACGCGGCCGGTGTCCCAGAGCGCGCTCGTCCAGTACCGCACCGAGTCCGCCCCGGCGAGCAGGAACCCCAGCGCCGTCGCGGCCAGGAACGTGACGACGCCGGTCACGGCCGCGCGGGTGTCCCGGCGGAGCAGGAAGTACAGCAGGAAGATCGCCGGCGTCAGCTTGATCGCGGCGGCGAGGCCGATCAGCAGGCCACGCGGCCACCGCGGCGTGTCGACCAGGACGTCCAGCACGACGAGCGCGAGCAGCAGCAGGTCGAGCTGGCCCGCGTACACCGTGCGCAGGACCGGCTCGAGCACCTCGGCGGCCAGCAGCAGCGCCCCGACGCGACGCCAGTCGCTGCGCGCGCCCAGCGCCCGCAGCACCGTGACCAGCACGACCGCGAGCAGCCCGAGCGTGCCCACGGTGACCACGAGGCAGGCGGCCCAGTACGGCAGCACCGCCAGCGGGGCCAGCACGATCGCCGCGAACGGCGGGTAGGTGAACAGCAGGAGCTGGCCGTCGCCGGTGGGCGGCAGCGTGCCGTACAGCGCGCCGCCGCGCAGCAGCGCCGCCGAGCCGAGCCGGTAGACGTCCAGGTCGACGCGGTAGGCGGGGAACCGCAGCCGGCCGTCGTTGTACGACACGAGCAGCACCACCAGCACGAGCACCTGGGCGCCCAGCAGCACGTACGCGTTTCCCAGCTTGGCCCGCACCTGGCGTCCCCCTCGGATCATCTTCCGCATTCTGTCGTGTCCACCCGGGAGCGCCATCCGGGAATCCCCCGGACTCCCTTCCGGAAATCCGCTTGCCCGCCGTGCCAGCCTGGGCGGATGGGGACACCGACCGGCTTCACCTACCGCATCGACGAACACGGCACCGTGACGATCACGCACCACGGCCGTCCGGCCGGGACGCTGCGCGGGTCCGCCGCCGCGCGCTTCCTGGCCGCGGCCGACCGCGGTGACGACCAGCAGCTGCTGATGGCCCGCGCGACCGGCAACTACAAGCACGGCAACGAGCGGCAGGCCCGCGACCACGCCCGCAACCGCGGCCGCTGACCTGAGGCGCAGCCGCATTTCCGCCGTTCGGGTCAGGTGCGGGAGCCGGATGGGCTAACATCGCGATCCGTGCCGATCCCGTCAAAAATTCACGCCAATCCCAACATCGGCTTCGCGTGGCTGAGGATGATCGGCGCGATCACCGTCATCGTCGACCACAGCATGCCGCTGCTGCACCCGCAGCGGCTGACGGTCTTCCCCGCGTCCTGGCACATGTCGCCGGGCTACATCGCGCTGATGGCGTTCTTCGCGATGAGCGGCTACCAGATCCAGGACAGCTGGGCGCGCGACCCGTCGTGGTGGCGGTTCTCCGCGCGGCGCCTGCTGCGGATCATGCCGCCGCTGCTCGTCGTGGTGCTGGTGACCGTGTTCGTCATCGGCCCGCTGGTGACGACGGCGTCCGACTACTGGACGAACCTGCAGACGTGGCGCTACCTGGTCGGCACGACCGTGCTGTTCTACCTGCAGCACCTGCTGCCCGGCGTGTTCACCGACAACCCGTACCCGTGGTCGGTGAACGGCGCGATCTGGACGCTGCCGATGGAGCTGCTGGGCTACGGCCTGGTCCTCGTCGCCGGCCTGGTCGTGCTGGCCGGCGCGGGGCGCTGGGTCGTCGTCCTCGCCCTCGGCGGCATGGTCTACGCCGACAGCGTGCTGCAGGCGACGTTCGAGCAGCACAGCACGGGCGGCTCGCTGCTGCTCGTCCCGCTCGGGTCGACGGTGTCGTTCCTGGTGCCGTTCGTGCTCGGGATGGTGCTGCACGCCTACCGGGACAAGATCCCGCTCCGGCCGTGGGTGGCGGTGGTGCTGTTCGCCGCCTACCTGGCGCTGAGCCAGACCCCGGCCAGCCGGTACCTGCTGGCGGTCAGCGCGTCCTACGGCGCGATCACGCTCGCGATGCACTGGCCCAAGCGGCTGGAGGCGGGCGGGCCGCACGTCTACGGGAGCTACGGCACCTACATCTGGGGCTTCCCGATCCAGCAGCTGCTCATCCTCGCCGGCGTGCGGCAGGTGTGGCTGCTGATGCTGCTGGCCGTGCCGGCCTCCTACGTCGTCGGCCGGCTGTCCTGGGAGTACGTCGAGAAGCCGACGCAACGGCTGCGGCGTCACCTGAAGACCCCGGCTCCGGTCCGGCGGCCGGTGGCCGCACCGCCGCAGTTACCCGTCACGGCGGCCACCCCCGTCCGGAGAGCCTGAACTCCTGGCACGCTGGCGTCATGAGCTACGACGTGCAGACGATCCGCAAGCACTTCCCCGCCCTCGCGGCCGCGCACTTCGACGGGCCGGGCGGCTCGCAGGTGCCCGACGTCGTCGGGGAGGCGGTGGCCGGGACGCTGTGCTCCGGGATCTCCAACCGCGGTGTCGTCACGGCCGCGGAACGCCGGGCGAGCACGGTGGTCGCCGAGGCGCGCCGGGCCGTCGCCGACCTGCTCGCGGCGGACCCGGCCGGGGTCGTGTTCGGGCGCAGCATGACACAGCTGACCTACGACTTCTCCCGCACGCTCGCGAAGACCTGGGGCCCGGGCGACGAGGTCGTCGTCACCCGCCTCGACCACGACGCGAACATCCGGCCGTGGGTCCAGGCCGCCGCGGCCGCGGGCGCGACCGTGCGCTGGGCGGACTTCGACCCCGAGACCGGGTTGCTGCCGCCGTCCGCCGTCACCGAGCTGCTGTCCTCGCGGACGCGGCTGGTGGCGGTCACGGCGGCGTCGAACCTCCTCGGCACCCGGCCGGACATCCCGGCGATCGCGGCGGCGGTGCACGCCGCGGGCGCGCTGCTGTACGTGGACGGCGTCCACCTGACCCCGCACGCACCGGTCGACGTCACGGCGCTGGGAGCCGACTTCTACGCCTGCTCGCCGTACAAGTTCCTCGGCCCGCACCTCGGCCTGGTCGTGGCGGCGCCCGCGCTGCTGGAGACGCTGCACCCGGACAAGCTGCTGCCGTCGACGGACGCGGTTCCGGAGCGGTTCGAGCTGGGCACGTTGCCGTACGAGCTCCTGGCCGGCACGACCGCGGCGATCGACTTCCTGGCGACGCTCGTCCCGGGCGACGGTTTCCGCCGCGCACGTCTCGTCGCTTCGCTGACGGCTCTGTCCGAGCACGAAGACGCGCTGCTCGCCCGGCTCGACGCGGGGCTGGCGGAGATCCCGGGGGTGACCCGGTACGGCGACCCCGCGCGGCACCGGACGCCGACGGTGCTGTTCTCGGTCGACGGGGTCGCGTCGCAGGCGGTGTACGAGCACCTCGGGACGCAGGGGGTCAACGCACCGGCGGGGAGCTTCTACGCGATCGAGTGCTCGCGCCACCTCGGCCTCGGCGACACGGGAGCGGTGCGGGCGGGCATCGCGCCGTACACCACGGAATCCGACGTCGACGCGCTCCTCGCCGCCGTGAAGTCCCTCCCCCGGAGCTAGGTCTGCCGCGGCGGGTCGTGAGTGAGAAACAGTGTTCTAACCCTGTTTCTCACTCACGACCGCTTACGGCACCGGGGCGTACCCGGCGGGCCGGGCGGTGAACGTGCCGCGGCCCTGGGTGCGGCTGCGCAGGCGGGTCGCGTAGCCGAACAGCTCCGCCACCGGGACCGTCGCCGTCACCGACGCCGTGCCGCCGCGGACCTCCGAGCCGGCCACCCGGCCGCGTCGCGCCGCCAGGTCACCGAGCACGCCGCCGACCGCGTCGGCCGGGACCGACACCGTCACCTCGGCGACCGGCTCGAGCAGCCGCAGCACCGACGAGCGCAACGCCTCCCGCAGGCCGAGCCGTCCGGCCGTCCGGAACGCCAGGTCCGACGAGTCCTTCGGGTGCGTCGCCCCGTCGGTCAGCACCACCCGCAGGCCCGTCACCGGGTGCCCGCCGAGCGGTCCGTCGGCCAGCGCGTCCCGGCAGCCGGCCTCGACCGCGCGGACGTACTCGCGCGGCACCCGGCCGCCCACGATCGCCGAGGCGAACTCGAACCCCTCGGCCGCCGGCGCGACGTCGAGGACCACGTGGGCGAACTGGCCCGCCCCGCCGTCCTGCTTGACGTGCCGGTAGAGCAGCCCGGACACCCCGCGGACCACGGTCTCGCGGTGGGCCACCGAAGGCCGCCCGACCGCGACGTCGAGCCCGCGGTCGCGCCGCAGCTTCTCCACCGCTACCTCCAGGTGCAGCTCGCCGAGGCCGGACAGCACCGTCTGCCCGGTCTCCGGATCGACCCGCACGACCAGCGACGGGTCCTCCTCGGCCAGCCGCGCCAACGCCGACGTCAGCCGCTCGCCGTCGCCCGCCCGCCGGGCCTCGACGGCGACCGAGACCACCGGGTCCGCCGTCTGCGGCGGCTCCAGCAGCACCGGGGCGTCCGGCGCGCAGAGCGTGGCGCCGACGCGCGTCGCCTTCGGCCCGGCCACCGCCACGATGTCCCCGGCCACCGCGTTGTCCATTTCAGACTGACGGTCGGCCTGCACGCGCAGGACGCGCGCGATCCGCTCGGTGCGTCCCGAGTCCCGTACCTGGTCTCCTTTCCGCAGCGTTCCCGAGTACACCCGCAGGTAGGTCAGCCGTCCCGTGGCCGTCGCGACGACCTTGAACACCAGCGCGGCCAGCGGCGCCGCCGGGTCGGCGGGCCGGTCGGCGCGCACCGGCGGGACGTCCGCCGGCGATGGCAGGTAGGCCACGACGGCGTCGAGCAGCGGCTCGATCCCGCGGTCGCGGTAGGCCGCGCCGCACAGCACGACGAGCCCGTCGCCGCTGAGCGTCAGCTCCCGCAGGGCCTTCTCCAGCGTCTCCGCCGAGACGGTCCCGGCGGCGCAGAACTCGTCCAGTGCCAGCGGGTGCAGCTCGGCGACGGCCTCCTCCAGCACGCGACGACGTCGCCGCGCCTCGGCCGAGGCGTCCACCGGCAGGCGCAGCAGGTCGACGACACCGGTGAAGCCGTCCTCGCGCCCGATCGGCAGCTGCACGACCAGCGGCGCCGGGTGCAGCCGCGCCCGGATCGACTCGACGGCCGCGTCGAGATCGGCGCCCGCGCGGTCCATCTTGTTGACGAAGGCGATGCGCGGCACGCCGTGGCGATCGGCCTGGCGCCAGACGGTTTCGCTCTGCGGCTCGACGCCCGCGACGGCGTCGAACACGGCGATCGCGCCGTCGAGCACCCGCAGCGACCGCTCGACCTCGGCGGTGAAGTCGACGTGGCCAGGCGTGTCGATGAGGGTGAGCCGGTGGCCCCGCCACGCACAGCTGACGGCCGCGGCGAAGATCGTGATGCCGCGGTCGCGTTCCTGCGGGTCGAAGTCGGTGACGGTGGTGCCGTCGTGGACCTCGCCGGTTTTGTGGGTGGCTCCGGTGAAGTGGAGGATCCGTTCGGTGACGGTGGTCTTGCCCGCGTCGACGTGGGCGAGGATGCCCAGGTTGCGGACGGTGGTCAGGTCGTGGGTGCGCATGGCGCGGTCCTTTGTGGACGATCCGGTCAAGGCAGCGCTATTCGCCGCGACGAAGGCGTCACGGGAGCGGTGTCAGCCGCGCGGCGGACACCGGAAGCGCGAAGACACGAGGATCACCTCGGACCGAGGACGGAGAGCGACGGCGATGCGCACGGCCGGCTCCCCTCGATCTTGGACTGGCGCACAGCGTAACGACGGTTTCCCGGGCCGCCAATCGGTTTACGCAACGCCGAAGGCCGCCCCGGTTTCCCGGAGCGGCCTTCGACGTCGAGGTCGGATCAGCTCGGGTCCTGGTCCAGCTGCGTGGCCTTCACCGCGTTGGCGACCTGGGTGCAGTCGTCGGTGGTGATGCCCGCGGTGCCCGCCTTGGCGAGCGCCGCGCACGAGGAGTTGAGGGCCTCGCCGACGTCCTTGAACGTCGCGCTCTGGGTGAGCGTGTTCTCGACGCCCCACCAGACCTGGACGGACTTCTCGAGGCCGATCCCGCGCACAGTCTGGTTGTTGAACGTGTCGCCGTCGGTGATCAGGTAGTCGGCCTTGTTGACGACGCCGTCGTTGATGTGCTCGTCCGGGTTGTTCGTCTGCCAGCCCGGGCCGTTGACCATGTCCGGCTGCGGGGACAGCGACGAACGCGGGTCCTTCATGTTGCGGATCGCGCCGAGCGACGACCCCGCGCCGAGCAGCCAGCGGTTGTCGCCGGTGTCGTTGGGGTCGTTCGAGGTGATGCCGATGAACTTGCCGAAGACGTCCGACAGGCCTTCGTTGATCGAGTCGGCCTGGCCGCCGCTGAGCCCGGAGGTGTGCTGGGTGACGCCGTGGGTGAGCTCGTGGCCGGTGATGTCGTCGGTGGTGACGCCCTCGCCGAAGGCCATCTGCTCGCCGTCCCAGAAGGCGTTCGCGAACGGGCACTCGCCGTCGACGCAGATCCGGACGGTGCCGCGCAGCGCCTTGCCGGTGCCGTCGGAGTAGTCGGCGCCGATGAGGCTCGTGAGGTCGACGTTGACGTACTTCTGGTAGAAGTCCGAGGCCTGGCCGAAGAACGTGTAGACGTTGTTGACGTCGGCGACGCTCGACTCCGCGCCGCCTTCCTTGCGGGTGACGTCGAAGGCGGTGCCGCAGCGGACGGATGCGGTGCTGCCGCTGACGACCTTGTGGTCGGCGTCGCAGACGTCGCGGTTGGCCTCGCGGACCTCCGACCAGGACGTCAGGACGTCCGCCGTGCCGGCCTTGACGACCTCGGTCCACTTGTCGTTCAGCTTCTTGCCGTGCACGGTGACCTGGTAGGTCGGCACCGCGACGCCGTCGCCCTTCGCGCCGCCGAGGGTGGCGTCGTACCAGTACGCGCGGGGCGCGTCGGCCGTCAGCGTGTTCGCGGCGAGGCCGGTGCGCTTCGCGACGTCCGCGATGGCGGCGTCGGCGGCACCCGTCGCGGCGGCCGGGAACGCGCCCGCCGTCTTCTTCGTGGTGCGGCCGTGGGTCGCGAGGACCGCGCCGGCCTTGTCGCGGACCTGGATCAGCTGGCCGCCGAACACGGGCACGCCGCCGATCTCCTGCTGCGACCGCACGACGCTGCCGAACGGCATCGCGAGGGAGTTCAGCGCGTGCATCGACGGCTGCGCGATGGTCGCGTAAGCCGGCGAGCCGGTCGTGAGCAGCGACACCGCGACGACGGCCGCGCTCACCGCCGCCGTCCCTGCGATGACCCGTTTGCGTGACACCCGGTACACCTCCGTGGAAGTTTGATCACCTGACGTGAAGTCCGTGCAGGTTCACATGCCCCGAAGGGGTCGCACACCGGTCGAAAGTAGGTAACTGACCATGTGTGGGCCGGAAGTCGGTAGTTAATCACCGACATTTCGGACGCCGGTTCTTCCGCGTGATCGAAGGGGCATCACGCGTGTCCGGACGGGCATCACACGTGATTGAGCGGGCATCGCGCTGATGCCCCTGGGATCACGCGTGATGCCCGTGCAATCACGCGTGTGTCCTCTCGGATCACGGGTGATGCCCGTTGGCGCACGGTCAGGAGGCGGGCGGGGCCACCACGCGGAGCTGGAGCATCGCCGCGAATCGGGCTTCCGGGTCCGTCATGTCGAAGCCGCCGACATCGGCGAGGCGGCGCAGGCGGTAGCGGAACGTGTTGGGGTGCACGTGGACCGCGGCCGAGGCGGCGATGACGTCGCCGAAGGCGTCGAGCCACGCCCGCAGCGTCTCGACCAGGTGCGCGTGGTGCTGCTCGTCGTAGTCCAGCAGGCGCGCGACCGGGCCGGTCGGGCGGTCGCCGCGGGCGGCGACCAGGTCCTGGAGCTCCAGGAGCAACGCCTCGACGTGGACGTCGGCCAGCGACGCGACCCGTCGCCCCGGGCCGCTGCCCGAGCGCAGCACCCGCAACGCCCGGTCGGCGCTGTCGCGGGCTTCCGGCAGCTCGGCCGCGCTGCGCGCCACCGGCCCGATCCCGACCACCGCGCGGACGCGGTCGCCAACCCGGTCCAGGAAGTCCTTCGCGATGCGCACGGCGCGGCGCTCGCCGTCGGCGTCGCGGGTCACCGGCACCAGCCCGTACGCGGTGTCCCCCACCAGCGCCGCCGCGCAGCGCGGGTGGACCGCGCTCAGGTGCATCGCCAGTCCGTCGGCCAGGCGCTGCCGCTCGGTGGCGATTTCGGCGTCTTCGGCACCGTGCTCGAGCACCGCCAGCGCCAGCACGACGACCGGCTGGTCCGCCAGCCCCAGCCGGCTCAGCGCCTCCCGCGCCGCGGCCCCGCCTTCGAGCGCCGTGCTCACCAGGTCCGCGCGCAGCCGTCGTTCGACGTCGGCCCCCGCCCGCACGCGCAGCAGGTGCAGCGCCACCAGGCGGGCCGCGTCGCAGAGGGCCTGCGTGCGGTCGGGCGTCAACGGCTCGCGCACCGCGGCCCAGATCGAGCCGAGGATCTCGTCGCCGGCCCGTACCGCGACGGCCACGCGCGGGATCTTGAAGCCGTCGGGGCTTTCCGGCGGCCGGTCGACGTACACCGGCTGGTCGCTGCGGTAGAGCTCGCGGAACACGCCGCGGTCGGCCAGCATCCGGGAGAACCGCTCGGGCACCTGCCGGCCGAGGATGGTCTCGACGCGCGACGGGTCGGCTTCGTCCTGGTGTCCCGAGAACGCGAGCACGCGCGAACGGCGGTCCTCGATGGTGACCGGGGCGTCGATGAGGGCCCCGATGGCGTTGGCCACGGCGAACAGGTCACCCGACGGCAGTCCGGCCAGGGTTTCGGGTTCGGCGTCGCCGACGTCGCCCTCGGCCAGCAACGACCGCAGCATCGCGGCGAGCTGGGCCCAGGACGCGCCCCGCGCCAGGCTCAGCAGCGCGACGCCGGTCTCCTCGACGGCGGCGGTGATCGCCGCGGTGACCGTGACGGGCGCGCGCAGCACGAGGCCGGCCGCGTCGTGGCGGGCCAGGGTCCGCAGCTGGCGCACCACCTCGTCGGGTTCGGCGAGTCCGACGCCCAGCATCAGGGCGTGCTGGGGCAGGGCGGGCTCATCGAGGGGGTCGTGGATGGCGACGCCGCCGATGCCACCGGGGCGGTCGGCGTCCCCCAGGACGAGGTCCAGGAGGGTGCCGCCCAGGTCGTCGAGGACGCGGCCGAGGCTGGCGTGCGGGCGCAGGTTCACCGAAACGAGCACCTCCCGAAGCTAGGCGCGACACCGTCAGCCTAGTTCGTCTTCGGGTACGAATTCAGCTTTGGATTCTGTCGTCGGCGACGAACTCCTCCCACCAGGGGATGATCCGGAAGGAAGCGTCGCCGAGCCCGCGGAAGAACCCGCGCCGCGAGCCGACGGCGAACTCCGGCTCGTGTTCGTGCCCGCTGTGCCGCCGGGTCTCCCAGACGTAGAGCGGGACCCCGGCGGGGACGTCCGGCTCCTCGATGAACTGCTCGGTGACGAGGACGACGCGATCGTGCCCGCCGCAGGCGGTGGGCGTGCCGCGGAGGTCGGTGGAGTGCCAGCGGATCAGGGCGTGCAGCGGTGATTCGTCGGGATCGAGCGGGAAGCGCCCGCCGCCGAGGACAGCGAGGTCGGCGGCCTCGCACCGCTGGGCGAGGGCGAGCCCGAAGACGATCCGGGTGTCGCTGCGCGGTTCGACGAGGACGAGGGTGCGCCCGGGCAGGCGCGGGACGGCACCGAGGCTGTGCCGGGCTCCGGCGGCCAGCGCGGGTTCCCACCGCCGGCTGTCGACGGCGCCCCAGGCCGCGGCGAACCGCAGCGGCCCCAGCCCGGAAGCGCGGACCTCGGCAGGGTCGGAGATCCGTGCGGCGACGGCCATGGCGATTTCGAACCCGATCCCGGCGGCGTCCAACCGGCGCAGGTGGGCGAGCAGAGTGGCGAGGGGCAGGTGCGGGATGAGCGGTTCGAGGCGGGCGAGGCTGTTCGGCGCGGCCACCAGGTCGGGGATGGGGAGGGTGGCGAGGAGGGTTTGGGCGTGGTTTTCGGTCCCGGCTCGGCGGAGTCGGGCGAGTGATCGGCCGGGAGGTGGGTGGCCGGTGTCGTGCCTGAGTGCGGCGATGAGGTGCATCGGCGCGGCGAGCGACGCAGGATGGGCGAGTAGTGCAGAGTCCGCGACCAACGCGGCGTCGGCAGCCGCTTCGCCGCCTGCCCTCTGCCCCAGCGAGGCCACATCGGCAGCCGGGCGTTCACGCTCAGCGGATGGCACCGCGAACCCCGCGCCCCGCAAGTCCCCCGGCGCACCCACACCAAGCGACTGCGGCTCCAAACCGGCCCAACTCCGCACCAGCGGCAACGTCGCCGGGACCGTACAGACCTCCCCGTGCCGCCGCGCCAGCGCATACCGGAACAAATCACCCTGCACACCATCGCGGGCACGCGGGTGGACCACCCTGATCACCTCACCGAACCGGACGGGCCGGGGTGTGCCGATCCCGCCATGCCGAGGCAGGTCGCGGCGGACGAAGCCCAGCTCGAAGTGGTGACCTCCGTCGTCGTACGCCAGCAATGCCGGCTCGTCGTACAGGCGCGTCACCGCGTCCGCCACCCCTCGCTTCACCGGCTTCGGCAACGATGGCCCGTACGCTTCCGCCCAATACGCCAGCAGGTGCCCCGGGTCGTCGGCGCGGCGCAGCACCGACGTGATCACCTGCCGTGACACCCCGTGCTCGCCCCGCTCCAGCCTTCCCGCCGCGAACGCCGCCGCCCCGACCAGTGCCGGGTAGCGCATCGGGGTCGCGACGCGCAGCCACAGCAGGAACCCGGGCGCCCACAACGGATCCGCCACCCGCATCAGCGAGACGTACCGCTCCCGCTCGCGCTGTGGCCAGGCGAAGAACGCGTCCTGGTACGCCGCCCTCGCCAGTACCGTCCGGTACAGCTCTTCGATGACCGCCCCTCCCCCGCGTCAGGCCCGCGAGCGAGGAGAACCGAGACCCGGATCGGCTCCGGGCTGGTCGTCGGCGGAGGGTGAGGGGAACGCGCGGCACCCCTCCACTCGCTCCGGATCGCGACCCACAGCCACGCACCGGAACTCCTCGCTCGCGGACCCCGCGAGCCTAGCGACGGGGTCCGACAAAAACGCGGCTAGATCAGCTTCGCCGCCACGTTGTACGCCTCCACCTGCAGCCGGGCGCCCGGCACGCGCCGCCGGGGCTCGACGCGGACCGTGCGGCTCTCCCCCGGCAGCAGCCAGAAGTAGTTGTCGCCGTAGCGGGTCGGCAGGACACGGTCGGTGCCGTTGCGCTCGCGCAGCGACAGCCGGATCATCGCCGCGACCGTCTTCCCGTCGTTGCGGATCGTCGCCGTGTACGCGTCGCCGTCCGCCTTCAGCGACGACGTCAGCCGCGCGCCCGGGAGCTGGTTGAGCGCGCGCATGGCCGTGTCGCCGCGGTAGCGCCAGTACGTGTTCTCCGACAGCACCGCCCCACGCGCGTCGGTCAGGGCCAGGCGCAGCAGGTGCAGGTCCGGGTGGGCCGCGTCGAACGGCACCGTGAACGCCGTCGCGCCGACGTTCGCCGCGACGTCCAGTTTCTGCTGCGCCGGGGCTCCGAGCGAGGCACCGTCCAAAGAGAACAGCCGCGCGGTGACCGTCACCCCGCTCAACGCGGCAGGCGTGTGGTTGACCACCCGGACCTGCCACGTCGTCAGGTCGGCCTGCACGTGCCGGGCCTCGCAGCCCTTGCGCGCGCCGTAGTAACTGCCGTTGACGTCGAGGTCGTAGTCGTAGGTCTGCCACACCGTGCTGTGCCACGCCGGGTGCGACATCCACAGCAGCACGCCGGTCGCGTCGGCCCACAGCCTCGTGTTCCACGCCTCGAAGATCGCGCGCATGCTCTCGTAGTTGACGAACTGCGCCTTGCGGCAGAACTCCGCCAGGCTCGTCGACGGCGCGAGCCGCGCGTCGATCGCCGCCAGGTAGCTCTGCGGCGACTGGTTGCCGCCCGTCGACCAGTCGTGCAGGAACCACGGCGCGCCGATCGGCCAGCCCGGGTCGTCCTTCCCGACGAGGTTGCGCATGCTCTCGACGACCGACACGGTCGGCAGCCCGATCTCGCTCCAGAACCCGTACTTGCCGCCGGTCGCCTCGCCCGTGAAGTACCGCTTCGGGTCCTGCCAGTAGTACGGCCCGTCGCCGGTGATCACGCCGCCCGCCGAGTTGCCCTGGTAGAGCAGGTCGGTGTTCTCGTGGACGATGTCGCGCAACGCATTGTCGATCACCGGCGGCGGCGTGCCCTCGTTGCAGCCGAACCAGACCGTCGCGCACGCGTGGTGGCGGTAGCGCAGCACGGTGTCCTTCGCCTGCGCGAGGAAGATGTCGTGGTTGGCCGGGTCGGTCGACCAGCCGTCCCAGAACTCGTTCCACAGCAGGATGCCGTACTTGTCGCAGGCGTCGAACAGCTCCTGCCGGTACGACGAGCCGACCCAGTTGCGGATCAGCGTGAAGTTCATGTCGCGGTGCATCGCGACGACGGCGTCGGTCCGCTCGGGCGTCATCCGGCGCAGCAGCTCGTCCCAGCCCCAGCTGCCGCCGCGGGCGAAGATCTTGACGCCGTTGACGAGGAAGGTCAGCGGCTTCGGGCTGTTGTCCACCGACGCGGCGTCGGTCCAGGTGTCACCGTCCGGCGAGACCTGGATCTTGAACGTCGCCGCGTAGGCGGTCTCCCAGGTCAGGACGACCCGGTCGAACGCGGTAGCGCCGCCGAGGTCGACCTGCAGCCACTGGTTGTCTTCGTAGGCGGACGTCCAGCGGGTGTTCGGGTCGCCGTCGAAGGCTCGTTCCGGCGGGTTGCCGTCGGCGACCGACTGCGACGTCGCGGTCTTGCCCCGCGCCAGGTCCGTGTCCGGCGCCTTGCTGTCGACCACGGACATCGTCCAGAGCGAGAAGCCCCAGCCCGTGGCGCGCTTCAGACCCTGCATCCGGACGAACCGGGCGTTCTGCGGCGCGAGGTCGACGGACTGGGTGGCCCGGCCGTCGGCGATGACGATCGGCAGGTCGTACTGGTAGCCGATCTCGCGCAGGCCGATCTTCGTCGTCCGGCGGTCGCTGGTGGACGCGCCGATCGCCGCGGTGAGCGTCAGGTCGTAGAGGTTCGGGTCGCCGTAGCCGTTGGGCCACCACAGCTTCGGGTTCTTGACCTGCTGCGCCGGGAACGCGACGTCGGTGGTCTGGCCGGCCGGGACGGTGACCGTGGCCGAGACGTTCACCGGGCCGAAGGCGGCGGTGACCTTGACGCGCTGGGCCGTCGACGCGGCGTTGCGCACCGGCACGGTCAGCGTCACCACGGCGGTGCCGGCGTCGGGCACCTTCGTGTCGACGCGGATGTCGCCGAGGACGGCGGCGCCGGTGGAGCGCAGGCGCACGTGGTCCCAGATGCCGGACGCGCGGTCGCGGACCGCGGGCATCCAGTCCCAGCCGGACACCGCGAGGTAGGTCGGCGAGTTGTCGAACATCGTGCTGCCGGCGTCGACCCACGAGCTGCCGTTCGAGCCCTTGTCGCTGGGGCTGCCGGGCCGCGGCATCGGCGAGATCTTCACGGCGAGCGCCTGGTCGCCGGTGCGGCGCAGGGCCGCCGTGACGTCGTAGGCGCCGCGGCCGAACGGGTGGCTCTGGGTGCCGATTTCGGCGCCGTTGAGCCAGATCTGCGCTTCGTGGTTGACGCCGTCGAACTCGAGCCAGACGTGCCGGCCCGCCGAGGTGTCCAGGCCGCGCGGGAGCGAGAAGCGACGGCGGTACCACCAGGCGTGGCGCGACAGCGCTTCCGGGACGTGGAGCTGGTTCATGCCGGAGACCGGGTCGGGCAGCTGGCCCTGTTCGACCAGCGACGCGAGGACCGTGCCGGGGACGGTCGCCGGGAGCCAGCCGCGGGTGTCGACCGTCGACCCGGAGAGTGCCTGGCCGTCGCCGGCCGGCGCCCAGTCGTCCATGGTGAGGACCCAGCCGGACTCGAGCGGCACGGTGCCGTCGGCCGCGACGGCGAGCGCGGGCGGGTCGTCGTGCGGGCGGACCGGGAAGCTGGTCCAGCCGTGCACCGCCGGGCGGTTCTGCGGGCCGGTGCCGAACACCTGGAAACCGTTGAGGCCCAGCGGGTTGGTCGTCGAGCGGCTCGACGCGGTGAACCGGACCCAGCGCGCGGTGACGGCGGTGAGCGGGATCGTCACGACGCCACCGGTGCCGGCGTCGGTGTGGTGGACGGTGCGCCAGGCCCTGCCGTCGCCCGAGACGTCGAGGTCGAACGCCGTCGCGTAGCTGGACTGGATTTCGAAACCGCTGGTGTGGCTGCGGGACGCGGCGCCGTCGAAGGCCGGGTCGCCGGGTCGCGCCTCGAAGGTCAGCACGACCGAGTCGATCCGGCACGATCCCTGCAGGTCGACGACGATCCACTGGCCGTCGCCCGCCGTGGCGCGCCAGCCGGAGCCCTTGACGCCGACCTGGGCGAGGCCGTCGACGGCGAACTCGGCCGGGGTGCCGGCGTAGTCGGTCGAGGACACCTGCACGGGCCGGAACAGGGCCAGGTCGGTCTTCTGCGCCTGGGCCTCGGCGGCGGCGGGCGCCGCGGACGCGACGCCGGGCAGGACGGCCGCGAGGCCGAACCCGGCCAGCAGGCCGGTCCCGGCGGCCAGGACGTGGCGCCGGGAAACGGCGGCCACCTCCGCGGGCTCGACATCCGCGGTGATGCCGTACTCCTCCGCCATGCGGACTCCGATCTGAAAGCGGCGGCCGGACCTGGCGGGGTGGCGCCGCGAGCGGGGATGACAACGTTGCCAGGAAGCTTCCGCCGGGCGCGCCGGAAGCGTCAAGAAGACAAGGCAGACAAGAACTCGGAAAACATGACATCGATGTCGGTGCGTGGTTCACCGTGCCCCGGTGAGCGGTGCCCGTTACGGTTGCAGCGACTGCGCAACGAACCACTCCGGGAGGTCCGATGGTCCAGGTCGAACGCACCGTCACGGTGCGGACGCCGGTCGCGCGCGTCGCGGAGTACCTCGCGGACTTCGCGCACACCGAGGACTGGGACCCGGGCACGGTGTCGTGCACCCGCACCGGCGACGGCCCCATCACGGTCGGCGCCGGGTGGCACAACGTCTCGGAGTTCCGCGGTCGCCGGACGGAGCTGGACTACCACCTGACCCGGCGCGAGGCCGGCCGCGTGACGTTCGTCGGCAAGAACAAGACGGCGACTTCGACCGACGACTTCGGCCTGTCGGCGGGCCCGGACGGGACGACGGTCCGTTACCGCGCCACGATCGTGTTCCACGGATGGGCGAAACTGGCGAGCCCGTTGCTGAAGCGGGAGTTCGAACGGCTCGGGGACGCCGTGGTGCCGGAGTTGAAGCGGGTGCTCGAAGGGCTGAGCTGAGTTCGGTTTCGGCTCCTCGCTACGCCTCGGCGTACCCCACTGCCAGCTCGACCGCCGACGCCAGGTCGTCGACCCGGGCGAAGCCGCGGTCGCCCAGGTGCCGCCAGCCGGGGCCGGCCGTGCCCACCACGCGGCCGAGGTCGCGCACGCGGGCGGCGAGCAGGTCGTCGGCCGTCGGGGCGGCCAGTGACCACAGCAGCACCAGCACCGGGTCGAGGCGCTCGGCGAGGTCGGCGACCGTCTCGGCCGGCACGAGCTGGCCGAGGTAGGCGACCGGGACCCCGGCCTCGGCCAGCGTCGCGCGCAGGGCCTCCATCGGCAGGGAGTGCCGCTCGGCCGGGCAGCAGGCCAGCAGCACCGGCCGGCCCGGGACGGCCGCCGGGAAGCCGCGGCTGAACCGCTCGTACGCCAGCGAGATCTCCGTCGTCAGCGCCCATTCCGACGCGAAGCAGACATCGCCGCGCTGCCAACGGTCGCCCAGGCCGCGCAGGACCGGGGCGAGGACGTCGGTCCAGGCGGCGGCCGGGCCGAGGGTGCCGAGGGTTTCGTCGAGCAGTCCCGCGATCGACGCGGACCGCAGTTCGTCGGCGGCGTCCTCGAGCTCGCGCATCCGGCGGGCGGCGGGTACCTCGGGCGGTTCGGCGGCCGAGTCCCCGAAGGCCGCGGCGGCGGCTTCCCGCACCGGCATCCCGCGCGCGACGAGCCGCTGCATGTGCTGCAGCCTGCGGACGTCGGCGTCGGAGTAGCGGCGGTGCCGTCCGGTGGTCGAGGCCGACGGGCCGATCCCGTAGCGCGCGCTCCAGCTGCGCAGGGTCACCGGCGAGACGCCGAGCAGCTCGGCCACCTTGCCCGGCGCCCAAGCACCCGTCTGGACGTTCTTCGGTTCCACCGTTCCCCTTCACCTCGCTCGCGGCAGCTTAGCGACGGCCAGGCCACCTGACCGGCTGGGACAGGTGGCCCCGCCCCGCCGCGGCGATCACCGGACCGCCCGGCGAAGATCCACGGGCGACGGCCGGCCCCCGAACTCCGGCGCACCGCAACCGAAGCCGCGTTCGGTGACCCTCCGTTCGCCGACCCGGACGCGGCGCTCGGGGCGGGTCGTCGGTCGCGCCTCGCCCAGTCGAGAACGACCCGCACGCGGCGCTCGCGGCGAAGTCGCCGATCGTGTCGATGCCGTGCGGCTGGCCGTCCGGCCGGGCGAGACCGAACAACACGCGGCGCTCGCGGCAAGGTCGCCGATCGCGCCGATGCCCGTCCGGCTGGTCGCGCCGATGCCGTCCGGCTGACGGTCCCGCTGGTCGTGCCGCTGTCCGCCGGCCGGCAGTCCCAATTGAGGCGGGAACGGCGGCCACGGGGAACGCGGCGGCGGGGCGTCGGCCTGCCGCGTCCCCCTCGGCGCCGCCCGGCGCCGGGGATCCGGCCCGCGTCAGCCGGATCCGGACGGCCGCGGGGTGTGGCAACCCGCCACGGCCTGCCCAGTCGTGGGGCGGAAGGGGTGCTGCCAGGCCAAGCTATACCCGTGCGCAACGCTTGCGCATCGCTATCCCTCGGATGCCGGAGCGATTCGCCCCACTCGGGCGAGTGAACCCCGGCCGTGCTGGGTACCTGCCCGGGCAGGAGGAACGCCGATGACCGAAAACCGCATCCTGCCCCGCTTCGCGACGACGACCGCCGAGGGGGTCGTGACCGTCCGCTGCACCGGCGACCTCGACCTGGCCGCTGAGCCCCGGCTCCGCGACGCACTGCTGGGCCCGTTCCGCGGCGGAGCGACGGCGGTCATCGCCGACCTGACCGGGACGACTTTCTGCGACTCGACAGTGTTCAGCGTCTTGGTCGAGTCGTACCGCGAGGCCCTCGCACACGAGATTCCGTACGCCATCGCGGCGGCCCGGATCGCGGTCGCGCGGCCCCTGGCCATCCTCGGACTGGACCGGGTGCTGCCGCTGCACGCCGAAGTCGCCGAGGCGCACGCGGCGGTCACCGCGACGTCGGCCAGTCGCGTCTCCTAGCCCGCGAAGTCCGGGTGCACCGCGGCTCCTCCCCTGGTTCGACGCGGTCGGCGTCGCCTAACCGGGGAAGTCCGGGCGCAGCCCATCACCGAGCACCGCCCGATGGGTGCGCCGCAGTTCCTCCCCCGGCTCGACACCCAGGTCCGCGGCCAGCCGGTCGCGGATTCGGCCGTACGCCGCGATCGCCTCGCCACGGCGGCCCGTCGCCTGCAACGCCCGCATCAGCAGCGCCGCCAACGGCTCGCGCAAGGGCTCCAAAGCCAGTACCGCGGACAGCTCGTCGACCGTCTCCGCGTACCGGCCCAGCCGCAGCTGCAACCTTGCCTTATGCGCCCAGAGCGTGCTCCTGCGCTCAGTCAGCCGTAGCCGCTGGCCGTCCGCGAAGGGGCCCGGCAACCCGGACAGCGGCTCTCCGTGGAACAGCCCGAGCGCCGCCGAACACGATGATGCCGCCGCCGTCAGGTCGCCTGCCTCCTCGGCCGCGCCCGCGTCCGCCGTCAGCTCGGCCAGGCGGGCCGTGTCGATGCGGACGCCGTCGCCGTCGAAGCGGTAGCCGCCGCGGGTGCGGCCGATCACCGAGTCCGGGGTCCGCTCGCCCGGCGCGCGCAGGCACTTGCGCAGCCGGTGGACGTACACCGGCAGCACCCGGCCTCCGGTGCCCGGCGGCTCCAGCCCCCAGACGCCGTCGAGCAGCTCGCTCTGGCTGACCGTGACGCCGGGACGCAGCACCAGCGCTGCCAGCAGGGCCTGCTGGCGCACCGGCCCCAGGTCCAGCGGGCTGCCGCCGCGCCACGCGCGCAACGGCCCCAGCACCGAGAACCTCAGCCCCGGCAACGGAATCGGCTCGGCGACCGCCGGCGGCACCGGCGCGTCGTCCACTATGGACACTCGCGGGCTGACGATGCCGTGGTCGAACGCGTAAACGACCGCGGCGGCGCGGTCGCGCAGGCCCAGTTTGGCGAAGATCCGGCTCAGGTGGCTCTTCACCGTCAGCTCGGAGACGACCAGTGCGCCGGCGATCTCGGCGTTGCTCAGCCCGCGCCCGGCCGCCCGCAGCACGTCCAGCTCGCGCGGCGTCAGCAGTCCCGGCGGCGGGCCCGCGGGTTCGCCGGCGGGCGCGCGCCGGTAGGTCGTGAGGACGCGCGCCGTCACCGCTGCGTCGAGCCAGGCGTCGCCCGCGGCGACCGCCCGGACGGCGCGGATGAGGTCCTCCGCCGGCGAATCCTTGAGGATGTAGCCGACCGCTCCCGCGCGCAGTGCGCCCGCCAGCAGCTCGTCGTCGTCGAAGGTGGTCAGGGCCAGCACGGGCGGCCGGCCGCCGAGCCGCCGCGTCGCCTCGATCCCGTCGACGTGCTTCATCCGCAGGTCCATCACGACGACGTCGGCTTCGGCGGCGGCCAGTGCCGCGGGCACGTCCGCGCCGTCGCCGCACTCCCCCGTGATGACGAACCCGTCGCGGCGGCGCAGGATCCGCCGCAGCCCGGAGCGCACGAGCTCCTGGTCGTCGACGAGCAGGACGCGGACCTCGCCCGCCGTCACGACGGGCCGCCCGCGGGCACGCCGACCGTGACGACCCAGTCCGCGCCGTCCGGTCCGGCGGTCAGCTCGGCACCCAGCTGGCCCGCCCGCGCGGCCATGCCCTTGAGGCCCGAGCCGCCGGTGCCGGGCGGACCGCCGGCGGGCAGCCGGTTGCGGACGACCAGCCGCGCTTCGGCCGGGCCGACGTCGAGCCGCAGCCGGGCCGGCGCGCCGCCGCCGTGCTTGGCGATGTTGGCCAGCGACTCCTGCGCGATGCGGTAGAGCCCGAGCCCGGCCAGGTCCGGCACGGTGGCCAGGTCGCCCTCCTGCTCGTACTCCACCGCGAGCCCGGCGGCGCGGGTGCGCCCGACCAGCGCGGCGATGTCGCGGGCGCCGGGCAACGGGCGCGTCCCGGCCGGCGCCTCGGCGAGCAGCCCGACGGTCCGGCGGATGTCGGCCATCGCGGTCCGCCCGACGCGCTCGGCCTCCGCGAGCCCTTCGAGCGCCTCTTCGACGTCGCGGTCCTGCTGCAGGGCGTGCCGGGTGCCGGTCAGGTGCAGCAGCGTGATGCTCAGCGAGTGGGCGACGACATCGTGCACCTCGCGGGCGATCCGCTGCCGTTCGGCGAGGACGGCCTGGTCGCGCCCGGCGTCCCGGGCGGCCCGCTCGGCGGCCAGCGCGCGCACGTACCAGCGGAGCATGAACCCGGCGGCCAGGCCGAGCAGCACGGCGGCGACGTAGACCGGGAACCCGACCAGCCCGACCCGGGCCGCGGCGACGCTCAGCGTCGCGACGCTCGCGGCGGCGACGCCGAACGCGACCACCGGCCGGGCGATCGCGGCAGTCTCGGCGGCCAGCACCACCAGCACGACCGGCGCGAAGTCCGGCACGACCGGCTGCGCCAGCAGGATCCCGACGGCGGCGAGCACGGTCAGCGCCTTGAGCCAGGGCGGAGCGAGGAGTCCGGTGACGGCCCAGCCGAGCGCGGTCACGACGGCCAGCAGCCCGGCGAGGGCGATCGGTGCCGGCGGCGTCAGCGCCCCTCGTTGCGCCACCGCCGCCACCGCCAGCACCACCCCGAAGGCGGTCACGGCGACCGGAACCCACCACGGCAACGCAACCCCGGCGCGGCCGAGGCTCGTCTCCAGGCGGGCCCGGAGCCCGTTCACCACCCTCGCCCCCACTCCGACAGCCTAGGAAGGGGGCGGTGCGGGCGCATCCCGCCCCGGGAGGAAGTCGCGGTCATCCGGATTTCATCGGCCCAGGTCCGTCCACTGTGGCCGGGCGCTCCGCGGAGGCGGGTGGGTGGCGACGGGAGGTGCGGGCCGGGCGGCTGGCGTGGCCGGTGGCCGGGGCCGGACGGCTGGCGTGGTCAGGGGCGGGCGGCTGCTGTCTCCGGCGGCCAGGGGCCGGGCACCGGCCATGGCCGACGGCCAGGGACGGGGCGGCTGCCGCGGCCGACGGCCCACGGGCGAGCGGCTGCCGTCGCCGGGGCCAGAGGCCGGCAGCTGCCATGGCCGATGGCCAGGGGCCGGGCGGCTGCCATGGCCGATAGCCAGGGGCCGGGCGGCTGCCGTGGCTGGTGGTCAGGCGCGGCGGCTGTGGCCACTGGCCGGTGGTCAGGGCGGGCAGCTGCCTTGGCCGGTAGCCAGGGGGCAGGCGACTGCTGCGGCCGGTGGTTAGGACCGGGCGACTGCCGCGGCCGGCGGCCAAAGACCGGGCGGCAGCCACAGCCGGCGGCCAAGGGCCGGGCGGCTGCTGTGGCCGGTGGTCAAGAACGGGCCGTGACCGGGGCCGCGGGCTGCGGTGCCGGGCGGTTGCACCTCCGGAACGCCGGCGGGCCCTCGATCGGGTGGCTAGGCGGGCGGTCGGCGTGACCGGCCGCTAGCGTCCGGACTGACGAGTCCACAGTGGACAGGGGAGGTCCCGTGCGTGCGACCCATGCCGCCTTCGCGGCGCTGGCGGCCTGTGGGCTCGTGATGCTCTCGGTGCCGGTCCTGCGGTCCGCGCACGCCGATCCGCTGCCCGGTGGTCTCGGGCCGTGCGTGCCCGGTTCGTGCCCCGATCCCTTCCCGCCGGTCGGGAATGGGCCGTTCGCTGGGCGTGACAACGCTGTCAACCTGTTCGTCGGGGGCAGCATGCGGGTCACCGGGAGCGCCGCCGAGGCCGAAGGCCGGGTGGTCGTCGGTGGTGGCTTCACGCTGCGGAAGACGTCCGGTTCGGCGATCTACAACGTCGGGGTCGCCGGGGTCGGCTCCCGCGTTCCGCCGCCGGACGGTGCCGACTACCTTACCGTCGGCGGGGATCTGACGGTCGCCGAGCGGCAGCGGCTCGATGCCGTCGGCGACTCGGCCGGTGGGGTGGTCCGCCACGCCGGGACGGTCAGCGGCACCGTCATCGGGAAGCTCGTCCACGACGCCGCCGCGATGAAGCCGTACGCCGGGCTGCGGGAGCGGCTCACCACCGCGAGCGAGTGCTACGCGCGGGCCGCCGCCACCGGGACCGTGCAGAACCAGAACCACCAGACGCTCTTCACCGGCGACGGGAAGTCGGCGCTGCAGGTCTTCATCGTCACCCAGGACATCGCCGGGCCGGGCGGCGGCACGCAGGGCATCGCGTTCACCGGCATCCCCGCCGGCGCGACCGTGCTGGTCAACCTCACCGGCGCGGCTCGGACGATCAACACCTACAGCGGCGGCCTCGACGACAACGACCCGCTCAACCGCCTGCGCCCCCGCCTGCTCTGGAACTTCCCGGACGCGACGGCGGTCCACCTCATCGGCAGCGGCAGCTTCCAGGGCAGCGTGCTGGCCGGCAACCCCGCCGGGACGACGACCGTGACGCTGCCCGGCACCAACGGCCGCTTCTTCACGGCGGGCAGCCTCGTGCACGGCGCGAGCACCGGGCCGGGCAGCGGCCAGGAGTTCCACGCGTACCCGTTCGTCGGCGACCTGCCCTCGTGCGACGACAAGCCCGAACCGACCACGACGAAACCGACGACGACCACCACCGCCGGCACGAGCACGACGCGCACCTCCACCACGCCGACCACGACCGGGCCGGCGACAACGACATCGCCGACCAGCACGAACACCACCACCGGGCCGACGACCTCGACCACCACGACCGAGCCGTCCACGACCACCTCATCCGACACGAGCACCCCGGCCACCACGACGCCGGCCACGTCGACCACCACGAGCCCGTCCAGCACGAGCACCACGACAACGCCATCGACAACCCCATCGACCTCGACCACCACGACGTCACCCACCCCGGCCCCCGCGCCGACCACCCCGGGCAACGGCACCCTCCCGGACACCGGTGTCGATCTCGGCCCGATCCTCGGCCTCGGCGCCCTGCTCCTGACCGGCGGAACCGCGCTGGTCCTGGTCACCGTCCGGCGACGGACACCTTGATCACCCGTCCACAGTGGAGTCACACTGCGGGCCCGCCCGGGCCGTGTCACCATCGGGTGAACCCGGCGGACGTGACGCGGGCGTAGCACCCCGGTAACGCGTCGTCGTTACGGTGCCGGGCCATGGCAGTCGGACAGCGGGCGACGGTTCCGCGAGGGGAACAAGTGCTGGCGGAAACGCAAACGGAAACCGAAACCGACGCGGAACGGACCACCGCGGACCACCGGAACGCATCAGGCCGGTGGCTGCCGGTCTTCGGGGCGGTGCTGGGCGCCGCCCTCTTCCTCGTCGTCCGCGGCAGCCTGACCGATGACGGCTACATCACCCTCGCCTACGCGAAGAACCTCGCCCTGCACGGTGAGTGGGGCCTGATCCCCGGCTCGCCGGCGAACTCCGCGACCTCCCCGCTGAACGTCCTGCTCCTCGGCGCACTGACCCTCGTGACGCGGATCTCCGGCGACGCACACCCGGTCATCGCTCTCGGGATCCTCACCACCCTGTGCGGCGGCGTACTCGGCTGGGCGTGGCAGCGCCTGAGCCGCACCCTGGCCCTGCCGCTCGCCGCCGGCGTCCTCGGCGTCACCCTCGTGCTGCTCAACCCCTTCGTGCTCTCGGCGATCGGCCTGGAGGTCCTGCTGATCCCGGCGGTGCTGCTGGTGCTCACCGTCTTCGCGACCGAAGGCCGGCCGCTGCTGTTCGGCGTGACCGCCGGGCTCACCGTCCTCACCCGGCTCGACCTCGTGGTCTTCGTCCTGGTGATCGCGGTGAGCACGCCCGCCATCCGCCGCCGGCTGCTGCCCGCCGCCGGGTGGGCGGTGCTGACGGCCGCGCCGTGGTTCGCCGTCAGCTGGTTCGTCTTCGGGTCGTTCGTGCCGGACACGCTGGTGATCAAGCAGGCGCAGGGCGGGCTGTTCGCGCCGTGGACCTTCAGCACCGGGCCGGTCATGTACTACACCGGCCAGCCGTTCACCGTGCTCGTCACGTTCCTCCCGGCGGCACTCGGCGTGGTCGCGCTGGCCGGGTGGGCCGCCGCGCGGTTCGGGGTCCGGTGGCCGGAGTTCCCCGCGGTCGGCCCGGTCGCGGCGCTGGCCGCGGGCGGGATCCTCTACTACGTCGCTTATGCGTTCCTCGGGGTCGGGCCGTTCCACTGGTACTACGTGGCCCCGGTGACCGCGACGAGCGGGTTCGCCGTCGCCGCGTTCGGCGTCTGGTCCGCGCAGGCGCGCGAACGCCCGGCGCTGCGACGCGGGCCCCCGGCGGTCGCGCTCGGCCTGACCGGTGTCCTGGTGCTGGCCGGCGCCGGGGTCGACGCCGCGCAGGGCGTGCCGTGGAAGTCGCCGGTGATCTTCGGGAACTGGGCCAGCTCGACCGACTACGCCCGCGTCGGGAAGGAACTCGGCGCCCGGCTCGCCGGGGCGAGCGTCGCCAGTCCCGGCGAGATCGGCACCCTCGCCTACTACTGCGAGTGCGCGATCCTCGACGAGTTCTCCGACCGCGGCCAGGCGGTCTCGATCGTCGACCAGCGGATCGCCAAGGCGGGCCCGCTGATGAGCCTGGCGCTGCGGGTCAACTACCACTGGCTGGACCGCTCGGTCGCGCCGCGCAAGCCGGACTACCGGCTGCTTTACGCGACGGGCCCGGCGACCGGACCGGACAGCTGGCAGGTCTGGTCGGCGGCGAAGGGCGTCGGTCACTTCACCCTCGTCCGCGAGCCGTGATCACCGCGCTCATCTGAGCAGTGACCGAAAACTCCGAAGATTCCCCTGGACGCCAGACTGCGCCACAGGCCGGTGAGGCCATAGGGTTCCGGTCATGAAGGTCGGCCTGCTCACCCGGGAATACCCGCCGGAGGTCTACGGCGGCGCCGGGGTTCACGTGGAGTTCCTCGCCCGGGAGTTGCGGCCGCTGGTCGATCTCGACGTCCACTGCTGGGGCGCGGACCGCCCCGATGCCACCGGGCACACGGACCCGCACGGGTACCGCCAGCCGGCGTTCACGACCATGGACATCGCGGTGTCGATGGCGAACGCCCTCGAAGGCCACGACCTCGCGCACAGCCACACCTGGTACGCGAACCTGGCCGGGCACCTGGCGAAGATGACGCACGGCATCCCGCACGTCGTCACCGCGCACTCGCTGGAACCGCTGCGGCCGTGGAAGGCCGAGCAGCTCGGCGGCGGCTACCGCGTCTCGTCGTGGATCGAGCGCGAGGCCTACGAGGCCGCGGACGCGATCGTCGCGGTCAGCGGCGGCATGCGCCGTGACGTCCTCGCCGCGTACCCGGCGGTACCGCCCGAGCGGGTCCACGTCATCCACAACGGCATCGACACCACCCTGTACCGCCCGGATCCCGGCACCGACGCGCTGGTGAAGCACGGCGTCGACCCCGATCGGCCCTACGTCCTGTTCGTCGGCCGGATCACCCGGCAGAAGGGCGTCCCGCACCTGGTCCGCGCGGCCGCGTCGCTCGACCCGGGCACCCAGCTGGTGCTGTGCGCAGGCGGCGCGGACACCCCCGAGCTCGACGCCGAGTTCCGCGGGCTGGTCGCCGAGCTGGAGAAGACGCGCACCGGCGTCCGCTGGATCCCGGAGATGCTGCCGCGCCCCGAGGTCGTGCAGCTGCTCACCCACGCCACGGTGTTCGCCTGCCCGTCGGTCTACGAGCCGTTGGGCATCGTGAACCTCGAGGCGATGGCGTGCGGCACGCCGGTGGTGGCCAGCGACGTCGGCGGCATCCCGGAGGTCGTCGACGACGGCCGGACCGGGCTGCTCGTGCACTACGACGAGCAGGACGCGCGTGGGTTCGAGGCGAGCCTGGCCGCCGCGCTGAACGAGGTGGTGGGTTCCCCGGACCGGGCCGCCGCGATGGGTACCGCCGGCCGCGAGCGCGCGGTCGGCGAGTTCGGCTGGAAGGCGATCGCCGAGCGGACGGTCGCCCTCTACGAAGCGTGCGGGAGGTCGTCGTGAACACTGGAGCGGACGTGCTGGGCATCGTGCTCGCGGGCGGCGAGGGCAAACGGCTGATGCCGCTCACCGCCGACCGCGCCAAACCCGCCGTTCCCTTCGGGGGTGTGCACCGGCTGGTCGACTTCGTGCTGTCGAACCTCGTGCACGGCGGGTTCCGGCGGCTGTGCGTGCTGACGCAGTACAAGTCGCACTCGCTCGACCGGCACATCTCGACGACGTGGCGCCTCTCGGCGCTGACCGGCGAGTACGTCACGCCGGTGCCGGCGCAGCAGCGGCTGGGCCCGCGCTGGTACCAGGGCAGCGCCGACGCCATCCACCAGAGCCTCAACCTGGTCTACGACGAGGACCCCGAGTACATCGCGGTGTTCGGCGCGGACAACATCTACCGGATGGACCCCCGGCAGATGCTGGAGGCCCACATCTCCTCGGGTGCCGGCGTGACGGTGGCCGGGATCCGCGTCCCGCGGGCGGAGGCGAGCTCGTTCGGCGTCATCCGGACCACCGACGGGCTGATGATCGACGCGTTCATGGAGAAGCCCGCCGACCCGCCGGGGCTGCCGGACTCCCCCGAGGAGTCGTACGTGTCGATGGGCAACTACATCTTCACGACGAAGGTGATGCTGGAAGCGCTGCACGCCGACGCCGAGAACGCGGCCTCGCACCACGACATGGGCCGCGACATCATCCCGGCGCTGGTCAAGTCGGGCGAAGCGGCGGTCTACAACTTCAACGGCAACGCCGTGCCCGGCGAGACCGAGCGCGACCACGGCTACTGGCGCGACGTCGGGACCATCGACAGCTACTACGACGCGCACACCGACCTGATCTCGACGCACCCGATCTTCAACCTCTACAACCGGAAGTGGCCGATCCTGGCCCACCCCGGCCAGCGGGCGGCGGCGAAGTTCGTCGAGGGCGGCTCGGCCAACCAGTCGATCGTCAGCAACGGCTGCATCATCTCGGGCGCGCAGGTCGTGGACTCGGTGCTCTCGCCGGACGTGCTCGTCGAGCAGGGCGCGGTGGTCCAGGGCTCGGTGCTGCTGGACGGCGCCCGCGTCGGCCGCGGCGCGGTGGTGCGGCGAGCGATCCTCGACAAGAACGTCGTGGTGCCGCCGGGTGCGCACATCGGGGTCGACCTGGCCCGGGACCGGGGGCACTACCACGTCAGCGAGGGCGGGATCGTCGTGCTCGGCAAGGGGGAACGCGCGATCTGAGGGCGCCGGCGGCGGTCAGGACCCGGCGATCGCCGCCAAGCGCTCGACCACCTGGCGCGGGTCGATGCCCCAGCGCTCGGCCAGCTCCGAGATCGTCGCGCCGGCCGCGTGTTCGGCGGCGATCATGCTGTTCACGACCCCGGCCACGCCTCACTCCTCAACCGCAGATGCACGTGCAGCCGACATGCTACATGTTCACTGCGGACGTCGAACAAACTGCCTCAGGACGGTCTCCGGCCCGGGCCGCCCCCACGATTCAGCGTTCCGATTTCTCCGACTCCCCCGGTGGATTCTTCGTAGTGGCCCGTGCGCGCGTGGCACTGAACACCGCGTCGAAGATCGGTGTCGGTTCTCCGTCGTCGCGCTTCGGCCGTTCGTCCCCCGGGCCGCGCTTTTCCTCTCCCACGCGCCCAGTTTCTGCGACGGCGGTCGTTTTCGCTCGGGCAGCACCGAAAATCGCCCGGCCGGGGGATCACCCGCGTGGCGCGCCTTTTCCGGCCGCCGACGCGGAAAAGCACCGCGGATTCATTTCCGGACGCGGGGAATAACCCCGGGTGGCGTGCGATTGCACCCGGCATGAAAGCAGTCGTCTACCGCCGCCACGGCGGACCCGAGGTGCTGTCGGTGTCGGAGCGGGCCGTCGCGGACCCCGGTCCCGGCGAGGTGCGCGTCCGGATCGTCGTGTCCGCGGTCAACCCCACCGACTGGAAGGCCCGGCTCGGCCGCGGCGCGGAAGCCGGGACCGAAACGCCCGACACGGTGCCCAACCAGGACGGCGCCGGCGTCGTCGACGCGGTCGGCCCGGACGTCACCGGGCTCGCTCCCGGCGACCGCGTGTGGCTGATCCTCGCGGGCACCCACGGCCCGGCGGCCGGCACCGCGCAGGAGTACACCGTGCTCCCGGCGGAGCAGGTCGTCCCCCTGCCCGACGGCACCGGCTTCGACGAGGGCGCCGGGTTCGGCGTCCCGGGGCTGACCGCGCACCGGGCGCTGACCGTCGCCGAGGACGGGCCCGCCCGGCTCGCTCCCGGCGCGCTCGCCGGCCGGACGGTGCTGGTCAGCGGCGGCGCCGGCGCGGTCGGCAACGCCACGATCCAGCTCGGCCGCTGGGCCGGGGCGACCGTGGTCGCGACCGTCAGCAGCGACGAGAAGGCCGCGCTCGCCCGCGCGGCCGGCGCCCAGCACGTGCTGCGCTACCCCGACCCGGAGCTCGCCGCGCGGATCCGCGAGGTCGCCCCGGACGGCGTCGACCTGGTCGTCGAGGTCGCGGCCGGGGTCAACGCCGGGCTGCACACCGAGGTCCTGCGCCCGCGCGGCACGGTCGCGATCTACGGCGACGACCGCGGCACCGGGACGGTCAGCCTCGACTTCGGGGCGAACCTGTGGCTCAACACCCGGTACCAGTTCCTGGTGCTCTACACGGTGGGAGCGGACAAGCTCCGCGCCGGCGCCGAGGACGTCACGGCGGCCTTCGCCGACGGCGCGCTGCGGCTCGGCGAGGACCGCGGTGTGCCGGTCCACCGTTTCCCGCTCGAAGACACCGCGAAGGCCCACATCGCGTCCGAGGAGGGCGCGACCGGGAAGGTGCTGATCGACGTCACCCCGGCGGGGTGACCAGCGCCTGAAGGAGGTCGTCGAGGGCGACGCCGTCGTCGTCGCGGTGGTCGCGCCAGCGGGCGAACAGCGCTCCGGCGGCCGCGACGAGGGCCGGTGAGAGCCCGGCGTCGGCGCTCGCTTCGGCGATCTCGGCCATTTCGCCTTCCCACCGCCAAGCGCGCTGCCCGGCGGAGGTGATGCCGGCGGGCGCGCCCAGCGGGGTGTGCGGCAGGACCTCGGCGGCGAGCTCACGCAGCTCGCCGCCGACGCCGTGGCGCTCCGCGAGGGCGTGGGACTGCGCGGCCAGCGCGAAGGTGAGCTTGTTGTAGGAGGCGAAGGCCAGCTTGAGGGCCGAGGCCTTGCCGACGGGACCGTCCAGCGCGACGGGCTCGAGACGGGTGCCGGCGAACAGGCCTTCCAGCCGCGTGACGGCGGCCGCGGGCCCGGACAGGTAGAGCCGCGTGGTCCCGGCCGTCCGCGGAGGCGGGCCGACGATGCCGCCGTCGACGACGGTCGCCTTGTCCAGGATCCGCGTGATTTCGGTGGCGTGCCGGGGACTGATGGCGTTGGCGTCGAGGTAGACGCCTTCGAAGCCGGCCACCGACCTGGCGACGTCGAGCGCGGCCGCGGGCGGGCAGACGCTGACGATCACGTCGCAGCCGGCGAGGTCGCCGGCTTCGGTGAGCCCGGCGTCTTCGGCACGGCGGCACGTCGCCGGTCCGCGACCGGCGGGGAGCCAGTGAACCGGGGTCCCCCGGGCGGTGAGCACCGCGCCGACGGCGGCGCCCATGGCTCCGGGGTGCAGCAACCCGACGGAAGTGGTCATGCTCCCTTCCTACCCGTCGTGAGTGAGAAACAGTGTTCTAACCCTGTTTCCCACTCACGACCAGCCGCGGCAGACCCATTTCGTCGTGCAGTGCCTGGCCCGCCCGCAGCAGCCGCTTGGCCTGGGCGGGCTCCCCCAGCGCCGCGTGCGCCGCGCCGAGGCCGAACAGTGCCCGCGCCTCCTGCGCTCGGTAGCCGATTCGGCGCGACGTCGTCAGGGCCGTGGTGTGCGCCGCCAGGGCCGCGGCTGGGTTGCCGAGGGCGTGGGCCGCCGCGCCGAGACTGTTGGCCGCCATGGCCAGCAGCAGCGGGTGGTTGAGCCGCGCCAGGATCGTGCACGCCCGCTCGGCGTGCTCGTGTGCCCGCTGCGGGCACGCGGCCGCCAGCAGCACCTCCGCGCAGTCGATGCGGCTCCACGCCTCGCCGAACGCGTAGCCCCGCTCGACCGCGTCGCGCACCGCCTGCTCCGCGACGTCGAGGGCTTCCGCGGGGCGGTCGAGCCGGGCGAGCACCAGCGCCTGCTGGGCCGCGGCCAGGATCACGCCGTCCCCGTCACCGAGCTCGTCGCGGATCGCCCGGGCGCGCGACGCCGACACCCACGCCTCCTCGAACGACCCGAGCACCTCCTGAGCGTTGCTGAGGTTGGCCCAGACCAGGCCGGCGACGGCGTGGCCGCCCGTCTCGCGGGCCAGCACCAGCGCCCGCCGGTACAGCCGGACCGCGTCGGGGTAGCGGCCGAGCATGCCGTGCACCGCGCCCAGCCGGGCGAGGGCCGCGGCTTCGGCCGCGCGGTCGCCGGACCCGCGGACCAGGCGCAACCGCTCCTCGGTGGTGGCCGCCGCCTCGGCGAGCCGTCCGGTTTCCCAGTGCGCGATCGTGAGGTTCGCCAGGCTCAGCTGCCGCGCGTGCGGGTCGCCCAGCCGGTCGGCGGCCCGGACCCCGGCGCGGGCCAGCGCCGTCAGCTCGTCGCGGTGCCCCTGTTCGCGCAGGGCGGCCACCGCGCGGTCGGCGATGCGCCAGGCGTGGTCGTCACGTCCGCCGAGCGCGGTGACGGCGACGAGGTTGGCGCGTTCGGCGGCGAACGAGAACTCGCCGTCGCGGTAGTGGTCCAGCAGCCGGCCCAGTGCCGCCGCGGCCTCACCGGGTTCTGCTAATTCCCGCGCGTGTTCGGCGAGCAGATCGTGGAACCCGTAGCGGTCCGGGGCCGGCTGGCGGAGCAGGTGGACGTCGAGCAGGTCCTCCAGCAGCCGCTCGGCCTCGGCGACCTCGGTGCCGTACAGCGCGGCCGCCGCGGGGACCGCGAAGTCGCCGCCCGGGTGACACCCCAGCACCCGGAACATCCGGCGCTGCGCCGACGTGAGGTCCCGGTAGGACAGGGCGAACGCCGCGGCGACGTCCCGGCCGCCCGCGCGCAGCTCCCCCAGCCGGCGTCGTTCGGAGCCGAGGCGCGCCGCCAGGTCGTCCACCGTCCACAGTGGACGTGCTTGGAGCCGGGCGGCGGCGATCCGCAGCGCCAGCGGCAGATACCCGCACAGCCGGGCGATCCCGGCGCCGGACCGGCCGCCCGCCGCGGCGGTGAACAGCGCCTCGGCCTCGGGCGGCGGCAGCACGTCCAGGCACAGCGCGACCGCGCCGTCGACCTCGGCGACCCGCCGCCGTCCGGTCACCAGGACCCCGACGCCGCGGTCGCCGGGCAGCAACGGCACGACCTGCGCGGCGTCCGCGGCGTTGTCGAGGACGACCAGCAGGCGGCGCCCGGCGACACGGGACCGCCAGAGCGCGGCGCGCTCGTCGAGCCCGTCCGGCTGGCGGCTCGCCGGGACGCCGGTCTGCAGCAGCAGGGCCACGAGCGCGGCTTCAGGCGGGAGCGGGTCCCGCGCCGGGGTGTGGCCGTGCAGGTCCACGAACAGCTGCCCGTCCGGGAACTCCCCCGCGGCCCGGTGCGCGACGCGGACCGCGAACGCCGTCTTCCCGACCCCGGCCATCCCGTCGACCACCACCGGCTGCCCGGCCCGCAACGCCTCGAGCGCGCGGGCGACCTCCGTCGCGCGGCCGGTGAAGTCCGGGACGTCGTAAGGCAGGAAGCAGCGGCCGGGCTCCTCGTGCAGGAGCTGCTCGTAGAGGGTGCGCAGCGACGCGCCCGGCGAGACCCCGAGGTCTTCGGCCAGCCGCCGCTTCGCGCGCTGGTAGGCGGTGAGCGCGTCGGCCCGCCGCCCCGCCCGGTGCAGCGCCCGCATGAGCAGCCCGACCAGGCCTTCGCGCAGCGGGTGCTCGGCGACCAGCGCGGTCAGCTCCGCGACGGCGTCACCGTCCCGGCCTTCTTCGATCTCGGCGGCCAGGCACCGCTCCAGCACGGCCAGCCGGCGCTCCGCCAGGCGCTCGGCGTCCGGGCGCAGCGCGGCGCTGTCCACCCCGGCCAGCGCCGGACCCCGCCAGCACGCCAGGGCCTCCCGGTACTCGCCGCGCGCCGCGTGCTCCTCGAACACGTCGAGGTCGGACGCGCCCGGCCGCAGCGTGAACCCGGGTCCGTCGGCGGTGAGGACGCCGGGGGCGGCACCGGCCGCGACGAGGGTGCGGCGCAGGGCGGTGGTGAGGTTGCGGACCTGCCGCACCGCCGTCGCCGGCGGCTCGCCGTCCCAGACGACGTCGACCAGGCGCGCCACCGGTACCACCCGGCCGGCGCCGAGCAGCAGCGCCGCCAGGATGCGTTCCTGCCGCGGCCCGGACGGGCCGATCGGCCGGCCGTCGACGAGCACTCGCACCGGACCCAGGACGCGGAACTCCATGGCTCACCCCGCGAGCGAGGCTAACGGGCCCCCGGGCGGCGCCGGTGCGGAAGTGATGCAGCTGTGATGCGCCGTCCCGGCAGCCTTCCGGCCGGACCACGAAGAAGGGAAACCAGATGCGCAGGTGGGCTTACGCGGCGTTGGGGACGGCACTGGCCGCGGCGGCGGTCACTGCCCCGGTCACGGCTTCGGCCGGGGAAACGGGCGGACAGAGTGGGCAAGGTGGGCAGGACTGTCGAAGGGCGTTCGACCACGCCGTGTGGGAGGACATGGACAGCTACAACAAGCGCGACGCCGCCCGCTACCGCGCGATCATCCACCGCGACATGGTCACGGTCGGCCGCCGGGGCAACCTCTTCCTCGGCTACGACGCGAACGTGAACCCGGTGCTGGAGCAGTTCAAGGTGCCGTACGAGTACTCGATGCCGTGGACGGTGGTGCACACCGTCGTCGAGAACTGCCAGATGGGTTTCGCGATCCTCGACGCGCACTACCTCGAGCCGTCCCACGGCATCGACCGGCACTACACGATCAGCCTGACCCTGGTGCGCGACCACGGCCGGTGGCAGGTCGTCAAGGACACGGTCACCGACGTGGTGCCCTGACCGGGGTGGGACGGCGCGCCGCACTCGCGGCGCGCCGTCTCGGGGCCCTTGGTCAGCTCAGTCGCAGCCCGCGGCGGAGCGCTTCGACCTCGTCGGCGAACATCCGGCGGGAGATCGCCGCCGTCTCGACCATCGACGAGCCGTGGAACGTGCCCGGGTAGTGGCGCAGCTCGGTCGCCACGCCCGCGTGCGCGAGACGTTGCGCGTACTGGATTCCTTCGTCCCGCAACGGGTCGAACTGGCACGTCGTGACGAACGCCGGCGGCAGGCCGGCCAGGTCCGTCGCCCGGGAAGGTGCGGCATACGGCGAAACGTCGTCGCCGCCGGGTTCCGTGCCCAGGTAGCTGGTCCAGCTGTACACCGCGTTCGGCTGGTTCCACAGCGGCGTGTCGGTGTAGGCGCGCATCGACGGCGTGTCCAGGCGGTCGTCCAGCTCCGGGATGCCGAGGTACTGGAAGCACAGCGCCGGGCCGCCGCGGTCGCGGGCCAGCAGCGCCACCGCCGCCGAGAGGCCGCCGCCCGCGCTTTCGCCGCCCACCGCGAGCCGGGCCGGGTCGATGCCCAGCTCGGCCGCCTTGGCCTCGACCCACTGCAGGGCCGCGTAGCAGTCCTCGACCGGCGCCGGGAACGGGTGCTCGGGCGCCAGCCGGTAGTCCACCGACACGATCACGATGCCGAGCTCGTCGACCAGCCGCAGCAGCGACGCGTGGAACATGTCGAGGTCGCCCAGGACGAACCCGCCGCCGTGGATGTAGAGCAGGCCGGGCACCGCGCCGGTGCGGTTCGCCGGGGAGTAGACGCGCACCGGCACGTCCGGCGCGTCCGACGGCCCCGGCACGGCCGTGTCGCGGACGTCGACCGGGTTCACCGGCTCGTAGGCCGGCAGGACCTCGCCCAGCTGCCCCATCGAGGAGCGCGCGGCGACCAGTGCCTCGTAGTCGGTCAGGGTCACGGCCGGGAGCATGTCCAGCCAGGGCAGCAGCTCGGGATCGATCGCGTAGGTCATGACCTGATCTTCGGCCGCCCGGGGCTCTTCCGGCCACCGCCACGCGGCGGGCGTTGCCGGGCCGGAGCTCGCCATCCGGCGGCGGGCGCGCCTATCGTGGCGACATGAAGGGGCTGCTGCTGCGGCTGTCCGGGCTCGACGCCGACGCCGAGAACGCCGTGCGGGTGATCGGGTTCTTCGACCGCCTGATCACCGGGCGCGCCGGCCTGGACGCGCTGGTGCGCAGCACGGCCGAGCTCGCCGGCTGCCGGGTCGGCGTGCACGCGCCCGGCCAAGGGCTGTCGCTGCGCGCGGACCCGGGCGAGGACGTCGTCACTCCCGGGACGGCTCTCGCGGGCGCGGCCGTCCGCCGGCTCGAGGGCGGCGTCGAGGTGTGGGTGGCCCGCGCCGGCCCGCCGCTCCCGCTCGACGACATGCTCCTCGAACGGTTCGCGATCGCCACCGCGATCCTGCTGGAGCAGAGCGGCGTGCCCCGGCCCGAGCTGGGCGACCCCGCGCTCGTCGAGCTGGTGCTGTCGGAGGACGCCGGGACGGCCGAGCGGTCGCGGGCCCTGCACCTGCTGGGGATCTCGCCGGCGGCCCGGCTGCGTGTGCTGGCCGGCACCGGCGTCGACGGGCTCGCCGGGCGTTCGGCGCAGCTGGGCGGGGTGCGCGCGATCCTCGCGGACGCCGTGCCCGGCCCGGTTCCGGACGGCGGCCGGGCGGGGATCGGCCCGGAGCTGCCGGCCATCGACGCGGCCCGCTCCTGGGCCGCGGCCCGGACGGCGCTGCGCTTCACCTCGGGCACCGAGCCGGTGGTGTGGTGGGACCGGCTCGGCAGCCTCGCCCCGCTCGCGGGCAAGCTCGCCGGACCGGATGTGGCCGAGCTGCCCGACGTGCGCGCGCTCGACCGGCTGGCGGCCGAAGCCCACGGCGACGACACGCTGGCCGCCCTCGACGCCCTGTGCGCGACCGGCTCGGCCCGCAAGGCCGCGGCGGTCCTGCACCGCCACCACAGCACGATGCCCGCCCGCCTGTCCCGCGCCGAAGCCGTGCTGGGTTTCGAGGTCGACTCCCCCGCGGGCCGGTTCCGGCTGCACCTCGCGCTGATGCTGAGAAGGCTGCGGGACAACAGCGACCTCAGCTGACCGTCCTCAGTGGACGATCGAGCAGGTCCGCCGCCGCGGCGGGCCAGGACGGGTGGTCGAAGGCGAACCCCGCGTCGAGCAGCCGGCCCGGCACCACGCGGCGGCTCTTCAGCAGCAGCTCCGTGTCCGACCGCAGCACGAACGCCCCGATCTCCGCCATCCACCGCGTCGCCGGCAGCCCGAACGGGACACCCGCCGCCGTGCGCAGGGCGCGCAGGAAGTCCCGTGACGGCAGGGGTTCCGGGGCCGCAAGGTTCACCGGCCCGCGCACGTCGTCCCGCGCGATGAGGAAGTCGATCGCGCGGACCAGGTCGTCCTCGTGGATCCACGACAGGTACTGCGCGCCGCCCGCGACCGGGCCGCCCAGGCCCAGCCGGGCTAGCCGCAGGAGCATCGCGAACGCGCCGCCGGGCTCCGGGCTCATCACCATCGCCGTCCGCAGCGCCACCTTGCGGGTGCGCGGAGTGGCCGCCACCTCCTGCTCGCGCTCCCACGCCCGGGCGAGGTCGACGCTGTAGGCCCAATACGCGGGCACCCCGGGCTCGCCGCCGCCGAGCACGCCGGTCGTTTCGTCGTTCGGGGCGTCGAAGCGGTGGGCGTAGATCGTCGCCGTGCTCATCTGCAGCCAGACCCGCGGCGGCCGCGCGGCGCGCTCGATCGCGCCGCCGACGACCCGCGCCGAGTCGATCCGCGAGTTCCACATCTCCCGCAGGTTCGCCTGGGTGTACCGGCAGTTCACCGACCGGCCGGCCAGGTTGAGCACGACGTCGCCGCCATCGATCTCCGCCGTCCACGGCCCCGCGGCGCGCCCGTCCCAGCGGACGTGGCGCACCCCCGGTTCCGGCGGTGCGTCCCGCCGGGTGAGCACGACGACCTCGTCCCCGCGGTCGACCAGCTTCCGGCTCAGCACCCGGCCCAGGTGCCCGGTGCCACCCGGTATCACGATCTTCATGAATCCCCCTCATCGGCCCGCCCGAGGACCACGGTACCGAAAGAGTTGAACACGTTCAAATAGGGGTGGGTGCCCGCCGGGCGGGCATAGAGTCGGCGGATGACCGCTGCAGCCGCGCCGCCGATCGTCACCGGGGTGGACGGGTCGGCCGAGTCCCTGGACGCCGTCCGCTGGGCCGCGCGGACCGCCGGCCTGCGGGACGCGCCCCTGGAGATCGTGCACGCCCTCGACGTCCCGGCCCTGCTCGCGGGCGGGGTCGTGCCGCCGCCCGAGGAGATGGTCGACGCGCTGCGCGCCCGCGGCCGGCGAGCGCTGCGGATCGCGCGGGAACTGGCCGCCGCGCAAGGCGTTCCCGGCGCGACGACCCGGCTCGACCCCGACCGCGCCGCCCAGGCGCTGATCGGTGCTTCGCGGGCAGCTGCCCTGCTCGTCGTCGGCTCCGCCGGGCACGGCAGGCTGACCAGCCTCCTCGCGGGCTCGGTGGCCGCAGCGGTCGGGACGCACGCACGCTGCGACACCGTCGTCGTCCGCGGGGACAGCTGGGACGAGCCCGGCGCGGGAGACCGCCCGGTCGTCACCGGCATCGACGGCAGCGAAGCCGGTTCTCGCGTGCTCGCGGCGGCGCTCGCCGAAGCCCGCGTCCGCCGCGCGCCGCTGGTGGTGCTGCACGCCTGGACCGACGTCCCGCCGCCGCGGCCGGACCCGCGGTGCGTCACCGACGCCGGGCGCCGGCTGCTCGGCGAACGGATCGGCGACCACGACCTCGGCGACGTCGCGGTCGACCAGGTCGTCGTCCACGCCCACCCCCGGCGGGAGCTGATCGAGCGCAGCGGGGCCGCCCAGCTGGTCGTCCTCGGCGACCGCGGCCGCGGCGGATTCCCCGGGCTGCTGCTCGGCTCCACCGGCCAGGCGCTGCTGCACCACGCGGCGTGCCCGGTCCTGCTCGTCCGCACCGCCGGATGAGCGGAAGCGGGACGGAAGCCGGTTCCGGCAAGATGGCGGGGACCGAGAGCGAGGATCAGATGAAGACAGTGGTGCGAGCCGGGCTGGTCGCGATGCTGGCCACGGCGGCGTTCGCCGTCCCGGCCCAGGCGCAGACCATCAAGCAGGTCACGAGCATCTGCCATGCCGGGGCGTTCAGCGGGACGTTCACCCTGCGGTACGACACCTCCGGTGGCTTCCACCACCCGCTCGGCTCGTACACCACGTCGGGTCCGTACATCGGCGACGTCGGCACCCAGTCGCTGAAGATCTCCTACCAGGATGGGCTGGGCACGCACACGGTCTACACCCGGGTCGGCCCGGCGAGCAACGGCACCATGTCGCTGCCGGCGGGGCTCGCGATCCCGGCCACCGCGCGCGCCACGGCGTCGACGACGTTCGACAGCGGGGCGGCGTCCTGCGTCGCGACGGTGCCGATCACGTAGGCGCCCGGCGACGAATCGTCCGCTTTCCCCCGGTCGACGTATCTCGCATCGCCCACTCCGCTCCTGTACGCCTGAGCGCGGACGCGTCCGCGGCGGAGGGGCGGGGATGGTCGGGAACACCACCGGCGGAGTGGACCTCGGAGTGCTGGGACCGTTCGAGGTCCGGATCGGCGGTGCACCGCGGGACGTCGGCGGGCCGCGCCTGCGGACCCTGCTCGCCGTGCTCACGGCGGAGGCGGGCCGCGTCGTGAGCGTCGCCGCGCTCGGCCGCGCGCTGTGGGGCGAGCGGCCGCCCGCGCACGCGGACCGGACCGTGCGGACGTACCTGTCACGCCTGCGCGGCTCCCTGGGGCCCCACCTGATCCTGACCCGCCCGCCGGGGTACGTGCTGCGCGTGGGGCCGGAAGCCCTCGACGCGGCGCGGTTCGAGCAGCTCGCCGCGGAAGGACGCCGGGCGCTCGCCGCCGGCGAACCCGGCACCGCCCGCGAACACCTGGCCGCCGCTTTGGCGCTGTGGCGCGGAACCGCGTACGAGGAGTTCGCCGGCGTCGAAACCCTGCAGGCCGAAGGGATGCGGCTGGACCGGCTGCGCCACAACGCCGTCCAGGACCGGATCGACGCGGATCTGGCCACCGGCGAGGACACCGGCCTGATCGCCGAGCTGGAGTCGCTGACCGCGGCTTTCCCCGGCCACGAACGCCTGTGGGGACAGCTGATGACGGCGCTCTACCGCGCCGGGCGCCAGGGCGACGCGCTGGAGGCGTTCCGCCGGGCCCGGCACGGGCTGATCACCGCGTCCGGCGTCGAGCCGTCGCCGGTGCTGGCCCAGGTCCACCGGCAGGTGCTCGCCCACGACCCGGGACTGCTCCCGGCCCGGTCCGGCGCCGTGGTGACCGCCCCGGACGACGCGCTGGCCGCCGGCGAGCACGCCCTGCTGGAGGACGGCGACCTGCGGACCAGCCGCGAGCACTTCGAAACCGCCTACCGCCGGGCCGAGCAGGCCGGGGACGCCGACACACTCGCCCGCGCGGCGCTCGGCCTGGGCGGGGTGTGGGTGCACGAACACCGGACGGCCGCCGCGTCGGAGCTGCTGCTGACCCGCCTGCGGCACGCGCTGGCGGAGGTCGACCCGGCGTCGGCGCTCGCCCGCCGCCTGCGGACGCGGCTCGCGGGCGAGGAGGACTACCAGGCCGTGCGGCACGACCGGATCCTGGCCGTGGCCGAAGAAACCCGGAAAGCGGGTGACCCGATCGCGCACGCCGAGGCGCTGAGCCTGGCCCACCACTGCCTGCTCGGCCCCGACCACACGGCCCGGCGGCACGCGCTGGCCACCGAGCTGGTCGGGGTGAGCGGGCGGTCCGGGCGGCGCACCGACCTCGTCATGGGCGTGCTGTGGGACACCGTCGACCTGTTCCTCGCCGGCGACCCGCACGCCCAGCGGCGGCTCGGCGAGCTCGACGACCTCCTGGCCGCGCGCAAGCACCTGGCCGCGGGGTTCGTCGCCGACGCGGTCAAGGTCATGCTCGCCATCCGCGCGGGCCGGTTCCGCGAGGCCGAGCAGGGTGCGCAGGCCTGCGCGGAGCTCGGCCAGGCGGCCGGCGACCTGGACGCGCTCGGCTGGTACGGCGCGCAGCTGGTGGCGATCCGGTGGTTCCAGGGCCGGCTCGGCGAGCTGGTGCCGGTGCTGGACGGGCTGATGCACTCCCCCACGCTCAGCCCGATCGACAACTCGTACTACGCGGCGCTGGCGGTGGCGGCGGCTTCGTCGGGCGACCGCCGGACGGCCGCGGGCGCCCTGGCCCGCCTGTGCGGCGGCGATCTGGGCGCGCTGCCGCGGTCGAGCACGTGGCTGATTTCCCTGTGCGGCGCCTCGGAAACCGCATACCTGCTGGAGGACGTCGAGACGGCGACGCGGGTTTCCGAGCTGCTGCGCCCGTTCGGCCACCTGCCGGCGATGGCGAGCCTGGCCATCGCGTGCTTCGGCTCGATCCACTACCCCCTCGGCACGGCGGCCCTGACGACCGGCGACCTGGACCGCGCGGTCGCCCACCTGCGGGCGGCGGTCCAGCACAACCTGGCTCTGGCCCACTGGCCGGCGGTGGTGTTCTCCCGCCGCCGCCACGCCGAAGCGCTGGTCCGGCGTGGCGGAGCGGGGGACGCGGTGGCCGCGGCGAGCGAGCTGGCGGCGGCCGAGGAGGAGGCCCGCGGGTTCGGCGAAGCGGCTCGGTGAGGACCGCTCCCCGACGAATCATGTGGGAAATCACGGCTTTCGTGATTATCGCCCGGGCGGCCGGGAATTCGCAGCTTCCGGCCACCGGTTCCGCCCCGGGAACCATCGGCGCCGAAGCAAAGGATTCCTCGCGTGTTCCGTCACACCAAGCTGCTGCAGTTCGAAGCCAAGCCCGAAAAGCCCGACGCCGTCTACGCCCACAAACTGCAAGAACTCATCGGCGGCGCGTTCGGCGAGATGAGCGTGACGATGCAGTACCTGTTCCAGGGCTGGAACTGCCGCATCGAAGGCAAATACAAGGACCTCCTCATGGACACCGCCACCGAGGAGATCGGGCACGTCGAAATGCTCGCCACCATGGTCGCCCGCCTGCTCGAAGGCGCTCCCGCCACGATGACCGCCGAAGCCGTCAAGGACCCGGTCATGGCCGCCACGCTCGGCGGCATGGACGTCCAGCAGGCCATCGTCGCCGGCGGTGGTGCGCTTCCGGCGGACAGCAACGGCTACCCCTGGAACGGCCGCTACATCGTCGCCTCGGGCAACCTGCTCGCCGACTTCCGCGCGAACGTCGCGGCCGAAGCCCAGGGCCGGCTGCAGACCGCCCGGCTCTACGGCATGACCGACGACCCCGGGGTCAAGGCGATGCTGCAGTTCAACCTCGCCCGCGACACCGTCCACCAGAAACAGTGGCTGGCCGCGATCGAAGAGCTGAAGGCCGACGGCCTCGAGGAGGAAATCGTGCCGAACGCCCTCCTCGACGAAGAAGACCAGACCCACAACCACACGATCTGGCACCTTTCCGACGGCCCCGACGGCGCCAAGGGCACGGCTTGGACCACGGACGCGGACATCGAGTACCTGATGGAACCGGAACCACTCGGCGGCCCGGGCACGGCTCCGAAACCCGACCCCGCGCTCTACAGCACCTACGCCCCGCTCCAGGACGCCAAAGGCACCGTGAAAGGCAAGGCCAAGGCGGCCAAGAAGAAGCTGACCTGACCGGCGGCCCGGTGCGTTCCCGGACGCACCGGGCCCGTCAGTGCACGGGGTTCCACCCGTCGCCGCCCGCGAGGTAACGCTGCGCGGTGAACGTCGCCGCCTGGGTGGCGGTCAGCTGTGGCCGGTCGGTGCCCGTCCCGGCGCCCGGTCCCGTGTTGCGGTACTCGAAGAACCGGGCGTCCTTCCACGAGAAGCCGGACATGTCGGTCCACGGTGCCGGCTTGATCGCCGCCGGCAACGCCGTCTCGCGGATGACGACCTGCGCGATCGCGTCGACGTCTCCGCCGGGGTGCCACGGGCGGCCCAGGTAGAAGCTCGCGGTCGCGGCCGGGCTGAGGATCTTGCTGCCGACGATCAGGAAGCCGTACGCGTTCGTCCGGCGGGTGCTCGCCGCGGTCAGGTAGCCGTTGGGGTTCGAACCGCGGTCGAGTGCGGTGATCGTCGCCCGGTCGAACACCGCCGTCGCGCGGCCGAACAGGAAGTCGACGTCCCCGCTGATCGCGCAGTTCCGGTAGTACTGGCGGCCGGCCGTACCCGTCGCCGCGGTGTCGGCGTACAGCGTGTCCTGGTGGCCGAGGAACGTGACGTTGTCGAACACCATCCGGTCGCCGGTGGTCTTGACCGCGACCGCCTGGGTCGCCGTGATCTCCGGGTGGGCCTTGCGGTCGAAGGAGTTGCGGAAGGTCAGCGCGCTCGCCGTGAAGCCGTTCGCGGCGATCGTCGCGGTCGCGCTGCCGGTGGTGCCGTACGTCGTGCCGTCGGGTTTCGGGGTCCCGCTGGCGTTGTCGTAGTCGACGACGACGTCGGACGCCTTACCGGTGGTGCCGCGCAGGGTGATCCCGGTCTTGGCCGCGGGCACGGTGATCACCTCGCGGTAGGTCCCGGGCTTGACCGACACCGTGCCGCCGGCGGACACGGCGTCGATGCCGGCCTGGACGGTCGTGTAGTTCCCAGAGCCGTCCTTGGCGACGACGACGTTCGCGGCCGCGGGTGGGGCGAGGGTCGCCGCGGCCAGCGCCGAGGCGATGAGGAGCGCGAGCATGGGGCACCTCCACGGGGACGCCGGGGGTACCGGACGGCGGCCGGCACCCCCGGACGGTTACTGGTAGGTGATGTTGGCGGTGGTGTAGAGGCAGTTGGTCGAGTCGGGACCGCTGCCGATCTTGGTCGGTTCGCCGCTGGTGACGCCCTTGTACTTCTCGCAGGGCACGATCTTGCGGCTCGAGTCCCCGACGATGGTGATCCGGGTCAGCTTGGCGGTGTCGCCGTAGTTGGTGTTGATGCCGACGAGCGTCTTGCCCGGCACGGTCGCGGTGACGTTGTCCACGACGACGTTGCGCTTGTACTGCGTCTTGCAGTTGCCGCAGGAGCGGTACAGCTTGCCGAAGTCGTTGACCTGGAAGTTGCGGATGTACATGGTGCCGGGACCGTTGTGCTGGAACACCTTGTCCGACGCCTTGCGCGCACCGCCGCCGTCGATCGTCATGGTCTGCGAGGCGGAGGTGCCCTTGAACGTCGCCGCGTCCTCGCCGACGTCCTCCCACCAGACGTTGAGCAGCGTGCAGGTGCCGAGGCAGTGCACGCCGTCGGCGGCCGGGTTGCCGAGGACGACGTTCTTCAGCGTGGTGCCGTTGGACAGCTCGAAGATCGGGCCCTGGTCCTCGTCCTGGCCGCCGGTGCCGAGGTCGCCGGTGCCGTAGAACCGCTTGAGGCCGCCGTCGTAGGTGCCGCTGGTGACCTTGATGGTCGCGCCGACCGCCTGACTGGCGGTGGGACTCGGCCACGAGGCGGCGCTCGCGGACGGGCCGGCGACGATCACGGTGGACACCGCGAGCGCGGCGACGACCGCGGCCCGGGAAATCGGGGACATGCTCATCACTCCTTGGGTCTTCCCTTGCGGAAAAGGGTCCTGGCGAGTGCTGAAAGCGCTTTCTCAGTCTCCGGTTCCCGGGTTCGGCGTGTCAATGCCACCGGCCGCAGGGATCACCCTGTCGCCCGGATGCCCGCCGTTTTCAGAAAACGGGACCGGCGCCGAGCAGCACCCGCGCGGGCACCGCCCACGTCGGATCGAGGTGGGCGACCAGCGTCGGCGTCCAGCCCACGTCCGGGCCCAGATCCGGATCGTTGGCCGCGTTGTACTCCGCCAGCAGATCCACCGGCCGGGGCGGCGCCGCACCGGAGGAAACCAGCGTCCCGGTCGCGTGCAGCACCGTCCCCTTCCAGTACTCCACCAGCGCGCCCAGCGGCACCGAAGCCGGGATCCGGAAGAAGTTGTTCTCCGCGTAGATCCGCGACTCGACGCCGACGCCGAGCGAATACGTGTAGGCGGCCGGATCCCGCACCAGGTAGAGGTTGTCGTAGACGTGCACCTGCCCGTATCGCACCCGCGGCGCGCGCTGGCCGATCTCCGAGAAGAGGTTGTGGTGCACCGAAACCCGCAGCTTCCCGACGTCGTAGGTCGGCTTGTCGGTGTTGCCGATCAGCATCGTCTTGTCGTGGTCGTGCAGCCGGTTGTCCGACACCGTCACGAGGTCCGAGCCGTTGACGATGTCCAGCAGGCCGTCGTGGACTTCGTACTTGCGCCCGAAGTACGTGGGCTGCGCGGTGTTCCCGCCGTCGCTGAACTCGTTCTGGTCGACCCAGACGTGCGTCGCGCCGACGAGGTCGACGTTGTCGTACTCGGAGTTCCAGTTCCCGTCCGCGCCGTCGAGGGGGTCCCACTGGGGAAAGCAGTCGTGCGCGTCCGAGAACCGCAGGTTCCGCAGGATCACGTTGTCCCCGGTGACCCGCAGCGTCAGCCCGTGCAGGGTCGCACCCCCGAGCCCGTAGATCGTCGTGTTCGGGCCGACGTCGAGCACCACCTGCGCCGCCTGGTTCGCCTGCGACCGGGCTCGCGCCTCCTCGAGCGGCCCCGAAGGCTCGACCTTCCCCCAGGTCGCCGGGTCGTACGCCGCCAGGTACGCGGGCAGGCTGTAGGCCGGGTCGGCGAAGTCGTCGCAGGTCCGCGGCCGGTCGCGACCGTCCACATTGCCCTCGATCGTGCCGCGGACGTAGACGATCTTCGGCGCGCCCGGGTGCGCCGCCAGCGCGGCGGCCAGCTCCGAACGCCGGGACACCGTGTGGACGTCGGCGGGTGCGGCCGCCGCTCCCCCGGTCGTCCCGGCGCCCCAGCCGTCGTGCGCACCGAGCACGACGCGGCCCGGGTCGTGGCCGTGGGCTTCCGCCGTCCCGGCGGTGAGGGTGAGTCCGAGCAGGGCGAGGCACCCCGCGAAGGCCTTCCAGCGCATGTCGGCTCCTTCTACTCGGCCGCCCGGGCCGCGAGCTCGGCCAGCCGGGCGGGCTCCGGATCGCCGTCGAGGACGACGACGTGGTGGGTCAGCGTCAGCTCGTCCCCCGGTGCGAACACCCACGGCCGGTGGTAGGTCGCGGCGAAGCTGACCACCGGGAACGGCTCGGCGCGCACGTACCAGGCCGTGGGGAAACCGGGGTTGGCCGGGCTGTCGGCGAACAGCAGCGTCGAGAACCGCAGGCTCTCGTCGTGCCGGCCGGTGAACGCGAGCCACGGCGCGCGGTGCCCCATCGCGCTTTCGGCTGAGCGGCCGTCGGACGTGCGGACCGTGCCGCCGACGAACGAGCGCGGCCCGCGCCAGAACAGCCCGCCGTACCCGGCCGTGTCCCGTCCCTCGGTCACCGGGCTCCCCCAGCGCAGCTCGCGGCCGCTGGTGTTGCACAGGCGGCTCGTCCAGGTGAGGGTCCAGCCGTCCGCCGAGACGTCGCCGAAGCGCAGCGTGCGGTGCTCGGTCAGCCACCGCCGGCCCGCCGCGGTGCGCCAGGCCAGCTCGTGCCGCAGTTCGCAGTACTCCGCGGCGCTCACTGTGCTCTCCCAGCGGACGTGGCCGACGGTGCCGTTGTTGTCGAGCGGGGTGTACCCGCGTCCGCGCACGTAGGTCCGGCCGCCCCAGAAGTTCTCCCCCGACAGGTGGGCCATGGTGAACTGCAGGCCGTTGTGCCAGGTGTGGTCGTGCGGCCGGACCGCGGTCACCGTCTCGCCGGCGGTGGTGCGCAGCGGGTGCAGGTACGGCTTCGGCGAGTCCCCCGCCGGCGTCGACGGCGCCACGACGTACTCCGCCAGGACGACGTCGCCGAGCTGGACGCGCACCCGGCCGTCGTCCTCGGCCAGCTCCAGCGTCCCGTTGCCGACCGCCGCCCGGCTCACGCCGGTTCCCCGATTTCGCCGAGCAGCTCGTCGACCGGGACCGGCCTGCCGGTGGCCAGCGACCGGTTCGCGGCCAGCCCGGTGAGCAGCGCCTGCAGACCGGAGTCGTGGTCGGCGGCGCAGCCGAGCGGGTCCGGTTCCGCGTCGCCGAGCAGTTCGGCGAGCATCCGTTCGTCCCCGCCGCCGTGGCCTTCGCCCAGGGGTTCGTCCAAGAGGACTTCCGGTGGTTCCCAGTGCCGTTGCCGGGTCAGCCGGGCCCGGCTGCTTTCCCCCGAGTCCGTGGCGTACTCGTTTTCCCGGACGTCCAGCTCGAGCCGCCCCGAGCTGCCCGAGAACGCGACGCGGTATCCCTCCCGCGGTGAGTACGCGTGCAGGTGGTAGTTCAGCACCACCCCGCCGCGGTACCGGACGAGCACCGACACGTCGTCCTCGATCGTGACGCCGGGTGCGAACACGTCCTGGTTCCGGACGTAGCCGTCTTCGTGCTCCGCGTCGCGGTAGAGCGCGCGCAGCCGGGGCGACGCCTCGAGGTCCAGCGCGAACCGGTCGTCGGTGTGCCGGTGGCCGTTCTCGTCGCCGTAGAAGAACAGCCCGCCCAGCGCGAACACCGTCTCCGGGCCGCTGCCGAGCCACCAGTTGACCAGGTCGAAGTGGTGGCCGGACTTGTGCACGAGCAGGCCGCCGGAGTTCGCCTTCTCGCGGTGCCAGCGCCGGAAGTAGTCGGCGCCGTGCGCGGTGTCGAGCAGCCAGCTGAACTCGACCGAGCCGATCTCCCCGATCGCGCCCGCGGCGAGCAGCTCGCGCACGCGCCGGTGCACCGGGTTGTACCGGTAGTTGAACGCGACCCGCACCGAGCTTCCCGTCTCGCGACGGGCGGCGAGGATGCGTCGCGCGCCGTCGGTGTCGGTCGTCATCGGCTTCTCGGTGACGACGTCGCAGCCGGCGTGCAGCGCCGCGACGACGTAGTCCGCGTGCGTGTGGTCCGGCGTGCACACCACGACGACGTCGACGCGCTCCTTCGCCAGCATGGCGGCGAAGTTCGCCGGCCGGTAGCCGGGCACCGAAGCGCCGAGCCATCCATTGTGGACCCGCATGCGGGTTTCGTTGTGGTCGCAGAAGGCCGCGAGCTCGGCCCGCGGCGAGCCGGCCAGCGCGCGGGCGAACAGCTGGGCGCGCGAGCCCAAGCCGACGATCGCGTAGCGGCGCACCACCATCACGTCTCCTCTCGGGCGAGGGTCCAGGGCAGGGCGAGTTCGGAGAACAGCGCGAGCCGCTCGGCCGCGGTGTCGACGGCCCGATCGACGCCCGGCACGACGAACCGGCGCTCCGGGCCAGCGCCGACGGCCCGGGCCTGGGGCAGCCGCCTCGGCTCCGGCGCGTCGCGGACCGCCTCGACCAGTGCGGTGAACGCGCGGGTGGCGGCCAGCGGAGCGAGCAGCGGCACGCCGTCGCGCAGGTGCTCGACGAGGTTCGTCAGCAGGTCCTGCGGCGGCCCGACCGGCACCGGCTCGCCGCCGACGAGGACGACGTCGGTCTTGTAGTGCCACCGGATCCGGCCTTCGGTGCCGTGGATCAGCACGTACGGCTCGTGGTCGGCTTCGGCGGCGAGCGTCGCGGCGGCGACGACGTCCGGTGCGCCGGCGAAGCACAGGCGGGCGCACGCCGTGTCGTCCGACTCGATGTCGCGGGCGCGGTACAGCTCGACGGCCGTGCGCTCGGGCAGTGCCCCGGCCGTGCCGTTGAGCAGCAAGGCGGTCGCGACGGCGTGGGCGAACGGGTTCGTCAGGGCGCCGTCCACGACCGCGCGCCCGTCGAGCCGGCGACGGCCCGCCCAGGCGGTGCGGGAGAAGTAGCGGTCACGCCGGATCCACGCGCCCGCGGCGGCGATCCCGGTGACCGTCCCGATCGCACCCCGGGCCAGCGCGGCCCGGATCACCGGGACCGCGGGCGAGCCGAAGCTCTGGAACCCGACCTGGCAGGCCCGGCCGCGGGCCCGCTCGGTCAGCTCGTCGAACGCCGTCAGGTCGAGCACCGGCGGCTTCTCCACGAGCACGTGGCAGCCCGCGGCGAGCGCGAGGCGGGCCAGGGGCAGGTGCGTGTGCGGCGGGGTGGCGATCACGGCGATGTCGGCCGGCACGCGGGCCAGCAGCTCCGCGGGGTCGTGGGTGAACACCGGCACCAGCTCGCCGGCCCCGTCCGGTGGCTCGCGGACGTCGCACGCGCCGGTCAGGACGATTTCACCCCGGTCGTGCAGCGCGCGGGCCCGGCGCAGGTGGGTGCGCGCGTAGCCGGTCGTGCCGAACACCACCACCGCAGGGGTCATCGGCGGCCGCCGGTCGCCACGGCGGCCAGGGCCAGCGGCCCGGCGACCAGCAGGGCCAGGATCGGCAGCATCCACGCGAGCACGACCGCGAGGCCGATCGCCCCGGCCAGGAGCAGGGCGTTCCCCGGCGCCGACGCGGTCTCGCGAGCGGCCGTCACGACCGCGCGCCGCCAGGACGGTTCCCCGGTCGCGACGACCTCGCACGTCCGCAGCGCGACGACCGCCATCGCCGCGGCCAGCACCCACAGCGCCGGCCCCAGCACGCCGGCTCCCGGCATCGAGCGCACGACTTCGAGGTCCACCGCGAACAGCGCCGCCCCGGCGAGGCACCCGAGCGCGAAGAGCAGCCCACCCCGGGCGGACTGGCGGAAGTCGGCCCAGAACGTCGTCCACAAGGGACGCCCGATGCCGTGGCGCGTCCGGTCGAGCACCCGGCAACCCGCCGCGAACGCCGGGGCCGCGGTCACCACCGGCACCGACGCGAGCGCGACGAGCAGGCCGGTCAGCAGGCAGTCCGAAAAGTCGGTGAGCCCGGTTCGCCACTGGGTGGTGCGCATGGTCGTCACCCCTTCAGGCCGCTGGTGCTGACGCCTTCGACCAGCAGGCGCTGGAAGGCGAGGAAGAAGAGCACGATCGGGACGAGCGCGAGCGCCGACATGGCGAACATCGCGCCGAAGTTCGACTCGCTGCTCGTGTCGACGAACAGCCGCAGGCCGAGCGGCACGGTGAACTTCTCCGTGTCGTTCAGGTACACCATCTGCGTGAAGAAATCGTTCCACGTCCAGATGAACGTGAAGATCGACGTCGTGACCAGCGCCGGTTTCGACAGCGGCAGCACGACGTGCCAGAACGTGCGGTAGACGCTACAGCCGTCGATGATCGCGGCCTCGTCGAGCTCGCGCGGGATCCCGCGCATGAACTGGACGATCAGGAACACGAAGAACGCCTCGGTGGCCAGCAGCTTCGGCAGGATCAGCGGGACGAACGTGTTGACCAGGCCGGCCTGCTGGAAGATCACGTACTGCGGGATGAGCGTCACGTGGTAGGGCAGCATCAGCGTCGTGATCATGAACGCGAACAGCGCGCCGCGGAAGCGGAACTTCAGCCGGGCGAACGCATAAGCGGCGAGCGAGCAGGACAGCACGTTGGCCGCCACGGACAGCCCGGCGACCAGGAAGGAGTTGAGGAAGAAGCGGCCGAACCCGACGTCCGCCGCGCCTTCCCAGCCCTTGGTGTAGCCGTCGAAGACGAACCGCGTGGGCAGCAGCGACAGCCGGGACAAGATCTCGTCCGGCGGCTTGACCGACGCGAACGCCAGCCACACCAGCGGGTACAGCACCACGGCGACGATCACGAGGCACAGCACGTGCCGGCCCGCCGAACGCGCTGAGCGAGGGAGCACGGTCATCGGCGCTCCCCTGAGTTTTCCACGTCATCGTAGAACACCCACAGCTTCGCAGTGCGGAACACGATCGCCGTCACGATCGCGATCACCACGAGCAGCACCCACGCCATCGCGGACGCGTAGCCCATGTGGAAGTCCTGGAAGCCGACCTCGAACAGGTAGAGCGTGTAGAACAGGTCCGCGTCGGCCGGGCCGCCGCGCCCGCCGCCGATGACGAACGCCGGGGTGAACGCCTGGAACGCGTGGATGGCTTCCATCACCAGGTTGAAGAAGATCACCGGCGAGAGCATCGGCAGGGTGATGTGCCGGAACCGGCGGAACGCGCCGGCGCCGTCGATCGCGGCCGCTTCGTGCAGCTCGGCCGGGATCTGCTTGAGGCCGGCCAGGAAGATCACCATCGGCGCGCCGAACTGCCAGACCCCGAGCAGCACGATCGAGGCGAGGCTGAACTGCGGGTCGTCGACCCAGCTGGGCGTGTGCCAGCCGAAGAAGGCCAGCACCTCGTTCACCGGCCCGCCGCCCATGAACAGCGCCCGCCACACCAGCGCCGCCGCGACGCTCGCGCCGAGCAGCGACGGCGCGTAGAACGCGGCCCGGTAGAAGCCGCCTCCGCCGCGGCGGGTGTTGAGCAGCATCGCCACCAGCAGCGACACGGTGAGCTTCAGCGGTACCGAGACCAGGACGTAGATCAGGGTCACCTTCACCGACTGCAGGTAGCGGTCGTCGTCGGTGAACATGCGCGCGAAGTTGCCGAAGCCGACCCACTTCGGCGAGGTGAAGAGGTCGTAGTCGGTGAAGGACAGGTAGAGCGAGACGACCATCGGGCCGACGGTCAGCGCCACCGCGCCGAGCAGCCAGGGCGTCAGGAACGCGAAGGCCTCCGGCTGGGTCTTGCGGCGGCGCCCGGCCGGCCGGTCCCGCCTCCGGACCCGCGCGGCCGCCTCCGAAGCGACCGGCGGGTCCGGGGTGCGCACGGTCGTCATCGGCTAGCCCAGCGCCTTCGCGGCCTCGGACATGAACCGGTTCACGGCGTCGTCGACGCTCATCCGGCCGAACGCGACTTCTTCGTAGGTGCGCTGGAGCAGCTTCTGGATCGAGCCGGCGCCCTTGGGCGGGACGGACGGCGCGGCCCCGAGCTTCGGCTCGAGCGCGGCTTCGTAGTCGTAGAGCGTCTTGTCGGCGCCCTTCGCCGACGGCGCGAGCTGGGCGCGGACCTTGAGGTTCGGCGCGAGGCCGCGGTCGGTGCCGACGATCTTCCCGACCTCGGGGTCGTTGACCAGGAAGTCGACGAGCTTCGCCGCCGCCTCCTGCTGGGCGCTGCGCGCCGCGACCGACAGGAACATCGACGGCCGCCGGTACTGCCCGTTGGTCCCGTCCGCGCCGGTGGGGTACGGCGCCACGTTCAGCGGCTTGCCGTTCGCCTTCTGGTACGCGGGCAGGAGGTTGTCGTAGGCGAACTCGGAACTGGTCAGCTTCTTGCCGAGCGGCGACTGCTCGGGCGAGGTGTTGTAGGACGCCGTGACGTCGGCCGGGGACGCGCCCTTGGCGTCGCGGAACCGGCCCGCGAGCTGCCAGTACCGGCGCAGGTCGTCGGCGGCGAACCCGAGCTTGCCCGCCGGCGTGTAGAACTGCTTGCCCTGCTGGCGCAGCCAGATCTCCAGGGTCGTGTCGAGGATGCCGAAGTCGGTCGTGCCGCTGGATCCGCCCGCGGCGGAGATCTTCCGGGTCGCCTCCGCGAACTGGTCCCAGGTCAGGCCCTTGGCCGGGTCCGCGCCGGCCGCGGTGAACGCGGCCGGGTCGTACAGCATCGCCGGCGTGTTCTGCGCCCACGGCACCGCGTACCGCTTGCCCTGGTAGACGCCGGTGGCCGCGAGCTCGGGGTTGATGTCGCCCAGCGCGATCGCCTTGCCCGCGCCCTCGTTCAGGTCGGCCAGGACGCCGCGGCCGCCGTACTCGGCCAGGTAGCGGGTGTCGACGTTGAGCACGTCCGGCGGCTTGCCGCCCGCCGTCTGCGTCGCCAGCTTCTCCCAGTAGGCCGCGTACGCTGAGAACGACGTCTGCACCTTGATCTTCGGGTTCTTCTGCTGGAACAGCTCGACGGCCTTCTTGGTCAGGTTCGCCCGGCCGTCGCTGCCCCACCAGACGAACGTGATGGTCACGTCCCTGCCGTCGCTGCCCGGGTCCGAGCCGCACGCGGCGACCCCGGTCAGCAGCAGCGGCACCACCGCGGCCAGCGCGACGAGCGTTCGCCGCTCTCTTGTCCGACGCATCGAGCTCTCCGTTCTCAGCCGGTCAGCACTTTCTGAAAACGCTGTCAGCGCGCTCACGGTAGGCAGTGGGCGCGAGTCGTGTCAACGGGCGATTCGGAGCAACAACCCTTGTGCAGCAATGACTTCGCCGTTTCGCGGGCAGCTTGAGAAAGCGCTTACAGCGCACCTGGGTCGAGGCGGGCCGCCAGCGCGAGGGGCACCGGGGCGTTACCCGGTGCGTTGCGCGCCCCGGCGGACGGCGCTCGCCCACGGGACGCCGATCTCGGAGAACAGCGCCAGCCGGTCGGCGGCGACGGCGACCTCCTCGCCGATCCCCCGGACCACGGGGTGCCGGCTCGCCCCCTCGCCCGCCGTGCGGATCCAGCCGGCCGGGATCCGGGACGGCGACGGCGCGTCCCGCACCGCCTCGACCACCGACGCGAACGCGCGGGTGGCCGGCAGCGGCGCGAGCAGCGGGACCCCGGCCGGATCGAGGTGGTGGGCGACCAGGTTCCGCAGCAGGTCCACCGGTTCGCCGAGGTGCACCCGTTCGTCGTCGAGCTCCAGCCGGTGGCTCTTGTACCAGAACTTCGCGCGCCCCCGCGAGCCGTGCACCACCACGTACGGCTCGTGGTCCTGCTCGGCGCACAGCGACGCGGCGACGACGATCTCGGGCCCGCGGTCGAAGCGGATGCGCAGGCACGCCGTGTCGTCGGCTTCGATGTCACGCGTGCCGTACAGCTCCAGGGCGATCTCCGCCGGGTCGCGTCCGCCGACCCCGCCCACGAGCAGCGCGGTGGCCACCGCGTGGGAGAACGGGTTGGTCAGGGCGCCGTCGACCACGGCTTCGCCGTCCAGCCACCGGCGGCCCGCCCACGGGTTGCGGCGGTAGTAGGCGTCGGTGCGGATCCACGCCCCGGCCGCGCCGACGCCGACCACCTCGCCGAGCTTCCCGGCCGCGATCGCCGCCCGCAGCACCGGCAGCGCCGGGGAGCCGAAGCTCTGGAAGCCGGTCTGGCACGCCGAGCCGTTCTCCGCGGCCAGCCGGGACAGCGTCCGGAACCCGGCCAGGTCGAGCACCGGCGGGGTTTCCAGGAGCAGGTCGCCGCCCGCCCGCAGCACCGCGCCGCCGACGCGGACGTGCGCGTGCGGCGGGGTCGCGACCACGGTGATGTCGGGACGGCAGCGGCGGAGCAGGTCGTCGACCCCGACGTGCGCGGTGCCACCCTCGGGCAGCAGCGCGATCGCCGCAGCCGACGGCACCCGGACGTCGGCCATGCCGGCGAACCGGACCAGGCCTTCGTCGTGCAGGATGCGCGCGCGGTGCAGGTAGCTGAACGCGTAGCCGGACGTGCCGACCACGGCCAGCCGCGGCGGGTCCGCGACGGTGCGGCGCCTGCTCCCCGACATGGGTCTCCGATCGGCGCGACCGGGTGCGGCCGCGCGGGAACTGACGAATGGGCAGTTCGGGAGAAACTTCCGGTCGTCACGGTAGGGCGTTCGCGACAAGTGTGTCAATGGTCGGAACCCTGTTTCGAATTCGTCGAACGCCGGGTACTCCGAACGGCGGTTGCCGGTTCGAGTAAGCGCTTACTCGAACCGGCCGAGCGCTCGCCGCCGATCAGATCCGGCCGACGCCCGCGCCCGCGGTGACGGTGGCCTTGACCGTCGAAGTCGGCTCCAGCGTGAAGGAATACGGCGCCGTCGACATGCTTCCGGTCCGGGTGATCTTGTTCGTGCAGCCGCCGAAGGAGTTGCCCGACTCGTTCAGGTAGCCGTCGACGTCACTGTCCCCGGTCGTTTCCAGGCACACCTTCGTCGATTCGAAGACGTTGTTCTGGGCGAGGAACTGCGCGTTCATCCGCGAATGCACGGCGGAATCGGTCACGGCGTGGAAATAGTTGTCGTAGGCGTGCCCGGTGCCGAACCGCAGGCTGGGCAGCCGCGAGTTCACGTTCTCGAACCAGTTGTGGCTGTAGGTGACGTGCAGCTTGCCGGTGTCCTCGGCCGCGTTGCTGTCGCTGTGCCCGACGAGGGAGACCTTGTAGTGGTCGTGGAACTTGTTCCAGGACACGGTGATCCCGTCGGCGGCGTGGCTGATGTCGAGCAGGCCGTCGTAGTAGTCCTTGCCGTGGTCGAGGTCGGAGGACAGGTCGTTGTGGTCGACCCACACGCGGGTGGACCCACGCTGGATCTGGATGGCGTCGGTGCCGACCGCCTTCGCGATGGCCAGGTTGCGGATGATGACGTTCGACGACTTGTCCACGGCGAGCCCGCCGCCGGTGAAGCCGGACCCGGACCCGACGCCGAGGATCGTCTTGTTGGACCCGATCTTCACCAGGGTCTTGCTCGCCAGGGCGATCTTGCCGCTCACCCGGACCGTCCGGGCCGTCGTGCCGGTCACCGCGCTGGTGAACGCCGACGCCGTGGTCACGGTGACGGTCTCGCCGCCCGCGCCGCCGGTCGTGCCGGCGCCGAAGCCGACGGGAGAACTTTCGTAGGCGGCGTGCGCGACCCCGGTGGGGACCATCGCCGCGGCGAACGCGGCCGTGGCGAAAACGCGCAGGCAGAACCGGTCTTTCCTGGTCATCAGGCACCTCGAAGGGGGTGGGGACCCGCGCCCCGGGAACGGGGAACACGGCGGAGACTCCGTTCTACGATTTGCAGCAAAACCCGGTCAACGATTTTCAGGGTTTTCACCGGAAGCCCAGCCGAATGGCCCTGCGGGGGCCGGATCCTCGCTGCCGCAAGGCGATCCGTTGTTGACAACGCTGCCGGGCGTTTCCATGATGTTGCGCAGAGCCTGCCGAGGAGTAGCCGTGAGCGTGACCATTCACGACGTCGCCCGCCGGGCCAACGTGTCGATCTCGACCGTGTCGCGCGCGTTCACCTCACCCGATCTGGTCCGGCACCAGACCCGCAGCCGGGTGCTGGCCGCGGCGAGCGAGCTCGGGTACCACGCCGTCGGCACGACGCAGCCGGTCGCCCGCACCGGGCACATCGGCATCGTCGTTTCGGACCTCGGCAACCCGTTCTTCACCGGCGTGCTCGACGGCGTCCAGGCCCGGGCGCGCCAGGACGACGTCGCCGTGCTGTTCGCGAGCAGCGACCAGGACCCGGCGACCGAGCAGAACCTGGTCCGCCGGATGGCCCGGCAGGTCGACGGCGTCGTGCTGGGCAGCCCGAGCATGACCGACGACCAGCTGCGCGCGCTCGCCACGCAGACGACCCTGGTGCTGCTCAACCGCGAGGTGCCGGGGATCCCGTCGATCGTGATGGACGCCGCCGACGGGATGCGCCAGGCGATCGAGCACCTGGCCGCGCTGGGCCACCGCCGCTGCGCTTACCTCGGCGGCCCCCGGATGTCGTGGGCGAACCGCGCCCGCCGGGCGGGTCTGGCGGAGGCGGCCGAGCGGCACGGCACGGAGGTCGTCGAGTTCGGCCCGTTCCCGCCGGTGTTCGAGGGCGGGCTGCAGGGCGCGGACCTGGCGCTGGCCGCGGACGTGACGGCGATCGTGGCGTACAACGACCTCGTGGCGTTCGGGGCGCTCGCGCGGCTGAACGCCCGGGGCGTCCCGGTCCCGGACGAGATCAGCCTGGTCGGCTTCGACGACCTGGTCTTCGCGGCGATCTCGGCGCCGCCGCTGACGACGATCGCGATGCCGACGGAGGCGGCGGGCCGCGCGGCGGTCACGATCCTGCTGGACCTGCTCGACGGCGACGCGGACGAGCACACGACCCAGGTGCTCGACACCTACCTCATCGTCCGGGCGACGACGGCTCCCCCGGCGGGCTAGCCGCCGAAGACGTGACGGTCCAGGAAGGGGTTCCGGAACTTGCCGGCCGGGTCCAGTTCCCGGGCCAGAGTCCGGAAATCCGTCATCCTCGGATACGCGCCGGCGGTGTGGAAGAGCTTGCCCCAGTGCGGCCGCGCACCGAACGGCGCCAACCGCTCCTCCAGCACCGGGAGCACCGCCTCGACCTCGGGCTGGCGCGGCTGCCACGTGAAGTGCAGCGCGACCCGGTCGCCGCCGTGGCACGGGCTCAGCCACAGCTCGTCGCCCGCGATCGCGCGGATCTCCGACACCAGCAGCAAGGGTGCCAGCACGTCGCCGATCCCGCGGACCGCCCGCACGGCCGCCACCGCGTGCTCGTACGGCACGAAGTACTCCGACTGCAGCTCGTCCCCCACGCTCGGGGTGAAGGCGAGGGCGAAGTGCGGCAGCCGCTCGTGCCACGGGCCCGGCACCCCCTGCTGGGGCGTGCCGTTGCCGGCGGAGATCCCGGCCGCGTGCGCGGGGTGGCGGGGTCCGTCGGCCGGGACCGCGCCGAACAGCCCGGTCCGCCGCGTGAACGCGTCCACGCGGCTCTTGACCCACACCTGGTCGATCGTGTCGTTCGCCCAGTTCGTGAACAGGCTGACGCTGTAGCCGGCGTCCTCCATCTCGTCGAAGTGCCGCTCGACGGCCTCCCAGGGCAGAGCGTCGAAGACGTCCTGGCGGACGTCGAACGCGGGCTCGACGTCCAGGGTGATCCGCGTGACGACGCCGAGCGCGCCGACGCCGACGACCAGCCCGGGGAACTCGGCGTGGGCGCGGGTGAACGTCCGCAGCTCGCCGTTCGCGGTGACCAGCTCGATCGCGGACACGGCGGCGGCGAGTCCCGGCTGCCGCCGCCCGGAGCCGTGGGTGCCGGTCGCGACGCTGCCGGCCACGGTGATGTGCGGGAGCGACGCGAGGTTCGCCAGCGCGAACCCGGCGGCGTGCAGCTGCTCGGCGAAGTCGCCGTAGCGGGCGGACCCGCCGACGGTCACCGTCCCGTCGCCGATCTCCACCGGGACGTCGAGGGCGCGCAGGTCCAGCAGGACACCACCGGGTGAGTCGGCGATGTCGTTGAAGCAGTGGCGGCTGCCCAGGGCCTTGACCCGCGTCGCGGCCGCGACGGCCTCCCGCACCTCGTCGACCGTGCGCGGAGTCACCACCGAAGCCGCGGTGTACGCGTGGTTCCCCGCCCAGTTCGACTCGCCCACGCTCATGGTCCTTCCACCGTGCCGATCCCCGCCTCCGACCCTACGCGGGCCCGGGCGGCGGTCAGCGGGCCGGGATGATCGCCTGGTGGGTGCCGCCGAGGCCGTGCGGGCTGAGCAGCCGGCCCATCCGCTTCGGCATCCGCAGCGTGATCGCGCGGTCGAGGACGCGGGCACCCGGCGCGGCGGCCGCCAGCCGCGTCTCGTAACCCGTGCAGCCGGCCGGCTCCCGCAGCCACGCCGACACCACCAGGTTGCCCTCCCCCACCACCGCGGCCGAGAGCCGGGTCTCCGGCAGCTGCGCGATCGCGGTGCCGGCGCGGTCCAGGTCGTCCGCCGCGATGTCGAGGCGGTAGCCCGCGATCACCGGCCAGCCCGCCGGGACGTGCGCGAGGTCGCAGCGGAAGTCGAGCTCGTGGTTGCGCAGCATCCGCGCGAGCGTGCGGCGGACCGCGGACTCGCTCATCCGGCAGTCGCGGGCCAGCTCGGCGTAGCTGCGCCGGCCGTCCGCACCGAGGGACTCGACGAGCGCGCGCAGGTCCCGGTCGTCCCACTGCTGCGGGACGACCAGCCGGGCCTGCACCGCCGTCTCGTCGAGCGCCGCGCGCTGTTCGGGGGCGAGCGCGTTGACCAGCCAGCCGCTGCCCTCGCGGTAGACGCGCGTGGCGACGGCGAACCGCACCTCGCGCACCCCGGGCAGGGCGCCGAGCCGGCCGGTGACCAGCTCGTCGAGCGCGTCGAGGTCCCGCGCGGCCAGGGAGAGGAACAGCGAGAACCGGCTGGTCGTGCGTTCGACGCTGAACACCGACGGCCAGCCGCACAGCTCCCGGGTCAGCCCGGCCAGCGCGTCGGGGCGGCAGGCCAGGTCGACGTAGCCGACGGTGGTCGTCGGGGCCGTGGCGTACGCGGTCAGCCAGGCGAGCCCGGCCGCCTGCAGCCGGTCCCACCGGCGCGCGGCCGTCGTGGCATCGGTGCCGACGGCGGCCGCGATCCGCGTCCAGGGCGCCCGCGGGTCACGTTGCAGCGCCTCGACCAGCGCGAGGTCCGGACCACTCGGCCGCGCCGGTTCCGCCTGGACGACCGGGGAAACGGGCATGGCGCATTCTGACCCGATCATGATCACCTGCCAAGAGGGCCGCCGACCATCAGCATGGGACGCGGTGCCGGGCGGGATCCACGACATCACCCGCGCAGGGAGCGGCCGGCGCACGAGACGCGCGGCAGCACTGGCGTGTCCCCACGACATCACCCGCGAAGGGCGCCGCCGGGCACACCGGCGGCCCCTCGCCGACCTACCTGCGCCGCAGCCGCGGAGCCACGACCACACCCGCCGCCAGCACCAGGGCGCCGCCGAGCACGAACGGCAGCACCGGCGTCTCCCCCGGGTCCGCGGCCGGCACCGCGCGCTCGCGGCCGCCGTAGCCGCCGCCCGCTCCGTCCGTGTCGTAGGCCGAGCCCGGCAGCTTGTCCGCGTACCGCTCGTGCAGGGCCGCGCGGTAGTCCCGGACGCTCAGCTTCGTGCCCGCGGGCAGACCGGTGACCGAGCCGTCCAGCACCGTCAGGTCGTCGCCGTGGACCGCGTACCAGGCGTTGACCTGCGGTTCGTGCAGCAGATATCCCCCGGCCGCCGCCTCCGCGTACTTCCGCTCGTAGTCACCGGAGGCCACATTCACGACGTTCCAGGCCGCCCCCTGCCGCTCGGCCCAGACCGTGGCCGTGGTGCCGTCGCCGGTCCGGGCCGGGACCGCGACGTACGCGAGCGCGGCCGGGACGTCCGACGTCCCGGCGACGAACGCCGCCGTCGGCTCGTAGACCGCGACCTGGGTGCGCGGGTCGGCGTTCGCCGTGGTCGCCGCCGCGGCCGCGTGGGCGCCCGGGAACTTCGTCGTCGCGAGCCGGTCGAGGGTGGCCCGGCCGCCGGTCACCTGGCCGATCGCGGCCGTGTCGGCCGCGGTCGGGGTGCCGGCGGGCCCGGCCGCCGCGCCCGCGGTGCCGGCCGTGGTGAGCATCGCGGCGCCGGCCAGCACGGCCGCGCCCAGCGCTTTCTTCAGCACGCTCATCCCTCGATCCCGTACAGCGTGTGCGTCCACTGGAACTGGTTGTTCGAGCGGTAGGTGTCGTAGTTCATGGAGTTGTAGCGGCTGTTGTTCGGCCACGGGTCGCCGTATTCCACCTTCGTCGCGCCGCTCGAGTTGTCGTACCCGTAGAGGACGTGCATGTGGCCGCCGCCGGAACGCCAGCCGATGCGGGTGCCGATCGGCTGTCCCGCGTCGATCTGGTTCTTGATGGTGGTGAAGGAAAGCACCTGCCCGTTCGAGTTGTACGACCCGACATTCGCGAAACCGAGCGAACGGAACACCCGCTGCTGGTCGGACAGATAACCCTGGTTGTTGGCGCAGTCGGAGCCGGACTCGTTGTGCGCGATCTGGCAGAACCGCGTCTGGGAAAGCGAATATCCCCAGAAGTCGGCGATCGTGTTCCCGCTGGCGTCCCAGCACCACTGGTCCTTCTGCTGGGCCTGCATGGTGATGCCGAGGTCGGTCCGCGCGGCGGCCGCGGTCGCGGGCGCCTGCAGCGCGACGACGGCGGCCACGGCGGCCGAAACCGCCGCGAGTCCACGCAGGACTCCTGATGTGGTTTTCACGAAGTGGTCCTCCACTCGATGACGATTCGACGTGGTGGCAGGGAATACTCCGCGCCCGACCGGCGAATCGGTACCTACTAAGGGAGGATCACGTTGGGAGCGAACGGTTCCGGCGGATCCCGGCATTTCCCGGGTGCCGGAATCCGGCATCGGCTCCGGCCCGCCGGGTGGATTCCGGCGGGCCGGAGCGCGCGGTGGGTCAGCCGACCGTCGTCGTGCCGAGGGTGGCGTCCTGGTCCGGCGGGTCGAGCGTCAGGGCGACGTCGAACTCGCCGAGGCCGCTGTCGGTGACGACGTGGGTGGTCGCCGCGGAGTCGACGCTGCTGGTCGCCTCGCCCGCCGGGGTACCGGCCGGGACGGTGAAGTCGACCTGGCCCTGCGCGGTGAACTTCAGGCTGCCGTCGGCCGGGACCGGCGTCTCCGGGATCGGCAGCGCGATCGGGATGGCCACGGACTGGCCGCCGATCGCGACGTTCACCCGGGACGTGATCGTGCCCGAGATCTTCGTGGCACCGACGAGGCGCAGGCCGTCTCCGGCGGCCTGACCGGCGTCGACATCAAGACTGAACGGCACCGAAACCGGTGTGCCCGCCGTGGCGGTCGCGGGGATGTCCGCCTTGACCACCACGGTGACCTGCTGGTCGCCGATCAGCGGAAAGCCGCCTTTGTAGGTCAGCGATTTCTCGGCCGCCGCGGCCGGTCCGGCGGAAAGCACGGCCACCGCGCCCGCGAGCAGCGTGGCCAGCGCGATTCCGAGGAAGCGCTTTTTCCGCACGAGGGTTTCCGTCATGTCTGGTCCTTTCGTCGTCGAACGGCCTTTCGGATGCTAGGGGGAAACTTCCCAACCGGCCAATGTGCTTTTCCGTGGCCAGGAAATTTGTCACGCGGATTTGCGTCGCGGACATTGTTTTTTGTGACGCGCGTGCGAGTGGCGGTCCTCGAACGGCAGCGGCGGCGTGTGGGCGACGAGCGTCAACGGCGGGCCGGGGACCGGCTCCGCCGCACCTGCTCCAGCAGGTCCAGTCCGGTGGTTTCCCCTTGCCGGTTCCCGGTTTCGCGGAAGACCCGCAACGCGCGGTCGCACACCCCGCGCGCCTGCACCCGCTCGCCCGCCGCCAGCAGCGTCTGCCCGATCCCGAGCAACGCGTACGCGCTGCACCGTTCGTCGTCGAGCTCCTCGAGGATGCCCAACGCCGATCGCAGGCACGTCAACGACTCCGGCAACGCGCCCAGGTCCCGGTGGAGCGTGCCCAGTTCGGTGAGGACCTTCGCTTCGCGGTGCGGGTCGTCGATCTCCCTCGCCAGCTCACGCGCCTGGTGCAGCCACGCATCCGCCTCGGCGAACGAGCCCAGCGACGCATACGTCGTGCCCAAGGAGTTCCGCACCTGGGCGACGCCCCGGCGGTCACCGGCTCGCTCCAGGCCCGCCAGCGCCCGGCGGTAGAAGCCGAGCGCCTCCCGGGGCCGGTCGCGAACCCGTGCCACCGTGCCGAGCCCCGCCACCGCGAGCGCTTCCCCGCGCACGTCGCCCAGCGAGGCGAACAGCGACGCCGAACGTTCCATGTCCTCCACCGCCGCCGCGTACTCGTCGTGGTAGAGGCGGACTTGGCCGAGGCCTCGGTACAGCACCGCCGCTCCCGCGGTGTTTGCCGCCTCGACCGCGGCCAGCGCCGTCAGGTGGCTGCGGCGCCAGTCGTCGTACGCGCCGCGCAGGTCGTAGAACGGGACCGCCGTCGCGGTCAGCTGCCAGGCCAGCTCGTCCAGGCCCGCGTCCGCGGCCAGCTGGACCGCGGCCGCCAGCAGCTTGCGTTCCGCGGTGAACCAGCCCAGCGGATCGGTCACCCGGGCGGTGACCACCGGTGCACCGACCGCCGGCCCGGTCATCGCGCCGAACGCCGGGGGCAGACCGGCCGCGGCCGTCTTCGCCAGTGCCAGCAACACCGTCAGCACCCGGGCGAGGGCTTCGCGCCGCGACGGATCCTCGGCCAGGAGCTCCGCCGCGTAGCACCGCAGCAGATCGTGCAGCCGGTACCGGGGGTTCCCGCCGGAATCCCGCCCCGCCAACGCGACGAGGTTCGCGTCGACGAGCACGTCGAGCACCTCGTGCGCGCCGTCGCGGTCCAGCAGCGCGTCGACCACCCAGCTCGGGAAGTCCTGCGCGCCCAGCACCGCGGTCCGGCAGAACGCCGTCCGCGCGTCGGCCGGCAGCTGGCGCAGGCTCAGCTCGAAGCTCGGCCGGACACCGAGATCGCCGACGCGCAGCTCGCTCAGCCGGCTCGACTCGTCGGCCAGCCGGTCGTGCAGCGTGCGCAGGCTCCACGCCTGCCGCCCGGCCAGCCGCGCGCCGGCGATCCTGATCGCCAGCGGCAGGTAACCGCAGCAGCGGACGATGGCCGCCGCTTCGGCCGGCTCGCCGACGACCCGGTCGACACCCGCGACCCCGGCCAGCAGCCGCGAAGCCTCGTCTTCGCCGAATACCGTCAGCTCGACGTGCTTCGCGCCCGCCAGCTCCGGCAGCCGCCCGCGAGTCGTCACCAGCACCGCGCAGCCGGCGTCCCCGGGCAGCAGCGGGCGGACCTGCGCGGCGGCCGCGGCGTCGTCGAGCACCAGCAGCACCCGCCGCCCGGCCAGGCGCGAGCGGAACAGCGCGGCTCGCTGGCCGAGCCCGGCGGGGACGGTGTTCCCGGTGACGCCCAGCGCGTGCAGGAAGTCGGCGAGCACCTCGGCCGGGTCGCGCGGGGTGCCGGTGCCCGCGAGGTCGACGTACAGCTGGCCGTCGGGGAACCGGTCCGCGACGCGGTGGGCGACGTGCATGGCCAGCGCCGTCTTGCCGGTCCCCGGCGCTCCGGTCAGGACGACCGGTGCCGGGCCGAGCGCCGTCTCCAGCTCCCGGACGTAGACTTCGCGGCCGGTGAAGTCGGGCAGGTCCGCAGGAAGCTGGCGCAGCGGCGGCGGAACCACCGGCGGCGCCGCGAGCGGCTCACCCGCGAGGACCGCGGCCTGCACCGCCCTCAGTTCCGGCCCCGGTTCGACGCCGAGCTCGGCGACCAGGCGCTCCCGGGCCGTCGCGTACGCCTGCAAGGCCTCGGCCCGCCGTCCCGCGCCGGTCAGCGCGAGCAGGTACTGCTGCCAAAGCCGTTCGCGGTAAGGGTGTTCGGCCAGCAGCACGGTGAGCTCGGCGATCGCCGGGTCGTGCCGCCCCAGCTTCACCTGCAGCGCAAGGCGTTCCTCGACGGCGGCGAGCCGGTTCTCGAGGAGCCGCCCGAGCTCGGCGTCCCAGGCGGGCGCGGTCGGCAGGTCTTGGAGGGGATCTCCGCGCCACAGCGATTCCGCCTCGGCGAGCAGCTTCAGCGCCTCTTCCGGCGCGGCCGCCCGCGCGGCGCCGGCGACGAGCCGGGTGAACCGGTGCGCGTCGACGTCGCCGGGGTCGACGACCAGCGAGTAGCCCGGTCCGTGCGTGCGCAGGACGGGCCCTTCCGGCAGCAGCCGGCGCAGCCGCCACACGTAGGTCTGCAGGTTGGCGGTGGCGGACGTCGGCGGGTCGCCGGGCCAGATGGTGTCGACGAGCTGGCCGGGCGTCACCGTCCGGTTCGCGTTGAGCAGCAGGTGCGCCAGCAGGACCCGCTGCTTCGCCCCGCCGAGCGGCACCGGCCGGCCGCCGACCGTCACGAGCAACGGTCCGAGCAGGTGAAACCGCACTTCAGGACCCATCGAGCACCCCGTTCCCGCGCGAGCCGCCCCCAGGCGGAACCAAGCAGCGGGACTGTAGCCGGACGGCGCCGCGATCCGTGACGGAATCGCGCACATTCGGGACAGGGCGCCAGAACATGGCACCGGCTGGGCCGGACGGCCCACGACGAAAGTCGCGTTTTGGATCAACCGACTATCGGCGGGTATCGGAGATTCACCCACAGCAGTGACGGTAGGCGTGTCCGTCACCACACGTCACCGCGAGACCCCGGTCCGCGGCGGGAGGTTGATCCTCAAGTGCGTAAGCGCATCACGCGAACCGGCGTCGTCGTCTCCGGCGCTTTGCTCTCGGCCCTCGCGGCCGCGGCGCCGTCCCTGGCCGCCCAGCCGGCCATCATCGACGGCGGCACTGCCGACTCGCTCCACTCGGCGGCCCGGATGTTCGCCGGCGGGCAGGAGATCTGCTCGGCGACGATCATCGCGCCGGACTGGGTCCTCACGGCCCGCCACTGCACGCAGGGCGCCGCCGGCAAGCCGATCAGCTTCCACGTCGGCGACCTGGACCAGACGAAGGGCACCACCGTCAACGCCACCTCCGTGCACGAGGCACCGGACTCGGACATCGCGCTGGTGCAGATCGACCAGCAGGTGCAGACCGAGTACGCGCCGCTGGGCAGCGAGGGCGACGTCAAGGTGGGCGACCAGGCCGAGGTCTACGGCTGGGGCGCGACCTGCACCGACAAGCCCGAGATCGAGTGCCAGTCGCAGCTGCTGAAGGTCGCGAAGGTCAGCGTCAGCTCGATCGACTGCCCGGACGGCGCGGCCGGCGTCTCGGTGTGCGCGAACCGCGGCGACGGCATCACCGCGGGCGGCGACTCCGGCGGCCCGATGTACGCGAACGGCAAGCAGGTCGGCGTGGCTTCGACGAGCGACCGCCAGTCGTACACGGCCTACATCAACATCACGAAGTACCGCGACTGGATCTCCGCCACCGCGGGCGTCTGAGCCTCCGCGAGCGGCCCCCGGGAGACCGGGGGCTTGCCTCGCCGGTCAGAGTGAGTGTACAGTCACTCACATGACGAAACGCGGTGCCACGCTCTCCACCTCCGACGCCCGGCGGGACGTCGTCGTCGACGCCGCCATCGCCGAGTTCGCCCGGGGCGGGTACCACAACACGCCGATCAGCGCCGTGGCCGCGAAGGCCGACATCTCCCCCGCCTACGTCTTCAAGTTGTTCCCCGGCAAGGTTTCCCTCTTCGTCGCCGCGCTCGACCGGTGCTTCGAGCTCGTCGCGCACGCCCTGTCGAACGGGGCCGCCCGCGCCGGGAGCGCCGACCCCGAAAAGATCCTGCACGAGATGGGCGGCGCCTACGCCGAGCTCATCGCCGACCGGGACCTGCTCATGCTGCAGGTGCACGCGCAGTCGGCCGCCGACACACCCGAAATCGCCGACGCCGTGCGGCGCGGCCTGGCGAAGGTCACCGAACTCGCCCTCGAGCGCTCCGGCGCCGACAGCGAGCAGGTCCAGCGCTTCATCGCCTACGGCCAGCTCTGCCACCTGATCGCCACCCTGGACCTCGACGAGCGCGCCGGCGGCTGGGCCGCCGTGCTCGCCGACGGCATCCGCCACCCCGGCAAGAACTGAGTCCCGCGCGAGCTCGTTTTTCGCGCCCATCGAGTGATTGACCAGTCACTCACACTTCGGAAGGAACCACCACCATGACCACCACCACCGAAATCGTCCTCCCCGGCCTCGTCGAGCCGGACGGCCTGCGCGTCGAGCACCGCGAGATCCCGCGCCCCGGCGCCGGCGAAGCCCTCGTCCGCGTCGAGGCGAGCGGGATCTCGTTCGCCGAGCAGCAGATGCGCCGCGGGAAGTACTACGACCAGCCGCCGTTCCCGTTCGTGCCCGGGTACGACGTCGTCGGCACCGTCCTCGAAGCCGCGGACCCGGCGCTGGTCGGGCGCCGCGTGGCCGCCATGACCAAGATCGGCGGCTGGAGCAGCCACCTCGTCGTGCCCGCCGCGGACCTCGTCCCGGTCCCCGACGGGCTGGACGCGGCCGACGCCGAGACGTTCGTCGTCAACGGCATCACGGCCTGGCAGATGCTGCACCGGATCGCGAAGGTACGCACCGGCGGCACGATCCTGGTCCACGGCGCGAGCGGCGGCGTCGGCACCACGCTCGTACAGCTCGCCCGGGCGGCCGGGATCACGGTGATCGGTACCGCCTCGGCCCGGAACCTGGACGCCGTGACCGCGCTCGGTGCGACCGCGCTCGACTACCGCGGCGACGTCCCGGCCCGGGTGCGCGAGCTGGCGCCGGGCGGGGTCGACGCCGCGTTCGACCACGTCGGCGGACCCGGCATCGTCGACTCGTTCCGGCTGCTCGCCCCGGGCGGGACGCTGGTCGCGTACGGCAGCGCGTCCACCAAGGACGACGGCGGCAACCCGAAGCCCGCCGTGCTGAAGCTGGTCGCCCGGCTGCTGTGGTGGAGGGTGCTGCCGAACCGCCGCCGCACGCACTTCTACAACGTCTGGGGCGGCAAGCGGAACCTCGCCAAGTTCCGCGCGCGCCTCACCGAGGACCTCGGCCAGGTGTTCGCCCTGGCGGCCGAGGGAAAGCTCGAAGCGCAGGTGGCCGCGCGGATTCCCCTCGCCGACGCCGCGAAAGCGTTGACCCTGGCCGAATCCGGCACGATCACCGGCAAGGTCGTGCTCGTCCCCTGAACGCACCGAAGGCCACCACGGCGAGCGTGGTGGCCTTCGGGATCGGGAGAGGGTCAGTCGGTGCCGAACTCCATCGCGGCGCTGTCGAGCAGCTCGACGTCGTCGGTCTTGCCGCGCGAGGCGATCACCTGGGCGCCGCCCTCGGGCATCGCGCCGATCAGGCCGGTCGACGCCGCCTGGGCCGCGCCGATCAGCTTCGGGTGGGAGTTGCCGCCGACCATACCGAGGCTCGCGTACTGCTCGAGCTTAGCCCGCGAGTCCGCGATGTCCAGGTTCCGCATGGTCAGCTGGCCGATCCGGTCGACCGGGCCGAACGCCGAGTCCTCGGTCCGCTCCATCGACAGCTTGTCCGGGTGGTAGCTGAACGCCGGGCCGGTCGTGTCCATGATGGAGTAGTCCTCGCCGCGACGCAGGCGCAGCGTCACCTCGCCGGTGATGGCGGTGCCGACCCAGCGCTGCAGCGACTCGCGCAGCATCATGGCCTGCGGGTCCAGCCAGCGGCCTTCGTACATCAGGCGGCCGAGCCGGCGGCCCTCGTTGTGGTAGCTGGCGAGGGTGTCCTCGTTGTGGACGGCGTTGACGAGCCGCTCGTAGGCCGCGTGCAGCAGCGCCATGCCCGGCGCCTCGTAGATGCCGCGGCTCTTGGCCTCGATGATCCGGTTCTCGATCTGGTCGGACATGCCCAGGCCGTGGCGGCCGCCGATGGCGTTGGCCTCCAGCACCAGGTCGACGGCGGAGGCGAACTCCTTGCCGTTGATCGTCACCGGCCGGCCCTGCTCGAAGCCGATCGTGACGTCCTCGGCGGCGATCTCCACCTCGGGGTCCCAGAACGCCACGCCCATGATGGGCTTGACGATCTCGATGCCGTTGTCGAGGTGCTCGAGGGACTTGGCCTCGTGCGTGGCGCCCCAGATGTTGGCGTCGGTCGAGTAGGCCTTCTCGGTGCTGTCCCGGTAGGGCAGGTCGTGCGCGACCAGCCACTCGGACATCTCCTTGCGGCCGCCGAGCTCGGTGACGAAGTCCGCGTCGAGCCACGGCTTGTAGATCCGCAGGGAGGGGTTGGCCAGCAGGCCGTAGCGGTAGAACCGCTCGATGTCGTTGCCCTTGTAGGTGGAGCCGTCGCCCCAGATCTGGACGTCGTCCTCGAGCATGGCGCGCACCAGCAGCGTGCCGGTGACCGCGCGGCCGAGCGGGGTGGTGTTGAAGTAGCTGCGGCCGCCGTTGCGGATGTGGAACGCCCCGCAGGTCAGCGCCGCGAGACCCTCTTCGACGAGGGCTTCCCGGCAGTCGACCAGCCGCGCGATCTCGGCGCCGTACTGCCCGGCCCGGCCGGGCACCGACTCGATGTCGGGCTCGTCGTACTGCCCGATGTCGGCGGTGTAGGTGCAGGGGACCGCGCCTTTGTCGCGCATCCACGCGACCGCTACGGAAGTGTCGAGGCCACCGGAGAAGGCGATACCGACACGCTCGCCGACGGGCAGGGAAGTGAGCACCTTGGACATGCGAATGATTATGCACGCCCATGCATCACCGTGCAATCCGGGGTGCCCACCCCCACATCCGATGCCATCAGGGGCACCTTCATGGCTCAAGAGCCGTGAAGGTGCCCCTGATGAATTCAGCAGGTCACCGGACGTGCCAAAGGACCGCGTGGAACTGCCCGGTCGCCGGGATCGTCGACGTTCCGGTCACGAGCCCCCGGTCGTTCAGGCCTTTCGCGAGGAAGAACGCGTCTTCGGACACGGGCGGCAGCTCGGTGATCCGGCCGGCCCGGTCCCAGAGGACCTGCCGGTCCAAACTCGTGGGCGAGTCGGCCTCGCCGAGCACGGTGCCCGTCCGGTTCACGGCCGTGAACCGGCTTTGCGCCCCGCCCAGCGTAGGCAGCACCGTGAGTCGGCCGCTCGGGTCCCAGGTCGCCACCCGGCTCTTCCCGTCGCCTGCCGACACTTCACCCACGATCGTCCCGTCGGCGGTGATCGCCAGCGCCGAACCGGCCTTCCAGGTCGTGTCGAGCACCGTGAGGTGCCCGGCCGCGTCCCACTTGGCCGGGTGGTAGCCGCCGTCCGGGGTGTTCGCCGCGCCGACGGCCGTGCCCTGCTCGTCGATGGCCCACAACGCCGCCGCCCGGTCCATCTCGACCGGGGTGCCCGACGGATCCCAATACTTCGGCTGCTGGCCGTCCCACCCGATCACCGCGCCGGCCTCGTTCATCGCCCGCACCCGGCCGTAGCCCAGCTCCACGACCGTGCCGGGGGTGGGCCACTTCACCGCGACCGCGCGGCCGTCGACGTTGAAGGCGAACCCGGCGACCTCCCCGCGCTCGTTGATCGCGGCCGCCGAGGTCCACGCGTAGCCGGGCCAGGTCGTCACCCGCGGCAGCTCCACCGGTACGCCGGACTCGTCCCACAACGTCGCGTGCTGGCCCAGCCGCCCGTCCTTCGTGTTGCCGATCGCCACCCCGGCTTCGGTGATCGCGACCGGGTCCACGGCGGTGAACCCGGGTAGCGGCGGCAGGTCGGTGATCCCGCCGGCCCGGCCCCACCGCGCGGCGTGCTGGTGCCCGGCCGGATCCGACGCCGTCCCCAGCACGATCCCGCTGTCGGTCACCCACGATCCGCCGCTGCTCGCCCCGCCGGGCAACGTGCCCAGGTCGACCGGCGCGCACGCCGGTTCCGCGCTCGCCGGAGCCGCGGTCAGCACGACTGCCGCCACCCCCACCAAGACTGCTTTGAACATGCTTGCTCCCCCTCCATCTGTTCGGACAGAGGAAACACGCCCGGCGGGGGCGAACGGTTGAGTCAGCTCGGCAGCAGCGCCGGGGCCGAGAGGCGGGTCGCGTTCGCCGCCGCGTCGTCCGGGGCCTCCTGCGCCGAGCGTTCCGCCTCGACCCGCGCGAGGTAGTTGGCCACCTCGCGCTCGACGCGGTGTGCGTCCCAGGCCAGCAGCGGGGCGATCAGCCCCGCGACCACCGGGGCCGCCGCAACGCCGCGGTCGCGTTCCTCGATCGAGATCCGCGTTCGCCGGGTGAGGACGTCCTCCAGGTGCAGCGCACCCTCGTGGGAGACCGCGTACACGGCCTCCACGCGGAGGTACTCCGACGTCTCCGTGATCGGTTCACCGAGCGAAGGATCCTCCTCGATCAGCGAAACGAGGTTCCAGATCCGCGTCCCGTACCGGTGCAGCAGGTGCTCGACGCGCGGCAGCGGCAGCCCGGTCTTCGAAGCGACCGAGAAGCGGTTCGCCCACAGCTCGTGGTAGCCGTCGGCGCCGACGATCGGGAGCCGGTCGGTCCACGACGGCGGCGCCGGGCGGCCGAGCTCCTCGACCACGACGTCGACCGCGTCCGCGGCCATCACCCGGTACGTCGTGTACTTGCCGCCGGCCACGATCACCAGGCCCGGCACCGGGTGCGCCACCGCGTGTTCGCGCGACAGCTTCGTCGTCGCGGCCGCCTTCGCCGCGAGCAACGGACGCAGTCCCGCGTAGACGCCCTCGATGTCGTCGTGCGTCACCGGGGTCCGGAGCACCTTGTTGAGGTGCTCCAGCACGTAGTCGACGTCCGCGCGGCTGGCCGCCGGGTGCTCGCGGTCGAGGTCCCACTCGGTGTCGGTGGTGCCGACGATCCAGTGCCGGCCCCACGGGATCACGAACAGCACGCTCTTCTCGGTGCGCAGGATCAGCCCGGTGTCGAGGTCGATCTTCTCCCGCGGCACCACCAGGTGGACGCCCTTGGACGCGCGCACGGTGAACGGCGCCGGGATCCCCGCCGCCGCCGCCATGTCGTCGCTCCACACGCCGGTCGCGGCGACCACCGTGCGGGCGCGGACCTCGAACTCGATGCCGCTCTCGCGGTCCACGACCTTCGCGCCGACCACTCGCTCGCCGTCGCGAAGCAGCGACGTCACGCGAGCCCGCGTCAGCACCGAAGCACCCTGTTCGGCGGCCGTCCGCGCGATCGTCATCGTGTGGCGGGCGTCGTCGACCTGGGCGTCGTAGTACTGGATCGCGCCGATCAGCGCGTCCTCGGCCAGGGCCGGCGCCGCCTTGAACGCGCCGCGCTTGGACAGGTGCCGGTGCCGCGGCAGCGCCCGGGCACCGCCGAGCGTGTCGTACAGCGTGACGCCGGCGCCGATGTAGCCGCGCTCCCACACCCGGTGCGTGAGCGGCATCAGGAACTTCACCGGCCGCACCAGGTGCGGGGCGAGGGTCTTCAGCAGCAGGCCGCGTTCCTTGAGCGCCTCGCGGACCAGCTTGAAGTCCAGCTGCTCCAGGTAGCGCAGGCCGCCGTGGATCAGCTTGGACGACCGGCTGGACGTGCCGGCGGCGAAGTCGCGGGCCTCGACCAATGCGACGGACAACCCGCGCGAGGCCGCGTCGAGCGCGACGCCGGCGCCGGTCACTCCCCCGCCGACGACCAGGACGTCGACCTCTTCGCGGGTCAACTTCCGCAACGCCTCGGCGCGGTACTGCGGGGAAAGTGCGGTCACGGTGTTCCTCCTCATTTCAGCGCCTCACTCCACGTCGACCCAGTCGAGCGTGCGGCCGACAGCCTTCTGCCAGCCCGCGTAGCCCTCGGCGCGCTGCTCTTCCGTCCACGACGGCTGCCAGCGCTTGTCCTCGTTCCAGTTCTGCTCGAGCTCGTCGGTCGACTTCCAGAAGCCGACGGCCAGCCCGGCCGCGTAGGCGGCCCCGAGCGCGGTGGTCTCCGCGACGACCGGCTTCGACACCGGGACGCCGAGGATGTCCGCCTGCAGCTGCATGCACAGCTCGTTGGCGGTGACGCCACCGTCCACACGCAACACGTCGAGGGTCACGCCCGAGTCGTTCTGCATCGCCTCGACGACGTCGCGGGTCTGGTAGCAGATCGCCTCCAGGGTGGCCCGCGCGATATGAGCGTTGGTCGTGGCGCGGGTGAGCCCGACGATCGCGCCGCGGGCGTCCGAGCGCCAGTACGGCGCGAACAGGCCGGAGAACGCCGGGACGAAGTAGACGCCGCCGTTGTCCTCGACCTGGCGGGCCAGGCTCTCGCTCTGCGCGGCGCCGCTGATGATGCCCAGCTGGTCACGCAGCCACTGCACGGCCGACCCGGTGACGGCGATCGAGCCCTCCAGCGCGTAGACGGGCTTGTCGTCGCCGAACTGGTAGCACAGCGTCGTGAGCAGGCCGTGCTTCGAGCGGACCAGCTCGTGGCCGGTGTTGAGCAGCAGGAAGTTGCCGGTGCCGTAGGTGTTCTTGGCCTCGCCGGGCCGGAAGCAGACCTGCCCGACGGTGGCCGCCTGCTGGTCGCCGAGGACGCCGGTGATCACGACCTCGCCGCCGAGCGGCCCGTCCGCGCGGGTGGTGCCGAAACCGGAGTTCGACGACGGCTTGATCGCCGGGAGCATCTGCTTCGGGACGCCGAAGAAGGACAGCAGCTCGTCGTCCCAGTCGAGGGTTTCGAGGTCCATCAGCATGGTGCGGGAGGCGTTGGTCGGGTCGGTGACGTGCACGCCGCCGTCCGGGCCGCCGGTGAGGTTCCAGATGAGCCACGAGTCGGTGGTGCCGAAGAGGGCGTCGCCCTTCTCGGCGTCTTCGCGCACGCCCTCGACGTTCTCGAGGATCCACTGCAGCTTGCCGCCGGAGAAGTACGTCGCGGGCGGGAGGCCGGCCTTGCGGCGGATGACCTCGCCCTTGCCCTCGCGCTCCAGGGCGGAGGCGATCCGGTCGGTGCGGGTGTCCTGCCAGACGATCGCGTTGTGGTACGGGCGCCCGGTGCGGCGGTTCCACACGACGGTGGTCTCACGCTGGTTGGTGATGCCGAGCGCGGCCAGGTCGCCCACGGTCAGGTTCGCCTTGTTGAGCGCGGTGGCGATGACCGAGCGGGTGCGTTCCCAGATCTCGGTGGCGTCGTGCTCGACCCAGCCCGGCTTCGGGAGGATCTGCTCGTGCTCCAGCTGGTGGCGGGCGATCTCGTTGCCGCCGTGGTCGAAGATCATGAAGCGGGTGCTGGTGGTGCCCTGGTCGACGGCACCGACGAAGTCCGGCATGGTCGTGCTCCTTCTCAGGCGGCGGTCTCGAAGTCCTTGGCGGGCATGGCGTCCAGGGGTTCCCCGGCGGGCAGGTGGCGCTCGATGAGGAACTTGTAGATCGCGCCGCCGATCACCGCGCCGATCACGGGGGCCACGATCGGGATCCACCAATAGGGGAAGCCGTACTGGTCGGACCACGCCGTGTCGTAGCCGGTCAGCCAGGACGCCAGGCGCGGGCCGAAGTCGCGGGCGGGGTTGATCGCGTAGCCGGCGTTCGTGCCCCAGGCCATCCCGATCGCGACGACCAGGAAGCCGACGACGACCGGGGCCAGGTTCGCGCCCGGCGAGGTGTTGCGGAGGTCGGTGATGGCGAAGATCACCAGGACGAGGATCGCGGTGCCGATGATCTGGTCGCGGAAGGCGCCCCAGTCACCCACCGGGAGCGTGCCGTTACCCGGAAGGGTGGAGAACACGCCCTGGGTCTTGATGGTGTGGCCGGGGTCCTTGGCGTTGAGCACCTCGGTGTAGTTCCAGCGCACGAGCAGCGCGGCGAGGAACGCGCCGGCGGTCTGGGCCAGTGCGTAGGGGGCGACCTTGCGCCACTCGAAGCCCTTGAAGACCGCGAGGGCGACGGTCACCGCCGGGTTCAGGTGCGCGCCGCTGATCCGCGAAGCGACGTAAACACCGAGCGTGACGCCGAGGCCCCAGGCCCAGGCGATGCTGTCGTGGTCCCCGATGCCCGCGGCGGCGACCTGCGCCACCACCCCGCACCCGAACAGGATGAGGATCATCGTCCCCACGAACTCGGCGGCCATTTCGCCGCCGAGCCCGCGGGCCTTGAGGCTTCGCACCATTGCTTCCTCCACAAAGGACCGTTCGTTCCCCCTGGTGGATGAAAGTTAAGTTCGCGAAAACACCGGGTCAACGGAGCCGGGTCGGCATTGTCGAACGCGCGAAGACGATGTTCGACATTGTCGAATCAGGGCCGGTCGGGCTAGGGTCGCGGGCGTGCCGGGTCCGATCCAGTCCATCGAGCGCGCCGCCGCGATCCTCAAGCTGCTGGCGCGCGGCTCGGGACGGCTGGGCGTCGGCGAGATCGCCGAATCCCTCGAACTGGCCAAGGGCACGGCCCACGGCATCCTGCGCACGCTGCAGGGCGTCGGGTTCGTCGAGCAGGACCGCGACACGGGCAAGTACCAGCTCGGGGCGACGCTGCTGCACCTGGGCACGAGCTACCTGGACGTCAACGAGCTGCGGTCGCGGGCGATCAACTGGGCCGACGCGCTGGCCTCGCGCAGCGGCGAAGCGGTCCGGATCGGCGCGCCCCTGGAGGGCCGGGTGCTGGTGGTGCACCACGTGTTCCGGCCGGACGACACCCTGCAGACCCTGGACGTCGGCACGCTGCTGCCGCTGCACGCGACCGCGCTCGGCAAGGTGCTGCTGGCCTACGACACGACGCTGGTGGCGTCACAGGAGGCCTACACTCGGCGAACCCTGGTCACCCAGACCGCGATCAAGCGCGCGTGTGCGAAAGTACGCGAGGCAGGCTGGGCGATGGAGAACGGCGAGATGATCTCCGGCGAGGCCGGGATCGCGGCCCCGATCCGCGGCCACGGCGGGATCGTGGTGGGCGCGATCGGCGTGTCGGGAGCGGTGGAGCGCATCGGCGAGCCGGACGGCGGCCCGAACCCGAAACTGCTGGGCCACGTCCGCGACGCGGCGCGCGCGGTCTCCCGAGACCTGGGTGCGTCCCGATGGTGAAGGAGGTGCTCGCGTGGTCCAGCGGTACGTGATGTCCATCGACCAGGGCACCACTTCCACCCGGTGCATCCTGTTCGACGCGCGCGGCCGGCTCGTGTCGGTCGTGCAGCGGGAGCACCAGCAGCACTTCCCCCGGCCCGGCTGGGTCGAGCACGACGCCGTCGAGATCTGGCGGAACCTCTCCCGGATCGTGCCGCAGGCCCTGGCCGACGCCGGTGCCACCGCGGAGCAGGTCGTCGGGCTCGGGATCGCCAACCAGCGCGAGACCACCGTCCTGTGGGACCGGCACACCGGCAACCCGATCGGGCGGGCGATCGTCTGGCAGGACACCCGCACCGACGCCATGCTCGAGCAGCTGGCCCGCGAACCGGGCGCCGACCGCGTCCGGCAGCTGTGCGGCCTACCCCTCGCGACGTACTTCTCCGCGCCGCGCGTCCGCTGGCTGCTCGAACGCACACCCGGCCTGCGCGAGCGCGCCGAGCGCGGCGACGTCCTCTTCGGCACCATCGAGAGCTGGCTCATCTGGAACCTCACCGGCGGCGCCGAGGGCGGCGTGCACATCACCGACGTCACCAACGCCTCGCGCACCATGCTGATGAACCTGCGCACACTCAACTGGGACGACGAGCTGCTGGAGTTCTTCGACGTCCCGCGCGCGATGCTGCCGGAGATCCGCTCGTCGACCGAGGTCTACGGCACGACGTCCCGCGTGGTCCCCGGCATCCGGATCGCGGCGGCGCTCGGCGACCAGCAGGCGGCGCTGTTCGGCCAGACGTGCTTCGCGCCCGGCGAGGCGAAGTGCACGTACGGCACCGGCAGCTTCCTGCTGCTCAACACCGGGTCGACGCCGGTGCTGTCCACCCACGGCATGCTCACCACGGTCGGCTTCAAGATCGGCGACGAGCCGGCGGTGTACGCCCTCGAAGGGTCGATCGCGGTCACCGGGTCGCTGGTGCAGTGGTTCCGCGACGGCCTCGAGCTGATCGGCAGCGCACCGGAGATCGAGACGCTGGCGCGGACGGTCGAGGACAACGGCGGCTGCTACATCGTGCCCGCGTTCTCCGGGCTGTTCGCGCCGCACTGGCACAGCGAGGCCCGCGGGGTGATCGCCGGGCTGACGTCGTACATCACGAAGGGCCACCTGGCGCGGGCGGTGCTGGAGGCGACCGGCTGGCAGACGCGCGAGGTCGTCGACGCGATGAACGCCGACTCCGGGCTGGCGCTGACGACGTTGAAGGTGGACGGCGGGATGACCGCGGACAACCTGCTGATGCAGTGCATCGCGGACGTCCTCGACGTGCCGGTGGTCCGCCCGATGGTGGCGGAGACGGTGTCGCTGGGCGCGGCGTACGCGGCGGGGCTGTCGGTCGGGTACTGGCCGGACCTGGAGGGACTGCGGCGCAACTGGCACCGAGCCGGGCAGTGGCTGCCGGCGATGGACCCGGCCCGCCGCGACTCCGAGTACGCGCACTGGCGCCAGGCGGTGGAGCTGACGTTCGGCTGGATGCGTCCCGGCCCGGCCGCGGCCCCGCCGGGCTCGGACCTGGTCGAGGTCCTGCTGGCCGACCACCGCCGGTTCGAGCAGCTGTTCCGGGACCTGCGCAACACCGAGGCCGACCGCCCGGCCCTGGTCGCGGAGCTGGCGGCTCTGCTGGTGGCCCACGCGACGGCGACCGAGCGGATCGTCCGCCCTTCCGCACCGGGCACCCCCTTCGCCGACGACCTCCTGGCGGTCCTCGAGGCCGAGGACTTTGAGAAGGCGTTGCTGCGCTTGGAGAACGTCGTGGACGCGCACGTCCGCGGCGAGGAACGCGAGCTGCTCAACGACCTGCGCCGCACTATGTCCACATCGGACCGCACGGGCCTGGGCCGCGCGTTCGTGGCGGAGCGCCGCCGCCAGCTGGACCTCGGCTGCGGCAACGCCGACCACATCCGCGACCTCGGCGACCGCGTCACGCTCTGACGCGGCTCGGCCTGCCATCCGGGTGAAGCGGGGTCCGCACCCCTGCCCCGGCGCGGGAGCCAGGAGAAGACTTCGGGAACCGGTTCGCCACTGGAGGGAGCACCATGTCCGCAGCCGCCGACGAAGCCTTGCTGTCCCTGTCCGCCCCGGCCGGGCTCGCCGACCCGTACCCGATCTACGCGAAGCTCCGCGAAGAAACGCCGATCTTCCGCAGCGAAGTCTTCGGCGGCTGGGTGCTCAGCCGGTTCGCCGACTGCCAGGCGGTGCTCGCCGACGGCGAAACCTTCCTCGTGCTGGACGCGCGGTGGCGCGACCGGCACACGCCGGGCTGGCGCGACAACCCGGCCATGGCACTGCTGGCCGCGCTCCTGCCGTGGAAGAACCCGCCGGACCACACGCGCGAGCGCCGGTTGCTCATGCGGGACTTCACCGTCCGGCGCGTGCAGGAACTGGAGCCCACGGTCCGCCGGGCGGTCGACCGGGTGCTGGACCGGTTCGCCGACGCCACGGCGGACGGCAGCGCCGCGGAGTTCGTCGGCACCGTGCTCTATCCGCTCGGGATGGCGGTGATCGGCGGACTGGTCGGCGTGCCGGAAGCCGACCACGACCGGCTCCGCGGCGTCACCGACCTGATCGGCAAGCAGGTCGACCCGGCGATGCCGGCGGACCTGCGCGCCGAGGTCGACGCGGCCGCCGTCGAGTTCCGCGCCTACTTCTCGGAGCTCATCGCGCTGCGGCGGGCGGATCCGGGTGACGACCTGACGTCCGCGCTGCTGACGCGCCCCGCCGCCGACGCGGAACCGATGCCGGTCGAGGACGTGCTCAATTCGCTCGTCGTGTTGTTCGGCGGCGGGTACGAGACCACCGCCGGCGCACTGGGCAACGGGATCCACGCCCTCCTGACCCATCCGGATCAGTTCGCCCTGCTCGCGGGCGATCCCGGGCTGGCGGCCGGGGCGGCCGAGGAGATCCTGCGGTGGGACGGCGCGGCCCAGATGAGCCAGCGCGCGGCCGCGCGCCCGGCCACGCTCGACGGCGCGCGAGTCGCGACCGGGGAGCTGGTCGTCGTGCTCAACGGCGCGGCGAACCGGGACCCCGCGCGGTTCCCGGACCCGGACCGGTTCGACATCACGCGCGACGCCGGCCGAGGGCTGTTCTTCGGCCACGGCCTGCACCTGTGCCTCGGCGCGGCCGTGGCCCGGCTCGAGATGACCGTCCTGCTCGAACAACTCGGGAAGCGCTTCCCGAGCTTGCGGCTCGGTGGCCCGGCGCAGCGGCGACGGAACCCGGCACTGCGCGGGATGGCAGCACTGCCACTCACCCGGTGACGCGCGCCGCTGCCTCCGTGCGGCTCAGCCCGCGCGCAGGCAGCGGCTGCTTTTCCGCACCATCGATGGCGAGGAACGCGAGCTGCTGAACGACCCGCGCCGCACGATGTCCACATCGGACCGCACGGGCCTCGTCCGCGCCGACCACATCCGCGACCTCCGCGACCTCCGCACGCACTAACCCGCCCGCAAACAGCGGCTGCTCTCCCGCACCACCAACTCCGCCACCACCACCTCCCGCACCGGCGTCGCGACCCCGTCGATGCGGGCCGCGAGCGCCGCGACCGTCTGGCGGCCCGCCGCCACGAAGTCCTGGCGGACCGTTGTCAGCGGGGGCTCGAAGTAGGCCGCTTCCGGGACGTCGTCGAAGCCGACCACGTGCGCGTCGCGCGGGACTCGCATTCCTGCCTCCGTGAACGCCGACAGCAGGCCCAGCGCCATGTGGTCGTTGGCCGAGAACACCGCGCCCACTCCCGGTTCGACCGCCAGGGACTGACCGGCGCGGTAGCCGGACCGGGCGGACCAGTCGCCGCGGACCACCGGCGGGACCTCCACGCCGCGGTGCTCGAGGGTTTCGCGCCAGCCGCGCTCGCGGGCGCGGGCGATCGGGCCGTCTTCGGGGCCGCCGAGGTGCCAGACCGTCGGGTGGCCGAGGTCCAGCAGGTGCTCGGTGGCCCTTCGGGCGCCTTCGTACTGGTCGGCCGACGCCGCCGGCACCAGCGGTACGCCGTTGACCGGGGGCAGGTCGGCGGCGAGGTGCGGGTCGAGCACCACGATCCCCGACACACCCTGCAGCAGCAGGCCGGCCACGGCGGCGGGCACCGCGGCCCGGCCGCGCCCCGGCACGCCGAAGACGACGAGGACGTACCCGTGCTCGCGCGCGGCGACACGCAAGCCGTTCAGGACCGGCCCCGACGCCGCAGTTCCCGAGGCGATCACGCCGAGCGTGCCCCGCCGGACCGGTGAGCGGAGGGGACCTGCGTCGTCCACGGGCATGCCGCCGATGTTAACGATCACACCCGCAGACGTGAACTTCCTTCACTTTCCATAAATAACGAAACGATAACGGCGGTGAACCGGCCGGCGCTCGCGTCCGTTTCTGCCAGTGCCGGAACCAGTGCCACCGGACGCGGGGCACTCCCCCGGGTTCCGCGCGTCTCCCCACCGGGCACGCAGTTCGACTCCGTCGCGCCCGGAAAACCGAAGAAGGTGACCATGCCCCGGAAAACATCCCCCGTCACGGGCAGACATCGCATCTCCCGCCGCACCAAGATCGCGACCGGCGGTCTCGCACTGGCGCTCGCGGTCGGCGGCATCGTCGTCGCGACCACGGCCGGACGCACCGGCGAAGCCAGCGCCGACCCCGCGGACGCGTCGTTCTTCCTCGACATCGCGAAGGTTCCCGCCGGTGTTAACGTGAACAAAGCGTTGCAGCAGAAGGGCGCGCGCGGCACGTTCACGGTGAACTGCGGGCGCAACGAAAACCAGCACTTCAACCCCGACAACTTCATCGCCCAGCCCGGCATCAAGAACGGCGCCCAGCACCTGCACGACTACGTCGGCAACCTCTCCACCAACGCCGACTCGAACAACAAGAGCCTTTCGAAGGCCGGGACCACCTGCAAGAACGGCGACAAGTCCGCGTACTTCTGGCCCGTCGTGCGCATCGACACCGGCGAAGAAGAGGCCGCGAACCCGCCCGCCACGCAGCCCGACCGCGCCGGAAGCGCGAACGACAAGGCCAGCAGCCAGGTCGACTGCCCGGACGTCGCGAGCAAGCTCCCCGACGTCCCCGACCAGGCCATGGACGAGGTGAACCGCAACCTCGACCTGCTCGACAAGCAGATCGACGAGGCCAACGCCCGGATCGCCAAGGGCGACCTGAAGACCCCGCAGGACATCCAGAACGCCGTCGTGGGACCGCTGAAGGACAAGCGCGCCGCGACGATCGACCGCATCGCCATCGCCATCGGCCGCCGGGCGGCGAAGCCGACGAACCTGGGCGGGCTCGCGGCATGCGTGCTCAAGCAGAACGGCCAGGGCGGGCTCGACAACGGCGGCCAGAACAGCACCGGCCAGCCCGCCGAGCTGCCCGGCGTCAACGACCAGAACGAAGTGGCCGGCAACGACGGCGAGATCCAGCGCGTCCGCTCGGCGACGATCACGTTCACCAGCGGCGGCGCGAACAAGGTCGTCGCGATGCCGCAGTTCCTCCGCATCCTCTACGGCGACGCCAAGCAGAGCACCAACGGCCCGGCGAACGCCCGGCCCAGCTGGACCTGCACGGGCTTCGAAGACCGGCTGACCGACCACTACCCGATCTGCCCGCAGAACAGCCGGGTCGAGCGCATCCACGCCTTCCCGAACTGCTGGGACGGCAAGAACATCGACAGCGCCAACCACCGCACGCACATCGTGTTCGCCGACCAGCAGGGCAAGTGCCCGCAGGGGTTCAAGAACGTGCCGCAGCTGGTGATCAAGCTGGTCTACGACATCCCGCACGACATCCAGGTCAAGGGCCAGTACAAAGTGGACGCGTTCCCGCAGGAGAGCCACAACCCGCGGTCGGACCACGACGACTTCGCCAACGTCATGGGCCAGCGGCTGATGAACCAGGCGGTCAACTGCATCAACACCGGCAAGCGCTGCAACCAGTAGGTCAGGACGTGGTGACCGAATAGCTGTTCGCGGCGAAGTCCAGTCCACCGGCGGACGAGGTGATCTCGAAGCCGAACTGGACTTCGCCGAGCGTCACGTCCCCGAACCACCCGCGGGCACGGATCCAGTTCAGCACGGCCAGGACATCGACCGTGCCCGCGTTGGTGTTCGAGGTGCGCACGAACGAGAAGACCGCGTTGGAGCCGTTCGATCCTTTGTAGACGTCCCAGGTGTGGCCGCCGACCGTCGCCGTCGTCTGCTTGGTGCCGAGCGGGCCGACCGCGCCCTGCTTGTTCATCCACAGCATGGTTTCGTAGGCGTTGTTGTCCGCCCAGATGTCGTACGCCGTCTCGTAGGCACCGCTGCCCGGACGGGTGACGGTGAAACTGCTGGACACGCGGCTCAACGCGCTGAGCTTCTTGCCGACGTTCTTCGCCGAATGCGGGTACGACTTCACCCCGCCGGTGTTCGGCTGATCCGACCAGACACCCCAGTTGGAATAAGAATTCGCCCAGATCGTCTGGGGTCCGGCGCCACTGCCCCAGACGTCGTTGCGGACGGTGTACCCGCCGTTGGACCAGGTCGCCCATTTGTCCGTGGACGACCACGTCGCCGCCGTTGCGACACCGGCCGAGGTGGCCACGGAAGCGGCCACAGTCAAGGAAACCACGAGGGAACGCACGGCTTTGTGCATGGGATGGGTCCTCCACTGGTGAGGGATTCACCAGCACTATGGACGTCCCGTTACCGCCCGGTCAAGCACTTCGAGAACTTCGAAAAGGGGCTTTCCCCGCAATGGCGGAAAGCCCCTTTTCGACGGACAACTCAGGAAGCCGCGCGGCGTTTCGTCCAGATGTCGTACGCCACCGCCGCCAGCAGGACGACGCCCTTCACCAGCATCACCCGCTCGCTCGGGGCGCCGATCAGGGACATCCCGTTGTTGATCACCGCCATGATCAAGCCGCCGGTGATCGCGCCGACCACCTTGCCGACGCCGCCCTGGACCGCCGCGCCGCCGATGAACGCCGCCGCGATCGCGTCCAGCTCGAAGTTGACGCCCGCCGTCGGGCCCGCCTGGTTCAACCGGCCCGCGAAGATGATCCCCGCCAGGGCCGCCAGCACGCCCATGTTGACGAAGATCCAGAACGTCACCGACTTGACCTTGACGCCGGACAGCGTCGCGGCCTGCAGGTTGCCACCCACGGCGTAGATGTGCCGGCCGAACACCGACTTCCCCGCCACCAGCGAGTAGCCGAGCACCAGCACCGCCAGCAGGATCAGCACCCACGGCAGGTTCTTGAACCGCGCCAGCTGCACCACCAGGGCGAGCACCAGCACCGCGATCCCGACGATCTTGAGCACGAACACCGGGAACGGGTCGACGTCCTGGCCGTAGCCCAGCCGCGCCGAGCGCTTGCGCCACTGGGTGAACGCGATGCCGGCCACCGCGACGACGCCGGCCAGCAGCGACACCAGGTCGGCGCCGCCCAACGGCCCGAGGCCGATGTTGCCGAGGTAGCCGTCGGTGAAGCCGTTGGACAGGGTGCGGATCGCGTCCGGGAACGGGCCGATGCCCTGGTTTCCCAGCACCGTCAGGGTCAGCGCGCGGAACGCGAGCATCCCCGCCAGCGTCACGATGAACGCCGGGATCCCGAAGTACGCGACCCAGTACCCCTGCCAGGCACCGATCACCGCGCCGACGACGAGGGTGATCAGCACCGCCAGGAACCACGGCAGGTGCCAGTTCACCATCAGCACCGCCGACACCGCGCCGGTCATCGCCACCACCGACCCGGCGGACAGGTCGATGTGCCCCGAGATGATCACCAGGATCATCCCGATCGCGAGGATCAGCACGTAGGAGTTCTGCACGATGATGTTGGAGATGTTCTGCGGTTCCAGCAGCGCGCCGCCGGTGAGCACCTCGAACAGCACCACGATCAACGCGAACGCTACGTAGATGCCGCTCTGGCGCGGGTTGATCGAGATCCGCCGGGCCGAGCGCTCGGCCGGGGGCGCGGCGGGCCGCGCTTCGGTCGTGGTCATTGCCGTTCCTTGGTCATGTACTGCATCAGCAGTTCCTGGGTGGCTTGTTCGCGGGTCGCCTCGCCGGTGATCCGGCCCGCCGACAGCGCGTAGATCCGGTCGCAGAGCCCGAGCAGCTCCGGCAGCTCGGAGGAGATGACCAGCACGGCCTTCCCCTGCGCGGCCAGCTCGTTGATGATCGTGTAGATCTCGAACTTCGCGCCGACGTCGATGCCGCGGGTCGGCTCGTCGAGGATCAGCACGTCCGGGTCGGTGAAGATCCACTTGGCCAGCACGACCTTCTGCTGGTTGCCGCCGGAGAGCTTCCCGGTCACGCTGCGCACGGACGGCGCCTTGATCGAGAGGTTCCGGCGGAACCCGACGGCCGTGTCGTGCTCGGCGTGCTCGTCGACCCAGCCGCGCTTGGCGAGCTTGCCGAGCCCGGCCGCGGACACGTTGCGCTGGATGTCCTCGATCAGGTTGAGGCCGTAGCGCTTGCGGTCTTCGGTGGCGTACGCGATGCCGTGGCGGACGGCGTCGCGCACCGAGCGGACGTCGATCTCCTCGCCGTGCTTGAGGATCCGGCCGGAGATGTTCTTGCCGTAGGACCGGCCGAACACGCTCATCGCGAGCTCGGTGCGGCCCGCGCCCATCAGCCCGGCGAGCCCGACGATCTCGCCGCGCCGCAGGGTGAGGTTGGCGTGGTCGACCACGAGCCAGTCGGCCTGGTTGGGGCTGTAGACCGTCCAGTCCTCGATCCGCAGCACCTCCTCACCGATGTCGGGTTCCCGGGGCGGGAACCGGTGCTCGAGGTCGCGCCCGACCATGCCGGTGATGATGCGCTCCTCCGTCAGCCCTTCGGCGTCGAGCGTTTCGATCGTCTTGCCGTCACGCAGGATCGTGACGGTGTCGGCGATCGCGGTCACCTCGCCGAGCTTGTGCGAGATGATCACGCACGTGACGCCTTCGTCGCGCAGCCCGCGCAGCAGGTCGAGCAGGTGCGCCGAGTCGTCGTCGTTGAGCGCCGCGGTCGGCTCGTCGAGGATGAGGAGCTTGACGTCCTTGGACAGCGCCTTCGCGATCTCGACGAGCTGCTGCTTGCCGACCCCGATCTCCTGCACCGCCCTGGTCGGGTTTTCGGCGAGGCCGACGCGCTGCAGCAGCGCGCCGGCCTCGTGGTTGGTCCGGTTCCAGTCGATCCAGCCCCGCTTGTCGCGTTCGTTGCCGAGGAAGATGTTCTCGGCGATGGAAAGCTGCCCGCACAGCGCGAGCTCCTGGTGGATGATCACGATTCCGCGCCGCTCGCTGTCGCGCACCGAACCGAACTCGCACCGCTGCCCGTCGAAGTGGATTTCACCGTCGTACGTCCCGTGCGGGTAGACGCCGGAAAGCACCTTCATCAAGGTGGACTTCCCGGCGCCGTTCTCGCCGCAGATCGCGTGGATCTCGCCGCTGTTCACCGACAGCGTGACGTCCGACAGCGCCTTCACCCCGGGAAAGGTCTTGGTGATCCCGCGCATGCCGAGCAGTTCGGTCATTTCAGCTGACCTGCCGTGTAGTAGCCCGAGTCGACCAGTTCCTTCTGGTAGTTGGCCTTGTCCACGGTGACCGGCTGCAGCAGGTACGAGGGGACGACCTTCTTGCCGTTGTCGTAGTCCTTGGTGTTGTTGACGTCGGGCTTGCCGCCCTTGAGCACCGCGTCGGCCATCTTCACCGTGGTGTCGGCGAGGATGCGGGTGTCCTTGAAGATCGTCGAGTACTGCTCACCGGCGATGATGGACTTGACCGAGGCGACCTCGGCGTCCTGCCCGGTGACGATCGCGTACGGCTGGCCGGCGGTGCCGTAGCCGTTGCTCTTCAGCGCCGAGAGGATGCCGATCGACAGGCCGTCGTACGGCGAAAGCACGCCCGCGACCTTCGCGCCGCCGGTGTAGGTCTTGGTGAGCAGGTCCTCCATGCGCCGCTGCGCGGTGGCCGGGTCCCAGCGCAGGATGGCCGCGCGGGCGAAGTCGGTCTGCCCGCTCTTGACGACCAGCTTGCCGCTGTCCATCAGCGGCTTGAGGACGGACATCGCGCCGTTGAAGAAGAACGTGGCGTTGTTGTCGTCCGGCGACCCGGCGAACAGCTCGATGTTGAACGGTCCCGGGCCGTCACCGAGGCCCTTGACCAGCGAGTTCGCCTGCTCGACGCCGACCTTGAAGTTGTCGAAGGTGGCGTAGTAGTCGACGTTGGGCGAGTTGCGGATCAGCCGGTCGTAGGCGATGACCGGGATCTTCTTGTCCGCCGCCTCCTGCAGCTGGGTGGTGATGGCGGTGCCGTCGATCGACGCGATGACCAGGAGCTTCGCGCCCTTGGTGATCTGGTTCTCAATCTGGTTGACCTGCGTCGGGATGTCGTTCTCGGCGTACTGCAGGTCGACCTTGTAGCCGAGCTTCTCCAGCGCCGACTTGATGTTGTCGCCGTCGTGGATCCAGCGTTCCGACGACTTCGTCGGCATGGTGACGCCGACCAGGCCGCCCGCCGCGCTCGCGGCGCCGGGAGCCGCCGTCTGGTCGGCGGTCTTCTGGCTCGAGCCGCACGCGGACAGCGTCAGCACGAGTCCCGCGGCGGCGATCCCCGCGAGTGTTCTGGTGAACTTCATTGTTCCTTCTTCCTTTCTCAGAAGCCTGTGTCAGAAACCGACGGCCAGGCGGTGGTACGCCTGGTTCCAGCGGATGCGGTCGGCGAAGCCGTGCGGCGTGGTGTCCTTGTCGATCACCAGCAGCTCGACGCCGAGCAGGTTCGCGAAGTCGCGAAGGGTTTCGGTGCCCACTGCCTGGGTGAGCACGGTGTGGTGCGGGCCGCCCGCGGTGATCCACGACTCGGCCGACGTCGACAGCGACGGCGCCGGCTCCCACACCGCCCGCGCGACGGGCAGGTTGGGCAGCGGTTCGTCGGGTACGACGACCTCGATCTCGTTGGCGACGAGCCGGAACCGGTCGCCGAGGTCGACCAGGCCGAGGGTGACCCCGGGGCCCGGCTGGGCGTCGAACACGAGCCGGACCGGGTCTTCGCGGCCGCCGATACCCAGCGGGTGGATCTCGCAGGACGGCTTCGCGGCGGCGATGCTCGGGCAGACCTCCAGCATGTGCGCGCCGAGGATCTTCGGCGTGCCCGGCCCGAAGTGGTAGGTGTAGTCCTCCATGAACGAGGTGCCCCAGTCGACACCGACGCCCATCGCCTTGACCGCGGCGAGCAGCGCGGAGGTCTTCCAGTCGCCCTCGCCGCCGAAGCCGTAGCCGTCGGCCATCAGCCGCTGCACGGCGAGGCCGGGCAGCTGGCGCAGGCCGCCGAGGTCCTCGAAGTTCGTGGTGAACGCGCCGAACCCGCCGTCGGTCAGGAACTTCCGCATCCCGGCTTCGATCCGGGCCGCGTACCGCAGCGAGTCGTGCCGCGCTCCCCCGGCGCCCAGCTCCGCGACAACGTTGTAATCCTGCTCGTACTGGGCCACCAGACCATCTACATCAGACACCTGATCGACCAGTTCGACCAGGTCGTTGACGCCGTAGGTGTTGACCGAGACGCCGAACCGCAGCTCGGCCTCGACCTTGTCCCCCTCGGTGACGGCGACGTCGCGCATGTTGTCGCCGAACCGGGCCAGCCGGAGGTTGCGCAGGTGGTCGGCGCCGATCGCGGCCCGCGCCCACGCGTCGATCCGCGCGACGACGACCGGGTCGGAGACGTGCCCGGCGACCGTCTTGCGCGGCACGCCGAGGCGGGTCTGGATGAACCCGAACTCGCGGTCGCCGTGCGCGGCCTGGTTGAGGTTCATGAAGTCCATGTCGATGGTCGACCACGGCAGGGCTTCGTTGAGCTGGGTGTGCAGGTGCAGCAGCGGCTTGCGCAGCGCGTCCAGCCCGGTGATCCACATCTTCGCGGGCGAGAAGGTGTGCATCCACGCGATGACACCGACGCAGGCGGCGTCGGCGTTGGCTTCCTGCAGGACCCGCCGGATCGACGAAGCCTCGGTCAGCACCGGCTTGCCGACGATCTCGGCCGGGAGCCCGCCGGCGGCGGCCAGGAGCTGCTGGATGCGCAGGGACTGGCCGGCGACCTGTTCGAGGGTCTCCTCGCCGTAGAGGGCCTGGCTCCCGGTGAGGAACCAGAGCTGGGGTTTCGACGCGCGGGTCATCGTTTCTCCTGGAAGCGGTTCAGTGCTGGCCGTAGACGTTCTGGTACCGGGCGTAGAGCCGGTCGACGTCCTCGGGTGGGAGGGGTGCGGGCCTGCCGAGCTCGAAGGCCTTGTGCACGGTGCGGGCGACGTCCTCGACCATCACCGCGGCCTTGACCGCGTCGCGGGCGGTCCGGCCGACGGTGAACGGGCCGTGGTTGCGCATCAGCACGGCCTTGGACCGGCTGGTGCGCAGCGTTTCGACGATGCCGCGGCCGATGGAGTCGTCGCCGATCAGGGCGAACGGCCCGACCGGGATCTCGCCGCCGAACTCGTCGGCGATCATAGTCAGCACGCACGGGATCGGCTCGCCGCGGGCGGCCCACGCCGTGGCGTACGTCGAGTGCGTGTGCACGACCCCGCCGATCTCGGGCAGGTGCCGGTAGACGTAGGCGTGCGCGGCGGTGTCCGACGACGGCGCGAGCTCGCCGTGCACCAGCTCCCCGTGCAGGTCGGTGACCACCATGGTGTCGGCGGACAGGTCGTCGTAGGACACCCCCGACGGCTTGATCACCATCAGCTCGCGCCCGGGCACCCGGGCCGAGACGTTGCCCGCGGTCCAGATGACCAGCGCGTTGCGGGTCAGCTCACCGTGCAGGTTCGCCACGGTCTCCCGCAGCTCCGCGACGGTGTCGAGGACTTCACCGGTCAGCGACATCAGGACCGTCCTTTCGCCACGGCTCGGCGGCGGGCCGCGAGCCGGTGCATGACATCGTTGGCGCCACGGCCGAAATAGTCGTGCAACGTCGTGTATTCGGCGTACAGCTCGTCGTAGGCGACGACGTGCGCGGGCACCGGCTGGTAGACCGCGCGCCGGACCGAGCCCATCGCGGCGGCGGCCGCCCGGATGTCCGGGTGGGCCCCGGCGGCGACGGCCGCGTGGATGGCCGAGCCGAGCGCCGGTCCCTGGTCGGAGCCGATGACCGACAGCGGGAGGTTCGTGACGTCGGCGTAGATCTGCATGAGCAGCGCGTTCTTGACCAGGCCGCCCGCGATGATCAGCTCGGTGACCGGGACGCCGGCGGCGTTGAACGTTTCGATGATCTTCCGGGTGCCGAACGCGGTGGCCTCCAGCAGCGCGCGGTAGACGTCTTCGGCGCGGGTCGCGAGGGTTTGCCCGACGATGACGCCGGACAGCTCGTGGTCGACCAGCACCGACCGGTTGCCGCTGTGCCAGTCCAGCGCGACGAGCCCGTGTTCACCGATCTCCTGCTGGGCGGCGAGCCGGGTGAGCTCCTCGTGGCTGTCGTGGGCGAAGTGCTCGGCGAACCAGCCGAAGATGTCGCCGACGCCGCTCTGCCCGGCTTCGTAGCCCCACAGCCCGGCGACGATCCCGCCATCGACGACCCCGCACATGCCGGGGACCTCGTGCAGCTCGGCGCCGTTCATCACATGGCACGTCGAGGTGCCCATGATCGCCACCATCTGCCCGGGCTCGACGGCGTTCGCGGCGGGTGCGGTGACGTGGGCGTCGACGTTGCCGACGGCGACCGCGATGCCTTCGGGCAGCCCGGTCCATTCCGCGGCTTCGGCGGACAGCGAACCCGCGCGGGAACCCAGCTGGCCCAAGGGGTGTTCCAGCTTGTCGGCGACGAAGGACTCGAAGCCCGGCGCCAGCTCGTGCAGGAAGTCGCGGCTCGGGTACTGGCCGTCCTGCAGGATGCCCTTGTACCCGGCCGTGCACGCGTTGCGGACGTACACCCCGGTCAGCTGCCAGACGATCCAGTCGGCCGCCTCGACCCAGTGCCGCATCGCGGCGTAGACGTCCGGGGCCTCTTCGAACAGCTCGAGGCCCTTGGCGAACTCCCACTCCGACGAGATCAGGCCGCCGTAGCGCGGCAGCCACTTCTCGCCGCGGGCGCGGGCCAGCTCGTTGATCCGGACGGCCTGCGGCTGGGCCGAGTGGTGCTTCCACAGCTTGACGTAGGCGTGCGGCTCGGCTTCGAACTCGGGCAGCTCGCACAGCGGCGTGCCGTCGGCGGTCGTCGGGACCATGGTGCACGCGGTGAAGTCGGTCGCGATGCCCACGACGGCTGCCGGGTCCGCCCCCGCATCGGCGAGCGCGGCGGGGACGGCGGTGCGGAGCACGCCGACGTAGTCCACGGGCACCTGCAGCGCCCAGTCCGGTGGCAGCGCGCGGCCGGACGCGGGCAGCGTCTCGTCGAGCACACCGTGCGGGTACTCGAAGACCGCGCTGCCCAGCTCGGCGCCGTCGGCCACGCGCACGACCACCGCACGCCCCGAGAGCGTGCCGAAGTCGACGCCCACGACGAGAGGGTCTGCTGACACTTCTGGTTCCTTTCCGGTACGGCTCAACGGCCGGTCATCACGAGTGTCGTCACGGAGTTGGCGGGCAACGTCAGCTTCGACGTCGCCGCCAGCCCGGTGATCTCCCTGGTCTGCGGCACGATGGCGGCCGGCGCGGCGAGGCTGTTGCGCCCCGCCGGGTCGCCGGTGAGCGTGGTGAGCGTCCCGGTGCCGTCGACCGCGGTGACGCCGGTGAGCGCCAGCCGCGTGGTCTGCACCTGGCCGGTCGGGTTGACGAGCTTGACCGTGAAGGTCTTCTTCCCTCCCTTGGTGGTCACGTTGACCACCTGGCGCAGCGGGCTGCCCTGGTTGAGGCGGCTGGTCACGATCTGCTTGCCGAGCGTGCTGGAGAACATCTGCTGCACCCAGTACGACGGCGAGCCGTAGCTGCTCCCGGCGTCGAACCCGATCAGGTTGACCGGCCAGCTGGACTGGTTCTCCTGCACCAGCACCGGCGCGTACATCGAGCCGATGACGACGTCGCTGTTGCGTTCGAGCCCGGTGAGGAACGCGGCCTCGCCGATGGCGGCGGCCAGGGTGCCGGTGGGCCGGCCGTCCTGGGCGCCGTACTCGCCGACGAGGATGTCCGGGCCGGAGCGGTCCGCGGTGTCGTAGCGGGTCGAGTTGTCCGTGAACCACTGCGGCGACTGGTAGTAGTGGTCGTCCGCGGCGTCCGGGCGCACTCCGGTGGACGTGCTCGAGGCGGCCCCGCCCTGAAGGCCGCCGGTCGTGGCGATGACCGTCAGCTGCGGGTACTTCGCCTTGATCGCGTTGTACATGTCGGTGAAGCGCCAGGCGTAGCTGCCCGAGCCGTCGAACCAGTCCTCGTTGCCGACCTCGACGTAGTGCAGGTCGAACGCCGCCGGGTGCCCGTCGGCGACCCGCTTCGCGCCCCACGTCGTGGAGGCGTCGCCGATGGCGTACTCGATCTCGTCGAGGGCCTCCTGGACGTACTGCGGGTAGTCGGCCTGGCTGACGTGCTGGCCGTTGAGCGTGTAGCCGGCGAACAGCGCCAGCAGCGGCTGGGCGCCGATGTCCTCGGACAGCTTGAGGTAGTCGAGGATGCCGAAGCCGTCGGTGGACCAGTAGCCCCACGCGGTGTTCTGGTGGCCCGGACGATCCTCCTGCTTGCCGATGGTGTTCTTCCAGGCGAACCGCGTGTCGAGCGTGTTGCCTTCGAGGAAGTTGCCGCCCGGGACGCGGAACAGGCCGAGCTTCATCGCGGCGAGCTTCTGCCCGAGGTCGAGCCGGACGCCGTGGTTCTTGAAGGTCGGCGGGAACAGCGAGACCTGCTGGAACCAGGCGTCCCCGGCGAGGGCCTTCTTGGTCTTGTTCACCAGCGAGACGACGATCCGGTTGTCGGTGGACGTCGTGATCGTCGACGGCGTGGTGAAGCTGAACGTCTGCTGCGCCCAGTCCGCGCCGACGGGCTGGACGTCCTTGCTCGCCAGCACGGTGCCGTCCGGCTTCTCCAGGCTGACGCGGACCGCGCCGGTCCACGTGCCCTTGGCGAAGAAGCTGCCGGTGTACTTCGTGGCCGGTTTCGCGGCGACGCCGTAGTAGCCGACGTTGGCGGCGGCCACGCGTCCACCGGCCGGGACCGCGTCGGCGTGCAGCTTGAGCGAGCGGTCGAGGGCGGTGTTGAGCGGCGTCGCGGTGTCGATCGCGTAGGTGCCGGTCGCGCCGGCCGAGGTGAGCAGCGACCAGTACGGGACCGGGGTGTCGCCTGCGCCGCTGCCGCGCTGGTAGGCCTCCTTGAAGGTGCGGTTGCGGACCAGCTCGGCGTACAGCCCGCCTTCGACGGAGTGGCTGATGTCCTCGAGGATCGAGCCGTAGGTGGTCGGGCGGGTGTTGGCGCGGACGACGTTGGCGTCGACGGCCAGCTGGTTGGCGCCAGCGAGGGTGCCGATCTGGGCGGCGGTGAGCGAGAAGCGGCGCAGCTCCAGTTCGTCGACCGCACCGGTGAACCCGGCGCCGACCGTCAGGGGCGCCGCCGCGGTCCCGGAGGCCGGGCAGGCGGAGACGTCCAGGGTCGTGCCGGTCGGGGTGCCGCAGGTGCTGATGACCGTCGCCGCGTCGCCGTCGGCGTAGACGGTGAGCCGCTGCGACGCACGGTCGAGGACGACGGCGGCGTGGTGCCAGTTGCCGTCGGCGAGTCCGCCCCCGGTGGTCGTCACCTGGATCGTGCCGACGCGGGCGGTGAGCTTGCCGCCGGTCACGCCGAGCGCGTAGCCGTCGCCGTGGTCGACGAGGGTGCCGTCCGCGGTGGTGCGGAACCAGGCGGCCAGGGAGAGCGAGCCGGTGCCGGTGTCGAACGCGGGCGAGGTACCCAGGTCCACAGTGGACTTGCCGTCGAGCTGGACGGCTTTGCCCGCGGCGCCCGCGGTCCAGGTCGCTCCGCGAAGGGTGCCGTCGGCCGCATTGGCCGAAGAGTCACGTGCGACCGTACCCGTGCCTTCGTCGAAGTGCCACGAGCCGCTGGCGGCGAGCGCGGCGACGGCGGACGCGGTCAGCGGCGTCGGGTACGCGCGGACGTCGTCCACTCCCCCGGCGAACCAGTCGGCCGGGCTGCCGGCCCACTTGCCGCGCCCGATGACCAGGTGCCCGCCCGCGGTCCACGGCGTGGTGAACGGGACGCTCTGCTGCAGGGTTCCGTTGACGTACAGGGAAAGCGTGCCGGCCGCGCGGTTGTGGACGCCGACGACGTGCTGCCACTGGTCGGCCTGCGCGGGCAGCGTCGACACCGCCGCGGACGACGCCGTGTCGCCGTCGGCTGCCCGGCGCGTGAAGGCGAACCGGCCGTCGGCGGCGCGCTGGAGGTAGAAGCCGCTGATCGTCGAGCCGTCGACGCTCACCGCGGTCCGGAAGCCGGAGGCCGCGGTCGGCTTGACCCACGCGGACACCGAGAAGCTCTGCGCGGTGTCGACCACGGGGGCCGGGGCGTCGATGGCGGCATCGGTGCCGTCGAGCGTGACGCCGTGCGGGCCGACTACGCCGTCGCCCCAGGTCGCGCCGCCGGTCAAGGTCGCGGTGCGCGCGTCGAGGGAGTCGTCGGCCGCCGTGGTGCCGGTGCCTTCGTCGAGGGCCCAGTGCCCGGCGATGGCGAGGCGGGCGGCGTCGGACGGGGTCAGCGCACCGGAGTACGCGCGGACGTCGTCGATCGTGCCGTCCACGTAGTCCACCGGGTTGCCGCCGTACTTGCCGCGGCCGATCACCAGGTGACCGGTGCCGGCCCAGCCGACGGGCGCGGAGACCGTCGCCTGCCGGGTGCCGTCGACGTACAACGACAGCGTTGACATCGCGGCGTCGAAAACCCCGGTGAGCTGGTACCACTGGCCGGCGACGGGGTCGAAGTTCGCGCCCGCGACAACACCGTCGGTCGGGGCGTCCCCGGCGAGGCGGGTGAAGGCGAACCGGCGCGAGTCGTCGCGGAACTGCAGGAAGAAGGTGCTGACCTGGGTTCCGTCGATGCTCACGAACGTCTGGTAGCCCGAGGTCTTGTCGAGCTTGACCCAGCTGCTGACGGAGAAGCTCTTGGTGGTGTCGAGCACGGGCGCGCCCGCGTCGGCGAACCCGCCCGCGCCGTCCGTCGTCAGGGCGCCGCCGCGGATGCCGGGGCCCCAGCCCGCGCCGGAGTTCAGGGTGGCGGGGTGGTCCCCCGCGCTGTCGGCGGCGGTGGTCCCGCTGCCTTCGTCGAACGTCCAGTGCCCGGCGAGCGCCGAGGCGGGCTCCGCCGCGCCGGCCGTCGCGGGCAGGGCGGAGAACAAGGTCAGGGCCGCGAGCACGGCCAGGATGCGCCGCATCATCGACGGCTCCCTCGGGTCACGAGGCGCTGCAGGACGATGAAGACGAACAGGAGGGCACCGGTGATGATCGAGGTCCACCAGGAGTTGAGGGTGCCGTCGAAGGTGATCAGCGTCTGGATGATGCCCAGCACCATGATCCCGAGCACGGTGCCCAGCACGTAGCCGGAACCGCCGGTGAGGATGGTGCCGCCGATGACGACCGCGGCGATCGCGGTCAGCTCGAGCCCGACGCCGTTGAGCGGGTCGCCGGAAGACTTGTACAGCACGAGAAGCAGCCCGCCCAGCGCCGAGCAGAAGCCGCTGATCGTGTACACCGCGATCTTCGTGCGGCCCGTCTTGAGGCCCATCAGCATCGCGGACTGCGCGTTGCCGCCGATCGAGTAGACCGTGCGCCCGAACCGGGTGAAGGCCAGCACGTACACCGCGATGGCGACGACGACCAGCGCGGCGACCACGCTGATCGAAATGTGCAGCTCGCCGCCGAGCGGGATCTGCGTCTGGGCGAGGGTGGCGATCGTCGGGTTGTCGATCGAGTACGCCTCGGTGCTGATCGTGTAGCAGAGCCCGCGGGCGAAGAACATCCCGATCAGCGTGGCGATGAACGGCTGGATCTCGAAGAAGTGGATGAGCGCGCCCATCCCGGCGCCGAGCAGCGCGCCGACGACCAGGACGACCGCGATCGCCGCGTACGCGGGCCAGCCGTGCTTCTGCATCAGGTCGCCGGAGACCACTGTGGACAGTGCGACGACCGACCCGACGGAGAGGTCGATGCCGCCGGTGAGGATCACGAACGTCATCCCGACCGCGACCACGAGCAGGAAGGCGTTGTTGATGAACAGGTCGAGCACGACCTGCCCGGATCCGAACGCGTCGTAGCTGGACGCGCCGAAGATGTACGCCCCGATGAGCAGCGCCATCGTCGCGAGGATCGGCAGGTGCCGTTGCCGCGGCCGGTACCCGCGGATGCGGTCCAGGGTGGTCATGCCGTGACCTCGACCTTCTCGGGAGCGGACTCCGGCGCCGGCTGCCCGGCCGGGGGTGTCCGGCGGCGCCGGAGCTTGCGGCGGAACGCGGGCGACTGCAGCAGGCACACCGCCAGCACGACGACGGCCTTGAAGAGCATGATCGCCTCGGGCGGGATGCCGAGGGCGTAGACGGTGGTGGTCAGCGTCTGGATGAGCAGCGCGCCGATCACCGCGCCGCCGATGGAGAACCGGCCGCCGGTCAGCTGCGTGCCGCCGACGACGACGGCGAGGATCGCGTCCAGTTCGATGAACAGCCCGGCGTGGTTGGCGTCGGCGCTGTGCACGTTCGCGCTGATCATCAGCCCGGCGATGCCGGCGCACAGCGCGCAGAAGACGTAGACGAGCCAGGTCAGCCGGGCCGACCGGAGACCCGCCAGCCGGCTGGCCTCGGGGTTGCCGCCGACGGCCTCGACGAGCAGGCCGAGCGCGGAGCGGCGGACCAGCAGCGAAGCGAGCACGAACACGGCCAGGGCGATGAGGATCGCGCTCGGCAGGGTCAGCACGAACCCGCTGCCAATCCACTCGTAGGGCGCGGAGTTGATCGTGATGATCTGGCCGCCGGAGATCAGCTGCGCGATCCCGCGGCCGGCGACCATGAGGATGAGCGTGGCGATGATCGGCTGGATGCCCAGCGCGGCGACGAGCCAGCCGTTCCACACGCCGAGCACCAGCGACAGGCCCAGCGCCAGCCCGACCGCGACGAGCGTGGCACCCACGCCGTCGGGGTGGTCGGCGATCCACAGACAGGCCAGCGATCCGCTGATCGCGACGACCGCGCCGACCGAGAGGTCGATGCCGCGGGTGGCGATGACGAGCGTCATGCCGATCGCGATGAGGATCAGCGGGGCGCCGTTCTTCAGGATGTCGACGAGGTTCCCGTAGAGGTGACCGTCGCGCAGTTCGATCTTGAAGAACGACGGGCTCGCGATGAGGTCGCCCAGCAACAGCACCAGCAACGCCACCACGGGCCAGAAGAGCCGCTTCTTCGTCAAGCCGGTCATGCCTGCACCCCTTCGGCCATCGTGGCCATGACGTCGTCCGCGGTGAGCCCCTGGTTCTCCCGTTGCGCCACCACCTTCCGGTCGCGCAGCACCACGACGCGGTGGCTGAGCCGGAGCACCTCCTCCAGCTCCGCGGAGATGTACACGACGGCCATCCCGTCGGCCGAGAGCTGGGTGACCAGCCGCTGGATCTCCGTCTTGGCGCCGATGTCGATGCCGCGGGTCGGCTCGTCGAGGATGAGCAGCCGCGGTTCGGTGATGAGCCAGCGGGCCAGCAGCACCTTCTGCTGGTTGCCGCCGGAGAGGTTGCCGACCAACGCCTCGGGGTCGGCGGGACGGATGTCGAGCGTCTTGATGTACTTCTGCGCGATCTCGTCCTGGCGGCGGCGGGACAGCGGCCGCGCCCAGCCGCGGGAGGCCTGGAGCGCGAGGACGATGTTCTCCCGGACGGTCAGCTCTTCGACCAGGCCTTCGGTCTTGCGGTTCTCCGAGCAGAACGCGATCCGGTGGTCGAGCCCGGCGCGCGGGGTGCGCAGGTTCGTGGCCTCGCCGTCGACGCGGACGGATCCGCTGTCGGCGTGGTCGGCGCCGAAGAGCAGGCGGGCGAGCTCGGTGCGCCCGGAACCGAGCAGCCCGGCCAGCCCGACGACCTCGCCGGCGTGGATGTCGAGGCTGAACGGCTCGACACCGCCCTTGCGGCCGAGGTCCTCGGCGGACAGGAGCACCGGCGCGCCGGCGACCTCGGCCCGGGTCGGCCCGGACTCCTCGAGCTTCTCCAGGACCCGCAGCTCCTTGCCGATCATCTTCGTCACCAGGTCGACCGGCGTGATGTCCGCGGTGCGGTACTCGCCGATCAGCTTTCCGTTGCGCAGCACGGTCATCCGGTCGGCGACGGCGAAGACCTGGTCGATGAAGTGGGAGACGAACAGGATCGCCAGGCCCTGCTCGCGCAGGGACCGGACGACCGTCAGCAGCCGCTCGACCTCACCGGTGTCCAAACTGGACGTCGGCTCGTCGAGGACCAGCACCCGCGCGTCGACGTCGAGCGCGCGGGCGATCGCGACCAGCTGCTGCACCGCGATCGAACACGTGCTCAGCTCGGCCGAGACGTCCACGTGGACGTCCAGCCGGGCGAGGAGCTCCTCGGCCCGCCGCCGCATCGGGCCCCACTGGATGCGGCCGAAGCGGCGGGGTTCCCGGCCGAGGCAGACGTTCTCCGCCACGGACAGGTTCGGGCAGAGGTTGACCTCCTGGTAGACCGTGCTGATGCCGGCCCGTTGCGCCTCGCCGGGACCGCCGAAGGCGGCGGCGGTCCCGGCGAGGGTGATCGTGCCCGCGTCCACTCCGTAGACCCCGGTCAGCACCTTGATCAGGGTGGACTTGCCGGCACCGTTCTCCCCCATCAGCGCGTGGACCTCGCCCGGGAAGAGGCGGAAGTCGACGCCGTCGAGGGCGGTGACGCCGGGGAACTCCTTGCGGATCCCGGTCATGGACAGAATTTCGGCGGGCATGCGGGACCCCTCAGTACTGGCGCTGCGGCAGGGCGGCCTTGGCCGACGCCTGGTCGAACTCGGTCTCCTGCGTCTCGATGCGCTCGGGCACCGACTCGCCGGCGGCGACCTTCTTCACCAGGTCCATCAGCTGCGGGCCGAGCAGCGGGTTGCACTCGACGACGTGGTTGATCTTGCCGTCGGCCAGTGCCGTCAGCGCGTCCTTCACGCCGTCGACGGAGACGATCTTGATGTCCTTGCCCGGGACCTTGCCCGCGGCTTCGATCGCCTCGATGGCGCCGAGCGCCATGTCGTCGTTGTGCGCGTAGAGGACGTCGATCTTGGGCTGGGACTTGAGGAAGGCCTCCATGACCTCCTTGCCCTTGGCGCGGGTGAACTCACCGGTCTGCGAGGCGACGATCTTGTACTTCGGGTCCGCCGCGATGACGTCCGCGAAGCCCTTCTTGCGGTCGTTCGCCGGGGCCGAGCCCGTGGTGCCTTGCAGCTCGACGATGTTGACCTGGCCGGTGGCGCTGCCGAACTCCTTGGTCAGCCACTGCCCCGCCTTCTTGCCCTCGGCGATGAAGTCCGAGCCGAGGAAGGTCTTGTAGAGCGTCTTGTCCGGCGAGTCGATCGCGCGGTCGGTGAGGATGACCGGGATGTTGGCCGTCTTGGCTTCCTTGAGGACGGTCTCCCAGCCGGACTCCACCACCGGCGAGAAGGCGATGACCTTGACCTTCTGCTGGATGTAGGAGCGGATCGCGGAGATCTGGTTCTCCTGCTTCTGCTGCGCGTCGGAGAACTTGAGCTCGATCCCGGCGGTCTTCGCCGAGTCCTGGATCGACTTGGTGTTGGCCGTCCGCCACCCGCTCTCGGCGCCCACCTGGGCGAACCCGAGCGTGATCGCCCCGCCGGAGCTGCCGGAGGACCCGCCACTCCCGCAGGCGGTGAGCAGGACGAGTCCGGCCGCCGCGGCCGCCGCGGCGGCCCATCGCTTCTTCAGCACGTTCACTCCTCGATCGACGGTGATCTTTGTTGTTAGCGTTAACATTCGGAGCTGGTCTTCTCGGGTCGGGCGCGCGTACGGCGCTAACGCGGCCCGGTGCTTTCGCGGACGATCAGCTCGGGCACGACCAGGGCGCGCGCGTGCCGGTCGCCCCCGTCCATCCGCTGGGTGAGCAGGCCGAACGTGCGCCGGCCCACTTCGATGAAGTCCTGGCGCACCGTGGTCAGCGGCGGCGTGAAGTACGCCGCCTCGGGCACGTCGTCGAACCCCGCGACGCGCACGTCCCGCGGCACCGAGACGCCGGCCTCGGCGAACGCGCGGAGCAGGCCGAGCGCCATCTGGTCGTTGCCGGCGAAGACGGCGTCGAGAGCGCCTTCCTTGGCGAGGGATCGCCCCGCCTCGTAGCCGGAGCGCGAGCTCCAGTCACCGCGGATGACCTCCGGCACGTCCACGCCGTGGCGTTCCAGGGTCTCCCGCCAGCCGAGCTCGCGGTCGCGGGCCTCCAGCCAGTCCTCCGGTCCGGCGACGTGCCAGACCGTGCGGTGTCCCAGCGCCAGCAGGTGTTCGGTGGCGCGGCGGGCGCCGTCGCGCTGGTCGACGGAGATCACCGGGACCGGCGCGGTCTCCCCGCCCCCGACGGCGACGACCGGGAAGTCCGCGGGCGCGGCTTCCAGGGCGCGGCCCGCGGTGACGTGCGGGGCGATGACGATGATGCCCTCGACGGCCTGGCGGCGGAGGTTCTCCACCGCGTCGGCGATCGAGGACCGGCCCGGCCGGCTGACGCTGGAGATCGTGATCGCGTACCCGGCTTCGCGGGCGGCGTTCTCGATGCCGTAAAGCGTGCTGGCCGGACCGTAGAGGTTGGACTCGAGCGCGACGACGCCGAGCGTGCCGGTGCGTCCGGTGACGAGCGCGCGGGCCGCGGAGTTCGGGCGGTAGCCCAGTTCTTCGATGGCGGCGAGCACCCGGGCGCGGGTTTCGGGGCGCACCGGACCGGTCCCGTTGATGACCCGGGAGACGGTCATGTGCGACACGCCGGCCACGCCCGCGACGTCGGTCAGGCTGGGCTGCCGCGTCCCGGCGGCAGTCACCCTGACGGGGCCGCCGGAGCGGGGTCGTTCAGCCACCGGCGTCCCCTTCCGTCCGCTTCGACGTGGTGCCCGTCACCCGTTCGGGTGGCGGCGAGGAGTCAGTGTTAGCGATAACACCGACGCGGTCAAGACCGGGGTGCGTAACGGTCTCGTCACGTGCGCCGCAGTGGTACCTCTTCGTGGCTTCGCGGCTGGACCTGCGGGAAAGGCTGTTACTTGATCACCGGATGCCGGGGACCACGGTGTTCAAGGGGCATGTTCGGCGCCGCGCCGCGACGTCACAGGGCCAGCGAAGCCGCCACCGGGAGGTGATCGCTGCCGGTCGCGGGCAACGTCCACGCCGCCGTCGGCCGCACCCCCGTCACGAAGACCTGGTCGATCCGGGCCATCGGCAGCCCGGCCGGCCAGCTGAAGCCGAAGCCGTCGCCCGCCTCGTCCTGCGCCGACTTCATCCGCGCGGTGATGGGCGCCAGCGCCCGGTCGTCGGCCGTGCCGTTGAAGTCGCCGACCAGCACCGTGCGCGGCGACGGCTCCCCCGCCACCGCATCGGCGAGCAGGCCGATCGCCTCGTCGCGGCCGTTCGCCGTGAAGCCCGAGTCGAGCCGGACCCGCACCGACGGCAGGTGCGCGACGAAGACCGCCACCGGACCCTTCGGAGTGTCCACTGTGGACCGCAGCGCGCGGGTCCACGGCATGATCGCCACCGGTCGCGTGTCGCGCAGCGGGAACGTGCTCCAGACCCCGACCGTCCCCTGCACCGAGTGGTGCGGATAGCTCGCGGCGAGCGCGTCCTCGTACTTCGGGATCTCGGACTTCTTCAGCTCCTCCAACGCGATCACCTGCGCGCCCGAGGCGGCCAGTGCGCGCGCGGTCCCGGCCGGGTCCGGGTTCTCGTCGTTGACGTTGTGCGAAACGATCGTCAGGTCGCCGCCGGCTTCGGTCCGGTCGAACAGCCTGCCGCCGAAGTACCCGCCCCAGACCAGCGCGGGCAGCAGCAACGACACCAGCGCGAGCGCCGAGCGCCGGACCAGTGCGGCCACGAACAGGGGCAGCACGAGCAGTCCCGTCCACGGCAGGAACGTCTCCAGCAGGCTGCCGGCGTTGCCCACCCAGTTGGGCACCAGCGGGTGCGCGAGCAGCAGCACCGCCGTCAGCGCGGAGAACACCGCGATGACCCGCCCGCGGCGCCAGGTCCCGCGGTCCGGCAAGGTCTTTTCCGGTTCGAGGGTCGCGGTCATCGCGTGGCCGCCGGCAGTTCGCGCTGGATGGCGGCGATGAGCGTCCGGCTGTTCTCGAGCGCGGCGCTCAGCCCCTGCGCCGGGCTCCCGCCCGGGTTCTGGTGCAGGACGACGCCGAGGATGAGCTTGCCGCCCGGCCCCTTCGCCGCCCACATCAGCGCCCCGCCGGCGGCGGTCGACGAACCGGTCTTCAGCCCGATCACGCCGTCCCGGCCGAGGAGGGTGTTCGTGTTGACGACACCGGGCACGCCGTCGACGCGCAGGCTCGTCGTGGCGACGATCTCGCGGATCACGGCGTTGCGCATCACTTCGCGGGCCAGGCGCAGCTGGTCGGTGGCGGTGCTCGTGGTCGAGTCCTCGACCCCGCTGGCGCCGGTGTAGGTCGTGTCGGCCATGCCGAGCGCGGCGGCCTCGCGGTTCATCTTCGCGACGAAGTCCTCTTGGCTGCCGGCGTCCCAGCGGGCGAGCAGCCGGGCGGCGTTGTTGCCGGACGGGACGAGCATCAGCGCCAGCAGGTCGCGCTCACTGACCTGCCGCCCGGCCCGCAAGGTCACGGTCGACTCTTCGCGGGAGGTCGACTCGGCGTCGGCCTGCTCGTCGACGGTGATCATCGGGCCCGCTTCGCCCGGGGCGAGCGGGTGGTCCTTGAGCACCACGAACGCGGTCATGACCTTCGTGACGCTCGCGATCGGCACCGGCCGCTGGTCCCCGCGGCTGCCCAGCGAGCCCAGGCCCTGGACCTCGGCACTGGCCTGGCCCCCGTCCGGCCACGGCAGCGCGAGGTCGACGACGGGCCGGGCGGCGCTCGCGCGGCCGTCGACCGAAGGCGGGAAGAGGACCCAGCAGGCCGCGGCGAGCGCCACCGCCGCAGCGGCGGCCAAGCCGCCGACGACGGGTGGGATGCGGGTTCGGGCCATGGGTCTCCTCCGGGTGCCGGGGCGCTTCGTGAGCGCTCTGACGTCACTGTGTCCGGGGAAGATCGCCGGGCCGTCGGGGTTCTTCGACAGGTCTGAACCAGAAGTGTCCCGGTTCTGTACCAAAGCCGGGAATGGCGCGGGACCGGCTCCCCTCGCACCGCGCGCGGAGAGAAGCCGGTCCCGCTGGTCGGACCCCTCAGCTCACGTGGACGTAGTCGACCACGAGCTGCTGCGGGAACTGGGTGCTGCCGTCGGGGTCGCCGGGCCAGTAACCGCCGACCGCGAGGTTCAAGATCACGAAGAAGTCGTGGTTGAACACCCACTGGTTGCCGCCGACGTCGGCCGGCGTGCGGGTCTGGTAGGCGTTGCCGTCGACCGACCACACGATCCGGTCCTGCGACCAGTCGATCGCGTAGGTGTGGAAGTCGTCGGAGAAGTTCGGCCCGGTGTAGGCCGCGCCGATGCCGGCCGAGCCCGAGTAGCCCGGGCCGTGGATGGTGCCGTGCACGGTGTTCGGCTCGAACCCGACGTTCTCCATGATGTCGATCTCGCCGCACTGCGGCCAGCCGACGCTGCCGATGTCCGAACCCAGCATCCAGAACGCGGGCCACATGCCCTGCCCGCGCGGCAGTTTCATCCTGGCCTCGATGTGCCCGGACGACGCGGTGAACTTGCCGGAGGTGTTGAGCCGCGCCGAGGTGTACTCGCACGCGCCGTACCAGCAGTTGTTCCCGCTGTTCTCCTTCTTCGCGGTGATCACGAGGTGGCCCTGGCCGTCGAGCGCCGCGTTGGCGGTGCCGTCGGTGTACCACTGCCGCTCGTGGTTGTTCACGTTGTCGCCGGTCTCGTGGACCCACTTCGAGCCGTCGACGCCGCTGCCCGCCGGGCCGTCGAAGTCGTCGTTGAAGCTCGCGAGCGGTGCCGCCGGTGCGGCCTGGACCTGCGGTGCGGCCACCACGGCGCCTGCGATGAGCAGGGCCGCGGGCGCCACCAGCAGGCGGGTGGTCCGCCGCCATCGGGCGGAGTTCGTGGTCGACATCGTCGTCGCCCCTTCCGTTCCGGGGGCGACGGCTGGCGGCTCACCGGCACCCTATTTGTTGTGGATGGCAACAAAGTATGAACGGGTACCTGGCGAAGAACAAGGCTAACCGGTCGGACATTTTCCGACGAGTACCCGATGGTCCGGACCACCGGGTACTTTCGGGCAACTTCAGCGCTGGATGCAGTCGAGCCCGAGCCCGACGCCGGTGGCGACGTACTGGCAGATGTGCGACGCGTGCGCCACATCGGTCTCGGTACAACCCAAGGGCACCCCGAGCAGGTCGACCGCGCAGTACGCGTAGAACTGGTTGGGACTGCCCGGCACCGGGTCGGCCGACGCGGGGGCCGCCGTGGCGACGGCCGAGGCGAGGGTCAGCGCGGCCGCGAGTGCGGCGATGCGGGTCTTCATGGTGGTCTCCTCCCGGAATCCCCTGTGCGCCAGGGGTTTGTGCTGGAGAAGATTCCCCGCCCGGCGCGGTTTCATCTCCGGGTCACCGGAAAGTGTCACGGAGCCGGGCCGTGGACCGAACAGCTCATGAACTTCGTCCTGCATGATTCCGTCCGAACGTCGGTGTTTCCGAACAGCTTCGATCACCTACGCTCCCCTCATGGCCGACCCGCACGAGCTCACCCGCCGCAGCTTCCTCGGCGGGGTCGCCGCCGCCGGCGCCCTCGGCGCTCTCCCGCCCGGCATGGCCGAAGCCCTCGCCGAACCCCGCGTCTCCGGCAGCCTCTCCGACGTCGAGCACGTCGTGGTCCTCATGCAGGAGAACCGCTCGTTCGACCACTACTACGGCACGATGAAGGGCGTCCGCGGCTACGGCGACCGCTCGGCGATCGTGCGGCCGAACGGCCAGGACGTCTTCCACCAGCCCGATTCCGGCCGCACCGACGGCAGGTACCTCCTGCCGTTCCGGGTGGACACGACCAAAGTGGACGGTCAGGACCTCGGCGACCTCGGCCACGGCTGGGCCGACCAGCACCAGGCGATCGCCGGCGGCGCGAACGACGCGTGGGTCGCCGCCAAGGGCGAGATGACCATGGGGTACTTCACCGACGGCGACATCCCGTTCCACCGCGCGCTCGCCGGCGCGTTCACCTTGTGCGACCACTACTTCTGCTCGGTGCAGGGCCCGACCACGCCCAACCGGCTCTACCTGTTCACCGGCACCATCGACGCCGACGCCCACGGCGGCGGCCCGGCGAACTACAACCCCGCCGACTACAAGCCGGTCTTCAGCTGGACGACCTACCCGGAACGCCTGCAGCAGAACGGGGTTTCGTGGAAGGTCTACGCCAACAAGGAGGTCGGCGACGCGGGCGGCTCCTTCGTCGGCGACTACGGCGACAACCCGCTGTGGCTCTTCAAGGCCTACCACCAGGACTACACCTCGGACCTGTCCAAAAGGGCCAGTGTGTTCAAGACCTGGGGACCGGATTCCGGGCAGGGCAAGGACGTCAACCACGTCCTCGCCGAGTTCAAGGCCGACTGCGCGAGCGGCTCGCTGCCGAAGGTGTCCTGGGTCGTCGCGCCCTACGGCTACTGCGAACACCCGGAGGCGCGCCCGGTCGACGGCGCCGCGTACACCCAGACCGTGCTGAACGCCTTGTGGGCCAACCCGAAGCTGTGGGAGTCCACTGTGGTCCTCATCAACTACGACGAGAACGACGGCTTCTTCGACCACGTGGCCCCGCCGATCGCGCCGCCGGGAACGGCGAGCGAGTACATCGGCGGCAAGCCGATCGGGCTCGGCGCGCGGGTGCCGATGACCGTGATCTCGCCGTGGAGCCGCGGCGGCTGGATCAGCTCCGAGGTCACCGACCACACGTCGGTCATCCGGTTCCTCGAACGCTGGACCGGTGTCGCCGAGCCGAACATCAGCGCGTGGCGCCGCGCCCTCTGCGGCGACCTGATGACGTGCTTCGACTTCGGCACCCCGACCGTGCAGATCCCGCTGCTGCCGGACACCGCCGCGCTGCGCAAGCAGGCCGATGACACCCAGAAGAAGCTGCCGAAACCCGCGCCGCCCGCGACCGGCAAGCAGCAGGTCCCGGTGCAGGAAGCCGGCACCCGTCCGGCCCGCGCCCTCCCCTACCGGCCGCTGGTGACGACGTCGCTGAGCGCGGACCGCCAGATCCTGACCACGACGTTCGCCAACCAGGGCACCGCGGCCGTGCAGCTGATGGCCCACCGCAACGACGGCCAGACCGACGGCCCGTGGCCGTACGACCTCGCGCCCGGGGCGCAGGTGAGCGACACCTGGCGGATCCAGCTCTACGGCGGCGGCAAGTACGGCGTCGCGGTGCACGGGCCCAACCGGTTCCGCTGGGTCTTCGCCGGGGACGCGAACAGCGCCGGCGCGGCGTCGACGTCACCGCCGGCTACACCACCGAGAACAAGCTGCGGCTGACGATGCGCAACAGCGGCACGACGGCCGTCAAGCTCACGATCACCGCCAACCACTACCGCACCGACGGCCCGTGGACGTATCCGCTGGCCGCCGGGCAGACCGTGACCGACGACTGGAACCCCGTCGGCAACGGTGCCGGCTGGTACGACCTGTCGGCGACGCTCGACGCCGACCCGAAGTTCCTCCGCCGGTTCAGCGGGCACGTCGAGACGGGTGCGCCGAGCGTCACCGGCTAGCCGTTCAGATATGTGACCGCAGTTCAGCCCATTGACGCTCCGGCACCGCTCACCTATAAAGGGAAAGTCCGGGTGTACGCCGCAACACCTCCGCTGTTCCTTTCCCCGGAGGCTCTTGGTGTCCACACGAAGTCGTCGTGCCGTCCTGCTCGGCGCCGCCACCGTCTCGGCCGTGCTCGCGCTGACCGGCGCGGTCACCGCGCAGGCCGCCGCCGCGAACCTCTCCGCCACCTTCGCGCGGACGTCGGTCTGGAGCGGCGGCTACGGCGGCGGCTACACGATCGCCAACCGCGGCGACGCGCCCGCCACCGGCTGGACCGTCGAGTTCGACCTGCCCGCCGGCACGGCGGTGAGCAGCTCGTGGAGCTCGGTCAAGACGCAGACCGGGCAGCACTACAAGTTCGTCAACGCGGGCTTCAACGGCACGGTCAAACCCGGCGCCACCGCGGACTTCGGCTTCAACGTCGCCGGCTCCGGCCTGCCTTCGGGCTGCACGGTGAACGGGCTCCCGTGCGCGGGCGGCGGCCCGGTCACCACGACACCGGCCACACCGACGACGACCACCACCACGACTCTCCCACCGACGACCACGACGACTCCCCCGCCCGCCGGGGACACCGTGACCGTCTCGACGGCCGCCCAGCTGCAGGCCGCACTGGCGAACGCGACCCCCGGTCAGGCGATCAAGCTCGCCGCCGGCACCTACCGCGGCTCGTTCGTCACGACCAAGGCCGGGACCGCGGCGAAGCCCATCGTCCTGTCGGGCCCGGCGAACGCCGTCCTGATCAACGACGGCCCGTCGGGTGACGCCCCGGACTGCCCGGCACCGACGGCGGGCTGGGACTCCGGCTACGGCCTGTGGCTCTCCGGCGCGCCGTACTGGAACCTGACGGGCTTCACCGTGCAGGAGTCCAAGAAGGGCATCGTCGTGGACAACTCTCCGCACACGACGATCGACGGCGTGAACGTCAACCACGTCGACGAGGAAGCGATCCACTTCCGCCGCTCGTCGGCTGACAGCGTGCTGAAGAACTCGACGATCACCTACACCGGGCTGGTGCAGCCCGGCTACGGCGAAGGCGTCTACCTCGGCTCGGCCAACTCGAACTGGGCCTGCCACGGCAACTCCGGCGGCGTCGACCGCGGCGACCGGATCCAGGTGCTGGACAACCACATCGGCCCGTTCATCGCCGCGGAGCCCATCGACGTCAAGGAAGGCACGTTCAACGGAGTGATCCGCGGCAACACCTTCGACGGCCGCGGCATCTCCGGCGAGAACTCGGCGGACTCCTGGATCGACGTCAAGGGCATCGGCTACACGATCGAGAACAACACGGGCACGTTCTCCTCGCCGGGGGTGTTCGCCAACGGGTACGAGAACCACAACACGAGCACGTCCCCGTCGTTCGACAACGGCTGCGGCAACGTGTGGCGCGGCAACAAGTCCGACCTCGGCGGCGTCGGTGCCTACGCCATCAAGATCAGCTCGGTGTCGAAGTGCGCGGCCGACCCGAACGTGGTGTACGCGTCGAACACGGTCACGAACGCGACGTCGGGACTGACGAACATCCCGGTCACGCCCTAGGTCACAGGTGCATGGCCAGCCAGAGCGCCACCCACGCCGTGGCGGCGAGCAACGCGCCCGCCGCCACGGCCAGGAGCACCCGGCGCAGGGCCAGGACGGGTTTCGCCGGTGTCTCGATGTGGTCCATGAAGTCGATCATGAACCACGCGGGCCGATCGGGACAGTCCGCGCCCACGTCCGGGCGACCCCTGCGCGGGGTACCCCGGACGGCGGCGACGCACGTCACTCCCGGCTCCGGGAACACCGGACCGGCCCGGGCGTTGTACCCACTGTCGGTACGGCGGTGCCCCCGGGCCTCACCCCTTGCCTTCACGGAATACCGGTCACGCTGGAGCCGTGTCGTGCCTTCCGCCGCGAGGCGGCCCCCGTACCGACGCCAAACTCCCGTTCCCACCCGCGGTTCCCCCGTGCCGTCGGGCGGGAACGGGTCCCCGCTAGGGAACGATCGAGTCGACGTACCCGCCGTCGACGCGCACGGCCGCGCCCGTCGTCGCCGAGGCGAGCGGGGAACTCAGGTACACCACCAGGTTCGCGATCTCTTCGGGCTCGATCAGGCGCTGCAGCAGCGACTGCGGCCGGTGCTTCTTCATGAACTCGCGCTGGGCCTCGTCCCACGGCAGGTTCTTGTCGACCAGCTCGTAGACGAAGTCCTCGACGCCGCCGGTGTGCGTCGGGCCCGCGATCACGGCGTTGACCGTGACGCCGGTCCCGGCCGTGTGCTTGGCGAACCCGCGCGAGACCCCGAGCAGCGCCGTCTTCGACACTCCGTAGTGGATCATCTCCGCCGGGATCACGATCGCCGAATCGCTGGCGATGTACTGGATCCGCCCCCAGCCGCGCTCGGTCATGCCGGGCAGGTACGCGCGGGTCAGGCGCACCGCGGCCAGGACGTTCACCTCGAAGTAGCGCCGCCAGTCCGCGTCGGTGATGTCGAGGGGCTCCTGGGCGCCGAAGATGCCGAGGTTGTTGACGAGGATGTCGGCGTCGGGCACCGCTTCGACGACCTGCGCCGCGCCGGCCTCGTCCGAGACGTCGCCCGGGGCCGGCACCAGGTCGGCGTCGGGCAGCTCTTCCTTCACCCGGGCGATGGCCTTGGCGACCCCGGTGTCACTCCGGCCGTTGATCGCGACCCGCGCGCCCGCGGCCGCGAGTCCCGCCGCGATCGCCGAGCCGATGCCCCCGGTGGACCCGGTGACCAGGGCCGTCTTCCCGCTCAGGTCGACCCGCATCGTGAAAACCCTTTCTCGCGCCCGCCGTGTCCTCCGGCCGATTCAAGCACGGCTGCCCGGTGCGCACCGGCTGGGAAATCCGGTTGCCGGACCGGCCCGGTCGCCGACAGCATCTGCGCATGACCTCCTCGCGCACCCCGCTCCTGCCGACCGTCGCCGCGACCACCGCGCCGGTCCAGCAGCAGCCGCGGCGTCCGCGGAGGTCGATCACCCCAGCGCCGTGACCGGCGCGCTGCTCGCCGGCCTGCTGGCCGGCTACGGCATCGCGATCCCGGTCGGCGCCGTCGCGACCTACCTCGTCGCGCTCACCGCCCGTACCTCGCTGCGGACCGGTCTGGCCGCGGCCCTCGGCGTCGCCACGGCGGATGGCGTGTACGCGCTGGTGGCGGTGCTCGGCGGCGCCGCGATCGCCGGCCTGGTCGCCCCGGTCGCCGGGCCGTTGCGGCTGGCGTCGGCGGGGATCCTGGTCGTGCTGGCGGTCCGGGGCGCCGTCCAGGCGCTGCGGTCCCACCGCGACACCAGCGCCCGTCCCGTGACGCCGCTCGCACCCGGCCGCGCCTACGTCAGCCTGCTCGGCATCACGCTGGTGAACCCGACGACGGTCGTCTACTTCACCGCCCTGGTCGTCGGCGACCGCGCCGGCACCGCCGTGTCGGTCCCCGAGCAGGTCGTGTTCGTCCTCGCCGCGTTCGCCGCCTCGGCGAGCTGGCAAGCGCTCCTGGCCGGCGGCGGGGCGCTGCTCGGACGGGTCCTCACCGGACCGCGGGGCCGGTTGGTGACAGCCTTGGTGTCGAGCGCGGTGATCGCCGCACTGGCCGTCCGGCTTGTCCTCTCTTGAGGTCGAAACCATTGTCCTGCAACGGTTTGTCCGGTTCCGGCCGCACGGACAAAGACGTTCGGCGGGCCGGTTCGCCGCTAGCCTGGGCGGGACACGGATCGGAGGCGGCCATGACGATGCCGATGGGAACGATGTCCGGCTGGGACGTCGCGGGGGCGACGCTGCTCGTGCTCTGGGCGCTGGCCATGTGGGCGGCGGTCGGGGTGCTGGCGTACGCGAACCGGGGGCCGGTGCGCCCGTGGGTGTACCGCGGCTCGGTCGCGGTGATCGGCGTCGGCGTGCTCGGGCAGCTCGGGCACGTCCAGGAGCACATCGCTCAGGTCGGCTACTGGCTCGGGCACCCGAACTCGCCGGCGTGGATGACGCCGTGGGGCACCGGCCTCGCCAATGGCCTGCAGATGCTCCTCCCCGGTCGCAAGACGTTCGGCATGGAACTGCTGCACCTCACGGGCAACTTCATCTTCCTCGCCGGGCTCGCCGGGGTCATGGTGATCACGCGGCGGGCGCTCGGCACGCGCGCCCGCCGCTGGGCGAAGATGGGCGTCTGGATGCAGGGCCTGCACGGGCTCGAACACCTCGTCCTCACGCTGTCGATCGGCTTCGGCGCGCCCCGGGCGATCGGGCTGTCGACGTTCTTCGGTCTCGTCGACCCGGGCATCGGCCTGACGACCTACCGCGTGTGGTGGCACTTCGTCGCGAACGTGATCGGCTCGATCATCTTCGGCCTGGCGCTGTACCACCTGTGGCGCGAACGCCGCGAGGTCCGCGCCACCTTCTTCCTCCAGCCCGTCCCGGAGCTCACCCGGCAGGCGGCGTAGCGCAGGTCAGCGTCGGCAGGGCCCAGTCCGCGTGGTCGTTGCCGTTGCCGTCGCCGCCGTCGGCCACCAGCAGGTCCAGGACCTGGGCGCCGGTGACGTCGACGTCGATCGGCACCGCGGCCTGGCCGCCCCGCACCACCGGCGTCGTGACGCGCGTGGCGCCGTCGACAGACACGCTGAAGCTCACACTGCCGCCGTTGCCCGTCTCGCCGTCGACGCCGGCCGAAGCGGTCAGCCGCGTGCAGGTGCCGGCCAGGTAGAGCTGGACGTCACTCGCCGCATGGACGCCCAGCCCCTTCGCGTACGCCACCCCGCCGATGGTCATCGGCTTGCCGTCGCCCGCGCTCGCTTCGCCGTTGCTCGTGTCGCGCTCCACCGGGCCCCAGCCGTTCGTCGCCGTCAGGAACGGCAGCGAGCTGACCGCCACCTCGCCCGCGGGTGGCGCCGGTGGCACGGCGCCGACGATCCGTTCGCCGGACACCGAACCCGGCCGCCCGGCCTGCCGATAGGCCACCGCCACCTTCAGCGCGGACGTGTCCACTGTGGAGGGAGCGGTGACGGGCCAGGTGAAGGTCGCCGTCCTGCCGCCGTCGATCTTCGCCACCGAAGGCGGGGACGCCGTTCCGACGCTCCACCCGGCGGGCGCGGTCAGCACCGGCTTGACGTCGAACGCCGGCGGTGCGCCCGCGGGCACCCGCACCGTCGCCGACGCGGTGAACCCCTGCCCGCCGGTCACGGTGTCCGGCGCGGTCAGCGACACCGCGGCCGTGGGCGCCGCCGGCATCGCGTACCGCTGGGAGTCGTAGCCCGGCGAGGCGTTCTGCTTCACCGTCAACGGCGAGCGGTAGCTGCCGTAGTTCGTCCACGCGATCGTGCCGAGGCCACCCGTGCTGCCGTCGAGGTTCCACACGGCGACGGCGATCGTGTTGTGGCCGTTGGGGTTCAGGATCCCGTTCGGGATCGGGAAGCTGTGCTGCGGCCCGAGGTAGTTGACGTACTGCCCGAGCTGCCAGCCGTTGACGAAGATCAGCGCCCGGTACTGCCGCGCGGGGTCGTCGGTGATCGTCAGGCCGAGCGAGGTGTCCTGGCCGCGTGGCAGATCGAGGTCCGCGGTGGTCCGGTACCACGACACGCCCGGTGTCGTGTCCTTCGCCGGCAGGGTGGCCGACGCCCAGCGCCCGTCGGGGAAGCCGGGCAGTGACCAGCCCGCGCGCTCGCCGTAGAGACCGCCGGTGTTGAGCGGGCCGCGGACCGGGTCGAGCCCGGTTTCACCGCCGCGGACGCCCTGCAGCCGCCAGGTCACCGACGTCAGCGGTGTCCCGGTGAGCCGCGCCGAGGTGAGCCCGCGCGCGGCTTTGTTGCCGTTGTTGGCGCCGTAGTCCTCCTCGTGTCCCATGTTGACGGTCAGCACGGAGATCTCGTTCTCCCCCGCGCGCAAGGCGCCGGTCGGGAAGGGGAACGTGTGCTGCGGATCCTTCGAGCTGCCGAGGAAGACGCCGTTGAGCCACGCCGAGAACGCGCCGGCCGGGCCGCCGCTCTGGCTCGACAGGGTGATCCCGGTCTGCTTCCCGTCGCCGGTGAACCGGCCGCGGTACCACGTGTTGCCGGTGTGGAAGCCGTAGTCGTCGGCGAAGAGCACGGGTTTCGTACCGACCGCCGTCGAGCTGTTGGAGGTGTCCTTGTCGGCCACCGGCCAGGCGGAGTCGTCGAAGCCCGGCTGGCTCTCCGGTGACTCCTGCTGGTGCTTCCAGCCGGTCAGCGCGGGCAGCGTTACGGCCTTCGCGGTCGGCGCGGAGGCGGTCAGGCTGCCACTCGGCGTCGGCTGGGTCGCGACCCAGGATCCGTTCCACGACAACGACTTCTCGGCGGCGAAGACCTCGAAGGCACCGTCGCTCCCGGTGTCGCCGGTCAGGTTCAGGGTGCCGTGGTCGTCGGCCGCGGTCCGCACCAGGTGCGTGCCGCGGACCAGCACCGGGCCCGCCGCGGTGTCCTGGCGCCAGAACGTCGCCGCCGTCGCCTTGTCCGCGAGCAGCAGGAGCAGCGGCCGCTGCCCGGGTGCGGTGACGAGCACGCGCGTCAGGCCGTCGTGGGTGTAGTTCAGCCGCAGGTCGCCGCGGGCCGCGTCCCAAGTGGACGTCGCCGCGCCGCCGAGCACCTGCACGGTGGGCTGCTTCGCGAACCGCAAGACGGTTTCGCCCGGCCCGCCCTTGTCCCCGTAGAGGACGGCGACGTCACGGCCGCCGATGGCCGCGTTCGTCATGACCTCCGACGTCGAATACTGCATGCGCGTCTGCTCGAGGTCGTACCCGGCGACGACGATCTTCGACTGACGGCCGTTCAGCGTGATCCCGGTGCCGGGCTGCTGCGGGACGACCGGGTAGTAGTCGGTGCTGCCCGAGAGCAGGTCGACGGCGTCGACCACGACGAACGGCCCGGTCGCGTTCGCGTTCTTCTGCCCGGTGACGACGATCTTGAGCGTGTGGGCGCCGGCGGGCAGTCCGCGGACCTCGTACCCGGTGACCTGGTTCTGCTTGCTCGTCGCGTAGAGGTCGACGGTGCTGACCTTCGCGTCGTCGAGGTAGACGTCGGCGATGCCGTGGCTCGGGTCCTTCGACGTCACCCAGCGGATGCCAGTGCCGGTGAAGGGGATGCTGACGCTGTCGCCGGTGACCTCCGAGAACGACTCGGTGTGCTGGTAGTCGCCGCCGGTGTAGTTCACCTCGGGACCGACGTGGCTCCAGGTGCCGGTGTAGCCGACCTCGCCGGCGCGGTCGTCGTAGGTGTAGCCGGCGTGGGCGGCAAGGTCGAGCGCGAGGCTCGTGGTGTTCGTAGCGGTGGACGTCGAGTCGGTGTGCCGCAGGGTGTGGAACTGGGTGCGAGTGTCCGGGTTGATCCGGGCGGTGTCGGTGAGGGACGCGTCGGTGAGCGGCGCGCTCGCCAGGCCGTCGGTCTTGGTCAGCGGGGCGACCGACTGGGTGAAGTAGCCGATCAGCTTGTCCTCGGTGTACTTCGGGTCGAACTGGCGGCCCTCGGTGATCGCGGCGCCGTAGTCGTAGGACGTGTAGTTCTGCGGGATCGCGCTCCAGCCCCACGACGTGCCGCCGTGCAGCATGTAGAAGCTCTGGCCGGTCGCGCCGACCGCGATGTTCTGCTTGTAGAACACGTTCGCGAACTGGTCGTTGATCAGCTGCGCGCACTTCTCGTAGCCCGGGCCGCCCCACGGGTCGAACGCGCCGCCCTGGAACTCGGCGGTGATCAGCGGCTTGCCCGGGACGTGGTCGTAGCTGATGTCGGGGACGCCGTTCCACCGCGTGGGGTTGGAGCAGTCGAAGCCCTGCGGGTAGGAGTCCGCGGCGTCGACGTCGAGCGCGGCGTCGCCGGCGTTGAAGGTGCCGTTGTTGTTGCCCACCAAGGGAACCGTGATGCCGTCGGCGCGGGCTTTGTCCTCGAGGTGCTTCATGTACGCGCGGCCGTCGGCGTTGCCGTTGTAGTACTCGTTCTCGACCTGGTAGGCGAGGACGCTGCCGGTGCCGTTGGTCAGCTGGTGGCGCGCGATGATGCGGTCGATCTGCGTCTGCCACTCGTCGGAATACTTCAGGTAGACGGGGTCGGCGCTGCGCGTGTGGCCCGGGGTGGTGGACAGCCAGGTCGGGAAGCCGCCGCCGTCGACCTCGGCGTTGATGTAGGGCCCGGGCCGCGCGATGACGTAGAGCCCGGCCTGCTGGGCCATGTCGAGGAGCTTGTCGAGGTCGCGGACGCCGGTGAAGTCGTAGACGCCCTGGCGCGGCGAGTGGTAGCCCCAGTCGAAGTAGAGCGACGTCGAGTTGAAGCCGGCCGCCTTCATCTTCTGGAAGATGTCGAGCCAGAGGTCCGGGCTCGGGAGGCGGTAGGAGTGGAACTCCCCCGACCACAGGTACGTCCGGTTGCCGTCGACCAGGAACGAGTAGCCGTCGTAGGTGACGGTGTGCGCCGCCGCCTTCGGGGGCGCGGCCGTGGCCTGCGGGACGGTCACCCCGACCAAGGCGAGCACGGCGACGAGCAGAGTCCGGACGACGGCACGCATACGGGGACCTCCGGGCGTCGGGGACCAGAACCGAACACGATCCTTTGCCGATCACACAGAAGCGGTCAAGATACAACACCGGGATGGATCAGTGCCGACGTAGTGTTAGCGCTAACTGTCCAGGTCCGCTGTCTCGAACGAGTCATCCACGGGACATCAGCGCGGCCCGGTGCTCTCCCGGACGATCAGCTCCGCGGGCACGAGGTGCCGCGCGCGGGTGTCGCCGCCCGCCATCCGGTCTTCCAAGAGCCCGAACGTCTTCCGGCCGACCTCGATGAAGTCCTGGCGGACCGTCGTCAGCGGCGGGGTGAAGTACGCCGCCTCGGGAACGTCGTCGAAGCCCGCCACGTGGACGTCCTCCGGGACCCGAATCCCCGCCTCGGTGAACGCGCGCAGCAGGCCCAGCGCCATCTGGTCGTTGGCCGAGAACACGGCCTTCAGCCCGCGCTTGCCGACCAGCGCCCGGCCCGCCTCGTAGCCCGAGCGCGGGCTCCAGTCGCCGCGCACGACCGCCGGGACCCGCAGGCCGCGGCGTTCCAGGGTCTCGCGCCAGCCGCGTTCGCGGTCGCGGGCCTCCAGCCAGTCCTCCGGACCGGCGAGGTGCCAGACCGTCCGGTGCCCGAGGGCGAGGAGGTGCTCGGTGGCGCGGCGGGCGCCGTCGTACTGGTCGACCGAGATCACCGGCACCGGCGCCGACTCCCCGCCGCCGACCGCCACCACCGGGATGTCCCCGGGCACCGCGGCCAGGGCGCGCCCGGCCGTGACGTGCGGAGCGATGACGACGATCCCTTCGACCGCCTGGCGCCGCAGGCTCTCGACCGCGTCGCCGATGGACGTCCGGCCCGGCCGGGTGACGCTGCAGATCGCGACGCCGTACCCGGCTTCGCGCGCCGCGTTCTCGATGCCGTACAGGGTGCTCGCCGGCCCGTAGAGGTTCGACTCCAGCGCGACCACGCCGAGCGTGCCCGACCGACCGGTGACCAGCGTCCGCGCGGCGGTGTTGGGCCGGTACCCGAGCTTGTGCACCGCGGCGAGGACCCGCTCGCGGGTCTCCGGGCGCACCGGCCCGCTCTCGTTGACCACGCGCGAGACGGTCATGTGCGACACCCCGGCCAGGCCGGCGACGTCGGCCAGGCTGGGCTGCCGCGGCCCCGGGGCCGACGTCCTGGCCTGCTCCCCCGGCTTCGCCCGGTCCACCACCCTGGCCCCTTCCACCTCACGCCGTGTCCCCACGCACGAGACCGTACCGCCGAAGGGGCCGCCACCGGCGGACGCCGGGCGCGTCAGGACCAGCCGAGCGGGCCGGAGAGCGCTTTCACGACCGCCGTGACGTTCTGCGACGCCTTCGCCCACGTGGTGGCGGCGGGCTGGGCGCTCAGCACGACGACGACGTAGCGGCGCCCGCCGACGAGCCCGCTGGTGTGCAGGTCGCGGCCCGGGTCGCAGCAGGACCAGCCCTGCTTAACCGCCCAGTCGGTGGCGGTGACCGCGCCCGGGATGCCGAAGAACTGGTCGAAGCCGTCCGCGCCGTGTTCGGTGGCGCCGTCGAGGGCGGGCAGGACGACCTGCCGGGTGGCGGCGGGGGCCTGGTCCATCAGGTACCGGTAGGTGCGGACGAGGTCGGCGGCCGTGACGAGGGTGCTGCCCCAGTGCCCGGCGTCGCCGGGCGGGATCGTCGACCTCAGGCCGATCCGCGCCGCCCACGACGTGACGATCGCCGGGCCGCCGAGCGTCGTCCAGAGCCGGCTCGCGACGTCGTCGTCACTGCGCGAAAGCATCTCGGCGACCTCGTCGGCCGGCCGGCCCCGCCGCAGGGCTTCGAACGCGATGAACAGCTTGACCAGCGACGCGGAGGTGTACGTCGCGTCCGGGCGGTAGGAGACGAGGGCGCGGTCGTTCTTGCGGTCGTACACCAGCACGCTGAGCTTCCCGGGCACGAGCTTCGCCAGCGAGGCGCCGTCCGGCACCGGCTCCTCCCGCGGCTTCGCCGGGGTCTCCGGCGGCGCCGACGTGGCCGTCGTGGCCACGCTCGTCGTGAGCGGAGGCGCGGTCCCGAGCGACGGGCCGGCGGCCGCGTCGGGGCCCGCCGGCCGGACCGCCGAGGCCACGACGAGCATCGCCACCACCGCGCCGGCACACGTCCCGGCCAGCAGCATCGCGTTTCCCCTGTGCATACCGGCTTCTTGTCCGCACCCCCCGGCACTGTTCGCCCGATCGGGGCAGAATGTGGCCTGCGTCTCATCCGGCCGGGCCATCGGGGACGCGGGCGGCGGGTCGCGACAACCAGTACCGTGACCAGAATCGTGGAACGGCTCGACCGGCCCGACCTCGCCGCCAGGGATCCGAAAGAGGTCTTCTCGCGGCTCTTCGACGAGTACGCCCATCCGCTGCGCGGGTACCTCGCGGGGCGGGTGGGCGTGCACGCCGCCGACGACCTCGTGGCCGAGACGTTCGTCGTCGCGCTGCGAAGACGCGCCAGCTACGACCCCGCCAAGGCGCCGATCCGCGGCTGGCTCTACGGGATCGCGACCAACCTGCTGCGCAACCACGTGCGCCAGGAGGTCCGCGGGTTCCAGCTGACGGCGAAGGCCGGCGCCGAAGAGCGTCCGGAAGAGAACCACGACGCCGCGGTGGCCGGCCGGGTCGACGCGGCCGCGCGCCTGCGCGTCCTCGCCGGCGAGCTCGCCGCGCTGTCCGAACAGGACCGTGACGTCCTGCTGCTCACGTCCTGGGCCGGGCTCGAACCGGGCGAAGTCGCCGAAGCGCTCGGCGTGCCCGCCAGCACGGTCCGCTCGCGCCTGCACCGCGTCCGCCACCGCCTCCAGGCCCTGCTCGTCCCCACCGAGGAGAACCCCCATGCCTGAGCTCGACGAAACCCTCGAGCTGCTCCACCGCGACGCCCGCACGGCGCCCGCCGACCTCTCCGCGGCCCGCGCGCGGCTGATGGCCGAGCTGGACGCCGGATCGGCCGTGGTCCCGCTGCGGCCGAAGCGGACCCGCCGGTTCGCGCTGCCGGTCGCCGCCGCCGTGGCCGGCGTCGTCGCGGTGACGGTCGTCGTCGTCCAGACGGGCTCGTCCGGGCCGGTGGCCATGCCCCCGCCGTCGGCACCGTCTCCGAGCACGAACCCGACCGCGAACTGGCCCGACATCAAGCTGATGTCGGCGGTGCAGGTGCTGAACCGGGCGGCCGACCTCAGCGTCGGCGCGGTCGACCAGCCCGTCGGGCCCGGCCAGTTCCGGTACGTCGCCGAGCACACGTGGGTCGGGCGCGGCGTCCAGTCCGGCGACGCCACCGGCTACACCTACCTGTGGGAGCAGCAGATCGACCGCTGGATCCCGGCCGACGCCCACGACGTCTGGCAGGAGAACCGCAAGATCCTGAACACCGGGAAGTTCCTCGGCGGTTCGCGGCCGCAGGCCCAGTCGCCCGAGCCGGAGATCACGGACACCGACCAGGGCCAGTGGCAGGGCCGGTGCGGCGACTTCTTCCCGAAGGCCAAGCCGCCCAAGAAGTGCGACGACCCCACCGACTGGGACAGCCCGGCGTTCTACGCGACACTGCCGCACGACCCGGCGGCGCTGTACGCGAAGCTGCAGAGCCTGACGAAGGGCCGCGGCTCGACGCCGTCGGCGATGTTCCACTTCGGCACCGAGATCCTCCGGGCCGGCGTGATGCCGGCCGAGCTGCGCGCGCAGTGGTACCGGGCGCTGGCGAGGATCCCGGGCATGACGGTGCTGGCGGCGGAGACGAACCTCGACGGCCGCACCGGCGTCGCGCTCGGCCTCGACGACCGCCACGAGATCCGGCAGCTGATCGTCGACCCGGTGACGGGCCAGTTCATCGGCGAGCGCCAGGTCGCCGGCGCGGAGCCGGACGAGCCGTGGATCAAGCCGGGCACGGAGATCGGCGCGAGCGCGATCTCGACCGCGGTCGCCGGTCGCCTCGGTGAGGTCCCGGCCAAGTAGCGCACCGGCCGGCGCCCTGGGCGGGGCGCCGGCCGGCCACCGGCTACGGTCGGCTCATGACGACCGGGAGGACCACCGCGCCGGCGCGGTCCGTGGTGGACGGCGCCGATCCGCCGCCGTGCTAGCCGTCCTGCTGCTGGCCGTACCGGTCGGGATCTTCATCGGCATGATCGGCATCGGCGGGGTCCTCCTGCCGCCCGCGCTCACCTGGCTCGCCGGGCTCGACATCCACGCGGCGGCCGGCACCAGCAGCTGGTGCTTCCTGTTCACCGGCATCGTCGGCACCGCCGCCTACGCGCGTCACCAGGCCATGCCGTGGCGCTTCGGCGGCTGGCTCACCCTCGGCGCGGCACCGGCCGCGGCGGCCGGCGCCCTCGTGAACGGCGTCGTCCCGGCGACGGTCCTCTGGCTGTTCCTGGCCACCGTCACCGCCGGCTCCGGCGCCTTCAACCTCTGGGCACGGCCACGCGAAGGGCGCGAGCTGCCCGCGCCCGCCGCCGCCGCGGTCGGGGCGGTGGTCGGGTTCGGCTCGGCGCTGACCGGCACGGGCGGGCCGGTGCTGCTCGTCCCGGTGCTGCTCGCCCTCGGCGTGCCCGCGTTGACGACGATCGCGGCGGGACAGCTGATCCAGCTCCCGCTCGTGGGGTTCGCGACGCTCGGCTACGCGGCGCAGGACTCCGTCCACTTCGGACTCGGCAGCGTCCTCGGCGTGCTGGCCGGCGCCGGCACCCTGCTCGGCACGCGGCTGGCCCGGCGGCTGCGCGGGCGCAGCCTCCACCGCGTCGCCTCGGCGGCCCTCGTCGCCTTCGGCGCGTTCCTCTTCGTCCTCTCGTTCCTCCCGCGCTAGGCCGGGGCGAGGCGCACGCAGCACGAACCGGGGCTCGGGTCCAGGCACGCCCGCAGCCGCCGCTCGCCCGCGCCGTCGAGCAGGCCTTCGACCAGCCCGAGGTTCATCTCGCAGACCAGCCGCGGGTGCGCTACCGCCAGCCGCTGGAACGGGCAGTTGCCGAGCAGCACCCCGTCGCCCTCGACGCGCGGTTCGAACCCGTGCTCCTCGAGCGTGGCGACGACGTCCGGGACGCCGGCGGCCAGCGCGGCTCCGTGGTCGCGAGCGCGCCGCCCCAGGATTTCGCGCGCCGAGCCGCCGGTTGCGTCGGCCTCCTCGATCGCGGACGCGAGCAGCTCGCCGGCCAGCTCGTAGTGCCGCTCGGGCACCGAGACGCTCACCTGCCGGTCGGACCGGCGGTAGAGCTTGGCCGGGCGGCCCGCGCCCGGCCCGGTCCGGCCGCTGCGCCGCTCGTACTCGGCCACCAGCAGCCGCTCCTCCACCAGCCGGTCCAGGTGGAAGGCGACGGTCGGCCGGGCCACGCCGAGCGCCGAAGCGACGTCGTCGCGGCTCACCGGATCCGGGCGCCGGACGACGTATTCGTACAGCCGCCGGCGCGTCGGCTCGTCGAGCGCCGCGACCGCGGCCAGCGCGCCGGCCTGGGACTTGTGCATCCGAGCACTCTAAAACAAATAACCGTTGACGAAAACCCCGGCGGCCTTCTAACGTCGGCTCGACTTGGTTTTAGAAGGAGGCCTCCGTGACCGTCGATCCGATCCCGCTGCGGCACCTCGGTGTCGTCCCCGACCGCGACGACATGGACCTGCACGCGGCCGAACGCGCGGTCGCCGACCTGTTGCGGGCACTGGGGAAGGACCCGTCGTCCGAGCACCTGGGCGACACGCCGCGGCGGGTGGCCAACGCCTACGCGGAAATGCTGCGCCCGCGCGACTTCCAGCTGACGACGTTCCCGAACGACGAGGGCTACGACGAGCTCGTGCTGGCCAAGAGCATCCCGGTGCAGTCCCTGTGCGAGCACCACCTGCTGCCCTTTCGCGGCGTCGCGCACGTGGGCTACCTGCCCGGCGAGCGGATCCTCGGCCTCTCGAAGCTCGCCCGCGTCGTCGAGATGTTCGCGCGCGACCTGCAGGTGCAGGAACGGCTGACCAAGCAGGTCGCCGACTGGCTGCAGGAGCACCTGGCACCCAAGGGCGTCGGCGTCGTGATCGAAGCCGAGCACCTGTGCATGTCGCTGCGCGGGGTGCGGGCGACCGGCGCGCTCACCGTGACGTCGTCCCTGCACGGGCTGCTGCGGCAGGAACCCAAGACGCGGCAGGAGTTCTTCGCGCTGACCGGGGTGGTCTCCTGATGGACACCCACGTCATCGCCGGCGCCGGGCTGACCGGCGCGAAGGCCGCGGAAACGCTGCGCGCGGAAGGGTTCGCGGGCCGGGTCGTCATCGTCGGCGCGGAGCCGGACCTGCCCTACGAGCGCCCGCCGCTGTCGAAGGGCTACCTGCTCGGGCAGGACGACCGGGCGTCGGTCTTCGTCCACGACGAGAAGTGGTACGCCGACCAGGGCATCGAGGTGCTCACCGGCCGGCGCGTCACGGCGCTGGACCGGGCCGCCCACGAGATCGAGCTGGCGGGCGGCGAACGCCTCGGCTACACGAAGCTGCTGCTGGCGACCGGGGCGTCGCCGCGGCGGCTGCGGGTGCCGGGCACCGAGCTGAAGGGCGTCCACTACCTCCGCCGGCTCGCGCACGCGGACCGGCTGCGCGACGCGCTGGCCGCGGGCGGCCGGGTGGTCGTGGCGGGCGCGGGCTGGATCGGCCTGGAAACCGCGGCGGCGGCGCGGACCTACGGCTGCGAAGTGACGATCGTCGAGCCGGGCCCGTCTCCGCTGCACGCGACGCTCGGGCCGGAGCTGGGTTCGTACTTCGCCGACCTGCACCGCCGCCACGGGGTCGACCTGCGGCTCGGCACCGGCGTCACGGGCTTCGCCGGCGACTCCGCGGTCACGGCGGTCCGGACGGACGTCGGCGACATCCCGGCCGACGTGGTGATCGTCGGGATCGGTGCCCGGCCCGAGACGCAGCTGGCCTCCGACGCGGGCTTGGCGGTCGACGACGGCGTCCGCGTGGACGCGTCCCTGCGCACGGAGGACCCGGACATCTTCGCGGCGGGCGACGTCGCGAGCGTCTGGCACCCGAGGTACGACCGCCACCTCCGCGTCGAGCACTGGGCGGCGGCGACGAACGGCGGCCCGGCGGCGGCCCGCTCGATGCTCGGCCTCGAGGTGGTCCACGACGACCTGCCGTACTTCTTCTCGGACCAGTACGACGCGGGCATGGAGTTCACGGGCTGGTTCCCGCCCGGCGGCTACGACCGCGTGGTGAAACGCGGGACGGACGAGGCGTTCCACGCGTTCTGGCTGGCGGGCGGCCGGGTGGTCGCCGGACTGCACGTCAACCGGTGGGACGACGGCCTCGACGCGGTCCGCGAGCTGATCCGCAGCGGACGGACGGTGGACCCGGCCGAGCTGGCCGGCCCCGCGCATTCCCTCACGAGCTAGCCGCGCCGGCTGCAGTGTCGTGAGTGGGAAACAGTGTTCTAACACTGTTTCCCACTCACGACGTCCGCTAGTTGTCCCGTCGGTGCCGGCCGCCGCGCGATGAGCCGGCGATCGCGCGCACCCGCAGCGCCAAGTCCCCTCGGCGGGCCCGGCGCGCGTACTCCAGCAGCGCTTCCACCTGTTCCTGCGGCAGCCAACCCTGGTCCGCCCCGGCTTCCAGCCGCAGCAGGTGCGTGACGAGCTCGCGTGAGTCCTCGTCGTGCTCGCCGGCCAGTTCCGCGAACCGGCAGGCCGCCTCGGCTTCGCCGTCGCACCACGCCGCCATCGCCAGGAGCGTCGCCGTCGCCGTCAGGATGTCGCCGCGGTGGATGCCCCCTTCCGCCGCCAGGTGCTCCGCCAGCTGGAAGCTGCGCGTGCCGACGCCACCGGCGCCTTCCCGGCGCACGGATCTGGCCAGCGCCTTGATCTGCTGCGTGACATAGTCCCCGCTCGACAACCCCGACATGCTGTCCCCTCTGCCGCGCACGACAACTCGTGCGTCACCCGACAGGTGTATCGCATCGGAGGCCAGATACGTCGGATGCCCCACCGGTTTCCGCCGAGTGGTCGCTTGATCAGCTCGAACGGCCGCCGTCGGCGCGTCGCTGCGACACGTACACCGCCGCAGACGTGCGCCGCTCGACCCCGAGCTTGTGCAGCACCGACGACACGTAGTTCTTCACCGTCTTCTCCGCCAGGAAAAGCCGCTCGGCGATCTGCCGGTTGGTCAGGCCTTCGGCGACCAGGTCCAGCACCCGCCGCTCCTGCGGGCTGAGCTGCTCGTACCGCGGGTCCGGGGCCGCCACGTCCTCGCCGCGCAGCTTGTTCATCACCGACGCGGTCAGCGTGGCGTCCAGCAGCGAGCCGCCGACGGCGACCGTGCGGACGGCGTCGACCAGCGACCGCCCGGAAACCTGCTTGAGCATGTAGCCGGCCGCGCCCGCCATGATCGCGCCGAAGAGCGCGTCGTCGTCCGAATAGGACGTCAGCATCAGGCAGGCCGGCGCCGGCTCGACGGTCGAGCGGATCTCGCGGCACACCTCGACGCCCTGCCCGTCCGGCAGCCGGACGTCGAGGATCGCGACGTCCGGGCGGGCCTGCGGGATCCGGACCAGCGCCTCGGCCGCGGTCCCCGCCTCGCCGACCACCTCGATGTCCTCTTCGGACTCGAACACGGTCTTCAGTCCGGTGCGGACCAGCTCGTGGTCGTCCAGCAGGAACACCGAGATCGTCATCGTCCACTCCCCTGCTCGCCGGTCCGGGCCGGCAGCTCCGCGGTCCATTCCAGCCGGGCGCCGCCGCGCTCGGCGGCCACCAGCTCGCAGTTCCCGCCCCACCGGGCCGCACGGGCGGCCAGGTTGGCGAGCCCGCTGACGCGCTCGCGTTCCGGCGGTGGGCCGGTTCCGTCGTCGCGCACGACCAGGCTCAGCCGGCGGCCGGCCCCGTCCACGGTGACCTCGACCGAAGACGACGTCGCCCCGGCGTGGCGCGCCACGTTCGTCAGCGCCTCGCGCAGCGACGCGATCAGGTCGGACCGGACGGCGTCCGGCACCGCGGCGTCGAGCGGCCCGTCGAAGCCGACGCGCGGCTCGAAGCCCAGCGTGTCCCGCGCGTCGACGGCCACCCGCAGCAGCTCGGCGCGCAGGCTCCCCTGCGCCTGCGCGGGCGCCTGCAGCGAAAAGATGCTGTTGCGGATCTCGCGGATCGTGCCGTCGAGGTCCTGGGCGAACCCGGCGACGCGCGCGCCGACCGCCGGATCGGCGATCAGCCTGCTGACGCCTTCGAGCCCGAGCCCGGTCGCGAACAGCCGCTGGATGACCAGGTCGTGCAGGTCGCGGGCGATCCGGTCGCGGTCGGAGAACACCGCCAGCTGCTGGCGCACCTCCTGCGCCCGGGAGAACTCGACGGCGAGCGCGGCGTGCCCGGCGAAGGTCTCGGCCAGCTGGACCTCGGTCGGCGTGAACGGCGTCTTGTCCCGGAACTTGGCGACGACCAGCACGCCCAGCGTCTCGTCGCCGACCACCAGCGGCACCGAGATCGCCGAGTCCAGGTCCTTGATCATCGCCGGCATCGTCCCGGGGCGGTCGCGCTGCTGCTCCTGCACGCGGTCGCCGTAGTCGCGCACGACGACCGGGCGGCGGGTGGTGAACGCGACCCCGGTGGCCGTCCCTTCGGTCGGCACGGTCGCCCCGGTGAGCCGGTCGGCGTCCTCCCCCGGCGGCTCGACGACGTCGAACACGAGACGCCCCGGCCCGTCCGGCCGCGCGATCGCCCCGGCGGTGCCGCCGGCCACGATCCGCGCGCGTTCGGCGATCAGCCGGAGGGTGGCGAGCAGGTCCTGCGAGCCGAGCAGCTCGCGGGTGACGTCGTAGGAGGCTTCGAGCCAGCGTTCGCGGCGGCGCAGCCGGTCGACGAGCATCGCCTTGTCCACGGCCATCGCCGTCGCGGCGACGAGCGCGCCGAGGACCTCCCGCTCGCGGCGGCCGAACTCGCGGCCGGCGGCGGGCTCGATCTCGAACCGGCCGAACTCCTTCGGCCCGGCCCGCACGGGCAGCTCGACCACCGCGTTGCCGCCGGCCCGGCCGGTTTCGGCGACGCCGCCTTCGGGACCGGTCACCTCGACGCGGGCGTGCCGGGCGCCGACCAGGTCGCACACCGTCGCCACCGCGGTGCGCAGCACCGCCGGGACATCCAGCTCCCGCGCGATCCCGGCCACCGCGGCCAGGATCGCCGGCATGCCGATTTCGTCCGCCACTTCCCGCCGACCCCACATGAGCCCGATCCCGGGGGTGTCCCCGGGCCGTCAAGGGTCCCACAGGCGACTGCCCGTGTCGGCCCAATCCGGTTCGTCCATCCGGTGGGTCGATCGGCGGAGCGCCTTTGTTACTCGCTGTGGCAGGCGATGCGGTGACCGGTGATCGCCTCGACCGGGATCCGCAGGAACCGGCGGCCGGCGAGGCCCGGACACGGGCACAGGCAGGCGATCCCGGCGCCGTCGGCCGGCGACTCGGTGGCGCGCCCGAGCAGGCTGACGTACCAGCCGGCGCCGAAGTCGTCGGCGAAGTCGTCGACCTCGAACGCCACGACGGCGTCGCGCGCGCCCGCGTAGAGGGGACTGCCGGTCGGCGCGGCGAACACGACGGCCTCGTCGACGACGGTGAAGCGCACCGGCCGGACGGCCGGCATCGCCCGGTGGGTGAAGATCACCCGGCCGAGGCTCGCCGTCCGGAGCAGGGCCAGGCTTTGCTGCCGGTCGAGCAGCAGCCCGAAGCCCACGTCGTCCACCATCGCGTCCCTGTGTTTCTCCTGTGAAAATCCCCGGCCTCCAGCGTGATCGGTGGGCCGAGGCGGCCGGTAGGGCCGTTCGGCCCGGCCACTCCGGGCCGGCTCCGGCGGGCACGTCGCGGGAGCCCGCACCAGGGCCGGAAGACCCGGGCCGCGGCGGCCGCCCGGCCGGTGTGGTGGCGACGCGGGGTGACTTAGCGTCGTGATCGTCCGATGCCGAAGAGAGGTCACCTCGATGCCGCCGCAGTCCGCCGCGGGAGAACCCGTGCCCACGGCGACGTTCACCCTCGATCCGGAGCAGGTCCGGTCCGCGATGACCGGCAACCGCGCCGCGGTCGCCGGGGTGCTGCGCGCGCTGCGGCCGACGGTGTTCCGCTACTGCCTCGGCCGGCTCGGTACGTGGCAGGACGGCTCGTCGGACGCCGAGGACTGCGCGCAGGAGGTGCTCCTGGCGGTCGTCGGCGCGCTGCCGGGGTACCGCTACGAGGCGGACGGCTTCCTGGCGTTCGTGTTCGGCATCGCGGCGCACAAGGTGTCGGACTTCCACCGCCGCCGGGCGCGCGACCGCACGAGCCCGGTGGCCGAGCCGCCGGCCGACCGCTGGACCGGCGGCGACCCGACGGGCGAAGAGGTCGAGCGCGCCGCGGGCCTGGACTGGTCGGCCGGGCTGCTCGACACGCTGCCGGCGCGGCAGCGGGAAATCCTGGTGCTGCGCATCATCTTGGGTCTCTCGGCCGAAGAGACGGCCGCGGCGGTCGGGCTGGGCAGCGCGGGCGCGGTCCGGGTGGCCCAGCACCGCGCGCTGACGGCGTTGCGGCGCGGCCTGCTGGCACAGAAGCGCGAGGCCTCCTGACGGCCGCGCGGCCGGAGCAGCCGTATCGAGGGACTTGGCCTCCCCCGATGCGGCGTTCCCGGCCGGTCGGGGGAGGCGGTCACGGTCACCGAAGCGGTGACGCGGCTTCGTCGTTGACGCTCTCCAGGCGGCGGCCGGTCGTGCGCGGGCCGAGGACCGCGATGTCCACCGCGACCACCACCAGCGCGCCGGCGACGACCAGGAACAGCGTCGTCGGGCCGTGCGAGTTCAGCAGCGGCACCAGCACGAACGGCATCGCGCCGCTCGCCAGGCGGGACAGCGAGTAGGTGCCGCTCGACGCCGTCGAGCGCAGCGCCGTCGGGAAGATCTCGGCCTGGTAGATGTGATAGGCGTTGGAGAACACGTTGCTGGTCGCGGTGTAGAGGAAGCCGAACACGAGGATCAGCCCCATCGAACCCGCGTAGCCGAACGCGATGCCGAACACCGCCATCGCCAGCACCGAGCCGACCACCAGGTACTTCCGCTCGACGCGTTCCACGAGCGGCAGCGACAGCGCCGAGCCGACCGGGTAGCCGATGTAGGTCAGCGCGGCGAACAGCAGCGACTGCGAAAGCGCGTACCCCTTGGCGGCCAGCACCAGCGGCACGAGCGTGCCGAAGCCGTAGTAGCCGAGCGTCTGCAGGATGTGGAAGACGACCATCATCCACGTCCGGCGGCGCAGCGCGGCGCCGAACAGCTCGCGCACCGGGGCGGCGGCGCGCTTGCGGGTGGTGCCGCGCGGCGGGGCGGGGCGTTCGTCGGCGACGCCGCGCGCCTCGGCTTCCAGCCCGGCCACCAGGTGCTCGGCCTCCTCGGTGCGGCCGACGGACTCCAGCCACCGCGGCGACTCGGGCAGGCCGCGCCGCAGCAGGAACACCGCGCCCGCGCCGAGCGCCCCGATCACGAACAGCCAGCGCCAGCCGGCGATGCCGAAGACCTCGTGCTCGGTCAGGCCGCGGGCGAGGAAGCCGACGACCGGGAAGCCGCAGAACGCGAGCGTGTACGCCCAGGCGATGAACCGGCCGCGCTTGCGCGCCGGGAGCAGGTCGGTGAGGTAGGTGTCGGCCAGCGGCGGCTCCGCGCCCAGGCCGATCCCCGCGAAGAACCGCGTCACCAGCAGCATCAGCGCGCCGCCGCTGAACGCGCCGAGCAGCGAGAAGAGCGAGTAGAGCCCGAGGTTCAGCAGGAACGCGCCGCGGCGGCCGAACCGGTCGGCGAGCCGGCCGAGCAGCAGGGCGCCGAAGAACATGCCGACGAACGTCGACGCCAGCAGCGGCGGCAGCTCCGCCTTCGTGAGCGAGAACTCCTCGACGAGCACCGAGCTGAGCACGCCGGTCAGGAAGACCTCGTAGAAGTCGAAGAACAGGCCGAGCCCGACGGCGACGGTGGCCCGGCGGTGCGTGCGGGTGATGGGCAGCCGGTCGAGCCTGCCCGCGATCGTGCCGGTGTCCGGCACGGCGGCGTCGGGGATGTTCGCCATCCGTCGTCTCCTTTGACTTCTCCACTATGTGGTTGGCCGACCCATAATGTGACGGCAGCCGCGCGGAGTCAAGGACAGTCAAGGTTGAGTCCGAGTGCGTCAACGGGCAACAGCGCACAGCCCGGTACGAATCGGGCACCGCCATCGGGTGCCGGAAGAGTCAGAGCGCGGCGACCCGCTCGACGCCGGGGCGGTACCCGAGCCGCTCCGAAGCGCGCCGGGCCGCCTCGACCACGACGGGGGCCAGCCGGGGCACGTCCGCCGGCGTCATGCGCTGGGTCGGCGCGCCGATCCCGATCGCCGCGCTGACCTCGCCGTTCAGCCCGAAGACCGGGGCGCTGAGCGACGCCGCGCCGAGGTCGCGCTCCTCGAAGCTGACCGCGTACCCCACGTCGCGGATCTGCCCGAGCTGCTCGGACAGCAGGTCGATGTCGACGGTCGTCCGCGGCGTGAAGCGCGCCAGGCCGTGGCCGATCGCGTCCTTGACCGCCAGCTTGTCCCAGGCCAGGAACACCTTCCCGGCCGAACCGGCGTGCAGCGGCATCACCATGCCGACCACGAACAGACGCACCACCGGGTGCCGGGACTCCGCCAGCGAGATCACCGTCCGGTACGCGCCGTCGCGGACGTACAGGCAGGCAGTCTCGCCCGTTTCGTCGCGCAGCTGCTGCAGCACCGGCCGGGTCAGCCGGACCAGGTCGAGGCCGAACGTGCCCGGCGCCGCCCAGCGGACCAGGCCGAGCCCGACGCGGTAGGTGTCGTCGTAGCGGTCGAGGAAGCCCTCGCGCACGAGGTTGTGCACCAGCCGCTGGCACGTGCTCGCCGGCAGCCCGGTCGAGCGGGTGATCTGCTGCAGCGTCAGCTCGGGGTCGTCGATCGTGAACGACTCGAGGATCTGCTTGAACTTGCGCAGTACGAGCACCGGCGTCGTGCCGCTGCGTTCTTCCTCTGCCATCGCCCCGCCCCGTGCCCGTGGTGTGCCGCACAGTCTATCCACGCTCGACGCTGTTGACTCCGCGACACTCGCCCGTATTCTGGGTTTAGAACTCACATCGTGGTTTGGAGTCGGGCATGAGTCAGCAAACCGGACCCCTGGCGGGCATCCGGGTGGTCGAACTGGGGAACTTCATCGCCGCGCCGACCGCCGGCCGGCTCCTGGCCGACTTCGGCGCCGACGTCGTCAAGGTCGAGCGCCCGGGCACCGGGGACGAGCTCCGGCGCTGGCGGCTGCACGACGGCGACACGTCCCTGCTGTTCCGCGCCCTCGGCCGCAACAAGCGCTCGGTGACCGTCGACCTGCGCCGCCCCGAAGGCCAGGAGCTCGTCCGCGCGCTCGCCGCCCGCAGTGACGTCCTCCTGGAGAACTTCCGCCCCGGCACCCTCGAACGCTGGGGCCTCGGCCCCGGCGAGCTGCGCGCGCTCAACCCGCGGCTGGTCGTCGTCCGCGTCTCCGGGTACGGCCAGACCGGTCCCTACCGCGACCGGCCGGGCTTCGGCGGCGTCGCCGAGGCGATCGGCGGCCTGCGCGCGCTCACCGGCTACCCCGACCGGCCGCCCACGCGCGTCGGGGTCAGCCTCGCCGACTCCGTCGCCGGGCTCTACGCGGTGATCGGCGCGCTGATGGGCCTGCTCCGGCGCGACCGCGAGCCGGGCGCCACCCCGGGTGAGGTCGTCGACGTCGCGCTGTACGAAGCCGTCTATTCGCTGACGGAGTCGCTGGTCGCGGACTTCGAAGCGTCGGGCGTCGTGCGCGGGCCGGCCGGCTCCGCGCTGCCCGGGGTGGCGCCGTCCAACACCTACCGCTGCGCCGACGGCAAGTACATCGTGGTCAGCGGCAACGGCGACGCGATCTTCCGCCGGCTCATGCACGGCATCGGCCGGGACGACCTCGCCGTCGACCCGCGGCTCGCGGACAACGCCGGCCGCGTCGAGCACGCCGCATTACTCGACGACGCCATCGGCGCGTGGACGGCGACGCTCACCCAGGACGCCGCCGAGGGCGTGCTGCGCGGGGCATCCGTCCCGTGTGGACCGATCCTGACCGCCGCCGACATCGCCAAGGACCCGCACTTCGAGGCACGCGGCATGCACGAGCGGCACCGGGTGCGCGGCCACGACGGCGAAGTCACCTTTCCCGGCATCGTGCCCACACTCACCGAGCGTCCCGGCCGCACCCGCGCGCTCGGGCCGGAGCTGGGCGAACACACCGAGGCCGTGCTCGCCGAGCTCGGCGTCACCGGCGAGGCGGTCACCCGCCTGCGCGAGAGCGGAGTGATCTGACATGACCGAAGTCCTCCTCACCGAGGTCGTCCTGCGCGACGGCCTGCAGGACGAAGCCGTCACCGTGCCGACCCACGAGAAGGTCCGGCTCGCCCGCGGCCTCATCGACGCGGGCGTGCGGTCCCTGGAGGTCGGGGCGTTCGTCTCCGCGCGCCGGGTGCCGCAGATGGCCGACACCGGCGAGGTCCTGAAGACGCTGCTGGACGCGCCCGCCGCGCTGCACACCCTGGTGTTCACCGAACGCGGCGCGCGGCAGGCGATCGAGGCGGGCGCGCGGACCGTCCGGCTGGTCGTATCGGCCAGCGACGGGCACAGCGTCGCCAACGCGGGCGTCCCGACGGCCGCCGCGCTCGACCGGCTGGCCGGGTGCGCCGCGCTGCTCGCCGCGGCCGGGGTGGCCGTGGAGGCGTCGGTCGCGACGGCGTTCGTGTGCCCGTTCGACGGGGACACCGATCCCGACCGCACCGCCGACGTGGCCGCGCGCCTGGGCACGATGGGCGCGCGCGTGGTCCACCTCGCCGACACGATCGGCGCCGCGCGGCCGAGCCAGCTGCGCGCCGTCGTCTCGGCCGTCCGCGACGAGCTGCCGGACGTCCCGCTCGGCCTGCACCTGCACAACACCTACGGCCGCGCGGCCGCCAACGCGTGGGAAGGCCTGACGCTCGGCATCCGGCGGTTCGACTCGGCGCTGGCCGGCCTCGGCGGCTGCCCGTTCGCGCCCGGCGCGTCCGGCAACGTCGCGACCGACGACCTGGTCGACTTCTTCCACCGCGAAGGCATCGCGACGGGCCTCGACGGGGAGAAGCTGGCCGAACTACGGGACCAGGTGGGACTCGCGGTGGGCCACCGCTTGGACTCGGCGCTGTCCGCGATTCCCGCCGTTCCGGCGGCGCTGCGCTGACCCGATGCTGTGAATGGCGGGTTCTGATCGCCGAGCGGCAGGAATCAGCCATTCACAGCCGGTTCGGCCGGTCATTCGCCGAGCGGGCATTCGGCGGGTCTCACCCAGGGATACGGATGCGGGTTCGGATCGGTTCAAAGTTTTTCGCCACACCCTCCGGAGCTGGACAACGCCCTGGTCGGCGGCCCAGGATGACCGCACACCCCGAGTACGCCGGAGAGGGACACGCGCGGCCGTCCAGCGTGATCCAGTCGCGGGCCGTCGTGCCCGCTTTTTCCGCGCCCCCCATTCTTGCGTCCATTCCCGGCACTTTTCGCGATCTCCCGCGACTACGGAAACGGAACCCCGGGTTAACGGTTCGTAATTGTCGGAAATCCCTTCTTGCCCAGTGTCAAACCCCGGTGTAGCTTCCATCACGGAACGATAACCAGCCGGTTGACGGCGTGGCCACGGGCAGGTGGCGGCGCACCCATCGATGTCGGGTCGGTGGCCGGCACGGAAATCGTTCCTCCCGCCGACGTCGCTTGAAAGACACAAGCCTGATGCGGATGAGCCTGGGCTCGTCCCGTCAGTGTCGCGCGCTCCCGCCAGCCCGACACCCCGGAGGATCCACCCATGTCCAGGTCCAGCACCCAAGGGCGCCATCGCATCTCCCGCAGAACGAAGATCGCGACCGGCGGCATCGCCCTCGCCCTCGCGGTCGGCGGCATCGTCGTCGCGACGACCACCGGCAACACCGGTGAAGCGAGCGCCGACGAGGCCAACCCCGCGTTCTTCGTCGACATCCTCAAGGTGCAGCCGAACCAGTTCGACCCGCGCCCGGTGTACGGCGCGTCGACCGGCACGTTCACCGTCGACTGCGGCCGCAACGAGAACGGCCACTTCAACCCCGACAACTTCATCGCGCAGCCCGGCGTCCGCAACGGCGCCCAGCACCTGCACGACTACGTCGGCAACCTCTCGACGAACGCCGACTCGAACAACAAGAGCCTCGCCAAGGCGGGCACCACCTGCCGCAACGGCGACAAGTCCGCCTACTTCTGGCCGGTCGTGCGCATCGACACCGGCGAGGAGGAGAAGAACGAGCCCGCGAAGAAGCCGGACGGCGACCGCGCGCAGGCCGACCAGGAGGCCAAGACCGTCCAGGTCGCGTGCCCGGACGTCGCCAGCAAGCTCACCGACGTTCCCGACCAGGCCATGGCCGAGGTCGACAGCAACCTCGACCAGCTCGACACGCAGACCGACGAGGCCAACCAGCGCGTCGCGCAGACGCAGGGCCAGGGCGGCGCGAACTTCGTCCAGAACGCCATCCTCGGCCCGCTGAAGGACCGGCGCGCCGCGATCCTCGAGCGGATCGCCACCATCATCGCCCGGTTCGCCCCGAAGCCGAAGGACCTCGGCGGGCTCGCGCCGTGCGCGCCGAAGCCGGGCAAGGACACCGGGACGCCCACCCCGCCGCCGAGCACCACGGCGGGCGGCGCGCTGCCCGGGCAGGACGAGAACAACGAGCTGCCGGGCAACGACGGCAAGATCCTGCGCCCGCAGCGGGTGCAGATCACCTTCCGCGGCAGCTCGGTGGGCAAGGTCGTGGCGATGCCGAAGTTCCTGCGCGTGCTCTACGGCGACGCGAAGGTCTCGACCAACGGGCCGGCCAACGCCCGCGCGAGCTGGACGTGCAGCGGGTTCGAGAACCGCGTCACGGACAAGTACCCGATCTGCCCGCCGAACAGCAAGGTCAAGCGGATCCACACGTTCCCGAGCTGCTGGGACGGGAAGAACACCGACAGCACCAACCACCGCACGCACATCGTGTTCCCGGACCAGTCCGGCCGGTGCGCCCAGGGGTTCAAGGCCGTGCCGCAGCTGCAGATCACGCTGACCTACGACGTCCCGCACGACATCCAGGTCAAGAAGCAGTACAAAGTGGACGCTTTCCCGCAGGAGAAGCACAACCCGGGCTCCGACCACGACGACTTCGCGAACGTGATGTCGCAGCGGATCATGAACGGGCTGGTCAACTGCGTCAACCGCGGTAAGACCTGCCGGGCCTGACACTCCACGCCAAAAGCCGGCGGCGCGCCTGCGCCGCCGGCTTTTGCGGTTGAATGACCGGCATGGTCACCGGTGACGAAGTCCGCGCGTTCGCCCTGACGCTCCCCCGTGCCTACGAAGCCGTCGTGCGCGACCGGGCCAAGTTCCGGGTCGGGCAGATCGTGTTCGCCGCGCTATCGCGGGACGAAACCGAGCTGGGCTTCGGTTTTCCCCGTGACCAGCGGGAAGCGCTGGTCACGGGCGAACCGGAGAAGTTCCTGATGCCCGAGGGGGCGGACCTGCGGTACCAGTGGGTGCGCTGCCGCCTGGCGGCGATCGACGCGGACGAGATGCGCGAGCTCGTCCTGGACGCGTGGCGGATGTGCGTGCCGAAAAAGGTCTGGAACGCCTACGCGGAGATGCATTCGCTCTGAGCGAGCGCCTCCTCGGTCACGACGAGGAGGCCGGCCACGACCGAGAACGCCAGCACCGCCATCACCACGAACACCGCGGGCAGCCCGGCGAGCTGCGCGATCGCACCGCCGGCGAGGGCACCGAGGGACTTCGTCCCCCACGCGACCAGGCGGTAGCTGCTGTTGAGGCGGCCGAGCAGCCGGTCCGGGGTGAGGCGCTGGCGCAGCGACACCATGACGACGTTCGACACCATGACACCCGTGCCGCCGAGGAAGAACCCCGCGCCGACGGCGTACGGGTTCGCGGTCACCGCGAGCGTGCCGACCGAAAGGCCGCCGGTGAGCCAGGAGATCCACAGCGCGCGGACCCGGCCCAGGCGGCGTTCGACCGCCTCGGCGACCAGCGACCCGGTCAGGCCGCCCGCGGCGCTCGTGGCCATCAACAGGCCGAACGCCGGCGCGGACAGGCCCATCGCCGAGCCGGGCCCGACCGCGTACAGGACGAGGACGGCGAAGGTCGCCCCGGTGGCGAAGTTGAACGTCCCGACCATGAGCGAGAACGTCCGCAACACCTTGTGGCGCACCAGGAACCGCAGCCCTTCGGCGATGTCCGCGCGCAGGGTGGTGGGCTTTTCCCGGGGGATCCGGTACTCGCCGCGCACGAGCAGCAGCGCCGCGACGGCCACGGCCCACAGCGCCACCGGCGTCACGAGCGCGGCCACGATTCCGGCCGCGGCCAGCACTCCGGCGAGCGGCGGGCCGGCGAACTCGTTGGCCGTCTGCTCGGCGGCGAACATCCGGCCGTTGGCGCGGGCCAGCTGTTCCCGCCCGACGACCTGCGGGACGATCGACTGCGCGGCGGTGTCGTAGATCGTCTCGGCGCACCCGACGCCGACGGCGACGACGTACAGCGCCCAGATCGATCCCCCGCCGAACACGGTCAGCAGCGTGACGCCGCCGAGGAGCCCGCCGCGGACGAGGTTGGCGGCGAGCATCGCGCGGCGCCGGTCGAGCCGGTCGACCAGCGCGCCGGCGGGCAGCGCGAACAGCAGCCACGGCAGGCTGAAGGCGAAGGCGAGCCCGGCGACGAGAGCCGGCTCGCGGGTGTAGCCGACCGCGACCAGCGGTAACGCGACCTTGAGGACGCCGTCGGCGAGGCTGGACAGGCCGGCGGCGGACCACAGCCGCCAGAACACGGGGTTCATGAATGGAGGATCGCACATCGATGGGGTTTTCTCCATCGATGTGACCGGATTCCATCGATGGACTACGCTCCGCTCATGACGGAACCCCGCCGACGGCGCCCGGCGACGCCGGCGGAGGCCAAGGCCCTCGGCCACCCGCTGCGGCTGCGCATCATGCGGATGTGCCTGGTCGAGGAGCTGACGAACAAGCAGCTGGCCGACCGCCTCGACCGCGACCCCGGCACGGTCCTGCACCACGTGCGCCAGCTCGTGTCGGCGGGCCTGCTGGAACCGGCGCCGGTCCGCACGGGGCCGAGCGGGGCGCTGGAGAAGCCGTACAAGTCGAACAACGAGACGTGGTGGCTGGACGGACCGCTGTCCGAAGCCGACGCGGAGACGCGGTTCGCGCCGATCGAGATCTTCCAGGAGGAGATCCGCGCGGCGGGGCCGGAGTCGGTGGCGGTGCACGAGAAGTTCCTGCTGCACCTGTCCCCCGACGAGATCGAGGAGCTGGACCGCCGGATCCTCGCGGTACTCGACGAATACGTGGCGTCCGACCACGAGCGACCCGACCGGCCGGCGGTGGGCGGAATCTTCGTGCTGCACCACGTGGCGGGCCGGAAGCGTCGATGAATCTCGACTTTTGCCGCTTCGATTCCGATTGACGACGTAGGAATTGTTACGGAAACACTCTTCCCTCCGACCACTCCCGCACCCCGTTGCCGGAGCTCGAGGCCCTGCTGCGCGGCGGCGACCTCCCACCCGCGCGGCGGCAGGCGATCGAAGCCGAGCTCCCCAGCCGGTACGCGGAGAAGTGGCGGAACTCCGCCGGGCCCGCAGCCGGGGCCGCCTCTGGCCGGGCAACTCCCACCGGGCCCGACGTTCGCCCAGCCGGGATCGCCTCCCCACCAACCGGCCTGGGTCCCGCCCCGGTCGCGCCGGCCAAGTCCTCCGGGTGGGCCAAACCGCTCGGCTGCCTCGCCGCGTTCCTGATCGCCGCGGCGGTGGGCGTCGTCGTCGCGGTCGACAGCGGGAGCTCGCCGCCACCACACTCCGGCACCGTGGGCGTCACCCGGCTCGGCACCTGCCCCGTGGTGGAATCCCTGCTGGTCGGCGCCTCCTGCGTGTGCCGGACCCCGAACGGGGACATCGGCGGCGTCGTCGACTGATGCCGCGCGGCCCCTGCCCGGGGGAGGTGGGCAGGGGCCGTCCGCGCGGGTCTCGCCCACCCCCAGGGCCGGGCGAGACCCGCACCGCTCAGCGCGTCAGTGGTTCACCTTGAACCACGGCTGCGACCAGCCGAGGTAGGTCTGGCCCCACTTCTGCTTGATCTGCGCGATGGTCGTCTCGGTGTAGCTGCCGTAGCCGTTGATGTCGTTCGACAGGAACTTGCCGTCGCCGATCGAGATCATCGTGTGCCCGGCGCCGCTGCTCTTGAAGAACGCGAGCCCGCCGGCCGGGACCTGGGTGTCGCCCGGGTGCTTGAACGAGGCCGGGATCTGGGTCCAGTGGACGTAGGCGGTCTCCGAGCCCGAGGCGGTCCAGCCGTAGTTCTGCGCGTTGATCCGGTCGCACCAGCCCTCGTACGAGTCCAGGTCGTTGGTGTGGATCCGGGTCTTGGCGTAGGCGACCGCCTGCGCGCAGGTCTTCGGGTCGCCGGTGCCCGCGGTGGTGCAGGTCAGCGTCGAGCCCGCGCAGTCCGGGGCCACGCGGCCGTCCGAGCCGGTGTAGACGTAGGCGTCGCTGATGTAGCCGTCGCCCACCTTGTCCCAGATGTCCGACGTGCCGTACTTGCCGTCGACGGTCGATCCGTTGGTCTGGCAGGAGATGGTGACGGCGGTGCCGTCGGCGACGGTGCCGACCGGGCTCCCGCTGGTGCTCGGGGTGGCCCGCACGGTCAGCGCGATGCCCGAGTCGGTGTGCACGGTGCCCGTGGCCGCCAGGGCCGGGGTGGCGCCGACGAGCACGATCGCCGCGGCGATGCCGACCACGCCGGCCGCCCGCTTCCCGATCCGAATTCTCATGTGTGCGTCCCTCCAGGATTCGTTGTGGGGACAGCATGGCGACCGCCGGTACAAGGCCCGTACAAAAGCGCGAACACCCTCTGAAGATGCGGCAAAAAGGACGAAGCCCCGCCGGAAACACCGGCGGGGCCTCACCAGGACGAGCTCAGGCCAGGTACTCGGCCGCCGCGCGCAGGCTCACGTAGGAGCCGCTGAACGTGTCGATCCGCGGGCCGTCGCCGTCGGCCGGCCCCGGCACGCCGGTCTCCACCCTGATGTAGTCCACAGTGGACAGCGCGGCCAGCAGCTCCCGCACCCGCGGGTGCCGGTGCGCCTCCCGGGTCACCACGACGACGCTGCGGAACCCGCGGGCCGCTTCGAGGACCGCGTCGGCGTCGTCGGGCGTCGCCGTGAGCGTCCGCGTGCCCGGCACCAGCTCGGCCAGGTGCGCGCCGAGGCCCCACGGCATCGGGCCGGCCGCGATGGTCGGCTCGGTCTGGACGTCGACGACCAGCGGCGGGCCGTCCAGCCGGACGTCACCCCGGATCCGCAGCGCCTTGCGCGCCGCCTCGAGGCCGAGCCGCCGGTCCACCGGGCCCACCGAAGCCGGTGCCGGGTCGGTGCCCAGCGCCGCCGTCCGCGAAGCCGCCTCCGCCAGGCGTTCCAGGGGCAGCTCCCCCGCCGCGACCGCGGCGACGATCGCCGTGACGCACGCGTCGAGGTGCTCGGCCTCGAACGCCGCGCCGCCGAGGCAGAGCGCGTCCGCGCCCGCGGCGAGGGCCCGCACGGCCGAGCGGCCGAGGCCGTCGTGCTTGCCGTACGCGCCCGAGACCGCGCCCATCTCCAGCGCGTCGGTGATGACCGCGCCGTCGAAGCCCAGCTCGCCGCGCAGGACGTCGGTGAGCGCGACGCGGTTGAGCGTCGCGGGCTCCTCGCCCCACGCCTTCACGACCAGGTGGCCCGACATCACCGAGCGCACCCCGGCCCGGATCGCCGCGGCGAACGGGACCAGCTCGATCTCGCGCAGCTCTTCGACCGTGCGCGGCAGCACCGGCAGCGCGACGTGCGAGTCCTCGGTCGCCGCGCCGTGGCCCGGGAAGTGCTTGGCGCACGCCGCGACGCCGTACTTCTGCAGCCCCGTCACGTAGGCCGCGACGTGCGGTGACGCCTTCGCCGGGTCGGACCCGAACGCCCGGACGCCGATGATCGGGTCCTCGGCCGCCAGGGTCAGGTCCGCGCACGGCGCCAGGTTGAGCGTGATGCCGCAGGCCGCGAGCCGCTCGCCGAGCGCGGCCGCGACCGCCGTGGTCAGCTCCGGGTCGTCGGCCGCGCCGAGGGCCAGCGGGCCAGGCACGAACGACCCGGTGTTCACGTCGAGGCGGGTGACGTCGCCACCCTCCTCGTCGATCCCGACCACGACACCGTCGCGCTCACCCCGCAGCTGCGCGGTGAGTGCGGCGACCTGCTCGTCGTCGACGACGTTGCGGCCGAACAGCACCACCCCGCCCAGCCCGCCGGCCACGCGCCGCCGGAGCCAGTCCGGCGCGGTGGTCCCGGCGAACCCGGGCAGCAGGACGGCTTCGGCGAGCTTCTCCGGTGTGGACACCAGCTACCCCTTCACCGCGCCGGCGGTCGCGCCGGACACCAGCTTGCGTTGCACGAGCAGGAAGAACACCAGCGCCGGGATCGCGTAGATGACCGACGCGGCCATGACGCCGCCCCAGTCGGTGGCGAACGCCGTGCGGAACGACGCCAGCCACACCGGCAGCGTCTCCTTCGGCTTGTCCTGGATGAACACCAGCGCGAACAGGTACTCGTTCCACGCGGTGATGAAGCTGAACACCGACGTCGTGACGAGCCCCGGGCCGAGCAGCGGCAGCGTCACCCGGCGGAACGCGCCGGTCTGGCTGCAGCCGTCGATCATCGCGGCCTCTTCGAGCTCGTACGGGATCCCGTTGACGAACCCGTAGAGCATCCAGACCGTGAACGGCAGCGTGGTGGCGAAGTAGATCAGCAGCAGCGACGGCAGCGTGTTCAGCAGCCCGGCGTCCCGCATCAGCAGGAACAGCGGGATGAACAGCGCCGACACCGGCGCCAGCTGCGCCACCATCACCAGCACCAGGAAGCCCTTGCGGCCGGTGAAGCGCAGCCGCGACAGCGGGATCGCCGCCAGGGTCCCGGCGACCAGCGCGCACAGCACCGACCCGACCGTGACGATCAGGCTGTTGAGCAGGTACGTCGGGAAGTTGTCCTTGCCCAGCGCCGTGCTGAAGTTGCCGAACGAGATCGACGTCGGGATCAGGTCGTACTTGGGCGAGAGGATCTCGCCGGGCGTGCGCAGCGACGTGACGAACATCCAGTACGTCGGGAACACGATCGCCAGCGCGACGAGCACGCCGACCACCGAGAGCACGATCCGCTGCGAGAGCGATTTCCTCACTTCAGATCACCTTCCCGGGTCCGGGTGAGCAGCTGGATGTACCGGCCCGTGATGAGCGCGAGCACGATCAGCATCAAGGTCGCGATGGCGCCGGCCGCACCGAAGTGGTTGCCCGCGATGCCCTTGAGGTAGAGCACGACGGCCAGGGTGGTGCTTCCGCCGTCCGGGCCGCCTTCGCGGATCGCCCAGATCTGGGCGAACGCGTTGAAGTCCCACAGCACCGACAGGAACGTCACCATCGTGGTGATCGGCTTGATGGCGGGCCAGGTGACCGCGCGGAACGTCTGCCACGCGCTGGCGCCGTCGATGCCGGCGGCCTCGTACTGCTCGCGCGAGACGCCGATGATGCCCGCGTACAGCGAGAACGTCACGAACGGCACGGCCTGCCACACGATGAGCAGCCCGATCACCGTCAGCGTGCTGGGGCCGCTGGAGAACCACGAGAAGCCGATGAAGCCGTGGAACCCGAGCCGGTCGAGGGTCTTGTTGAGGATCCCGTACTGCTCGTCGAAGATCCACTGGAACACCGTGGTCGTCGCGATCACCGGCGTCGCCCAGGCCAGCACCAGCGTCACCTGCACGATGATCCGCACGACCGGGCCGAGGTGGCGCATGAGCACCGCCAGCAGCAGGCCACCGAGGATGGTGGCGGCCACGATGGCGGCGGTGAAGACCAGGGTCCGGAAGGTGACCGTCCAGAACTCCGGGTCCGAGAGCGTGTTCGAGTAGTTGTCGAACCCGATCCAGACCGTCTTGCCGGAGACGAGCTGGCCGATGTCGAGCTTGCGGAAGCTGATGGCGAGCACCTGGACCAGCGGCCAGGCGAGCAGCACCAGGATCGCGGCGAGCGCGGGGAGAAGGAGCAGGTACGGGAGCACCCGGTCGCCGAACCGGCCCCGCCTGCGCTTCTTGACCCGCGGGTCGCGCGGCGATGCCGGCGGGGTCGCCCCCGCCGGCATCGTCACATTGGCGGTCGCTGTCATCCGCCGATGAGCTTGTTCAGCGCGGCGTTGGCGTCGGCGGTCGCCTGGTCGAGCGTCTTCTTGCCGGTCAGGTACGCGGTCAGCATGTCCTTGACCGGGTTCTGGCCGGACTCCACGTCACCCCACTTCGGGCTGGCCGGCACGGCCTTGCCATTGGTGGAGGCCTTGGCCATCACGCTGCCCATCGGGTCCTTGTCCAGGCCGGTGAGGTCGGTCGACGTCCCCGGCACGACGCCGGCGGCGGCGAGCTGGCTCTGGTACTTCGGGCTGGAGAGCAGCTTGATGTACTCCTTGGCCGCGGCCACGTTCTTGCTGTTGGCCGGGATGGCCAGGTTGGAGCCGCCCAGGAAGACCGGGGCACTCTGGCCGGCGGTCTTGCCCGGGATCGCGAACGCGCCCGTCTTGTCGGTCAGGCTCGCGTCCGTCTTCGCGGCCGTCGCGACCTCCCACGGGAGACCGATCATCATGGCCACCTTGCCGGCGCCGTACACGGTCGCCTGCTGCGGCTTGGCCTCGTCCGCGTCCTTTGGCGCCTTCGTGCCGGAGGTGTCGACGAGCTTCTTGTAGAACTCGAGGCCCGCCTTCGCACCGGCGCTGTCCAGCGTCGCCTTGAAGTTCTTGCCGTCCGGCTGCGCGATGTCGCCACCGTTGTCCCAGATGAAGGACAGCAGCGAGTACCAGTTCTGGCCCGGCATGTAGAGGGCCTGGAAGTCCGGGTCGGAGCCGAACTTCGTCTTCAGCTTGGTGATCGCGTCGATCCACTCGTCGTTCGACGCCGGCGTCTTGGTGATGCCGGCCTGCTCGAACATGTCCTTGCGGTAGATGACCTCACGGTTCGCCGCGTAGAACGGGACACCGTAGATCTTGCCGTCGTAGGTGCCCGAGTCGGCGAGACCCTTCAGCCACTGCGCGCCGTTGAAGCTGTCCTTGTCGGCGGTCAGATCGGTGAGGACGCCCTCGTTCGAGGCGAACGCCGCGGTCTGCGTGTTACCGATCTCGATGACGTCCGGCGGGGTGCCGCCGGCCAGCGCGGTGGTCAGCTTCTGCTGGATGCCGTCCCACTGCTGGACCTCGTACTTGACCTTGACGCCGGGGTGCGCCGCCTCGAACTCCTTGTTGAGCGCGTCGGTCAGGGTGGCGGGCGCGGAGCCCGTCATCAGCCAGACCGTCACCGTGCCGCTGAGCTGCGCGGGAGCGCCGCTCGACGAAGCGGCCGTGTCCGAGCCGCTGGAGCCCGCGCACCCTGCGGTCGCGAGCGTGAGTGCGGCGGCGCCCGCCGCCAGCTTGAGCCAGCGCTTCACTCGATGCCGTCCTTTCCCTGCCTGGCCACCGTGGCCAAGCGCCCCAAATGGTGTAGACCAATGTTGGGGTTAGAGTGGTACGTACCACAGGCCCTGTCAAGGCGGTTGCCGGAACGTTGTAAACGCACCGGGGAGTCTGACGGGGTGTAGTCGGACGGTCACCGGCATCGCCGCGACCTGCGGGGGAAGTCGTCCGAATAGGAGGGTGTCCGGAACGTTTTTCACCGGTGGCCACGCGAGGTTCACCGCACGGCCACCCGTACGGCGCAACGAAAACGCCCCGGGGAAGGCTTCCCCGGGGCGTCGGTCGAGGCTCGTCAGGCCCCTCTGCCGCGCGCCCGGCTCCGGCGCGCCAGGACGACTCCGAGCACCGACACGACCAGGCCCACGACCAGCAGCGTGACCCCGAACTCCGGCCCGGCGCCGAAGTGCCGGAACACCCGCGCCGCCCCGAGCGCGAAGCCGGTCACGACCAGGACCGGTCCGGCCACCAGCGCGACCGTGCCCTTCCGCTCGGTCGGCACGGCGGCGAACACCGGCTGACCTCCCGCCGCCGCGCCGACGTCGGAGTAGACGGTGGTGATGGACCCGAAGGACACCCGGTCGCCGTCGTGCAGCAGCCGCGCCCGCCCCGGCGCCAGTGCCTGGCCGTTGACGAGCGTGCCGGCGCGCGAGCCGGCGTCGGACACCCAGGTCCCGCGCGCGTCGCGCCGGAGCCACGCGTGCCGCGGGCTCACCCGGTCCGAATAAAGCTTCAGGTGTGCTTCGGGCGCGCGCCCGACCAGCCAGGAGCCCCGCCGCACCTCCAGCCGCGCGACGGCGCCTCCGAGCGTCTCGATGGTCGCTTGGTGTTCCATCGCCCCTCCCCTCGCTTCCCCCGACGGACAGAGCGGCACGGGGGCGTGAAGATGCGCGGCGAACGGGTGAACCGGCCGGCGTTCGGGCGACGATCACCGTCCTCCCACCGACAGGGGTGCGTAGGCCAGTTGGACGCCCAGGAAACCGGGAGAACGATGAAGTCAGCTTGGCAAGTCCGCGCGGGCCGGCAAGGCGAGCGCGACCAGGAGTCCCTCTCCGAAGGGCTTTCGATCGTCGGCTGGGGCGGCGTCCCCGCCCTCGGCCGGTTCGACGACAAGGAAGCACTCAAGGCGGGGCTCCGGGAGTGCTACCCGCACCGCTCCCCCGCCGTGCTCGGGAACTGGGCCGGCCAGCTGTGGCGCTTCTACCGGGAGATGAGCGAGGGCGACCTCGTCGTCATGCCGCTCAAGACCGTGCGGCGCTTCGCCATCGGCGAGATCACCGGGCAGTACCACTACCGCCCCGGTGCGAGCGACGACTGCCGGCACGCGCGGCCCGTCCAGTGGCTCCGGACGGACGTCGAGCCCGGCGAGTTCGGCCCCGACCTGCGCGGCAGCCTCGGTTCGCTGCTCACCGTCTGCCGGTTGAGCCGCCACGACGCCGCCCGGCGGATCGCCGAAGTCGCGGCCGGCCGGGCGGACCCGGGCTGGCAGCACGCGTCGGCGAACCTCGATCCCGACGCGACCCGGACCGACCTGTGGGAAGCCGTCGAGACCGGTGCGGCACCGGTGAAGCTGACCGTGCGGACCCTGCTGTCCCGGTGGGGTTACCGGCGGCGCACCGCGACCTCGCTGGTGACCGTGCGGTCCGAGCTGGCCGAGCACGGCGTCACGACCCGGCCACCGTTCACCTCGGCCCGGATGGACGCGGTCGTCGAGCTGGTCCCGCTCGCCGACGAGCCGGGCACGGCCGACCCGGTGCCGGATCCACCCGAAGCCGAGGCTCAGGACGACCTGCCCACCAAGTGGATGGTGCGCGCGGTCCTGCCGGACGAGCCCGCCGTCGAGGCCGTCACGGCCGGGAAGCCCCTCGCCACCGCGGTGACCCTCATGCTGGCCAAGAACTATTCGCAGCTGGCGGTCACCGACGACGACGGGTTCTGCGTCGGCGCGGTCAGCTGGGAGTCGATCGGCCGGGCCCGCCTGGCGAGCGCCGCGCCGACGTTGCGGGACGCCACCACCCAGGTCCGGGTCGTCGACTTCGACGACGAGCTCTTCGAGCAGATCGACGAGATCTTCCGGCGTGGCTACGTCTTCGTCCGGGGAGAAGACCGCCGGAGGCTCATCGGGGTCGTGACCGCCCACGACCTCGCCCGCCAGTTCGGCGCGCTCGCCCGGCCGTTCTCGCTCCTGGAAGAAGCCGAGCTGCGGCTCCGGCGCCAGACCAAGCGCAGCCTGCCGGAGGAGCTGGTCGACAAAGTCGCGCCGCCGTGGGCGAACGGGAACCCGACCTTCGGCAACTACGTGCGCCTGTTCGAGGAACAACGCCACTTCGACCTGCTGAACTGGCCGCTCGACCACCAGGCGTTCCTCGGCCTGCTCAAGGACGCGCGCCGGATCCGGAACGACCTCATGCACTTCTCCGGCGACGAGGTCCCGAAGCAGGACCTCGCCGCCATCGAAGGGTTCTGCGCGACGGTCAAAGCCGTCGACCGGTAGCGGTCAGGGTTTCGGCGCCGGGGTCTTCACCCGCTCCAAGAGCAACTGGGCCACGTCCCGGACATCGACGTTCTCCGCCTTCTGCTCGCTCTGCCGCTGCACCAGCCCGTCGGTCAGCATCACCCGGCAGAACGGGCAGCCCGTCACGATCGTCTCCGCGTCGGTCGCGATCGCTTCGTCCACGCGCTCCAGGTTGATGCGCTTGCCGATCTGCTCCTCCATCCACATGCGCGCTCCGCCCGCGCCGCAGCACAGAGCACGGTCCGCGTGGCGGGGCATCTCCTCGAGCGTCGCTCCCGTCGCGCCCACGAGCTCGCGGGGCGGGGTGTAGACCTTGTTGTGGCGTCCGAGATAGCACGGGTCGTGGTAGGTCACCTTCGGACCGTCCTCGACCGCCTTCACCGGCGTCAGCTGGCCGCCGCGCACCAAGCGGTTGAGCAGCTGCGTGTGGTGCACGACCTCGTAGTGCCCGTCCAGGTCCGGGTACTCGCGGCCGAGCGTGTTGAGGCAGTGCGGGCACGTCGTGACGATCTTGCGCAGCTTCGGCTCACGGCCCTCGAACACCGCGTTGAGCGTCTCCGCCGTCTGCTGCGCCATCATCTGGAAGAGGAACTCGTTGCCCGCGCGGCGCGCCGGGTCGCCCGTGCACGACTCCTCCTTGCCGAGCACCACGTACTTCACGCCGGCGATGTGCAGCAGCTCGGCCGTGGCGCGGACCGTCTTGCGCGCCTGGTCGTCGAACGCGCCCGCGCAGCCGACCCAGTACACGTACTCGACGTCTTCGGCGAGCTCGCCGTCGAACACCGGGACGTCGAAGTCGAGGTCCTTCGTCCAGGCCAGCCGCTCGGAGTTGTTCTGGCCCCAGGGATTGCCCTTGGTCTCCAGGTTCTTGAACAGCCCGCCCAGCTCGGTCGGGAACGCCGACTCGATCATGACCTGGTAGCGGCGCATGTCGACGATGTGGTCGACGTGCTCGATGTCCACCGGGCACTGCTCGACGCACGCCCCGCAGGTGGTGCACGACCAGAGCACGTCCGGGTCGATGACGCCGTTGTCGGCTTCCGAGCCGACGAGCGGGCGCGCCTCCTCGTGCTCGGTGCCGGCGAGGATGTAGGGCGCCTCCTCGAACAGGTTGTCGCGCAGGCTCATGATGAGCAGCTTGGGCGACAACGGTTTCCCGGTGTTCCAGGCCGGGCACTGCGACTGGCAGCGGCCGCACTCGGTGCACGTCGAGAAGTCGAGCATGCCCTTCCACGTGAAGTCGCCGATCTTGCCGCGGCCGAACGTGTCGTCCTCGCCCGGGTCCTCGAAGTCGATCGGCTTGCCGCCGGACTCCATCGGCAGCAGCGGGCCGAGCGCGTCCGGCAGGCGCTTCGCCGAGACGTTGATCGGCGCCACGAAGATGTGCAGGTGCTTGGAGTAGAGCACGATCGACAGGAACACCAGCATGACGCCGATGTGCAGCATCAGGCCGATCGTCTCGAGCACCTCGGTCGTCGAGTGCCCGAGCGGCTCGAGGAGGTTCCCGACGCCGAGGGAGACGTAGGCACCGTTATCGTACGGGAAGTTGCCGGACGCCGAAGAGGCGCCGCGGAAGAAGAACATCGTCCAGACGACGTTGAAGATCATGAAGAGGATCAGCCACGCGCCGCCGGTGTGGGAGCCGTAGAAGCGCGACGCGCGGTCTTTGCGCGCGGGAGCGTTGCGGATGCGGATCACCGTGAACACGGCCAGCGAGACGGCCACCATGACGGCGATGAAGTCCTGCAGGAAGCCGAGCACCGCCCAGTGGCCGATCCACGGGATCGCGAACTTCTCGTCGAAGAGCGCGCCGTACGCCTCGAGGTACACCGAAGCGAGGATCACGAAGCCCCAGAACGTGAAGAAGTGCGCCAGGCCGGGCACCGACCACTTCAGGAGCTTGCGCTGGCCGAACACCTCGCGCACCTGCGCGAACATCCGGGCGCCCAGGTCGTCCGACCGCTTGGTGTCGGGCTGACCGGCCTTGATCAGCCGGTAGAGGAACGCGACCCGCTTGCCGGCGACGGCGAGGCCGACGACCGTCATGAGCAGGCCGAGGATGAGACGAACGAGCACGGGTCCTCCGGTCGTACTTCGAGGATCGGCTCAGTGCGAGCCGGTGTAGTAGCGGCACGCCTTGCACGCGTACCGCATCTTCGCGACCCGCCAGTGTTTCCGGTACAGATCGAGGTCGGGCGACCGGCGGACGCCGAGGCGCTGGTAGCGCCCGGGACGGCGATGGCCGGTTTCGTACCGCTCGGTCGCGCGGCCGAGGTGGGCGCGCCGCAGCACGCACCCCCGCGTCCCGCAGCCGAGCGCGGCGCGGCAGAACCGGTGCAGCAGCACCAGTTCCCCGATGACTTCTTCGACCACGCCGTAGCCGGGGTGGTCGCCCGGCCCGGTGAGCCGGACGGGCAGGCCGCAGTACCCGCACTTGAGGGTGCAGGAGAGGCAGCCGGCGATGTGCCTGAGCCGCAGTGCGCGCCGGTCTTCGGAGCCGGGTCCTCGGACGCGCGACGCCATGGGGCCTCCTCCGGCGACTGTGATCGGCACCACTGACTACTGGAGGGTAATGAGGAGGTCACTTCGTGCGACAGGACCATTCGGCCTAGTTACCTTGCGCCGTACGGCGTAAAAATCGAGGCAAGGATGACCTTACTGTCCGTATATCGAACGCCTTGTCGCGGAAATCGTACGTTCGGCCCTGCTGGCCCGGTGGTGTCCCCCGCCACAATCCGGGGCATGACGTATCGCCCCGTCCCGTACCGGCCGTCCCGCGTCCCCGCCGCCGAAGCCGTCGCCGAGGCCGCCGCCCTGCGGCAGCGGATGGAAGCCCGGCGCTCGGTCCGGATGTTCTCCCCCGACCCGGTCCCCGAGCGCGCGGTCCTCGACGCGATCGCGGTGGCCTCCACCGCCCCCAGCGGCGCGCACCAGCAGCCGTGGACGTTCGTCCTCGTCACCGACCCCGCGGTGCGCCGGACGATCCGGGAAGCCGCCGAGGCGGAGGAGCGGATCTCCTACGACGGCCGCCTCGGCGACGAGTGGCTCGACGCCTTGCGGCCCTTGGGCACGGACGCGGTGAAGCCCCACCTGACCGACGCGCCGTACCTGATCGTCGTGTTCCAGCAACGGTTCGCCCTCGACGACGACGGCGGCGTGCACAAGCACTACTACGTCGACGAGTCGGTGGGCATCGCGGTCGGCATGCTGCTGACGGCGTTGCAGGTGGCCGGCCTGGCGGCGTTGACGCACACGCCGTCACCGATGCGGTTCCTGGGCGAGCTGCTCGGCCGGCCCCGCAACGAACGGGCCTTCGCGGTGATCCCGGTCGGCTACCCGGCCGACGACTGCGTGGTCCCGGACCTGCGGCGCAAGTCCCTCGACGAGGTGCTCGTGCGGATCTGAGGGCTCAGCAGGGCGGCAGAGCGACTGGCAGGGACGCGTACAGCCGGCCGCAGAGCACGTCGGCGCCGCGCTCCTGCCACCACTCCGCCTGGGCGCCGTCGTGCACGCCCGTCACGGACACCGCCGCGCCCGCCTGGTGGGCCGCGTCGACCAACGCGGCCAGGGAACCCGCCACCAGCGGGTGGTTGCGGTGGGCCAGCACGCCGGCCGAGAGGCGCACCGTGCGCGTGGGCATGTCGACCAGGCACGTGACGTCGGCCGCCGCGCCGAACTCGTGGATCTCCGCGCCCACGCCGATTTCCGCCAGCACCTTGAGGTTGTCGGCCGCGTCGCCGGAGTCGGCGAGCAGCGTCGCGGCCGGGAAGCCCGGCCGCAGGCGCGCGGGCGCCAGGCCGGTCGCCTCCAGCACGCCGCGGATCTCGCCGACCAGCTCCGGGTCGGTCGCCTGGTGCGCGGTCAGCTCGACGGTCAGCGGCAGCGTGCCGTCGGCCGCCGCGACGCGCTCGGCTGCCGTGCGCAGCAGCCACGTGCCCAGCGGCAGCGCCAGTCCCGTCTCCGCCGCCAGCCGGACGCACGTTTCGTGCGACAGCACGCCTTCGACCGGGTGGGTCCAGCGCAGCCGCGCCTCGACGCCCTGGACCGAGCCGTCCGCCGCGGCCACCAGCGGCCGGTAGCCGACCTCGATCTCGCCGTTCTCCCAGGCGCCCGCCATCGCCGCGGCGAGCCCGAAGTCGTGGCGGTCGCGGCGGTCCAGCTCGCGGTCGAACAGGCCCCACTGGGCGCCGGCCCGCTGCACCCGGCGCAGCGTCAGGTCGGACGCGCGCAGCAGCTCGGCCGGCGTGATGTCACGCGGCGGCCGGTGGACGACACCGATGCTGGCCGACACCGCGACGCCGCGGTCGCCGTCGACGTACTCCGGCTCCGCCAGCTCGTGGGTGATGCGGCGGACGAGCGTCAGGACGCCCGGGGTGTCCTCGGTGTTCTGCACCAGCACGCCGAACTCGTCGCCGCCGAGGCGCGCGATCAGGGCCTTCTCGCCGTCGAACACCGCCTTCAGCTTCGCCGCGACGCCGCGCAGCACGCGGTCGCCGAGGTCCTGGCCGAGCCCGCCGGTGATCTGCGAGAAGCCGTCGAGGTCGAGGTGGAAGAGCGTGACGCCCCGCGAGGCGTCGGCGTCGCGCAGCAGGTTCTCCAGGCGGGTGCTGAAGAACTGCCGGTTCGGCAGCGCGGTGAGCACGTCGTGCAGGGCCTGGTGGGACAGGCGCCGCTGCAGCAGCGACACCTCGGTGTCGTCGTCGACGATGGTGATCAGCTGCCGGGGCGCGCCGACGGCGTCGCGGATCACCGACGCGGCGAAGGTGGCCCACATCGGCTCGCCGTCCTTGCCGACCAGCCGGCGGCCGACGCGCAGCCGGTGCAGCCGGCCGGCCACCAGCTCCCCGTAGGCCTCCCGCAGCTGCTCGACCTCGTCGGGGTGCACCAGGTCGAAGAGGGACATCGCGGCGATCTCGGCCGGCGTGCGGTTGAGCGTCTTGGCGAGCGCCGCGTTGGCCCGCAGCACCCGGCCGTCCAGCTCGGTGAGCGCGACGCCGCTGGCCGAGCCGGCGAACACCTCTTCGAACTGCGCGCGCGTGATGACCTGCTTCTGCCGCGTCTCCTGCTCGACCTTCAGCAGCGCGCGGCTCAGGCCTTCCTGGCGCTTCTGGATGTCTTCGCGCAACGTCTCGCCGTAGCCCGAGCTGAGCGCTCCGAGCACCAGCACGACCCGCTCGGCCAGGCCGTCGACGCGACGCAGCTCCGGCTCGCGCAGCAGGGCCTTGCCGAGGACCTCCAGGCTGCGGCGCAGGCTGTCCGCCCCGACGCAGCGCAGTTCGACCAGGCGCGCGCCCGCGGCGGCGGCTTCGCCGAGCTCCGGCGGGTCGCTCGCGATCGCGTCGAACAGCCGGCCGATCAGCACCGCCAGCTCGCGCTCGATCTCCTCGGGCGTGTGCGGCAGGTACGCGGTCGTGCTGATCAGGTAGCCCCACTTGCGCGCCAAGGTGGCGAGCCGTCTCGCCGCACGTTCGGCGGACGGCTTCTTCCGCGGGTCGTCACCGCGGGGATGGGGAGCAGTCACCTCAGCCTGTCCTGGGGTCCAGTAAACACTCCGGTCGGGTAGCCGATATATCTTGGCGCGAAATTGCGTCCGGTGCACGAAACAGCATTCATCCAATCGAGTGATAACCCTGCGGAGTGATCGCCAGGCGATCCCGCAGCCACGACCGGGTGGCGTCGCGGTAGTCCGCCGCGTTTTCGTGCAACGCAACGGAATGACCGGCACCCGGCAGGACGTACATCGACAGTTTCGACGGGTCGGCGTAATACGGCGCCTCCTGCGCTCGCAGCACGCCGGCGTCCGAACAGTCACGCAGCGCGAGCAGGCCGCAGAAAAGAACGTCCTTTTCCCCCACCACCTGGAAAACCGGTACGGTAATTCCCTTCGTCGCCGGCAACACGATCCCGAACAGCGCGACCGTGCCCATCCCGGGCACCGAAACCTGGTCTTTCGTGGCTTCGTCGGCGGCGATCACGGCCGGGTCGGCGTCACCGGTGTCGTAGAACAGCCCGGCTCGCGCGCCCGGCCTCGTCGTGAAATACAACGGGTCGCTGCCGAGCCGGCCGAGCTGGCCGTCGAGCAGCGCGGGCTGCAGGCCGAGTGCCGCGCCGATCGCGAGCACCGGCAGCGCGGGCAGGTGCGTGATGCCGGTGAGGACCACGCCGTCGACGTCGTGGTAGGTCGACGCCTCCACGGCGACGACCCCGGACCCGACCGAGTGCCCGACGATGACGACCTTCGCGAACCGCACACCGCCGACGTGTCCGGCGCGCAGGTGGCCGACCACCTCGTGCGTCGACTCCGCCGCCGCCCAGACCGACAGCGGCAGGCTCAGCGGACGGCTGCTCCGGCCGGCGCCGAGCTGGTCGGCGGCGAAGGTCGCGTAGCCGTGCGCGGCCATGTCGCGCTGGTAGGAGTAGCGCTCGGGCCGGTACGGCAGGTCCCAGTACGCGCTGTTGTACGTCCCGCCGTGCACCAGCAGCTGAACGGTGTCCGGTGCGTCGCCGGCGGGTAGGCACAACCTGCCGTGCATCGTCGCCGGCGCGCCCGGCACCAGCGGCGGCAGACCCGGACCGCCGACCGGCAGATCCGTGTCGGTGCACGAGATCGCGGCGGCCTCGGCGGGCACCGCGGCGGTCAGCGAAGCGAGCAGGACTCCGCAGGCGAACAAGGCTGACGTCACCTTGACGGGCAGCTTCACGCCGCACTCCCTCTGGACTCGGACAGGTGAACGAACTCGGAAACACTACACCCGGTAGCCGAACGGACACCGTCAGGTCCGCGGCACCACCGTCATCGGCAGCCGGTTCGGCTGCATGGTGGCCTTGAGCTGGGCGCGGACCTTCTTGCCCGGCACCGGAACCAGCCGCCACCGCGCCCCGATCGTGGCGGCGACGATGCCGATCTCCGTCGGCGCGAACACGTGCCCCGGGCACAGCCGCGCGCCCGCGCCGAACGGGATGTACGCGCCCTTCGGCAGTTCCGCGGTTTCGCCGGGCGTCCAGCGATCCGGGTCGAAGCGCCCGGGATCGGGGAACCAGCGCGGGTCCCGGTGCAGGGTGTGCTGGCTGACCGCGACCTCCGTACCCGCCCGGATGGTGACGCCGCCGAGCTCGACGTCTTCGCGGGCGCGGCGCATGAGGATCAGCGGCGGGGTGCGGCGCACGACCTCGTTGACGATCTGCTGCGTGTAGACCAGGTCCGGCAGGTCCTCGAACCGCGCGGGCCGGCCGCCGAGGACCGCGTCGACCTCCGCGTGGAACCGCCGTTCGACCTCCGGGTGCTGCCCGAGCTCGTGGAAGAACCAGGCCAGCGCGACGGCGGTGGTCTCGGCGCCGGTGGTGAGGATCGTGATGACCTCGTCGTGCACCTGCCGGTCGGACATGCCCTCGCCGGTGTCCTCGTCGCGGGCCAGCAGCAGCATCGACAACAGGTCGCCGTGGTCGGCGCCCTGTTGTCGGGCGGCGACGACGGTTTCGCCGATGACGTCCCGCAGGCGCGCGGCCGCGGCGTCGAACTTGCGGTTCGGCGGAATCGGCAGTTTCTCCACGAATTTCGGAGAAAAGGCGCGAATCAACACGTATTTCAGCATGATCGGAATCGAATGCTGGATTTCCGCCAGTGCTTCGTCGCCGAGCGCGGTCGAGAAGAGCGTCTGACCGGCGATCGTCAGCACGAGGTCCTGCATCCGCCGGTCGAACTGGACGACTTCGCCCGGCTGCCACGAGCTCGCCAGTTCGTCGGCCAGCTTCGTCATCGTGGTCTCGGCGTAGCCCGCGATCCGCGTCCGGCCGAAGGCGGGCATCACCAGGCGGCGCTGACGGCGGTTGACCTCGCCGTTCGACGTGGCCAGGCCGTCGCCGAAGAGCGGGCGCATCTTGTCGAAGACCAGGCCCTTGTCGAACTTGTCGGCGTCGGTGGCGAGGACCTGCCAGGAGAGCTCCGGGGTCGTGACCACGAGCTCCGGCAACGGCCCGAGGCGGAGTTCGACGACATCTCCGTGCGACGGAAGGGAAGTGAAGAGCTTCAGCGGGTCGCGCAGGAGGGCCACCGTGTGCCCGAGCACGGGCCACCGGCCGGGAACGGGACGCGCGTCGGTCATGTCTCGTCTCCTCGCGACCCAGAAACCCTAGCGGTACGGCGAGCGCGTCGAGTGTCGGTCCACACGAACGGATGAGGGCGCTACACTCCGGCCTCGTCAAGCGAGGGTGGGAGGTCCCGTGACCGGGGAACTGAGCTGGGTACCGCCGGAGATCGACACCACGGTGCCGAACCCGGCGCGGGTGTACGACTTCTGGCTCGACGGCGACCACAACTTCGCCGCCGACCGCGCGCTCGGGGAGCAGATCCTCAAGATCATGCCGGGCGTGCGCGACGCGGCCCGCCTCAACCGCGCGTTCCTGCGCCGCGCGGCGAGGTTCATGGTCGACTCCGGCGTCCGGCAGTTCCTGGACATCGGCTCCGGCATCCCGACCGTGGGGAACCTGCACGAGATCGTCCAGCAGGCCGACCCGTCGTGCCGGGTGGTGTACGTCGACCGCGAGCCGGTGGCGGTGGCGCACAGCGAGCTGCTGCTGCAGGACAACGAGAACTGCCTCGTGCTGCAGTCGGACCTGCGCGACGTCAACGACGTGTTCGCCGGCGCCGGCAAGCTGCTCGACCTCGACCAGCCGGTCGGCGTGTTCATGTTGCTGCTGCTGCACTTCGTGCCGGACTCGTGGGAGCCGGCCGGCATCCTGGCCCGCTACCGCGACCGGCTGGCTCCGGGCAGCTTCCTGGCGGTGACGCACGTCGCGGCGGACTCCGAGGCGGGCCGGCTCGACGAAGCGGTCGAGGTGTACAAGAGCAACCAGGACCAGCAGAACCAGCCGGTCCCCCGCACGCACGACGAGGTGCTCGCCTTCTTCGACGGCTTCGAGGTGGTCGAGCCGGGCGTGGTCGGCTGCGCGATGTGGAAACCGGAGGGCGCCGGCGACATGTCCGACGACCCGGCCATCAACGCGCTGCCGTACGCCGGGGTGGGCCGGAAACCCTAGTCACCGCAGGGAGAACGTCGCCAGGTTCACCGGCCCGTCGAAGGTCAGGTACACGTCGTGGCGGCCGGTCGCCTTCGCCAGCGCGGCCGTGACCGTCGTGTACGCGTACCGGTCCCCTGTGGACGGTACCGACGCCGTGCCCAGGACGCGGCCGATCGGCGAGTCCAGGCGAACCGTGACGTGCGCTGACTCCACTGTGGACACCGAAGCGGAGAACCGCGCCGGACCGTTCAACGCGACATCGCGGTACGCCAGCCAGTTCCCGGACGACGCCGCGACCGAAGTCCCGGAGGTCTTCGCCGTGTCCGTCAACGTCGTCCCGGCGTAGTCGTCGAAGTTCTGCGCTGCGGTCGTCCGGCTCAGCTCGCGCGGTGGGATCCGCTCCCCCGGCACGTACACCCGCTGTGCCGCGGAGAGGTCGGTCGCGTTGCGGCCCACCGAGAACTCGTAGACGCCGTCGGCCACCACGGACCGGTCGACCGAGACGTTCCACGACGCCAGGTCCGCCACCGGCACGGAGAACTTCACCGCGCGTGTTTCGTGCGGCTTGAGCGTCACGCGGGTGAAGTCCCGCAGCCGCTGCACGCCGGACGCCTTCGAGTAGAGCTGGACGACGTCGGTTCCGGACCGCGCGCCCGTGTTGGTCACGTCCACACTCACCTGGACCGAACTGCCGGCGCGGACCGCGTGCACCGAGCCGTACCGGAAGCTCGTGTAGCTCAGCCCGTAACCGAAGGGGTACAACGGCTTCCCGCGGTAGTACTGGTACGTGAGACCGGTCTTCGCGATGTCGTAGTCGAGGATGCTCGGCAGTCCCGCGTCGGAGGCGTACCAGGTCTGCGTGAGCCTCCCCGTCGGGTCGTGGTCGCCGAAGAGGACGTCCGCGACCGCGTGCCCGGTCTCCTGGCCCGCGTGGCTCGTCCACACGATCCCCGGCACGGACAGCGTGTCCCAGCCGGTCGTCGGGTAGCTGTTCTCCACCACGACGACCGTGTGCGGGTTGGCCTTCTGCACGGCCTCGATCAACGCGCGCTGCGCCGGCGCCAGTTCCGTGCTCGTCCGGTCGTTCGCCTCGCGGCCGTTGATGAACGGCATGCTGCCGACCACGACGACCGCCGTGTCCGCGCCCCGCGCCGCGGCGACCGCCGAGGAGACGCCGCTCGTGAGCACCTCGCGGCCGAACTTCGTCGCGTGGGCCGCGTCGGGTGCGGAGATCGTGAGGACCCCGTCGGCGCCGACGACGGCGAAGCGGTTCGGGCCGAACCACGGCTCGGTGACCTCGTTGCCCGCGTATTCGAGCACGTAGCTGCCGTCGGGCTGCGGGTCGAGCTTGAGCTGCTGCTGCACGAACCAGCCCGACGGCTGGTCGGCGTCGTTCACCAGCGCGCCGCCGGAGTAGCCCAGGTACTTGCCGTTCGCCGCTGCGCGCAGGGTGTTCTTGCTCGCGCCCCAGTCGAAGACGTCGAAGGACTCCGCCGTGCCCGCGACGGTCCCGCCCGCGGCCACCTTGCCGGGCGACGCGGGCGCGGTCAGGTAGCGACCGGTGGCGAGGTCCTTCAGCGCGATCCGGTCGACGCCTTCGGACGACGCCACCGAGGTCCCGAGCCGCTCTTCGATGCCCTGCTTCGGCGTGACGCGGTACGGCATCGAGCCGCTGTACCAATCCTCGTACAGCGTGTCCGACAGCGGGCCGACGACCGCGACCTTCTTCTTCGCCGCGTCCAGCGGCAGCGCGTTCGAGTTGTTGCGCAGCAGGACGACCTGTTCGTCGGCGACCTTCCGGGCGAGGGCGCGGTGCTCGGGCGAGTCGATGACGGCCGGGGTGATCTTCGCGTACGGGTTGCGGCCCGGCGGGTCGAACTCGCCGAGCCGGAAGCGCAGCGACAGCAGGTGCCGGTCGGCCTTCTCGACGTCGGCCATGGTCAGCAAGCCGCGCGCCAGCGCCTCCTTGACGGCCTCGACGGTGATCGAGCCGTTGGTGTCGTTGTCGGTGAAGCTGTCGAGCCCGGCCTTGATCGCCGCCGCGTCCCCTTCCGCCTTGGTGGCGTAGTACTTCTCCGAGTTGACCAGGTTGGACGGTGCGCCGGCGTCGCTGACGACGACGATGTCCTGCGGCGCCCACTTCCGCAGCAGGCCGCCGAGGTCGGGGCTCACGGTGTTCGGCCGCCCGTTCACCAGGTTGTACGACGGCATGACGCCGTTCGCCGCGCCGGCCTGCAGCGGGATCTTGAAAGCCTGTTCGTCGTAGTCGTGCAGGATCTTCGGCGGCACGGAGGAGTTGCTCGTGTCGCGGCTGACCTCGTTGTTGTAGGCGAGGTAGTGCTTCAACGTCGGCGCGGCCTGCAGGTACCTCGGGTCGTCGCCCTGGATGCCGCGGCCGTATGCCGTCGCGAGCGCCCCGGTGAGGTACGGGTCTTCGGAGTAGCCCTCCTCGTTGCGGCCCCACCGCGGGTCGCGCAGCAGGTTGACCACCGGCGCCCAGAGGTTGAGGCCCCACAGCGTCGGGTTGCGGACGTTGAAGCCGCGCGCCTCCTGCCCGACGGCCGTACCGACCTGCTTCACCAGCGCCGGGTCCCACGTCGAAGCCAAGCCGATGGCCTGCGGGAACACCGTGCCGTCGGCCTTCACCACGGCACCGTTGTCGTCGTAGTCCGTCGACCAGGCGACGCCGTGGAGCGCCTCGGTGCCCGTCTTGAACACGCCGATGCCCAGCCGCGGGATGGCCGGCTCGTACTGATGCAGCAGCGAGATCTTCTCGTCGGCCGTCAGCCGGGACAGCAGGTCGTCGATCCGCGTCGCGAGGGGCAGGGCCGGGTCGCGGAACGGCGGCGGGGGTGCCGCGAGCGCCGGCGCGGGCGCCAGCAGCAGGGTGGCGGCCACCAGCGGGACGAGGGCACGGCGGAGCGGGGACTGGCGCACGGACGGCCTCCCGAATCGTCGAATCGTTTCGACAGTGCGACGCGGAACCATTCGCGTCGAAGGTGAGGATGGTGACGACTATTACAGTCGTGTGAGCACCGGGTCAAGACTTTCTGGGAGCGCACCCAGGAAGTCCGGCCGGCTTCGGAAACTGCGGCTTGAGCTGCGGAAAGATCTCCCATCAGGTGCGTTCGACAGTTTCGACGCGAGCGATGATCGTCGAATGCGAATCGAATATCTTCCGATGGCGAATCCTGCTTGTGTTTCGGGCGGGTGTCCCCTACCTTCGTGCCATTGTCGATGCGCTTCGACAGAGTTCAGCCCCGTCACGTCCCCAGGAGGCCGCCCGTGGTCACGATCAACGACGTCGCCACGGCGGCGGGCGTGGCACCCAGCACGGTGTCGTACGTGATCAGCGGCAAGCGCTCGATCTCGCCGAAGACCCGGCGGCTGGTCGAGGAGAGTATCCGCAAGCTCGGCTACCACCCGCACGCCGGGGCCCGTGCGCTCGCCAGCAGCAAGACGAACGTGCTCGCCCTGGTCGTCCCGCTGCGCACGGACCTCAACGTCGCCGTCGTGATGGAGTTCGTCGCCTCGGCGGTCACCGCGGCCCGCGCGCACGACCACGACCTCCTGCTGCTCACCAAGGACGAAGGCCCCGCCGCGCTGCAGCGGGTGGCGTCGTCGGCGATCGCCGACGCGCTGATGGTGATGGACATCGAAGCCGCGGACCCGCGGGTGCCGATGCTCATCGCGCTCGACCTGCCGGTGGTGCTCATCGGCGTGCCCGACCACCCGGCCGGGCTGAGCTGCGTCGACCTGGACTTCACCGCCGCCGGCTCAGCGTGCGTCGAGCACCTGGCCGACCTCGGCCACCGCTCGGTCGCGCTGATCGGCCCCTCCCCCGCCGTGTACCGGCGCGGCACGAGCTACGCGACGCGGTTCCTGCGCGGGTTCGACGAAGCCGCGAAGAACCGGGAAATCCGGGCGACCAACCGGCCGTGCGCCCACTCCTACGAAGCGGTGAGCGCCTGCCTCGACGACCTGCTCGCCGCCGACCCGGACCTGACCGGACTGGTCGTGCACAACGAGGCCGTGCTGCCCGGCCTGCTCTCGGACCTGCGCCACCGCGGCCTGCGGGTGCCCGAGGACATCTCCGTCGTCGCGGTCTGCCCGGACACCATGGCCGCGCAGCACCCGGTCGCGCTGACCACGGTCGCCATCCCGGCCGAGGAGGTCGGGGCCCAGGCCGTCGAGATGACCATGCGCCGGCTCGCCGGCCACACCACCCCGGAGGTCCGGCTCCTCGGGCCTCGCCTCACCCGGCGCGACAGCACAGCCGCGCCCCGCGCCTAGCCCCGGTTCTGCTCCAGCGTCGAAGGAGGATCACCATGTCCCTACCCCGTCGCGCCCTGATCCTGGCCGCGAGCGCCGCTTTGCTGGCCGCCTGCAGCCCCAGTCCCGCCACCCCGTCCACCGGCTCGGGTGCCGCGCCCGCTTCGTCCATCACCGAACTCGACTACTACGCCGACGAGCAGGGTTCCGCGGCGTGGCAGAAGATCCTCGACGCCTGCGCGTCGCAGACCGGGATCAAGATCCAGCGCCAGACCGTGCCGACCGCGCAGATGCTGCCCAAGGTCCTGCAGGGCGCCAGCTCCAAGACGCTGCCGGACCTGCTCTTCACCGACAACCCGACGTTGCAGCAGGTCGCCGCGACCGGCGCGCTGACCCCGCTGGACGGCTACGGCATCACCACCGACGGCTACTACCCGAGCATCGTCAAGGCCGGGACCTACCAGGACAAGGTGTACGGCGTCGCCCCCGGCGTCAACGGCCTCGCGCTCATCTACAACAAGGACCTCCTGACCGCGGCCGGCGTGGAGCCGCCGAAGACGTGGGACGAGCTGAAGGCCGCCGCGGCGAAGCTCACCAAGGACGGCAAGTACGGCCTCGCCTTCTCCGCGATCCCGTCCGAAGAGGGCACCTGGCAGTTCCTCCCGTTCTTCTGGAGCAACGGCGCCGAACTGTCCCAGCTGGACTCCGCGCAGTCCGTGAAAGCGCTTCAATTCGTCACGGACCTCGTGAACTCCGGCTCGGCGTCGAAGTCCGTGGTGACGTGGAACCAGAACGACGTCGCCGACCAGTTCGTCGCGGGCAACGCGGCGATGATGGTCAACGGGTCCTGGAACCTGGCCCGCCTCGACGAGCAGAAATCCCTGCACTACGGCGTCGTGCCGATCCCGGTGCCGCAGGCGGGCGCGAAGCCGGTGGTCGCGCTCGGCGGCGAGGTCGGCACCGTGCCGGTCACCAGCGGCCCCGCCCAGCAGGCGGCGGGCAAGGTGCTCTCCTGCATCCTCTCGGAGCCGACGATGCTCGAGTGGAGCAAGGCGCACGCCTACATCCCGTCGAAGACGGCCGCCGCGACCAAGTTCGGCGCGGAGCAGCCCGCCATGCAGGCGTTCGTCGACGAGGTCGGCACCGCCCGCTCCCGCACCGCCGAGCTCGGCGAGAAGTACCCGAAGGTCTCGCAAGCACTGGCCGACGCGCTGCAGGCAGCCCTGACCGGGAAGCAGCCGGCCGACCAGGCCCTGAAGGCCGCGCAACAGGCGAGCGGTTCGTGACCCTGGTGGCTCCGGCCGTCGCGGCACCTCCCCGCGCCGGCCGGAAACCCCGGCGGGACACCCGGTCCGCCGCGTGGTTGTTCCTGCTGCCGGCCTTGGTCTACATCGGGGTGTTCTTCGGCTACCCGCTCGCCGCGAACGTCGTGATGAGCACGCAGAACTACACGGTGAAGTCGTTCTACACCGGCGAAGCGCCCTTCGTCGGCTTCGCCAACTACGCCGCCGTGTTCGACAACCCGCTCTTCTCGACGGCGGTCCTCAACACCGTCCTGTTCACCGCCGGGTCGCTCGTCTTCCAGTTCGGCATCGGCCTCGCGCTCGCGGTCTTCTTCAGCGGCCGGTTCCTCGGCAGCGCGCTGCTGCGGTCGCTGCTCCTGCTGCCCTGGCTGCTGCCGCTGGTGGTCAGCGGCGCGGTCTGGCGGTGGATGTTCGACCAGGACCACGGCGTGCTGAACGCGGCCCTGCGGCTGCTGGGCTTCGACGCGGTGCCGTGGCTGAGCAGCACGAGCTGGGCACTGCCGGCGGTGATCCTCACCAACATCTGGATCGGCATCCCGTTCAACCTGGTGATCCTGCACGGCGGGCTGCGCGCGATCCCCGCGTCGCTCTACGAAGCCGCGTCGCTGGACGGCGCGGGCGCGTGGCAGCGGTTCCGGCACGTCACCTGGCCGTTGCTGCGGCCGGTCACCGGGATCGTGCTCATGCTCGGGCTGGTCTACACGATCAAGGTGTTCGACGTGATCATGGTCGTCACCGGCGGCGGGCCGGCCAACGCGACGCAGACGCTCACGACGTGGTCCTACCGGCTGAGCTTCGGGGACTTCGCGTTCGGGCAGGGCGCCGCCGTCGGCAACGTCCTCATTCTGGTGGCGACCGCGTTCGGGCTGCTGTACCTGCGCTCGGCGAAGGTGACCCTGGCCGAGGCGGCGGCGTGAAAGCCCGGACGGTGGCCGGCGTCCTGATCGTCGCGGTCCTGCTGTTCCCGCTGTACTGGATGGTCAACGCGTCCCTGCAGCCCAGCGGCGCGCTGCTGGCCCCGGAGCCGGCGTTCTTCCCCGTCGGCGGCACCCTGGAGGGGTATCGCAAGGCGGTGTCCTCCCAAGGGCCGCACCTGCTCTCCAGCGTCGTCATCGCGCTCGGCACCGTGCTCGTGTCGCTGGTGATCGCCGCGCCCGCGTCGTACGCGCTGGCCCAGCTGAAGGTCCGCGGCGGGCCGGTGCTGGTGTTCGTGCTGCTCATCGTCCAGATGATCCCGGGCATCGTGATGGCCAACGCGCTCTACACGGTGTTCAGCAACCTCGGGCTGATCGACAACTACCTCGGGCTGGTCCTGGCGGACTCGACCGCGACCATCCCGTTCGCCGTGCTCCTGCTGCGGGCGTTCATGATCTCGGTGCCGAGGGAGCTCACCGAAGCGTCGCGAGTGGACGGTGCCGGGTACTGGCGGACGTTCCGCTCGATCATCCTCCCGGTCAGCCGCAACGCCCTGGTCACCGCCGGGCTGTTCTCGTTCCTGTTCGCCTGGGCGGACTTCCTGTTCGCCGTCACCCTCACCACCGGGCAGTCTTTCGAGCCCATCACGGTCGGCATCTACCGGTTCGTCGGCAACCAGTCCGCCGACTGGAACGGGATCATGGCCACCGCCGTCCTCGCCGCGGTCCCCGCGGCCGTCCTGCTCGTCGTCGCCCAGCGGTATGTCGTCGCCGGGCTGACCAGCGGCGCCGTCAAAGACTAAGGAGACCGCGTGATCACTTCGGAAGACGGCCGCTCGCTCGAAGTCACCGTGCGGCACGAGGTCCTGCGCGTCGAGCCGTGGGGTGACGGCAGCGTGCGCGTGCGCGCCGGCCGGCACCGCATCCTCGACGACGTCCCGGGAGCGCTGCTGCCCGCGAAGCCGTCGGCCGCCACCGCCTCGGCCGACGAGCGGATCGGCAAGCTCGTCAACGGCCCGCTCACCGCGATCGTCGAGATCGCCGACACCGACACCGGGATCGACGCGCAGCTCCGGTTCGTCCGGACCGGCACCGGCGAGGAGCTGCTGTCCGAGCAGCGCGCGCACTTCTGGTGGCCCGGCGCACGGCTGTTCATGCCGTCGCGCAACGGGTACGGCCGCCTCGAGCAGCGGTTCACCGCCTACGACGACGAGCGGATCTACGGTCTCGGCCAGCACACGCACGGCCGGCTCGACCAGAAGGGCCTCGTGCTCGACCTGGTGCAGCGCAACGCCGAGGTGACGGTGCCGTTCCTGCTGTCCAGCCGCGGCTACGGGTTCCTCTGGAACAACCCCGCGGTCGGCCGGGTGGAGCTGGCCGCCAACGGCACCCGCTGGGTCGCCGACGACGCCCGCCAGCTCGACTACTGGGTCACCACCGGCGACGGCCCGCGCGAGATCCTCGGCCACTACGCCGATGCGACCGGCTACGCGCCGATGCTGCCGGAGTGGGCGGCCGGGTTCTGGCAGTCGAAGCTGCGCTACCGCACCCAGGACGAGCTCCTGTCCGTGGCGCGCGAATACCACGCACGCGGGCTGCCGCTGTCGGTGATCGTGGCGGACTTCTTCCACTGGACGCACCTGGGCGATTGGAAGTTCGACCTCGCCGAATGGCCCGACCCGGCCGGGCTGGTGCGGGAGCTCGACGAGCTGGGCGTCAAGCTGATGGTGTCGGTGTGGCCGTCGGTGAGCCCGCTGTCCTCGAACTACCGCGAGCTGCACGAGAAGGGGCTGCTCGTCGCCGCCGAGAGCGGGGTCCCGGCGCACGCGCCGTGGAAGGACAAGGGGTTCGGCACCGAGATGCCGGTGGCGTTCTACGACGCGACGAACCCGGCGGCGCGGCGGTTCGTCTGGTCGAAGGTCAAGGAGAACTACTACGACCTCGGCGTGCGCGCGTGGTGGCTGGACGGCGACGAGCCGGAGATCCAGCCCGGCCACCCGCACAACCTCGGCTTCCACGCGGGCCCGGGCGCGGAGGTGTTCAACCTCTACCCGCAGGCGAACGCGCAGACGTTCCACGACGGCATCCGCGCCGAGGGTGACGACGAGGTGGTGCTGCTGTCCCGCTCGGCGTGGGCGGGCAGCCAGCGGTTCGGCGCGGCGCTGTGGTCGGGTGACGTCCCGGCGACGTGGGCGTCGCTGCGGGTGCAGGTCCGCGCGGGGCTGAACGTGGCGCTGGCCGGGATCCCCTGGTGGACCACGGACATCGGCGGCTTCCACGGCGGCGACCCGGCGTCGCCCTCCTATCGGGAACTGATGGTCCGGTGGTTCCAGTACGGCGTGTTCTGCCCGCTGTTCCGCCTGCACGGCTTCCGCGACCCGCGGCCACCGTTCGGCCCGGAGATGACCGGCGGGCCCAACGAAGCCTGGTCCTACGGCGCTCCCGCGTACGCGGCGATCACCGAGTCCCTGCGGCTGCGGGAGCGGCTGCGGCCGTACCTGATGGCCCAGATGCGGGTCGCGCACGAACACGGCGTCCCCCCGATGCGGCCGCTGTTCGTCGACTTCCCCGCGGACGCGCCGGCGTGGGACGTCGACGACCAGTTCCTGCTCGGGCCGGACATCCTGGTCGCGCCGGTGCTGTCGCCGGGGGTCGTTTCCCGGCAGGTGTACCTTCCGGCGGGTGCGGTGTGGACGGACGCGGTGACCGGCGCCCGGCGCGAGGGCGGGGTCACGGTCGCGGCGGCGGCGCCGGCGGACCGGATCCCGGTGTTCCTGCGCGATGGGGCAGACGTGCCGATCCGCGGCTGACTCCGGCTTACCGGCGGCACCTCGTCCTGTCAACCCTCAACGCTGGGGGTTCCCGCGCTCCCCCGCGCCGGCGGACCCTTCGGTGGTCGACATCGTTGACCATGAGGGGGAGAAACCATGCTGGGAAAGAAGATCGCGGCCGTGCTCGGGGTGACCGCGGCGGCGCTCGCGTTCACCGTCGCGCCGGCCCAGGCCGTGGCGGGCAACGCGGATCTGCTGTGGCACAACCCGAGGACCGGTGACGTCGGTGCCTGGCTCACCGACGGGCACGGCACGGTGGTCGGCGAGAACCGGCTGTCGTGGAAGTGCGGGCCCGAGTGCGCGAACCAGTGGCGGGTGGTCGGTGCGGGTGACTTCAACAACGACTTCACCTCGGACGTGCTGTGGCACAACGCCACGACGGGTGAGCTGTCGGCCTGGATCCTGGACGGCAAGGGCACGGTCACGAAGGCGCTGACCCTCGACTGGAAGTGCGGTCCGGACTGCGCCAACCAGTGGAAGGCCGTCGCCATCGGGGACTTCAACGCCGACAACAAGTCGGACATCGTCTGGTACAACGCCACCACCGGCCAGGTGAGCACGTGGCTGCTCGACGGCAAGGGGCACGTCACCGGCAACCCCGACCTCAGCTGGAAGTGCGGGCCCACCTGCGCGAACCAGTGGCAGGTCGTCGGGGCCGGCGACTTCGACGAGGACGGCCTCGACGACCTGTTGTGGCACAACGCCACCACCGGCGAAGTGGCCGCCTGGCTGCTGAACGGCAAGCAGACGGTGACGGGCGACCTGAAGCTGTCCTGGAAGTGCGGGCCCGACTGCGCGAACCAGTGGAAGATCGTCGGGGTCAACGACTTCAACAACGACTTCAAGAACGACGTGGTCTGGCACAACGCCACCACGGGTGAAGTCGCGACCTGGACGCTGGACGGCCGCGGCGGCGTGACCGGAGACCCGCGCCTGTCCTGGAAGTGCGGCCCCGGCTGCGCGAACGACTGGAAGGCCGTCGCCACCGGCAACTTCGGCTGATCCCACCCCAGGGTCGTGAGTGAGAAACAGTGTTCTAACCCTGTTTCTCACTCACGACCGCCGCGGCAGACCGTCGAAGAGGAGTTCGAACCATGATGCCCGCATCCACCCGCGTCCGCAGGCGGCTCGTCGCCGGGGTTCTCGCCGTCCTGATGGGCGTGGGCTTCCTCGGCGCCGGACCGTCCGCCGCCGCCACGGCCGGCGGCTCGACCTGCACGCTGTCACCCACATCGGGGACCGTCGCTCGCGAGGCGGCGGGCCGGGCCTACCACGTGAACGTGCCGCCCGGCCTGTCCGGAGCTTCGGTGCCGCTGCTGCTCAGCCTGCACGGCGCGCTCCAGCCGTATGCCCTGCACGAAAGGGAAACCCGGTGGTCGTCGATCGCGGCCGATCGCCACTTCGTCGTCGCCTACCCGTCCGCGGCGGCCGGGCTGGTGTGGGACGCCGCCCGGAACTCCGGGGACGTCGCCTACCTGCGCGCGGTAGTCCAGGACGTCTCGCGGACGTGGTGCGTCGATCCCCGCCAGGTGCACGTGGAAGGTTTCTCCAGCGGTGCCAACATGTCCGCGCGGCTCGCGTGCGACGCTTCCGACGTCTTCGCCTCGGTGGCCGCCTACGCGGGGGTGTCGCCCTCGTTCACCGGCAGTCCCTGCGCACCGGGCCGTCCGATCTCGGTGGGCCTGTTCCACAGCGACGGCGACCTGATCAGCCTTCCGCCGCTGGCCGTCGCGCACCGCGACGACTGGGTGCGGCGCGACGGCTGCCCGGCGACGCCGGTCAGGGAACCCGGGGTGACGGTGGAAGCCGCCGCGTACGGCCCGTGCCGAGGGGGCGTCGAGGTGGTCTGGCGGGTCTACCGCGGCACCCACTTCTGGCCCGGAGGCGGCGACCGCACCGACATCACCGATCGCATGTGGACCTTCTTCCGGCGCAACCCGCACCCGTGACGCCGGGCGTCACCGGGACAGCACGGCCACCATCTCCTCGCGGCTGCTGATGCCGGCCTTACGGTAGACGGCTTTGAGGTGCTCGTTCACGGTGTGCACCGACACGTCGAGCCGCCGCGCGATCTGCTTGGCGGGGATGCCGTCACGCAGGTGGCCGATGACGGTGCGCTCGCGTCCGGTGATGTCGTACCAGGACGACAGCGCGGGCAGCAGCTCCACGCCGGCCGCCTGGACGATCACGGCGACGTCGCCCCGGCCGCCGGGGTCGAGGGGCTGGCCGTGGACGCTGACCCAGCGCCCGGCGTAGGCCGAGGGCAGGCAGGCCACCGGGCGCGGGGTCGCCGGATCGCGCGCGAACCGCCGGCTGGCCATCGCCACCTCGCACGAGAGGGCCGTCGCCGCCCACCCGGGATCGGCCAGCGACCCCGGCAGGCGGATCTCCCGCAGCCACGCGTGCCCCTCCGGCGTGATCCCGCGGACCGCGTGGTCGGCGCCCACCAGGATGACGCCCGGGGGCAGGTCCCGGTCGGGCGGCCGCAGCGCGGGTGCCTTGATGTAGCTGCGCGACGCCGCCACGAGCGGGGCGACGAGCCGGGCGACGCGGTCGACGTCGTCCTGCTCGAAGGGCCTGCCGCGGTGCTCCCGGAACAGCGCGAGCGTCCCCCACACCCCGCGCGGGCCCCGCAGGAGCAGCCGCAGCTCGCTGCCGAACCCGTTGTCCACCAGGATCTTGTGCGCGAGCCGGTCGCGGGCGTTCACCACCTGCCCCAGCACGCCCCGGCGCACCAGCTCGGCGGGGTGGGCCGCCTCCTGGCCGGTGTAGAAGGTGATCAGCTGCGTCCAGTCGACCTTCGGGGTGTGCCGGTGCCAGAAGCCGAACGAGGGCATGTCCGAGACCGGGTTCCGCCAGCACACGTGGAGGGAGTCGTGCGCGACCAAGCCGGCGACGGCACGGGAGACGACCTCGCCCATCTCGTCGGCGGTGAGGCCCTCCCCGGCCACCGAACAGAGGTCGCGCTCCCGCCGGTCCGCGTCTGCAGTCACGACGTCGAGTGTCCGGATCTTCCGAATCCGCGGGAAACGAATATCGGCGATTCCCCGGTCACCGGCTCAAGATTCACCCTTTCGTGCACCGGAAGTTCCGGTGTCGCGCAGTTCGGCCCACCGTCCCGGCCGGTGCGGCGCGGGCTCGCCCGGGCGGACGCCGTCCGGCCAGGCTCGCACTCCGTACACGTCCGTGCGGACCCGGGCCCGGGGGAACCGGAACCGCTCCGCCGTCGCGCCCGCGAAGTCGGCGTGCCCGCCGAACCGGGCGCCGCCGAAGAAGGCGTCGGTCGCGAACCGCGCGTCGCGGAACGTGGTCCGGCCCGCGAAACCGGCTCCCGCGAACGAGACGTCGTCGGCGAACCCGGCCTCCGAGAAGTCCGTGCGCGCTGAAAACCGAGCCTCGTCGAACCACATCGCGCGGCCCGCGGTCGCCCGCGCGAAGTCCGCGCTCCCGGTGAAGGTCGCGTTCTCGAAGTCCGCACCGACCCCGAACCGCGCTCCCCCGAACCAGGCGTGGCGGGCGAAACACGCCTCCTCGAAGCACGCCAGGCCGGTGAAGACGACCCCTTCGAAGTGGGCGTCGCCGACGAAGCGCACGCTGCGGAACACGACGTCGAGGACCTCGCAGCCACGCAGGTCCACGTCGTGGAGCACGAGGCTTTCGGTGCGCAGGTACATCCCGGGCCAGAAGCGCGGCGAGTCCCGCCGCAGGTGCGGGAGCAGGAGCCGCCAGAGCTCCGCCTGCCACGCCCGCGGGTCGTGCCACCGGTAGTGGAGCTGGGCGGTGATCTCGTCGACGCAGTCCTGGCGCCGCACGGGATCGGCGTCGGCCAGCTCGGCGAGGTGGGCCAGCGCGGCCAGCCGGGCGGCGTGGTCGTCGGCCAGCAGCCGCGCGGTGACCTCGGGCTCCATCGGCTCGGGTGGCGCCGACGGCGTGAGCACCTGGACCGGCGGGTTCCGGCGGAGGATCAGCCACGCCGTGACCGCGCCGGACACGGCACCGATCACCGCCAGGACGACGAACGGCGTGAGCGTGGACATGCCGGGATTGTCCCGTCTCGCCCCGTTTCGAGACAATGATTTAAAGTGGACCCGTGAGTCCAAAGCTGACCCCGAAGGGCGCCGCGACGCGGCAGCGGATCATCGAAGGCGCCGCGGCGGAGATCCGCGCGCGCGGCGTCGCCGTCACGACGCTCGACGACATCCGGGCGCGGACGGGCACCAGCAAGAGCCAGGTGTTCCACTACTTCCCCGGCGGCAAGGAAGAGCTCCTGCTGGCGGTGGCGCAGTTCGAAGCCGGCCAGGTGATGGCGGCCCAGCAGCCGCAGCTCGGCGAGCTGGCCTCGTGGGCGGCGTGGCGGCGCTGGCGCGACACGGTCGTCTCGCACTACCGCGAGCGGGGCCAGTACTGCCCGCTCAACGTTCTGATCTCCCAGCTCGGCCGCGCGACACCGGGGGCTCAGGCCGTGGTGAGCGAGCTGCTGCGCGCCTGGCAGAACGAGCTCGAGGCGGGCATCCGCCGCATGCAGGACACCGGCGAGGTGAACCCGCGGCTGAACGCCGAACGCGCGGCGGCCGCCCTGCTCGCGGGACTGCAGGGCGGCGTCGTGGTGATGCTGTCGACCGGCGGCATCGAGCACCTCGAAGCGGCGCTCGACGTCGGGATCGAAAACCTGCGGGCGAGCGGGAGCCGGCACTGACGCCGGCCCCCGCTCCCGAAGTCAGGCGTTCTTGATCGCCGAGATCTCGAACTCGAGGGTGACCTTGTCGCTCACCAGGACGCCGCCGGTCTCGAGGGCCGCGTTCCAGGTGATGCCGTAGTCCTTGCGGCTGATCGTGGTGGAGCCCTCGAAGCCGATCCGGTCGTTGCCGAACGGGTCCTTGGCGGAGCCCTCGAACTCGAACGGGATCGTGACCGAACGGGTGACGTCCTTGATCGTCAGGTCGCCGGTGACGTCGAAGGAGGTGTCGCCGGTCTGCTTGATCTCGGTGGTGGTGAAGGTGATCGTGGGGTACTCGTCCATCGACAGGAAGTCGTTGCTCTTCAGGTGCCCGTCGCGGTCCGCGTTGCGGGTGTCGATGCTGTGTGCCTGGATGGTGACCTGGGCCGACGACTTCTCCGGGGCGTCACCGTCGATGGTCGCGGTTCCGGTGAACTCGTTGAAGCTGCCGCGGACCTTGGTCACCATGGCGTGCCGGGCGACGAACCCGATCCGCGAGTGGGCGGCGTCCAGGGTGTACTCACCGGTCAGCTGGGGGTAGGTGGTCGCGCTGGTCATGCTGGCTTCTCTCCTCCGTGCGGTCCCCCAGGTGATTGAGGGTTCAACAACACTGTACTCACATTTACTGGTTGCGCAAGCAAGCTTTCGCTAGACTCGCCGATATGGGTGAACCGTACGCGCTCGATCCCGACGAAGCCCCGTTCTGGCGGTCGCTGATGCGCATCACGACCGCGCTGCCGCGTGCGCTCGAGGACCAGTTCCTCCCCGAGACGGGCCTCGCGATCACCGACTACGGTGTGCTGGTCGCGCTGTCCGAAGCGCCGGACCACCTGCTCCGCATCTCGGCGCTGGCCGCGACCACGGGGCTGTCGCTGAGCCGGATCAGCCGGGTCGTCGACGACCTCACCCGCCGCGGCCTGGTCAAGAAGCGGAAGTGCGCCGAGGACGGGCGCGCGTCCAACGCCGTGCTGACCGACGCCGGACTGGCCAGGCTGGAGGCGGCCTACCCGGCTCACCTCGCGCGCGTGCGGGCTTCGGTGTTCGATCACCTGGACGTCGAGGACATCCGCACGGCCGGGCCGGTGCTGGCCCGGCTGGCCGCGGCGCTGGACGCCACTCCCCCGACCGACGACTGCTGAGGACGCCGATGACCGACCAGGGCGAGTACAAGCGCGACCTGAACTACATCCCCGACCGGATCACCGCCGACGGCCGCGACGGCTGGCCGGTCGAGCCCGGCCGCTACCGGCTGGTCGTCGCCCGCGCGTGCCCGTGGGCCAACCGCGCGGTGATCGTGCGGCGGCTGCTGGGCCTCGAGCCGGTGCTGTCCATGGGCATCGCCGGGCCGGTGCACGACGAGCGGAGCTGGAGCTTCGACCTCGACCCCGGCGGCAAGGACCCGGTGCTCGGCATCGAGCGCCTGCAGGAGGCGTTCTTCAAGCGCGACCCGGAGTACCCGCGCGGCATCACCGTGCCGGCGTTCGTCGACGTCCCGAGCGGCCAGGTGGTCACGAACGACTTCGCGCAGATGACCCTCGACATGTCCACCGAGTGGACCGCGTACCACCGCGCCGGCGCGCCCGAGCTGTACCCGGAGAAGCTGCGCGACGAGATCGACGACGTCGCGCAGAAGGTGTTCACCGACGTCAACAATGCGGTCTACCAGTGCGGGTTCGCCCGCTCCCAGGAGGCGTACGACCACTCGTACACGAAGCTGTTCACCCGGCTGGACTGGCTGTCGGAGCGGCTCGCGGACCAGCGCTACCTGGTCGGCGACACGATCACCGAGGCCGACGTCCGGCTGTTCACCACGCTCGTCCGGTTCGACGCGGTGTACCACGGCCACTTCAAGTGCAACCGGCAGAAGCTGACCGAGCTGCCGGTGCTGTGGGCGTACACGCGCGACCTGTTCCAGACGCCCGGGTTCGGCGACACGATCGACTTCCCGCAGATCAAGGAGCACTACTACGTGGTGCACAAGAACGTGAACCCGTCCGGGATCGTGCCGCTGGGGCCGGACGTGGCGAACTGGGTCACGCCGCACCACCGCGAGGAGCTGGGCGGCCGCCCGTTCGGCGACGGCACCCCGCCGGGCCCGCCGCCCGAGTCCGAGAGGGTGCCCGCGCTCTAGTTTCTTGGCTACGGTGATCGCCATGGAACGCCTGCGCGATCGCCGAATCCTGGTCACCGGAGCCGGCTCCGGCATCGGCCGGGCCACCACCCACCGCCTGCTGGAAGAGGGGGCGCTGGTCATCGGGACCGACGTCTCCGAAGAAGGGCTGATCGACACCCAGAAAGCCGCGCCGCGCGGGGGCCTGACGACCTACGTCATGGACGTCGCCGACGAAGCGTCGGTGGCCTCCGGGGTGACGTCGGCGGTCGACGCGCTCGGCGGGCTCGACGTGGTGGTCAACGCGGCGGGCATCCTGCTGGCGTCGCACACGCACGAGACGTCGCTGGAGCTGTGGAACCGCGTGCTGGCGGTCAACCTGACGGGCACGTTCCTGGTGACGCGGGCGGCGTTGCCGTCGCTGCTGGAGTCCGGGCACGGCGTGGTGGTCAACTTCAGTTCGACCTCGGCATCGTTCGCCCACCCGTACATGGCGGCGTACTGCGCGAGCAAGGGCGGGATCCAGGCGTTCACGCATTCGCTGGCGCTGGAGTACAGCAAGCAGGGCCTGCGCGCGGTGAGCATCGCCCCGGGCAGCGTGAAGAGCGGCATCACGGACTCGGCGGCGAGCTGGCTGCCGCAGGACATCGACTTCACGCTGTTCGGGAGGTTGCTGCCGATCCTCCCGACGGACCACACGACGGAGGTGGGCAACCCGGTGGCGGGCCCGGAGGCGGTGGCGGGTGTGGTGGCGATGCTGGCCTCGGACGACGGGAAGTTCATCACGGGCACGGAGATCCGGATCGACGGCGGCACGCACACCTAGGTCGCTTGGGCGTACCTGTTCGCGAGCACCCGAAGCCGCTCCGCCAGTTCCGGTGGTGACTCCACCTCGAACGGGACATCCAGCATCCCCACCACGAACGCCACGATGTCGTACGAATCGGACGCCAGCTCGAGCCGGCAGCTCCCCGCGTCGATCGGGGTCACCTCGCCCTCGACGCGCCCCTCCAGTTCCGACGCCGGGGCGAAGACCCGGAGCGAACAGCGCAACGGCCACATCTCGCGGCCCATCGTCCGGGTCAGGTACGCGGTCAAGTCGCCGTCGGGCGGCTCGCGGTGGGTGAAACGAGGCCCGTTCGGCGTACGCAAAGACACCCTGTCCGCGCGGAACGTCCGCCAGTCCTCGCGCAAAGTGTCCCAGCCGACCACGTACCAGCGGCGCCCCCACGACACCAGGCGGTGCGGCTCCACCGACCGGCGCGACGCGCTCCCGTCGTGGCTCACGTAGTCGAACCGCAGCGTCTCCGCGTCGCGGATCGCCGCCGATACCGCGGTCAGCACCGCCGGCTCCACCACCGGCCCGCGCACCGGCAGCGCCAGCATGCTCGCCTCCAGCGCCGCCACGCGGTGGCGCAGCCGGGACGGCAGCACGCGCGCCAGCTTGCTCAACGCCCGCTGCGACGCCTCCTCCGCACCGGACGTGTGCAGGGCGATCGTCGCCGCGACGGCTTCGTCGTCGTCCAGCAGCAGCGGGGGCAGCTCGGAGCCGGCGCCGAGGCGGTAGCCGCCGACCGGGCCCATCACCGCGTGCACCGGGTAACCCAGCTCGCGCAGGCGGTCGACGTCGCGGCGGACCGTCCGGGTCGTCACGTCCAGCCGCGCGGCCAGTTCCGTGCCGGTCCAGTCGCGGTGCATCTGCAGCAGCGACAGCAGCCGGAGCAGCCGGCCGGGGGTTTCTCGCATCCGCCGAGAATGCCAGACGACTAGGACCGAACCTGTCCTACACGCGCGAGAAGGTCGTCCCATGGATCCCTTCCGCATCGACGTCCCGCAGGCCGACCTCGACGAGCTGCACCACCGGCTCGCCCGCACCCGCTGGCCGGGCGAGCTGCCCGGCGCCGGCTGGGACTACGGCGTCAGCGAGCCCTACCTCGCCGAGCTCGTGGAGTACTGGCAGCACGACTTCGACTGGCGTGCCCAGGAAGCGCGACTCAACGCCTTTCCGCAGTTCACCACCACGATCGACGGCCAGCGCGTGCACTTCCTGCACGCCCGCTCCCCCGAACCGGACGCGACGCCGCTGATCCTGACCCACGGCTGGCCGAGCACCGTCGCCGACTTCCTCGGCGTCCTCGGGCCGCTCACCGACCCGCGTGCCCACGGCGCCGATCCGGCCGACGCGTTCCACGTCGTCGCGCCGTCGGTGCCCGGTTTCGCCTTCTCCGGGCCGACGGCCGAACGCGGCTGGAACACGCGCCGGACGGCCCGCGCGTGGGCCGAGCTGATGCGGCGGCTCGGCTACGAGCGCTACGGCGCCCAGGGCGGCGACTTCGGCAGCATCGTCTCGCCCGAGCTGGGCCGGACGGCGCCGGAGTCGGTGCTCGGGGTGCACGTCAACGCCGTCGCCAACGCCGGGGTCCCGACCGCGCCCGGCGACCTCGAGCGACTGTCCGAAGAGGACGCCAAGCGGGCGAAGGAGAACGAAGCGTGGTGGTACGGCCATTCCGGCTACGCCACGCAGATGGCGACGCGGCCGCAGACGCTCGCCTACGCGCTCAACGACTCCCCCGCCGGCCAGCTCGCGTGGAACCTCGAGTGGTTCGTGGACTGGGACCCCACGGCGACGAACCAGTCGCCGGTGGACCGCGACGCGATCCTGACGAACGTGACGATCCTCTGGCTCACCGGCACCGCCGGCTCGGCCGCGCGCCTCTACCTGGAGGCGGGCCAGGACGGCTGGGGCGAGCGGCCGGAGCCGTCCGGCGTGCCGACGGCGGTGGCGAACTTCCGCGGCGACCACGCGATCCGCGGCCTCGCGGCGTTGTCCAACAACGTCACGCGCTGGACGGAGTACGACACCGGTGGCCACTTCGCATCGTTGCAGGCGCCGGAAACCCTGGTCCAGGACATCCGGGAGTTCTTCCGCGGCCTCTAACGGAGCACCGCACCATCGAGCAACGGCCGCAGCTCCGCGACCACCGTGTCCAGGGGCGCGACGTCCTGGTGCGCCCGCGCCAGGACGATCGCACCCTCCAGCGCGCTCAGCATCAGCACCGCCAGCGAGGTGCTGCGAGCCACAGGCACGCCGTACTCCTCGAGTGTCGCCGCCACCGGGCGCTGCCAGCCGTCGAACGCCTTGCCGACCGCTTCCCGCAGGTCGTCGCTGGTGGCCGCCGTGTCGGCGACCGTCGCGACCAGCGGACAGCCCGCGTCGTAGCCCTGCGCCGTGAACTCGTCGCGCCACTGCGCGGCCATCGCCTCGAACAGCTTGCCCGGCGTCGGGTCCTCGATCTTCGCCGCGACGCGCGCGACGCGGCGGGCGGCGTACCCGCCCGCCCACGCGACCGCCTCGGCGATCAGCTGGTCCTTACCGCCCGGGAAGTAGTGCTGCAGGGACCCCCGCGGCGCTTCGGCGTGCGCGACCACGTCCCGCATGCCGGTCGCCCCGACACCGTGGATCCGCACCAGCTGCGCGGCGCTGAGCACCATCCGCTCGCGCGGCGTCCTCGTCATCGACTGCCTCCTTCATGACGTCCGTCATGGTAGCCCAGTCCGGTACGACCAGCGCGAAGTCGCGCTCGCCGCGTTCGTAGGTCGGTACCGGCCGGAAACCCTGGCGCAGCAACAGCGCTTCGGCGCCGGCGTTGCCCGCCCACGCGGTGCCGCGCACCGTCCAGCCCGGGAACTTCTTCGACGCCCACAGCCACCTGGCCAGCGCGTTGCCGATCCCCTGCCGTTGCCACGGATCGGCGACGAGAATCCCGATCTCGGCCTCGCCCGGGGTCACCGCGACGAAGTTGAGCAGCCCCACCGGAATCCCGCCGCGGGTCGCGAGCAGAGCCGGTGCCCCGGCGAGCAGGAACCGGCCGTACCGCCGGAAGACCTCGCCCGGCTCGGCCGCGCCGCCCATCATGAAGCGCCGCCGGAGGCTCTCCGGCGAGCAGGCCGCGACCAGCGCGGCCACGCGTTCCCGGTCCGCCGGGTGGTCGCCCAGCTCCCGGACTTCTATGACAGCTGTCATGACTCCATGACAGCACAGTGCGACGTGAAGCACACTATGACGGCCGTCATAGATCGACGGCGCGGCGCAAGTCTGCGACTATGCGGGATGAGCTGGAGCTGGGAAGACGTCCCGGAACCGGCGGGAGGAACAACCACTCCCCTCCGTAATTAATGTATAGCGCACCCCTGGGCTTGCGGCAAGACCCCCGTAGTGCCGCACAATTCTCGGCCGAAGCCACAACCTGCGGAAACGCGGGGATTTCAAGGGGGTCTTTTTGACTGACGTGATCATCGCCGGCGGCGGGCCGACCGGAGTGATGCTGGCGGCCGAACTCCGCCTGCACGGGGTCGACGTGCTGGTGCTGGAACGGGACGCGGAACCGACGAAGGTCGTCCGCTCGCTCGGCCTGCACGCGCGCAGCATCGAAGTGATGGACCAGCGGGGGCTGCTGGAGCGGTTCCTGGAACTGGGCACGAAGTACCCGGTCGGGGGTTTCTTCGCGGGAATTCCGAAGCCGTCGCCGGAGAAGCTGGACACCGCGCACGGCTACACGCTCGGCATTCACCAGCCCGTCATCGACCGCCTGCTGACCGAGCACGCGCTCGAAGCCGGCGCCGAGATCCGGCGCGGTGCCGAGGTGACCGGCCTGGCGCAGGACGACGACGGCGTCACGGTCGAGCTGGCCGACGGCACGACCGAGCGCGCGCGCTTCCTCGTCGGCTGCGACGGCGGCCGCAGCACGGTGCGCAAGCTGCTGGGCGTCGCCTTCCCCGGCGAGCCCAGCCGCGTCGAGACGCTGCTCGGCGAGGTCGAGGTGACCGCGTCGCGGGAGGAGATCGACACCGCGAACATCGAGGTCCGCAAGACCCAGAAGCGGTTCGGCTTCATGCCGGTCGAAGGCGGCACGTACCGCGTCGGCGTCCCCGCCGAAGGGGTCGCCGAAGACCGGCGGACCGCACCGACCCTGGACGAGCTCAAGGAGCAGCTGCGGAAGACCGCGGGGACCGACTACGGCGTGCACTCGCCACGCTGGCTCTCCCGCTTCGGCGACGCCACCCGGCAGGCCGAGCACTACCGCGTCGGCCGGGTCCTGCTGGCCGGCGACGCGGCGCACATCCACCCGCCGGTCGGCGGGCAGGGGCTCAACCTCGGCGTCCAGGACGCCTTCAACCTGGGCTGGAAGCTGGCCGCCGAGGTCAACGGCTGGGCACCGGACGGGTTGCTCGACAGCTACGAGGCCGAACGGCACCCGGTCGCCGCCGACGTCCTGGACAACACCCGCGCGCAGATGGAGCTCATGCAGCTCGAACCGGGACCGCAGGCGGCGCGGAAGCTCGTCGCGGAGCTGATGGACTTCGATGAGGTCAACCGGTACCTCACCGAGAAGATCATCGCGATCGGCATCCGCTACGACTTCGGCGAGGGACCCGCCCTGCTGGGCCGGCGCCTGCGGAACGTCGAGCTCAAGCAGGGCCACCTCTACGGGCTGCTGCACGCGGGCCGCGGCCTGCTGCTCGACCAGACCGGATCGCTTTCGCCTGCGGGCTGGGAAGACCGGGTCGACCACGTCGTCGACGTCAGCGAGGAACTGGACGTGCCCGCGGTGCTGCTGCGCCCGGACGGGCACGTCGTCTGGGCCGGCGAAGACGGCGCGGACCTGACCGGTGCGCTGCGGAAGTGGTTCGGCGCGCCCACCGCCTGAAACGCCGTCGGCCGAGAACGAAGAGGGAAATTTGTCTCAGGGGTACGAAGAAGAACTGCGGTCCGAACGCGACCACGTCGCCGGGCTGTACGCGCGGCTCGACGCCGAGCGCGCGCGGGTGAAGGGCGAGTACGAGGCGGCGCTCGGCGGCAAGGGCGTGGGCGCCATGGAACGGGACGTCGGCGTGCGTTCGCTCGGGCGCCAGGTGAAGCGCCTCGACGTCGTCGACAACGGGCTGTGCTTCGGGCGGCTGGACGCCGTCTCGGGCGAGCAGTCCTACATCGGGCGCATCGGCCTGTTCGAGGAGGACGACGACTACCGGCCGGTGCTGCTCGACTGGCGCGCGCCGGCGGCCCGGCCGTTCTACACCGCCACCGGCGCGAACCCGGAGGACATGCACCGGCGGCGCCAGTTCCACACGCGGGGACGGCGGGTCCTCGGGTTCACCGACGAGGACCTGGGCCGTCCCGGCGGGGACGCGCAGGGCGACGCGGCGCTGCTCGCGGCCGTCAACGCCCCGCGCGGCGAGGGGATGCGCGACATCGTCGCGACCATCCAGGCCGAGCAGGACGAGATCATCCGGCTCGACCACCCCGGCGTGCTGGTCATCGAAGGCGGCCCGGGCACCGGGAAGACGGTCGTGGCGCTGCACCGCGTCGCGTACCTGCTGTACACGCAGCGGGAGCGGATGGAACGCCACGGCGCACTGGTCGTCGGGCCGAACCCGGCGTTCCTGAACCACATCGGCCGCGTCCTGCCGTCGCTCGGCGAGACCGACGTCGTGTTCACCACCACCGGCGATCTCGTGCCGGGCCTGCACGTCACCGCCGAGGACGTTCCGGAAGCCGCGCGGCTGAAGGGATCCCTGAAGATCCTCGACGTGCTGAAGGCCGCGGTCGCCGACCGGCAGCGGCTGCCCGCGGAAGCGGTGTCGATCGCGCTGAAGGACGTCACCGTGCGGATCGACGCCGCGACCGCCGAGTGGGCCCGGCAGGAGGCCCGCGACAGCGGACTGCCGCACAACGAAGCGCGCGGTGTCTTCACGGAGATCGTCACCTACGTGCTGACCGAGCGGGCGATCGGCCGGATCGGCAAGGGCTGGCTGGACCGGGACGACCGCGACGAGTGGGAGAGCATGCGGAAGGGCCTGCTCGAGGACCTCGCCGGTGACGAGAAGTTCACCGCCGCGATCGACGAGCTGTGGCCGATCCTGACGCCGGAGGGTCTGCTGTCGTCGCTCTACACGTCCGCGCCGGCGGATTCGAGACTGTTCCGGGCCCGGGGCGACGCCTGGACGGTGTCGGACGTGCCGCTGCTCGACGAGCTGGTCGACCTGCTGGGCCGCGACAAGACGGCCGAGAAGGCGGCGGAGAAGGCGGCCGCGCAGGCCCGGAAGGCCGAGGCCGAGTACGCCGAGGGCGTCTTCCAGTCGATGAAGCTGGACCGGGAGGAGATGGACGAGGACGTCATGCTCTCGGCCGAGAACCTCCTGTACGCCGAGGACCTGGCCGACCGGTTCGTCGAGGCCGACACGCGCACGCTGGTCGAACGCGCCTCGGCGGACCGCGACTGGACCTACCGGCACGTCGTGGTCGACGAGGCCCAGGAACTGTCCGAAATGGACTGGCGGGTGCTGATGCGGCGGTGCCCGGGCCGGTCGTTCACGGTGGTGGGCGACCTCGCCCAGCGCCGCTCGGCGGCCGGGGCGCGGGCGTGGGACACGATGCTGGCGCCGTACGTCGCCGACCGCTGGGTCTACCGGTCGCTGACGGTCAACTACCGCACGCCGGCGGAGATCATGGCGGTCGCGGCGTCGGTGCTGGCCGGGTTCGCACCGGACGTCAAGCCGCCGGAGTCGGTGCGCGCGTGCGGCGTCCCGCCGTGGTCCCGGCGGGTCAGCGGGGACGAGCGGGCGGCGGCGATCGAGGAGTTCGTCCGGGACGAGGCCGGCAAGGAAGGCACCAGCGTCGTGATCGGGCCGCCGGGGGTGCCGGGCGCGGTACCGGCGGCGGAGACGAAGGGGCTGGAGTTCGACGCCGTCCTGGTGGTGGAGCCGGCGGCGATCCTCGCCGACAGCGCGGCGGACCTCTACGTGGCGCTCACCCGGGCGACGCAGCGGCTCGGCGTGCTGCACGAAGGCGCGTTGCCGGCCGAGCTGACCGGGCTCGTCCGGCGCTAGCGGCGGTTCACCGGTGGGGAGCGCGGGTACGTAGCACCTCGCCCGCGCTCCCCCACCGCGAAAGGCGTCCCGATGCAGCTCTACGCCGAACGGCCGATCCGCCGCACCGCCCAGCTCGTCAGCGACCTGCTCGCCCTGCTGGTCGTGATCTCCGCGGTCTGGCTGGGGACGTCGGTGTACGACCAGGTGATGAAGCTGCGGGCCCCCGGCGACGGGCTGGTCGACGCGGGGACGGGGCTGCGCGGCACGTTCGACAGCGCGGCGAACTCGGCCGGCGGCATCCCGCTGATCGGCGACAAGCTGGCGAACGCACTGCACGGCGGGTCGGACGTCGGCACCAAGCTCGTCGACTCGGGGAGGTGGCAGATCGAGGCGGTGGAGAACCTGGCGTGGTGGATGGCGGCGATCATCATCGCGCTCCCGGTCCTGACGCTGGTGGCGACGTGGTTGCCGCTGCGCTGGCACTTCACCCGCCGAGCGTCGGCGGCAGCCCGCCTGCGCGCACTCGGCGACGAGGGGATGGACGTATTGGCCCTGCGGGCACTGGCAACGCAGCCGTTGCGCCGGCTGGCTTCACTCGGCGAGGTCGCCACCGGGTGGCGGGAGCGGGACCGGGACGTCATCGAGAAACTGGCCGGCCGCGAACTGGCGAGCCACGGCCTCGTGAGCTGAGGGTCAGCGCGGCCCCTGGCGCCGGCCCACCGAGCGGCCGACGAAGAAGCCCAGCAGCAACCCCACCACCAGGCCGATCGCGACGAAGAAGATCACCGTCGCCGCGGCGATCTTGCCCACCGTGCCGAGGAAGCCCTTCGCTTCGAACTCTCCGACCGTCGCCAGCGTCTGCGCGAGAACGTAGTGCATCATGATCACCAGGGTCCCATCGAACGTCACCCGGCGCGACGCGAAGGTCCCCTCACCGAGGCTCAGGACACCGGCAAGGGGACCTCCGTTCTCCGACAGCGAGAGCGGACGAAGGCTCAGCCGACGGAGGGGCCCATCCCGAGGGACTGCGGGGTGCTCGCGTCGGGCGAGGGCTGGTGCAATCCCTCGTCCAAGGGGCCGAACTCGGTCATCAGGGCCGCGCTGCCGCCCCACGGGGTCTGCTCTTCGGCGATCAGGGAGTTCGTCGTCAGCAGGAGACCTGCCACCGACGCCCCGTTCTGGATCGCCGAGCGGCACACCCGCAGCGGGTCGACGACGCCCATCGCCACCATGTCGCCGTACCGGTCGTGCAGGGCGTCGAAGCCCTCGTCGTCGCCGAGCTCGCGGGTGCGCGCCACGATCTCGTGCGCCGGGTGGCCCGCGTTGTGCGCGATGAGGAACGCCGGTTCGGCCAGCGCCCGCCGGACGATCTCGACGCCGATCGCCTGGTCACCCGAAAGACCCAGGTTCTCCAAGGCCTTCTCGGCGTGCAGCAGCGCCGCTCCCCCGCCCGCCACGATGCCTTCCGCCATCGCCGCGCGGGTCGCCGACAGGGCGTCCTCGACCCGGTGCTGCAGCTCCTTCAGCTCGGCCGGGGTGGCCGCGCCGACCCGCACCACCGCGACCTTGCCGGTCAGGGCACCGATCCGCTCGGTCAGGACGTCCTCGTCGACGCCGAACTGCGCGCGCTCCAGCTCCGCCCGCAGCTGCCCGACCCGGAACTCGACGGCGTCGGACGTGCCGGCGCCGCCGACGATCGTGGTGCCGTTCTCGGTGACCCGGACCTGCTTGGCCCGGCCGAGGTGCTCCAGCGTCATCGTCTCCATGCTGAACCCGGACGTCTTCGACAGCACCGCGCCGCCGACGATCGCCGCCAGGTCCTCCAGCTTGTGCAGCCGCCGGTCGCCGAAGCCGGGCGCGCGGACAGCCACCGACTGGAACGTGCCGTTGACGTGGTTGTGCACCAGCATCGACAGCGCGGTGCCCTCGATCGACTCCGCGATCACGACCAGCGGCCGCGGCGCCCGCATCACCTTGTCCAGCAACGGCATCAGCTGCTGCACCTTGGTGATCTTCTCCGCGGACATCAGGATGTACGGGTCGTCGAGCACCGCCTCCAGCCGGCCCGGGTCGGTGACCAGGTACGGCGAGAGGTAGCCGTTGTCGAACTCGAAGCCCTCGACGAAGTCGACGCTCATCCCGATCGACGGCGACTCCTCGACCGTCACCACGCCGCCGTCGCCGACGGTGTGCAGGGCCTTCGCGATGACCGCGCCGACCGTGTCGTCGTCGTTGGCCGAGATCGCCGCGACCCGTGCGTAGTCCTGTTCGGACACCACCGGGTGCGCCTGCTTCTCCAGGTGCGCCACCAGCAGCCCGACGGCGTGGTCGATGCCGCGCTTGACGAGCACCGGGTTGCCGCCGCCCGCGATCGCCCGCATGCCTTCGTGGACGATGGCCTGAGCCAGGACGGTGGCCGTGGTGGTGCCGTCGCCGACGACGTCGTTGGTCTTGATCGCCGCTTCCTTGACCAGCTGCGCGCCCATGTTCTCGAACTGGTTCTTCAGGTGGATCTCGCGGGCGATGGTGACGCCGTCGTTGGTGACCACCGGCGAGCCGGTGATCTTCTCGATGATCACGTTGCGGCCCTTGGGGCCCAACGTGGACTTGACCGCTTCGGCCAGCTTGTCCACGCCCGCCAGCAGCAGGTCGCGGGCGTCCGAGCCGAACCGCAGTTCCTTCGCCATGTTTCCTGCTCCTAGGGTGTGAGGATGGCCCGACCGCGCACGCGTCCGGCATCGAGGTCGGCCAGTGCGTCGAGAGCCGCGTCCAGCGGGTACTTCTTCGTGTGGAGCGTGACCTTCCCGGCCTGCGCCAGCACCATCAGCTCGACCAGGTCGTTGTACGTCCCGACGAGGTTGCCGATGACGTTGCGCTCGGTGGAGATGATGTCGATGGTCGGGATGTCGATGTTGCTGCCGTAGCCGATCACGAAGTGCGACCCGGCGCGCCGGGTCATCGCGAACGCGTCCTGCTGGGCGCCCTGCTCGGCGACGAAGTCGAGCACGACCTCCGCGCCGTTGCCGCCGGTCAGGTCGAGCACGGCGTCGACCTGCTTGCCGTCGCCGAGCACCGTCTCGTCGGCGCCCAGTTCGGCCGCCAGCTTCAGCGCGTCGGCGTTGCGATCGACCACGATCACGCGAGCGGCGGTCAGCGCCTTCAGCGACTGGATGCCGATGTGCCCGAGGCCGCCGGCGCCGTTGACGACGCAGGTGGTGCCCGGGTACAGCTGCGGGACGGCCTTGCGCACCGCGTGGTAGGCGGTGATGCCGGCGTCGGCCAGCGCCGCGACGTCCTCCGGTTGCGTCGACGGGTCGAGCTTGATGCACGCCCGCGCCGACGTCAGCAGGTACTCGGCCATGCCGCCGTCACTGTCGATGCCCGGGAAGCTCCCGTTCGGGCAGTGCATGTCGTCACCCGCGCGGCAGGCGTGGCACAGCCCGCACGTCGGTGTCGGGTGCAGGATGACCGTGTCGCCGACCTCCACATTGGACACTGCGGGGCCGACCTCGTGCACCCAGCCGGCGTTCTCGTGCCCGATCGTGTAGGGCAGCGCGACGCCGGACTTCTCGGCCCACTGCTCCTCGATGATGTGCAGGTCGGTGCGGCACACGCCGGCGCCGCCGATCTTGACCACGACGTCGAAGGGCCCGGTGGTGCGCGGCTCCGGTACCTCTTCGATCACCGGTTGCTGGTGGTACTTCTGCAGCCGCACGGCCTTCATCCCGTGCCCTCCTCATCCGAAGTCAGCGAATACCGGGCGCGCAGCATGCCGCGGCAGACGCCCGAGTTGGCCTCCATGCTCGTGCGGGTCAACCGCGCGAAAGCGAGGTGGCGCTTCGCGTCGGCCGGGGCCACCGCCGCCCCGGTGGCCGGGTCCAGCAGCAGCGGGTCGCCGTCTTCGGCGGGCAGGCCCAGCTCACGGCGCCGGGCGCGCAGCCGTTCGACGTCCGGCCCGGGCGGGACCTCCCCGAGCGTCAGCGACGCCGGGTCGAGCCCGGTGCCGGCCAGCGTCCGGCAGACGCGGTCGGTGCCGGCGAGCACGGCCTTGCGCACGAAGTCGTAGCGCAGGCTGTCGAGCTCGTCGACGGCCTCGCCCTCGAACGACGCGACGAACCCTCGCCGCGCCGCCACCCCGCGGTTGATGACGTCGGAGGCGAAGTGGTCGTCGAGCCGGATGTCGAGCCCGGTGAGGCCCGACACCCCGGCGACGGCGTCGTAGGCGTCCGCCACCATCAGGAACGCGAAGTTGGGCGCGCAGAAGTAGGTCGGCAGCCGCAGCCGGATGAGGGCGTGGCCCGCCGCGCTCACCTCGCAGCGGGCCACGAAACCGAGGTCGGTCAGCGGCTCGTCCAGTTCGGGATCCCGGACGGTGCCCAGCGCCGACCACACGGCGGTGTGGTCGGCGCGGACGATCCGGTCGTCGAGTGCCGTCATGAGTTCGGCACGCCGACGGGTTCGACCGACTCCGGGTCCTTCAGGCGCAGCTCGGCCGGCACGTCGATGTCGTACAGGCGAGCGGCGTTCAGCCCGAGGATCTTCTTCTTCTGGTCGACCGTCAGCGGTGCGAAGTCCGACAGCTCGTCGTCACCCGGCATGTTCCAGTCGACGAAGCCCTCGACCTGCCACTTGGGCTCCCAGATGGCGTAGTCCGCGCCGAAGATCAGCTTGTCCTCGCCGATCCAGAACATCAGCTCGCCCATGACCTTGGCGAAGAACTTCGGCCGGGCGTGCATCAGGCCGCCGACGACCACGGCCAGCCCCGCGTAGACGTTGCGCTCCTGGGTGGCCATGAAGCAGAAGTCCTCGATGCGCGGCAGGCCGACGTGCTCGACGATGAAGTTGAGGCCCTGGAAGTTCGTCGCGACGTGGTCCACATCGGACACGTCGAAGGCGTCTTTGTCGAGCGGCCAGATGGTCGGGCCCTTGTGGATGTGGACGTTCTTGACGCCGAGTTCTTCGCACTTTTCGAGGTACTTCGCCGCTTCCGGGTCCTTCAGGCTCCAGCCGCGGGAGTCGCCGCGCCACTCGGCGGTGTAGAGCTTGACGCCCTTGCAGCCGTACTTCTTGACCCGTTCCTCGAACGCCTTCATTCCTTCGTCGCCTTCACGCGGGTCGAAGGTGGTGTTGACGAGGAACTTGCCGGGGTGCTTCTCGGCCAGCGCCGCGTCGGCCTCGGTGGTGTTGAAGCCGTTCTTGAACCACTGCCGCAGGTTCGTCGGCTGGAAGATCGCCGTGTCGACGTGCCCGACCTCGAACAGGTCGTGCATCATCAGCTCTTCCGAGTACTTCTGGAAGCGGTCGATCGGCCAGTGCGTTTCCTTCGGGCCGAGGCCCTGGTAGGCGTGGAAGCACTCGATCCAGCCCTTGGCGTATTCCTCCTGCCCCTTCACCCAGTTGTCCGGGCTCGCGTCCCAGAAGTGGGTGTGGGCGTCCACCACGAAATACTTTTCGCCGTCTTTTTCGTACATCGGTGATCCTTCCTGAGCGGATCGAGTGCTTCCAGCTGAACTACTTGATGGGCTTCAGATCGAAGTCGAGGTATTCCGCCGCGTCTTCGGGGTTGGCGAACATGATCGTCCGGTCGTCCTCGTGGATCATCCGCCCGTAGTGGGTGGACATGCTCTCCTCGAACTCGGCCGCGTTGAACCAGCCCTCTTCCTCGCCGGCGGCCTCGTCGACCTCGGCGTAGACCAGGTCCGTCCGGCCCCGCGCGTCCACCCGGATCATCGACGGCAACGGCGTCACGGTCACGTTGTCCTTCGTGGACATGACCTCCGCGATGATCGCGCCGACCTGGTTGTTCATCAGGGTGAAGCCGCACATGTTGGACGCGGTGTTGTTCGTCTTGTACGGGCTTTCCGCGGTCTTGAAGACAGTCACTGGCCCAGCTCCTCGGGTGCCTTGAGGCCCAATTCGGACAGGATTCCGGCGAACCGGCTCTTCGCCCGGTCGAGACCGTCCTCGAACCGGATCGGCTTGGCGTCGGGCTGCGACCACAGCGGCTGCAGGGCGCGGGCGGCGGCGATGCTCTTCGGCACCCAGTCCTCGAGCCACTTCTGCAGCAGCGCCTGGTTGTGCCCGGCGAACTCCTTGTCGTTGATCAGCAGGTGGAACATCGCCTTCGTGTAGCGGAGGTCCCGCTCGGAGAAGTCGAACTCCTCGGCACCGATCAGCGTCGGGGTGACGAAGTCGCCGTTCGCCGGCGCGGCCTGCTGCACCAGGTTGCTGCGGAACAGCTCGCCGACGAGGGGTTCGAAGACGATGTTCGCGGCGAAGATCGCCTCGCACCAGTCCCAGATCCCGGTCAGCTGCTCGGCGGTCTCCCGCACGCCCTGCCACGCCGGGTCCTCGGCCCAGGTCGTCAGGTGGGCGCTGCCGTCGAAGCCGTCGATCTCCTCGGTGAGCGTCAGGTTGTACAGCGCCAGGTCCTGCGCCGCGCGGATCCGGTGCATGCTGTTCACCGAGATCGCGTTGTTGTGCATGTTCGTCGGCGCGCGCCGGTTGGCGTTGGCGAACAGGTACAGGCCGAGGCCGTGGTCGACGTGCATCCAGGCGCCGATGTGCTTGGCGACGAAGTCGACCCAGTTCGGGTTCCACTGCTCGAACGCCTTGGCCTGGCGGGCCGCGTCGATGTTCTGGTTGAGCTGGCGCACGACGTTCGCGTTGTAGCGGTAGAGCGTGAGCTCCCACTCCTCGTTGGGGTCGCGGAACTCGTGCCAGCCGTGTGCGGGCCAGTCGTAGCCCTTGCCGCCGGAGCCGGGGCTGCGTTCGGGCACCGGCCGGTCGGAGCCCCACGCCTTCAGCGCGGTCCACTCGAGCGGGTAGCCGGCCTTGCCGTCGGCGAAGGCGTAGAGCCAGCCCTGCGACAGGTAGTGGCGCGGGTCGGGCTGGACCTCGACGGTGACGTCTTCGTAGTGGCTCTGCTTGCGTTTGGCCGGGGTGAAGTAGTTGTACCGGCGGGCGTCGGAGTCCGGGAAGACCTTGGCACCCGCTTCGGCGTCGGTGAACGTCGGCTTCGGCACACTGCGTTCGGAGGTGGCTGTCATGGGTTTTTACCCTTCGCCCGTGGTGGTGAACTTGTCGTAGAAGACGCGCTTGTCGGCGACGCCGAGCGCGGGCAGCAGTTCCAGCGCGGCCTCCACCATCGGCGGCGGACCGCAGACGTAGGCGTCGGCCCCGGTCAGGTCGAGGCCGGCCCGGCGCAGGACGTCGGTGATCAGGCCGGTCTCGCCGTCCCAGGTGTCGTCACCCGGTTCGGAAAGCGCTGGGACGTAACGGAAGTTCGGCAGTTTCGCCTCGAGCTCCCGCAGTTCGGCGTGGAAGCAGAGGTCCGCCTCGCGGCGGGCGCCGTAGTAGTAGGTCGCCTTCCGGTCGATGCCGCGCTCGGCCATGGACCGCAGCAGCGACAGGATCGGCGCCATCCCGGCCCCGCCGCCGACGAAGACCAGGTCCTTGCCCGGGTTGTCCCGGAGGGTGAACACCCCGAACGGGCCGGTCACCCGGAGCCGGTCGCCGACCGCGACATCGGCGTCGAGGAACCGGGAGAACAGCCCGTCGGGGTAGATCTTGATGACGAACTCCAGCTGCCCGTCGCGCGCCGAGGTGTTGGCCATGGAGAACGACCGGGACTCCTCGGTGTCCGGGATCGCGAAGTCCAGGTACTGCCCGGGAAAGAACTTCAGCGCCTGGTCCGGATCGGTCAGCTTGACGACGAGGTGGCGCAGGTCGTGGGTGACGTTGTCGTTGGCCACGACCTCGACCTCGGCCTCCTGGATCGGCAGGCCGGACTGGATCATCTCCTCGTCGTAGTTGAGCAGCTCGATCGTGAGGTCTTCGTAGGCGTGGGCCCGGCACAGCAGCGTGAAACCCTCCTCCTTTTCGTAGTCGGGGAGCGCGAAGGTCGAATAGCGGTCGTGTTCGACGTCTTCGCCGTCGAGGATGAACGACTTGCAGGCCGCGCACTGCCCTTCCTTGCAGCCGTGCATGAGCATGACGCCCTGCTCGGCGGCGGCGCGCAGGATCGTGGTGTCCTCGGCGACGTCGATCTCGATCCCGACCGGTTCGAACCGGACGCGGTGCTTCTCTGCCATGCCAGGCCCTTCCTACGCCGTCAGGCCGTCTGCGGTGCCGGGCGCCCGGCCGGGCCCTGGCGGTTGTAGTCGGCCACGAACGCGGCGCGCTCGGCGTCGGACATCTGGTTCAAGAGCACGTTCGGCGACTGCACCTCGGGCATCCGGCGCAGGTGGTCGAGCGTCCACATCTTCTTGGGGTCGAGGTTCAGGTGCGGCTGCGCGACCATGGTCTTGCCGTCGTCGCGCACGAAGCCCATGTCGGAGACGACGTCGGCCCAGTTCCAGCCGTGGTAGAGCGTCTCCCACTCGCGGGCGCCGACCAGCTGGCCCATGTTCGGGGTGTTGCGGCCCTGGTAGGTGGGCCGGAACGCCTCGGCGTCGGTCCAGCGGCACGTCTCCGAGCAGTACGTGCGGTGCTGGCCGTCGACCTCGTCGACGACCATGTCCTCACGGATGAGGCACGGCACCATGCACGTCCAGCACCGGTGCGGGTACACGTAGTTCACGTCTTCGGCGACGATCGGGTGGTGCCCGTTCGGCGTCGCGAGGCGGCTGTAGTTCTCCCACCAGGCGCCGTACTTGTCGTACCAGCCCGGGTACTTGTACTCGAACCACTCGAAGTCTTCGTCCGTCATCGGGTCGATGCGCCAGTAGTTGGCGAGCCACCCGGTGGCGAAGAACTGCGCGACCTCGTGGACGTAGCCCTTGTTCCAGATCCGGTTCCACGCCTCCTCGATGAGGTCGTGCGGGATCACCAGCCCGTACTTCTCGAGCGGGACGAGGTAGGAGCGGTAGTAGTCGTCGTAGATCCAGCGGCGCCACATCTCTGCGTAGCTCTCGCGGTCCTTGCGGCGGTCCTTGGTGCCGTACTCGATGAACGTGCCGATCGCGGCGTCGACGACGGCGTGGTTGTTCCACCACGCGTACCGCAGGTCGCGTTCGAGCAGCTGGTGGTTGCTCTCGTCCGACAACGCCATCAGCAGGGTCGCGTAGCCGTTGCTGATGTGGCGGGACTCGTCGGACTGCACCGAGTGGAACACCGTGGGCAGCAGGTAGTCGCCGTTGGCGGCGGCTTCCGCGGGCATGGCGACGAAGAGGGTGTTCGTGAACGCCGTCTCCGCCACGATGGTGAGGTAGATGCTCGCCGCGGTGATGGCGTCACCGGTGATGAAGCCTTCGGCGAACTGGCGGCCGATGGTGCCGCAGTAGTCGTTCTGGAAGTTGCGCAGGCTCGAGTTGAAGCCCGCCGGGTCGATGTAGTTCTGCATGTACAGGCGCTTGAGGTTCTGCTGGATCGTCGAGTGCCGGACCTCGTCGATCATCTGGATCGCCTGGCCGTTGTGCAGCTCCGGGTTGGGCACCGTGCGGAACAGCAGCGGCATCGCCCGCGCGGCCGAGATCTCCGGCAGCGGGATGATCGACAGGAACAGCTTCTGCCACTCCAGCCAGCGTTCCTGCACCTGGCGGAACATGTTGCCGCGGATCGCGCCGTCTTCGGCGCCGTAGACCCGGTGGTCCTTTTCCTCCTGCATCGGGAAGTACGAGCGGAGGACCTGCTTCAACGGGTCCTTCTTCTTGGCCTTCTGGAACGTGTAGTCGGTCCCGTAGTGCGAAACCGGGGTGTGGTACGCCGGCTCCCACGACAGTTCCTGGATCTTCTGGTGGGCTTTCGCCACACTCTGGCGACTCATGGAGGCTCCTTGTCCGTCGCTCGCCGTCGGGGCGGACGTCCTGCGTTCACCATTCAAGGGGCGGCCACGAGTGACGCGGGTCTCAATCTGAGACAGAACCGCTGCTCAGGGCGTTTCGTCCGAGCCGAGCATCCGGGCGCGCAGTTCGGCGAGCTCGCTGTGGACGCTCGTGCGCACCCGCGCGTCCCCTTCGACGGTCGGCGCGATCCCGAGCGCGCGCAGCAGCGCCGCGGCCGGTTCACCCGGGTGGCCGTCCCCGCCGAACGTCGGGTGCAGCCCCTGTTCGGCCAGATGCGTGAAAACCAGGTTGACGATCGTCCACGGGTTGTACGTCTCCGCGTGCTCGGCGGCCATGGGCACTCCTCCTGGTCAGCGGTGGGTCGCGCCTCCATCGGACCGCCGCCCGCGCCGCCCGGGCGTCTCAATTTGAGACACCACTCGGCGCGCGCCGGATCTAGGCTGAACGGGCGGCACAACGGGTGTGCCCGCACCCACGTGGGCCGCGGGGAAAGTGTGGAGGTCACGTGGACGAGATGGTGCCCGGAACGCTGCTCGCGGACGACGAGCTGGCCCGTACCCGGGTCCGTTTCCTCACAGCCGAACCGGTGCCGCCCGGCACGGTCCGGCAGACGATCCTGGCCTCCTGGCGGCGGTCGCAGGAGTTCCGCGTCGACGCCGACCGGATCGACCCCCTCTTCCAGGGCGACCAGAACCTCGACATCCCGCTGATGCGCGGCGCGGAACCGGTGCTGCACAAGCTGAGCGAGCAGTTCGACGGCCAGCCGATCAGCCTGATCCTCACCGACGCCAGCGGCGTCGTGCTCACCCAGCGGACCGGCGACGCCGACCTGAAGCGGCACCTCGAACGCGTCGAGCTGGTACCCGGGTTCAGCTACGGCGAGCAGTCCGTCGGGACCAACGGCATCGGCACCGCGCTCGAGGACGGCCGCGCGACCACGGTGTTCGGCCACGAGCACTACGCCGAGCACCTGGAGAACCTGGCGTGCGCGGGGGTGCCGATCCACCACCCGATCTCCGGCAAGAAGATCGGCGCGGTCGACCTCACCTGCTGGTACAAGGACGCGGGCGGCCTGCTCATCGCGCTGGCCCGCTCGACGGCCGAGCAGATCCGCCAGGCGCTGCTGCGGCACAGCGACCTGCGGGAGATGATCCTCTTCCAGGCGTACCTGCAGACCTGCCGCCGGTGGACCGGCATCGTGCTGGCGTTCAACGAGGACATCGTGATGATGAACGACCGGGCGCGGCAGCTGCTCGACCCGGTCGACCAGTCGGTCCTGCTGAGCCACGCCACCGAGGCGCTGGCCGACGGGCGCCGGACGTCGGCGACGCTCGCGCTGTCCAGCGGCCTGCGCGTGCGCGTGTTCTGCCGCCGCGTCCCGGGCCAGCGGGAGACCGACACCGCGGGCGGCGTCCTGTCGGTGAAGCTGATCGAGGCGGAGGAAGCCCTCTCGGTGCCGTCGACGCCGATGCTGCCGATGTACCTGCCGGGCGTGGTCGGCTCGGCGCCGCTGTGGCTGCGCTGCGGGCACGAGCTCGACACCGGCCACGAGCGCGGCGAGTGGGTCGCGCTGGAAGGCGAGGCGGGAACCGGCAAGCTGACCCTGGCCAAGGGACTGCACCAGCGTCACCACCCGGCGGCGCGGCTGCTGACCGTCGACGCGGCGGTGACCACCGGCACCGACTGGGCGGCCGAGCTGCTGCGCGAGCACGCCGACGCCCCGATCCGCACCCTGGTGATCCGCCACGCCGACGCGCTGACGGCACCGGCGGCGAACGCGCTGGCGACGACGTTGCGGGAGCTGCGCGAGCGGGCCGACGCGCCGTGGGTGGTCGTCACGCTCGTGCCCGAGGCCGAAACGAAGCCGGCGATGGCCGAGCTGCTGAAGTCGTTCCCCCGGACGGTGCGGGTACCGCCGCTGCGCCACCACGTCGAGGACCTGGCGGAGCTGGTCCCGCTGGCGCTGAGCAAGCTCGGCTACGGCGGCAGGCTCACCTGCTCGGCGGCGGCGCTGCACCTGCTGATGCGGGCGGAGTGGCCGGGCAACACCGGCCAGCTCTACCAGGTGCTGCGGAAGGTGGCCCAGCGCCGCCGGGCCGGGACCATCCGCCCGGGCGACCTCCCGGCGGAGTTCCACACGGTCGCGCGGCGGCCGCTGAACCGGTTCGAGTCGATCGAGCGGGACGCCATCGTCCGCTGCCTCGAAGACGCGGACGGCAACAAGGTCCGGGCGGCGAAGCTGCTCGGCATCTCCCGGGCGACGATCTACCGCAAGATCCACGAGTACGGCATCGTCCCCCCGACCCGCTAGGTTGGCGGGCGTGCCCTGGCCCCCTCCCCCGCTCGAGACCGAACGGCTCGTGCTCCGCGAGTCCGAAGCCCGCGACCGGCCCGCGTACGTCGAGCTGTTCGCCTCGCCGGAGGTCGGCACCTACATCGGTGGTTCGCGGCCGCGCGCCGAGGTCGAGACCACGGTGCCCGCGGTGCCGGGACGGCGGTTCGGCTCGTTCGCGGTGGAGCGCGACGGCGCGATGATCGGCATGGTCACGCTCGACCGGGACGACACCGGCCGGGCCGAGATCGGCTACCTGTTCTTGCCGGCCGTGTGGGGCCGCGGGTACGCCGCCGAGGCGTGCGCGGCGGCGCTCGGCTGGTTCGCCGCGGAGTGTCCTGGTGAGCCGGTGCTCCTGCGGACGCAGACCGCGAACGCGGCTTCGCTGCGGGTCGCGGCGAAACTCGGGTTCGCCGAGGTCGAGCGGTACCAGGACTACGGCGCCGAGCAGTGGCTCGGCACGTGGTCCCCCGGTCAGCGCGCCGCGAGCTCGGACAGCTGGTAAGCCAGCTTCTCCCGCATCGGCGGCAGCGAGAACACCGTCTTGAGCACGGTGTTGCGCAGCAGCCGCGCCGGGCGGGGGCGCAGCGTCGCCATCCGCGTCATCCGGTCGGTGAACGCCACCACGCCGGTCGCCACCGGGCGGCGGGTCGTCTCGTACGTGTCCAGCAGCGCGTCCGGTTCGCCGGCGGCCACCCGGGCCAGCAGGCGGCCGAGCGCGACCGCGTCCTGGATGCCGGTGTTCATGCCCTGGCCGCCGGCCGGGCTGTGCACGTGGGCCGCGTCGCCGGCCACGAAGATCCGGCCCGCGCGGTAGTGGTCGGCCACCCGGTGGTGCACGCGGAACCGCGAGCTCCACACGACCTCGGTGACCCGCGACCGCGCGCCCTCCGGGCCGCGTGCGTCCACAATGGACTGGATGTCGGCGATCCCGGGGTGCTCGGGCGCCTCGGCGACCGTCGCGACCACCCGGTAGTGGTCGTCGCTGCCGGGCAGCGGCGCCACCACCGTCACGCCCTCCGGCGACAGGTGGAGGCTGACCTCCGCGCGGTCCAGCGGCCAGCTCATCCGGACGTCGGCCAGCACGAACGACTCGGCGTAGCTGGCGCCGGTGAACCCGATGCCGGCCTGTTCGCGCACGGTGCTGTGCATGCCGTCGGCGCCGACCACGTACTTCGCGCGCACGGTGCCGCCGGTCGTCGTGACCGTGACGCCCGTGTCGTCGCCGGCGACGGCGGTGACCTCGTACGGGCGGTGCACGTCGCCGCCCAGCTCGCGCAGCCGCGCCAGCAGCACGGCTTCGGTCCGGTCCTGCGGCACCATCAGCGTGTACGGGTAGGCGGTGGGCAGCCCGCCGAAGGGCACCTTGGCGAGCACCGTGGCGCCGTCGCGGACGGTGAACGTCGGGACGACGACACCCAGCTCCTTCAGCCGCTCGGTGACGCCGAGCTCGGCCAGCACCTCCAGCGTCCGGGCGTGCACCACGCAGGCCCGGGAGGTGTTCGCGCCTTCGGCCTGGCGGTCGAGCAGCACGAAGTCGACGCCGGCCTCGGCGAGGACGATCGCGGTGGCCAGGCCGGCGGGGCCGGCGCCGGCGACCAGGACGTCGGTACGGGTGGTCATGACGGCTCCTCCGAGTTTTGCCAACAACTGTTGGCATCCACGTTAGGCACGCCCCCGCTGGCTTGTCAACAAGTGTTGGCCTACACTTGTTGGCATGACCGAGTCACCCCGCCGATCCGACGCCACCCGGGCGACCATCCTGGAGGCGGCACGCCGCCGGTTCGCCGCCGACGGCTTCCGCCGCGCGACGATCCGCTCGATCGCCGCGGACGCGGACATCGACCCGTCGATGGTGATGCGCTACTACGGCAGCAAGGACGGCCTGTTCGCGGCGGCCGTGGACGTCGAGCTGGACCTGCCGGACCTGGCCACGGCCGACCCCGGCACCGTCGGCGAGCTGCTGACCCGCCAGTTCCTGGTGCTGTGGGAGCAGCCGCCGACGGACGAGATCCTGCTGACGCTGCTGCGTTCGGCGGTCGCGGACGACGCGGTGGTCGAGAAGATGCGGCAGGTGTTCGCCGGCCAGGTCACCCCCGCGGTCCTGCGGTTCGGTGACCCGGCCGACGCCCCGCGCCGCGCGGGGCTGGTGGTGAGCCAGCTGCTCGGGCTGGCGCTGACGCGCTACGTCCTGCGCCTGCCCCCGGTGGTGGCGCTGACATCGGCGGAGGTGGTCGCCGAAGTCGGTCCGACAGTGCAGCGTTACCTGGCGGGGGTCACTTTGGCGGGTTGACCGCCTTCGCGACGTCGGCGATCGTCTGCGGGTCGACCAGACCGGTGTCCTCCAGGACGTTCATGTGGTCGAGGACCGTCTGGTTCGCCTGCGTCGCGTGCCGACGGATCACGTCGTTCTGCGTGCCCGCGCGGACCTCCGCGATCGTCGCGAAGATCTTGCCGTGCGAGGCTCGCAGCAGGTTCACGAACAGCTTGTCGAACTCGAGCCCCTGCGCGGCCGTCAGCTGGCGGACCCAACCCTGCTGCTCCGCGCTGGCCTGGTCGGGCAACGTCACGCCGAGCATCTTCGCGTCCTCGCGGACGAGCTGGTCCAGGTGCGAATGCCCGTCCAGCAGGTGCAGCCCGGCGCGCTTCACGGCGTCGCTGCTCGCGTGGCTCTGCGCGAGGTCGCCCGCCGGCATCTCCCACAGCCCGGCCTGACGCACCTTGACCAGGAACGTCTTGTCGAGCTCGGTGACCGGCCCGGCCCCGACCGGGTTTTCCCCGAGACCGGCCTGGGCGGCCGAGCCCATCTGCATGCCCACCATGCCCTGCCCGTACGCCGGGACCTGCGCCTGCGTCGACCCGGGAGCGGTCTGGGCGCTGGCTTTCAGCACCATGACCGAACCCACGGCGACCACGGCGAGAGTGGCTACGACGACCAGCACGGTCCGAGCCCTGGCCTTGGCCGTCATGCCACGGTGATCCGGCATCGTTCCTCCTTTGGCGACAAGTGCCTGTACGGGGTACTACGGCTCCCGTCACGGAGGGGTTCAAGCCAATCCGGATGATTTTTCTTGCGCACCAACGGTTTTCGAAAGTCCACAGTGGAGGCATGAGAAAGGCGGCCGAGCCGGCCGGACGTCCCGGGCGAGTGCCGGGGTCACCCATCTTGACCGATGCTCTTGCCGTTGGCAAGTATTGCTTCATGCAAACCCTCGAAGACGCGGCTCCGGGCGCCGACCCGGACGTGGTCGCCCTGGACGGCCTCACCCTGGTCCTGGTCGGGATCGCGTGGGAGTGCGCGCACGCGGCGCCACCGGAGGTCACGTTCCCCCAGACGCGCCTGCTGCTCATCCTCGACCGCCTCGGCCGGGTACCGAGCTCGCGCCTGGCCGCGGCGATGGACGTCAACGCGTCGTCGGTGACGCGGCTGGCCGACCGGCTGGAGGCCCTCGGCTACGTGGCCCGCGGCCGCGACCCGCGCAACCGGAGCGTGGTGACCCTGGAGGTGACCGAGACCGGCCACGACCTGGTGGCGCGGATCCTCGACCGGCGGCACGCGGCGCTGGGCGCGCTGCTGGACCGGCTGCCGGCGGGGCAGCGCAAGGCCGCGGCCACCGCCGCCCGGCGGCTGGTGACCGCGGCCGCGACCGTCCCGTCGCTCGGCCCGGCCCCGCTGTGAGTGCCATCCTGGACGGCATGCCGACCCGCTGGACGTGCCCGCGCTGCGACCGCGAGTTCGCGCGCGCCGGCCAGGGCCACACGTGCGTCCCGGGCTGCACGGTCGACGAGACGTTCGCCGGCCGCGACCCGAAGTTCCGCGCGATCTACGACGCGGTCATCGAGCACCTCCGGACCCTCGGCGACGTCCACGAGGACGCCGTCAAGGTCGGGGTGTTCCTCAAGCGGGACCGGAAGCTGGGCGAGCTGCGGCCGCGGTCGAAGGACGTCCTGGTCTACCTGTTCCTGCCTCGCCCGATCGAGACGGCCCGGATCGCCCCGGCGCGCTGGGCGTCGGGGCCCCGGGTGGGACACCAGCTGAAGCTGCGCGAAGTGTCCGATGTGGACGACGAGGTCCGCGAATGGTTCACGATCGCCTACGACTTCGCCTGAGGGTTCAGGCGGCCGGGCCGGTCCAGCCCTCGGGGACGTGGCCGATGCGGACCCGCTGCGGGTGGTCGCCCACCGCCACCGAGACCAGCTTCTGCCCGGTCGCGAAGTCGATCGCCGTGACCCGGTCCGCGCCGGCTTCGGAGATGACGCACGCGCTGCCGTCGCCGCTCACCGTGGCCCAGTACGGCTTCACCGCCGGCACCAGCGTGCCCTGCTGCAGGGTGGCGCGGTCGACGACCGTGGCGTAGTCGTCCATCGTCCCGGCGACGCAGAGCTTGGTGCCCGCCGGGTTCATCGACATCCCGTGGTGCCGGGAGTCGTTGACGAACGTGGTGCGGTCGTCGCTCGTGGCCGGGTTCTTCGGCAGCTCCTTGAGCCGGGTGATCTTGTCGGTCGCGACGTCGTACTCCAGGAAGCCGTTGAAGAACGACACCTGGAAGTACAGTTTGGACTCGTCGGGGGTGAACGCGACCGGCCGCACGGCGTCCGAGAGGTCCCGGCGCCCGAAGGCGTCGAGCCGGTCGCGCATGTCGATCACCTTGACCTGCTGGAAGGTCGTGGCGTCGACGACAGTGATGCGCCGGTCCCCCTTGGTGAAGTCCCAGCCGGGGTCGTCGAGGTTCGTGTCGACGTTGCCGATCGACATGTTCCACAGGTACCGGCCGCCGCCGGTGAAGACGTTCTCGTGCGGCTTGTCGCCGGTGGCGAACGAGCCGGCCTGCTGCCCGGTCACGATGTCCAGCACGTGCACGGTGTTCGACGTCGAGGCCGAGACGGCGACGCGACGGCCGTCCGGCGAGACCGCCATGTGGTCGGCGCGGAAGCCGGAAACCGGGAAGCGCCAGTTGATCCGGCCGGTGGCGAGGCTGATCGAGACGACGTCGGCGAAGCTGGGCCGCGACGCCACCACCGATGCCCCGTCCGGGGTCGTGTACATGTCGTCGACGAACTGGTCGTGCCCCTCCCCCGGCCCGTTGCGGATGCCGAGGAAGAACGCCAGCTTGATCGGGTTCAGGTAGATCTCCCGCAGCCGGTCGTCCTTGTCGGGGATGATGTTGATCCGCCCGATCTTCGCGAACGAGCCGCGGGACTGGATGACGTCGGCCGTCCCCTCCCAGTTGTTGCCGACGAACATCACCTCCCGCAGCGCCGCGGGGGCGCCGGTCGCGGGCACCGCCGCGCCGGTCGCCAGCAGGGCGACGGCGGAGGTCAGGTACGCCAGGCGCGAGAGGTAGGACCGCCGTCGGCGGGTTCCCGGGGAAGTGCGCACGACAAGACACCTTTCGACGCTGAAGAGGTGCGGCGGTGGTTTTTGCCCCGGGCAGGGGTTACTGTCCGGTATTGCCACGATAACCGGGCACCGGAGCCCGTCCGGTAGGGTCGGCCGCCCAACGTCGCCGGTGCCGGTTGTGGCGGTGCCACAACGGTTTCGGGAGGTGCCCGGTGACGCCGCTGCTCCGCCGGATCCTCGACGACCTGGCCGCGGACGAGGCCGTGCTCGACGAGCTGGTCAAAGCGGCGCGCAGCGAGTCGCCCGAGGTAGCGCGGCTGCCGGAGGCCGAAAACCGGCGGCACATCCAGGTCCTGCTCTCGGCCGCGCTGCGGGCGACGGCGAGTCCCGACGGCCCCGCGCGAGAGGACTACACCACCGCCGAGGCGCTCGGCGCGGACCGCGCGGCGCAGGGTGTCCCGCTCACCGAGCTGCTGCGCGGGGTCCAGGCCGGCCGCACGCACGCGGCCCGCGTCGCCGTCGAACGCGCCCGGGCGGCGGGCGTGCCGGACGACCTCATCCTCGAAACCGTCCTCGACGCCGACCGCTACACCGGGGCGCTGGAGCACCACATCGTCAAGGGCTACCACGCGGCCGAGCTCCAGCTGTCCCGCACGGTGCGCGACGCGCGGACCCAGCTGCTGCGGACCGTGCTGCTCTCGGGGCACCCACCGGCACCCGACGAGCTGCGACGGGCGGGGCTGCACCCGGACGTCCGGTACTTCTGCGTGGTATCGGACGTCAGCGACCCGGCCCAGGCGCGGACTCTGGAGCAGGCACTGCTGGAGTTCGGCGGGGTGTACGGCCTGGTCGAGGGCAGGCTGACCGGCCTGGCCGTGCGGTCGCCGTCCGGGGTCGCGCTGGCCGACGACGTCCTGCTGGTCGTGGCGCCGCCGGCGGCGTTGCCGACGTTGCCGGAGGTGCACCGGCTGTGCACGGCGGCGGCGCGCCTCGCCGGCCCCGGCTACCACGACTTGACGGCACTGGCGGGCGAAATCGCCTTGACGGCTCAGCCGCTGCTGGCGGGTCTGCTGACGACTGGTCTGCTCGGCTCGCTGGACCCGGCGAACCCGTTCCACCGCGAGCTGGCGGCGACGGCGCTGGCGTACCTGGACCACGGCCAGCGCCTCCGCCCGACGGCGGAGGCGCTGCACCTGCACCCGAACACGGTCCGGTACCGGCTGGACCGGCTGGCGGAGCTGACGCCGTTGCCGCTGGCGGAGAACGCGGGCGGCCGGGTGCTCGACGCGGTGCGGTCGTGGTGGGCACTGCACCACTGGCTGACGGCCTCGAGCTGACTCGCGAGGGCGGCCCGGCCCGCACGCCCGCGATCGGCTACCACTCGTCCTGCCGGAAAGCCGGCCGCGAGTGGGCCGATTTCCGTTGCCCTCGGCGGAAACCGGCCGCGGCCCCGACGGCGACCAGGGCCGGGGCCGGCTCAGCGGGCCGGGCTGATCCCCCGCACCGCCAGCTCCAGCAGCCGCCGCGCCTCGCCCGCCGGGTCGCGGTGGTGCTCGGTCGCCAGCACGATCCCCGTCACCACCGCGATGAGGTCCGCCGCCGTGACGTCCGCACCGACCGCGCCCGCCTCGATCGCCCGGCGCACCAACGGCTCGCCCGCTTCGGTCATCGTCGTCGAGCACGCGTGGGCCATCGACTCCTCGTCGCGGACCAAGGCCGTCGCCAGGCCGCGGGCCGTCGCCGCGTAGGTCGTCAAGGCACTCAGCCAGTCGAGCAGTGCCGCGCGTGGGTCCGGGGCTTCCGCCAGCGCGTGGGCCCGCTCGGCCAGCGCGTCGACCTGCTGCCGGAACACCGCTTCCAGGAGCGCCGGCCGGCTCGGGAAGTGACGGCGCACGGTCGCCGAGCCGACGCCTGCGGTGCGGGCGATCTGCTCCAGGGACGCGTCGGCGCCGTGCGCGGCGACCTCCTCCTCGGCGACGGCGAGGATGCGCGCGTAGTTGCGACGGGCGTCGGACCGCGGCACGGACCACCTCCGGAACAGGAAGTGGCGGGGGCCGCCACTTAGTCGCTAGTGTAGCGACCACGAAGTGGCGGGCCCCGCCATTTACCGGCCCCGAGGAGTCCCCATGTCCCCCGTCCTGGTCACCGGCGCCACCGGCAAGCAAGGCGGCGCCACCGCCCGCGCCCTCCTGAAGGCCGGCGTCCCCGTCCGCGCGCTGGTTCGGAATCCCGCGAAGGCGCAGGCCCTCCGCACGTCAGGTGCCGAAGTCGTGCAAGGCGACCTCTACGACCCCGACTCGCTCGCCCCCGCCCTGAAGGGGGTGCGAGGCGTGTTTTCCGTCCAGATGCCCGACATGACGAACCTCGACGGCGACTCCGAGTGGGTCCAGGGCCGCAACCTCATCGATGCCGCTCGCGAAGCCGGCGTGCCGCAGTTCGTGCACACGTCGGTCTCCGGCGCCGGGCAGCACCGGTCCGCGCCCGGCTGGGCGGACGGCCGCTGGGCGTCGATGGAGCACTACCTGGAGACGAAGACGGCGATCCAGGAACGCGTGCGCGACGCCGGGTTCGCGCACTGGACGCTGCTCAAGCCGGGGTTCTTCATGGAGAACTTCCTGCCGCCGTCGTTCCTGCTCCCCCACGGCCGGCTGGTGACGACCATCAAGCCCGGCACGGAACTGGCCCTGGTCGCGGTGGACGACATCGGCGCGGCGGCCGCGGCGGCGTTCGCGGACCCGGCCCGCTTCGACGGCGTCGAACTAGAGCTGGCGAGCGAGCGGATGACCATGACGCGGGTCGCCGAAGTCCTGTCCCGCGCGCTCGGCACCGAGCTGACGGCACCGGACCTGACGGCCGAGGAAGCGCTGGCCGCCGGAGCACCGGCGTTCGCCGTCCGGCACGAGTGGCATAACGAGATCGGCCACCCCGCGCAGCCCGAGTTCGCCCGGGCGCTGGGTATTCCGCTGACGTCGTTCGCGGAGTGGGCGGGAAAGCACCTGACACCGGCGTGACCATCCGGCTACGGTCGGCGCATGCCACCGCACCTGCCCGCGACCACACCCGACGGCGAGTGCGTCTTCTGCGCCCTCGCCGCCGGCCGCGCCCCGGCGGCGTTCGTCCACGAGGACGCGGACTTCGTCGGCATCGTCGACCTGCGCCCGGTAACGACCGGCCACCTGCTGGTGCTCCCCCGCGCGCACCACGAGGACCTGGCCGCGCTGCCGGCCGAGGCGGGCGCCCGGATGTTCGGGATCGCGCACGAACTCGCCGCGGCGCTGCGGCGCACGGACCTGCGCTGCGAGGGGATCACCCTGTTCCTGGCCGACGGCACGGCGGCGGGCCAGGAGATCCCCCACGTCCACCTGCACGTGATCCCCCGCCACGCCGGCGACGGCTTCGTCCTGGCCGCGGACTGGCGGATCCGCGACCGCGAAGAGCTGGCCGAGGTGGCGGCCAAGGTCCGCGCGGCGAGCTTGGCCTGACGCAGCTCCGTGGTCACCGCGAGTACGCACCCGCGTAGTCCTTCAGCACCAAGGCGTTCGCCGCTTCGCGGATCGGGCGGGACATCTGCTCCAGGACGCGGTTGCGGCCCGGCAGGTACGGCATCAGCTTGATCATCCGGGTGTTGAACCACGCGAACGCCCGCGACTGCGGGATGATCCCGCGCAGCGCCGTCTTCGCCAGCGCCTGGTTCTTCTCGATGTACGGCCGCATTTCCTCCTCGTACCGGGAAAGCGCGACCGCGGTGTCGTCCGCGGCCGCCAGCTCGCCTGCCAAGACGTACGCGCCCACCAGGGCCAGGCTCGTGCCCTGGCCGGACGCCGGCGAGGCGCAGTAGCCCGCGTCGCCGAGCAGAGTCACCCGGCCGGCCGACAGGTCGTCCATGACGATCTGGCACACCGGGTCGAAGTAGAAGTCGTCCGCGTCGCGCATCGCGTCGAGCAGCTCCGGGATCTCCCAGCCCAGGCCCGCGAACTGGTCCGCGACGAGGTCCTTCTGGCCGTCGACGTCCCGGCGGTCGTAGGCCAGCGGCGGTGCGGTGAACCAGAACGCGGCCTTCGCGTCGTCGGCGCGGGCCGTGCTGTAGACGTTCACCATCTTGCCCGCGGCCGCCGAGTGCAGCAGCTCCCAGCGGTCCAGCTGCTGGGTGTTCGGCACGGTCGAGATCGAGATGTACGCGTCGAACCGGCGCAGGAAGTCCTCCTCCGGGCCGAACGCCAGCGCGCGGACGCCGGAGTGCAGCCCGTCGGCGCCGACGACCAGGTCGAACCGGCGCGGGGCGCCGTGCGCGAACGTCACGTGGATGCCGTCCGGGCGCTCGTCGAGGCCGGTGATCCAGTCGCCGAAGACGTACTCGGTGTCGTCCCGGGTCACGGTGTAGAGGATCTTCGCGAGGTCGCCGCGCAGGATCTCGGTGTCGTCGCCGTGGCGGAAGCCGAACGTGTCGGCGTCCAGCGTCGCGAGCTCCTTGCCGCGCTTGTTCACGAACGCGGCGCCGCGCATGTCGGTGCTCGCCGCGTGCACCTCCGCCAGCAGGCCCATGCGGCGGACGACGTCGACGGCGACCCCGCGGATGTCGACCTTGTAGCCGCCTTCGCGCAGGCTCGGGGCCCGCTCGACGACGGTGGCCTGGAAGCCGTGGTGGTTCAGCCAGAAAGCGAGGGCGGGGCCGGCGACGCTGGCGCCGGAGATCAGGATGCTCTTCGTCATGCCCCGAACTCTGGGCGCGGCCGCTGACCGCTCACGAACCGAGCGCGAACCGCCGCGAACCGAACTCGCTCAACGCCTGGTCAGGGGGCATTTCGCGGCCGCGATCGAAGGCTTGCGCGTAGGCATCGGCACCGATCCGCCCTCGCACGCGGTCGGTCACCGCGGCCACATCCACGTCCCCGGTGACGGGCGCGCCGCGCAGCCCGACGGCGACGCCGAGCAGGAACGCGGCCCGCTCGTCCTCGGCCCGCGCGGCGAGGACGCCCGCCAGGCCTTCGACCGCCTGGGCCGCGCCCGGCAGGTTCGCGTGCTCGAGGGCCGTGGCCAGCGCCTCCTGGTGCAGGTCGGTCGCCTCGTCGAGGTGCCCCTCGGCGGCGGCCGTCCAGCCGAAGCCCGTGTGGAGCCGGATCCGCGTCTCGCCGCCGGTGACCGGGTCGACGGCGAGGCCGACGGCCGCGGTGTACCAGCGCCGGGCGGCGGTCAGGTCGCCCGTGCGCCGCGCGATCTCGCCGAGGCCGCCGCGGGCCCGCGCGAGCGTCGACGGCGTGCCGGCCGCGCGCGCCTTTTCGGCGGCGGCTTCGTAGTCGGCCCGGGCGGTCTCGGCGTCGCCGGCGCGCAGCACGCCGTCGGCGCGGCGGCAGAGGAGGTCGGCGGCGTCCTCGACGGCGCCGAGCTCGCCGGCCAGCCGGACGGACTCGTCCATCAGCTCCCGGAACCGCGCGTGGTCGCCGCGCCAGTCCGCGAACTCCGCGAGCTTCTCCAGCGCGCTGGCCTCGCCCCAGCGGTCGCCGAGCGCGCGGAATCCGTCCAGTGACGCCGAAAAGTGCGTCTCGGCCTCCGCGATCCGGCCGCGGTACTGCGCGCCGAGCCCGTCGCCGATCCGCGTGAACGCCCGCGACCACGCGTCGTCGCCGACGAGCGAGGCCAGCCGCTCGCCGTCGCGCACCTTGGTGTGCGGGGAAAACGCCCACAGCAGGAAGAGGTACGGGTACCGCAGCGGCCGGTCGAGCCCCTGCACGATCGGCTCGATCCCGACGCCGGTGTCCGACGCCTGGATCAGGCAGAGGACGTACTCCTCGGCCAGTCCCGGCGGCGGCTCGGCCCCGAAGGCCGCGACGACGGCGTCCGCGAACGGCGTCGCTTCGCCGCGCCGGCCGCACAGCCACCAGTACCAGGTCAGAGCGGCGATGAGCCGCACCGCGGTGGCCGGTTCCTCGGTCGCGCTCCAGCGCAGCGCGGCGAGCAGCTCGGCGTGCTCGGCGGTCAGGTCGTCCAAAGTGGACAGCTGGTCCGTGCCACGCAGCTTCGGCTCGGCCGCGCGGGCGAAGTCGAGGAAGTACCGCGCGTGCGCGGCCCGCCGGTCGTCGGCGTGCTCGGCGCAGAACGCCCGGATCGTCTCCAGCATCCGGTAGCGGCCGCCCGCGAACTCCACGAAGGACTTGTCGACCAGGCCGGTGAGCACAGTGTCGGCTTCAGGGTCGGCGTCGGGATCGGCACAGACGTGTTCGACCGCGTCGAGCCGCGCGCCGCCGGCGAACACCGCGAACCGGCCCGCGAGCCGCCGCTCGTCCGGATCGAGGAGGTCCCAGCTCCACTCGACGACGCCGCGCAGCGTCCGGTGCCGCGGCTCGGCGGTCCGGTCGCCGCGCGACAGCAGCCGGAAACGGTCGCCGATCCGGGCGGCGACGTCGTCGGCCGACAGCGACCGCAGGCGGGCGGCGGCCAGCTCGATCGCCAGCGGGAGGCCGTCGAGGGCCGCGCAGATCCGGCTCACCGCCCCCGGGTCGGGCACGCTGCCCGGCGCCACAGCCGCGGCCCGGTCGGTGAACAGCTTCGCCGCGGCGTCGGCGGGCAGCGGGCCGACCGGCACGAGCGTCTCTCCCGTCAGGCCGAGGGGTTCGCGGCTGGTGGCGAGCACGCGCAGGCCGGGGCACGCGCCGAGCAGCAGCCGGACCAGCCGCGCGGCCTCGGCGACGACGTGTTCGCAGTTGTCGAGCACCAGCAGCGCCGGCCGGTCGGCGAGCGCGGCGGCCAGGCGCGCGGCCGGCTCTTCGACGGCGCCCGGCGCCAGCACGCCCTGCTCACGCAGCCCGAGCGCGGCGAGGACGGCCCGCGGCACGTCGGTCGTCGTCGCCAGCTCGACGAAGCAGGCGTCACCGGTCGCCGCTTCGATGGCGAGCCGGGTCTTGCCCGCGCCGCCGGGCCCGGTGAGCGTGACGAGCCGGGCGTCCCCGAGGGCGGCGGTGAGCCGGTCGAGTTCGCGTCGGCCGACGAACCCGGTGAGCGGCACCGGAACCCGCCGGGCCGGAGCCGGCGCGGCGGCCCGCAGGACGGCGACGTGCGCGTCCGCCAGCTCCGGCGACGGGTCGGCACCCAGCTCGTCGGCGAGCCGTTCGCGGATCTCGGCGAAGACGGTCAGCGCCTCGGCGGAGCGGCCACCACCGTGCAGCGCGCGCACGAGCTGGGCGGCGAGCCGTTCGCGCAGCGGGTGCTCACCGGTGAGCTCACGCAGCTCCGCGACGAGCCGCTCGTGGTGCCCGAGCACGAGATCGGCTTCGACGCGGTCTTCGGTCGCGGCGAGGCGCAGCTCGGCGAGCCGGGCCGCGCGCGGCGGATCCGCGAGGCCGTCGAGCGCGGGTCCTCGCCACAGCGAGAGTGCTTCGGTCAGCAGCGCCGACTTCGCGGCCGGGTCGGGCGTCACCCGCGCCTCGGCGGTGAGCCGTTCGAAGCGGTGGACGTCGACGTCCTGCGGGTCGACGGCCAGCCGGTACCCGGCGGGGGTGAACTCGACGAGCCCGTCCGGCGCGCCACCGTCCCGCAGCCGCCGCCGCAGCCGCGAGACCTGCGACTGAAGCGCTTCGCCGGCGCCATCGGGCGGGCGCTCGCCGTGCAGGCCGTCGATGAGCCGTTCGGCGCTGATGACGCGCCCGGCATCGAGCGCGAGCAGGGCCAGCAGCCCCCGCAGCTGAGGCCCACCGAGCGCGACGGAGGTCCCATCAGGACGGCGGGCTTCGACCGGCCCGAGGATCGCGAACTGCACACCGCCGATTCTGGCCCACCACCCCCGTCCGCGGTGGCCGTTCGGATCAAGAGCTGCCACGCCCGGCTCTCGGCGCGCGGGTTCGGCGCGCTCGGCCCGAGGGTCGTGAGTGAGAAACAGTGTTAGAACACTGTTTCTCACTCACGACCTCAGGCCTGCCGCAGCTTGCGGAAGAACGCTCGAATATCGGCCACCAGCAGCTCCGGCTCCTCCATCGCCGGGAAGTGGCCGCCTTCCGTGAACTCCGACCAGTGCTCGATCTTCTCGTCCGGGTCCATGATCCGCCGCACCACCGGCGACGTGTCGAACACCGCCCAGCCCGCCGGCACCGCCGACGGCGCCAGCCACCCGTGGCCGGAATGCGCCGCCTCGTACAGGAACCGGGCCGCCGTCGCGCCGCTGCGGGTGAACCAGTACAGGCTGACGGTCGTCAAAAGACGGTCACGAGAAATGCCCCGGCTCGTCCACGCCTGGAACTTCTCGGCGATCCAAGCCAGCTGCCCCACCGGCGAATCCGTGAGCGCCGCCGCGATCGTCTCCGGTTTGTGCGACTGCAGGTCGAGGTAGCCGCGGCCGGCCTTCCACGCCTCGCGGGCCGCGTCCAGTTCGGACTGTTCGGCCTCCGTCAGGCCGTCCGGCAGGGGAAGCTGCTCGCCCGCCAGCGCGATCGTGCCGCGGTCGCTGTTCACGTGCGTGCCGAGCACACGATTCGGGTACAGCGCCGCCAGCCGTCCCGTGACACCCGCGCCGATGTCGCCGCCCTGGGCGGCGAAACGGCCGTAGCCGAGCCGCGTCATCAGCTCGGCGAACGCCCCCGTCGTGCGGGCCAGCTCCCAGCCGGGCCCGCTCAACGGTGTCGAGAACCCGAACCCCGGCAGGGACGGGACGACGACGTGGAACGCGTCCGGGCCCGGCCCGGTCAGCGGTCCGATGACGTCGAGGAACTCCGCGAAAGTGCTCGGGTAGCCGTGGATCAGCAGCAACGGGACCGCGTCCGGGTCGGCCGAGCGGACGTGCAGGTAGTGGATCGGCTGGCCGTCGATCACGGTCGTGAACTGCGGGAACGCGTTCATCGCGGCTTCCTGGGCGCGCCAGTCGAAGCCGTCGCGCCAGTACTCGGCCAGCTCTCGGACGGCGTCGGTGGGCATGCCGCGGGACCAGTCCGGCTCGTCGCCGGGCACGGGGTCGGCGAACCGGGCCCCGGTGAGGCGCCGGTGCAGGTCGTCGAGGTCGGACTGCGGGATTTCGATGCGGAATGGGTTCGTCATGAGCGGAACGCTAGAAGCCATTGCGGAAGACTTCCTTCCGCGATTCGTGCGATCCTCGGGAAATGCTGCAGACCTCCGCCCGGCTCCTCCGGCTGCTGTCACTGCTCGAGACGCGGCGCGACTGGACCGGCGCCGACCTGGCCGACCGGCTGGGCGTCACCGCGCGCACCGTCCGCAGCGACGTCGGCAAGCTGCGCGACCTCGGCTACCCGGTCGAGGCCTCCCCCGGCGTCCAGGGCGGCTACCGGCTCGCCGCCGGCGCGCAGCTGCCGCCGCTGCTGCTCGACGACGACGAAGCGGTGGCCGTCGCGGTCGGGCTGCGGACGGCCACCGGCGTCGCCGGGATCGGCGAGACGTCGGTGCGCGCGCTCGTGAAGCTGGAGCAGGTGCTGCCGTCGCGGCTGCGGCACCGGGTGCACGCGCTGCAGGCCGCGACCGTCTCCGTCCCGGGCACCGGCCCGGCCGTCGACGCCGACGTCCTGACGGCGATCGCGGCGGCGATCCGGGCGAACGAACGGCTGCGGTTCGACTACACCAGTCACGACCGCACCCCCAGCCGCCGCGACGTCGAGCCGCACCGGCTGGTCAGCCTGAACCGGCGCTGGTACCTCGTCGCGTGGGACACCGCGCGCGACGACTGGCGCACCTTCCGCGTCGACCGCATCACGCCGAAAGTGCCCAACGGGCCGCGCTTCACCCCGCGCGAGCCGCCGGAGGGGGACGTCGCGCAGTTCGTGCAGCGCAGCGTGGGCGCGGCGACCTGGCGCTACCACGCGAAGGTCCGGCTGCACGCGCCCGCGGCGTACGTCCGCGCCCGGCTGCCGCTCGCGGTCGAGGTGACGCCCGAGGGGCCCGACCGCTGCGTCACCGAGGTCGGCTCGGACAGCGCGGCGATGCTCTCGCTGTACCTCGGGCTCCTCGAAGTGGACTTCGAGGTCCTCGACGCGCCGGAGCTGGCGGCCGAGCTGGCCAAGACGGGCGAGCGGTTCCTGCGGGCTAGCGCAGGGAGTTCGCCAGCTCCTCGATGATGACCATCTGCTCCCGCACGCCGACCTCCATGCCGGACTCCAGGATCATGTCCCGCAGTTCCTTGCTTCCCGTCTCGGTCAGCAGCTCGAGGCGTGTCCGGTCTCCGAGTGCGGTGAAGGTGGCGGTGTTGAGCGGCCCGTCCACCGAGTCGAGGTCCACGCCCGGCAGCTCGAAGACCTCGGTGTAGACGACCTTCTCGTCCGGCACGACCTCCCGGTACTCGCCGTGGAAGCCGACCTCGGCGCCGTCGTTCGTCTCCAGCACGAACCGCCAGCGGCCGCCGGGCCGCAGGTCCATCTCCACCTTCGTCGTCGTCCCGCGCCGCCCGGCCCACCAGCGCTTCACCAGCTCCGGCGTGGTCCACGCGCGGTAGACGAGGTGGCGAGGCGCGTCGAACTCGCGCGTGATGAGGATCCGGTCGTCGGCCGGCGTCGTGATCTCCACGTCAGTGCTCCTGTTCCTTGAGTTCTTCGAGGACGTCGTCCAGCAGCTCGAAGCGTTCCGCCCACGTCCGTTCGTAGCGCTTGACCCAGTCGTGGATGGGTTTGAGCGCGGGGCCGTTGAGCCGGTAGAGCCGCTGGCGGCCGTCGCCGCGCACGTCGACCGCGCCGACCTCCCGCAGGACGCGCAGGTGCTTCGACACCTGCGGCTGGGCGAGGCCGAGCACGTCGACGAGGTCGCCGACGGACCGCTCGCCGCGCATGAGGACGTCGAGGATCTGCCGCCGCCGGGGTTCGGCGACGGCGTTGAAGGTGTCGGCCGTTGTCGCTGCTCGTGCCACGGGAGCATCATATGCCCATATGGGTATGCGTCAACACCCACATCCTGGGCACGCTGGGCTCCCGCGCCGCCGTCTGCCACGATCGGGACATGGCCTCCCCGGTCGACGGTCCACAGAGGACGGACGCGCGCGGCGCCCGGCGGAGTGCCAGTGCGAGCGCCGTCCTGCGGGCGATCCTCGACGACGGCCCGATCGCGCGCAGCACCGTCGCGCGGCGGACCGGGCTGTCCGCCGCCGCGGTGACCGGGCACACCGCCGAGCTGCTCCGGCGCGGGCTGCTGCGGGAACTCCCGGAGGCCGAAAAACGAGGCGTCGGACGGCCGCACGTCCCGGTCGACCTCGACACCGGTCGGCACGTCGCGGGCGCGCTGCACCTCGCCGTGCACCACGCCACCGTCGCGCTGCTCGACCTGCGCGGGAACGTCCTGGTGCAGCACGAAGAACCGCACGACGGCCTCGCCGCCGAAGACCTGCTCGCCCGCGCCGCCGAGATCCTCGACGACCTGCTGCTCGGGCACGCCCCGGACCGCGAGCCGCTCGGGCTCGGCGTCGCCACCGGCGGCTGGGTCGACCGCGCGTCCGGCACCGTCGTCGACCACCCGCTGCTCGGCTGGCGGGACGTCCCGGTGCGCGACCTGCTCGCCGCCTCGACCGGGCTCACCGTCGCGGTCGACGGGCACGCGCGCTCACTGGTGCACGCCGAGCAGCTCTTCGGGCACCCGCGGGCGCGGGACAGCGTCGTGCAGCTGTTCACCGGCAACGTCGTCGACGCCGCGTTCGCCACCGGCGGCACCGTGCACCACGGGCCGCGCTCGGCCGCCGGCGCGGTCGCGCACCTGCCGGTCGGCGACAGCACCGAAGCGTGCCGGTGTGGCCGCACGGGGTGCCTCGAAGCCACCGTGTCGGAAGCGACCCTCGCGCGCCGGGCCGCGGAATGCGGTTTGATCGCGCGTCCGGATTTCCCGGAATTGCTCGCGCTCGCCACGCGGGGCGATTCCGCGGCGGTGCGGTTGTTCCACGAACGCGCGCGATTCATCGGCCAGGCGGCGGCTTTGCTGCTCGACGTGCTCAACCCCGCGGTGCTCGTGGTGGTCGACCGGAGCATAGCGGGGGTACCCGGGTGCCTTCCCGCCATCCGGGACGAGGTCCGCGCCCGTTCACGCGGCCTTGACCCGGAGGAAACCGTTGTGGGAACGAGCTTCCCGGGCACGGAGCTGGCCACCGCCGGGGGCGCGGTCCTGCTCGACCTCCTCTACGACGACCCGCTCGGTCCGCTCCTGACCCCACTCTCGCACGCCTCGTGAACCACCGGAGTTATTTCACGAACTCGCAAAATTGACCGCCCGGCCGGCGGCCGCCGACAATTGCGGCATCCCCGCCGACTCCCGGAACGGACGAACCACCGTGAAGAAAACCTTGCCTTTCCTGGCCGCCGCCGCGGTGCTGCTCGCCGGGTGCGCGTCGGCCACGGCGACCGGGACCCCCGGCCAGCCCGAGAAGCTGGAGCTGCGCTACCAGGGCAGCGCGAACTCCGTGACGCTGCCCGAGCTCGCCGAGGACCTGGGCTACTTCGGCCCGGTCAAGCTGAAGTGGGTCGGCAACACGATCAGCGGCCCGCAGGACATCCAGTCCGCTGCCACCGACCAGACCGACTTCGGCGGCGCCTTCACCGGCGCGGTCGTCAAGCTCGCCGAAGCGGGCGCGCCGATCAAGGCGGTCGTCAACTACTACGGGTCCGACGACAAGGCGTTCATCGGCTACTACACCAAAGAGGACAGTCCGATCCGGACCGCCCGTGACCTGATCGGCAAGAAGGTGGGCGTCAACACGGCCGGGGCCAACCTGGAGGCCGCGCTCGACACCTGGCTGAAGGGCCAGGGCCTGTCCGGCGACGAGATCAAGCAGGTTCAGCTCGTGGTCATCCCGCCGATCAACGCCGAGCAGGCGCTGCGCAACGGCCAGCTCGACGTCGTCGCGCTGCAGGGCATCCTGCAGGACCACGCCCTCGCCGCCGGCGGGATCCGCCGGCTGTTCAGCGATGTTCAGGCGTTCGGCCCCTACAACGGCGGCCCGTACGTGCTGCGCACCGACTTCATCAAGAAGTACCCCGAGACCACGAAGATCTTCGTCTCCGCCGTGGCGAAGGCGATCGAGTGGGAGCGCACCACGCCGCGCGACGAGGTGATCGCCCGCTTCACGAAGATCATCCAGGCCCGCGGCCGCAACGAGAACACCGCCACCCTCAAGTACTGGAAGAGCGTCGGCATCACCCGCGGCGGCCTCATCGGCGACCAGGACTACACGCTCTGGGAGCCGTGGCTCAAGCAGCAGGGCTACATCAAGGGCGACCGGATCGACACCTCGAAGCTCTACACCAACGAGTTCAACCCCTACCGCGACGGCGCGCCGGCGGTGACCAAGTGATCAGCATCCGCTCGGTGACCAAGACCTTCGGCGCGCTCACCGCCCTCGACGCCGTCTCCCTCGACGTCGCCGACGGCACGTTCCTCTCCCTCGTCGGGCCGAGCGGCTCGGGCAAGTCGACGCTGCTCGACCTCCTCGGCGGGCTCACCACGCCGACGTCCGGCGAGGTGCTCATCGACGGCGTCCCGGTCCGCGGCCCGGGACTCGACCGCGGCGTCGTCTTCCAGCAGTACGCGCTGTTCCCGTGGCGCACCGCCCGCGCCAACGTCGAGTTCGGCCTCGAAGGCGGGCCGCTCGGCAAGCGGCAGCGGGCCGAGCGGGCCCGCGAATACCTCGACCTGGTCGGGCTTTCCGGGTTCGAGGACCGCTACCCGCACGAGCTGTCCGGCGGGATGAAGCAGCGGGTCGCGATCGCCCGCAGCCTCGCCTACGACCCCGCCGTGCTGCTGATGGACGAGCCGTTCGCCGCCCTCGACGCGCAGACCCGCGAGCAGCTGCAGGACGAGCTGCTGCGGATCTGGCGCCGCACCGGCAAGACGATCGTGTTCATCACCCACGGCATCGACGAAGCCGTCTACCTCGGGCAGCGGGTCGCCGTGCTGACGTCGCGGCCCGGCCGGCTCAAGGCCGTCGTGGACATCGACCTCGGCGACCGCACCGGGGACGTCCGGTCCGACCCGGCGTTCGGGCGGCAGCGCCACCGGCTCTGGGAGTTGCTGCACGACGAGGTCCGCAAGGCGGCCGAACACGAACGGAGCGCGGTCGGATGACCACCACCCTCGAGAAGCCGACAGTCCACATCGGACCCCCGGCCCGACCGGCGAAACCACGGCGCTGGCGCAGGAGGTTCACCCGCGCGGTCCACGCGTCCGCCGCGGTCGTGCTGTTCGTGCTGCTCTGGGAGCTCGTCCCCCGGTTCGTCCTCGACGAGAGCACGCGGACGTTCCTGCCGCCGCTTTCCGAGGACCTGCAGGCGTTGGGGGACCTCGCGCTCGACGGCCAGCTCGCCGACCACCTGCTGGCCAGCGTCGGCCGGTCGGGCGCCGGGTTCGTGATCGCCGTGGCGGTCGCGGTGCCGCTCGGGCTGCTGATCGGCTGGTACCGGCCGGTCGCGCGGTTCCTGCAGCCGCTGCTGGAGCTGGCCCGCAACACCGCCGCACTGGCGCTGCTCCCGGTGTTCACGCTGCTGCTGGGCATCGGCGAGCTGTCGAAGGTCACGCTCGTGGTGTACGCGTGCGTCTGGCCGGTGCTGCTCAACACGATCGCCGGCGTCAACACCGTCGACCCGCTGCTGGTCAAGGCCGCCCGCTCGCTGGGCCTGTCCAGCCCGCGGCTGTTCCGGAAGGTGATCCTGCCCTCGGCCGTCCCGACGGTGTTCACCGGCATTCGGATGGCGGCGTCCTACTCGATCCTGGTGCTGGTGGCCGCCGAGATGGTCGGCGCGAAGGCCGGGCTCGGCTACCTGATCAACACCAGCCAGGTGAACTTCCAGATCCAGCAGATGTACGCCGGGATCATCGCGGTCTCGGTGCTCGGAGTGCTCGTCAACTCCGGCTTCGTCGTCCTCGAACGACGGTTTTCGACCTGGCGTCCCAAGGAGAAGGCATGATGCACCTCAACGCGTTCGTGATGCCGAACGGCCACCACGAAGCCGCGTGGCGGCACCCGTCGACCGACCCGCACCGGGCGCGGACGCTGCGGCACTACGCCGACATCGCACGCACGGCCGAGCGCGGCAAGCTCGACTCGCTGTTCCTCGCCGACGGCGTCGCGCTGTGGGGCAACGTGAAGCACAACTCCCACAGCCACTTCGAGCCGTTGACGCTGCTCTCGGCGCTGGCCGCGAGCACGGTCCACATCGGACTCATCGCCACGGCGTCGACGACCTACAACGAGCCCTACCACCTGGCGCGCAAGTTCGCCTCGCTTGACCACCTCTCCGGCGGGCGCGCGGGCTGGAACATCGTCACCTCGGCGGGCGTCGACGAAGCCCGGAACTTCAACCTGGCCAAGCGGCCGTCGCACGCCGCGCGCTACGAGCGGGCGGACGAGTTCATCGAAGTCGTCAAGAAGCTGTGGGACAGCTGGGACGACGACGCCGCGCTCGTCGACCGGGCCAGCGGGATCTACGCCGACACCGGCCGCATCCGGCCGATCGCGCACGACGGCGAGCACTTCCAGGTCCGCGGGCCGCTCAACATCGAACGCCCGCCGCAGGGTCATCCGCTGCTCGTGCAGGCGGGCTCGTCGGAGACCGGCAAGGAGTACGCGGCCCGCCACGCCGAAGCCGTCTTCACCGCGCAGCAGACCTTCGCCGAGGGGAAGGCGTTCTACGACGACGTCAAGGGCCGGCTCGCGAAGTACGACCGGACGCCGGACGAGCTCAAGATCCTGCCGGGCATCTCGCCGATCCTCGGCCGCACCGAGGCGGAAGCCCGCCGACGCGAGGCCGAGCTGAACGCGCTGATCACGCCGGACTACGGGCTGCGGCAGCTGTCGAAGATGCTCGACCACGACGTCACCGGCTACCCGCTGGACGGCCCGCTGCCCGACGTCGGCAGCTTCACCGAAGGCGGCCAGAGCCGGTTCGAGCTGGTCGTCGGCCTGGCCCGGCGCGAAGACCTGACCATCCGGCAGCTGCTGGAACGCCTGGCCGGCGGGCGCGGGCACCGCGTCTTCGCCGGGACGCCCGTCCAGGTCGCCGACGAGCTGGAGGCCTGGTTCACCGGCGGCGCGGCGGACGGCTTCAACGTCATGCCGCCCACCCTGCCCGGCGGGCTCGACGACTTCGTCGACCTCGTCGTCCCGGAACTGCAGCGGCGCGGGCTGTTCCGCACCGAGTACGCCGGCACCACCTTGCGCGAGCACTACGGCCTCGCGCGTCCCGTCAACCGCAACCGAGTCAAGGAGCCCGCATGACCGCGATCAGCACCGACGTCCGCAAGATCACCGGGAGGATCGGCGCCGAGATCATCGGCCTCGACCCGGCCGGGGACCTCGACGCCACCCAGGTGGCGTTCCTCGCCGACGCCCTGCACGAGCACAAGGCGCTGGTGTTCCGGAACACCGAGCTCGACGACGAGGGCCAGCAGCGGTTCGCCGCGCGCTTCGGCGAGCTGACCAAGGCGCACCCGACGGTGCCCGCGGCCGACGGCGCGCCGACGATCCTGCCGGTCGACAGCGAGCTGGGCCGGGCCAACCACTGGCACACCGACGTCACCTTCGTGCTCAACCCGCCGAAGGCCAGCACGCTGCGCAGCCTCGTGGTGCCGCCCTACGGCGGGGAGACGCTGATCGCGAACGCGGGCGCGGCCTACCGGGACCTGCCGGAGCCGCTGCGGGCGTTCGCCGACACGCTGCGGGCCGTGCACACCAACGACTACGACTACGTCCGGCCGCCGGAGGACGTGGACGACAAGGAGCAGGCGCGGCGGGCCCAGTTCGTCTCGCGCAAGTACCGGACCGTGCACCCGGTGGTGCGGGTGCACCCGGTGACCGGCGAGCGCGGGCTGTACATCGGCGGGTTCGCGCAGCGGATCGAAGGCCTGTCGGTGAGCGAGTCGCGGGACCTGCTGCGGCTGCTGCAGTCCTACGTGACGCGGCCGGAGAACATCGTGCGCGTGGCGTGGGAGCCGAACCAGCTGGTGCTGTTCGACAACCGCATCACGCAGCACTACGCGATCGACAACTACGACGGCCTCCCCCGCCGCCTCAACCGGGTGACGGTGGCCGGCGACGTCCCGGCCGGTATCGACGGGCGGCCAAGCGAGTCCCTGGAAGGGGACGCCTCGCACTACACGTCGGTGGCGTGACCCCGGAGCGGGACGGGCGTGTGCTCAGCGCCCGTTCCGCCGCATCTCCCGGAAGTGGTCCCAGGCCCGGCTGACCAGCGCGGGGTGCGTCCGCAGGTCGATCGCCGTGCGGGCCAGCGCCGCCGCCGAGGCCAGCATCGCCGCTCGCCCTCGGGCGCTCACCGACGCGGCCGCGAACTCCTCCGTGTGCACCGCGTACTCCTCCGCCGTGATCGCCACGAACGGGTGGATCGCCGGGACGCGGGCGCTGAGGTCGCCGATGTCCGACGAACCCGGGTACACCCCCGGCTCCGGCGGCGTCGCGTGGATCCCGCGTGCCGCCAGGTGCTCGGTGAACCGCTCGGACAGCACCGGGTTGTCGCGGAAGTGCGCGTAGCCGCGCCCGAGGCGTTCGACGTCGACCTTCGCGCCGGTGGCCAGCGCCGAGCCCTCCGCGGCCGTCGTCACGTCTTCGACCAGGCGGTCCAGCGCGCCGGTCGTGAGCGCGCGGAGCCCGAAGCGGCCTTCGGCGCGGTCGGGGACGATGTTCGTCGCCTCGCCGCCGTGGGTGATGATCCCCTGGACGTGGGAGCTCGCGGGCAGCCGCCGGCTCAGGGCGGCGATCGCGCCGAACGCCTGGATCAGCGCGGCGAGCGCGTCGACACCGGCCTCCGGGTCGCCCGTCGGGTGGGCGGCGCGGCCGTGGAAGGTCACCTTCAGCTCGACCTGCGCGGTCAGCGGGGCCCAGGACCACGAGTGGACGCCGGGGTGGATCATCAACGCCGCGTCGACGTCGTCGAAGACGCCCGCCTCGGCCAGCGCCACCTTGCCGCCGCCGCGTTCCTCGGCGGGACACCCCACGGCGAGCAGCGAGCCCGGGCTGTCCGCGAGGATCTCCTTCGCGGCCAGCGCCGCCCCGAGGCCGGCCGCGGCGATCAGGTTGTGCCCGCACGCGTGCCCCAGTCCGGGCAGCGCGTCGTACTCCAGCAGCAGCGCGACGCACGGCCGCCCGCTCCCGGCCCGCGCGACGAACGACGTCGGCAGGCCCGCGACGCCGGTCTCGACCTCGAAGCCGTCCGCGCCCAGCTCGGCCGTCAGACGCTCGGCGGCCGCGTGTTCCGCATAGGACAGTTCCGGCCGCTCGTGCAGTGCGGTGGCGACCGCCCACAGCCGGTCGTCCAGCCGCTCGATCCGCTCGTCCGCCCGCTCGTGCAGCTCTTCGTGCCATTCCATGCCCACCGGAATACCCCCAACCGGCACGATCACGCCACTGCCAGTCTTGCACGAGGTCCATTCGCCGCCGGGGAACGCCGTTTGCGCCCCACCGCGCCCGGGTATTCCTCCGGCTCCCCCACCCCCAGGAGAACACCGGTGAATCCAGACGTGCTGACTTTCGGCATCGAAGAGGAGTTCTTCGTCGTCGACCGGCGTGGCCACCTTTCCCAGGCCGGCGACGACGTCGTCGACGCCGCGGAAGCCGCCGCGGACGTCCGGGGCGAGGTGCAGCACGAGCTGAACCGGTCGCAGGCCGAAGCCGCCACCGACGTCTGCAGCACGCACGACGAGGCGTTGCGCCGGCTGACCGGGCTGCGCGAAGACCTGGGCCGGTCGGCCCGGGAGCGCGGCTACCGGCTGCTGCCCGCCGGCGCGCCACCACTGTCCGAAGTGGAGCCGCCACGCATCACGCCGAACCCGCGCTACCAGCGGATGGCCGACCACTTCGGTGCCACCGCGTGGACTTCGCTCACGTGCGGCTGCCACGTCCACGTCGCGATCCCCGACCGGGAAAGCGGTATCCACGTCCTCGACAGCGTCCGGCCGTGGCTGCCGGCGCTGCTGACGATCACCGCGAACTCGGCCATCGTCGACGGTTACGACACCGGCTACGCCAGCTGGCGGTACCACCAGTGGAGCCGATGGCCCTCCGCCGGGCCGCCGCCGCGGTTCGCGTCGCTCGACGAGTACGAGAGCGTCGTCGACGGCTGGCTGCGCTCGGGGGCGATCCTGGACCGCGGGATGATCTACTGGGACGTCCGGCTGTCGGAGAAGCAGCCCACGCTCGAGTTCCGCATCGCCGACGTCGCCGCCACGCCCGTCGAAGCGGTGCTGCTGGGAGTGCTGGCGCGAGGTCTGGTCGCGACCGCGCTGGCCGAGCGCGTCCCGTCGCCGGAGCTGTCGAACGAGGTACTGCGCGGGCAGCTCTGGCGAGCGTCGAAGGAAGGGGTGACCGGGCCTTGCCCGCACCCGCGGACCGGCGACCTGGAGCCCGCGAAGGTGGTGCTCGACGACCTGATCGAGCTGATCGCGCCGGCGCTGGAGGCGGCGGGAGACCTGGACTTCGCCCGGGAGGGAACGGCGCGGCTGGTCGCCGAGGGCGGCGGCGCCGACCGCCAGCGGCGCGCCTTCGCCGCGGAGAACCGGGCGGAAGCGGTCGTCGACCTGCTGACCGACTGACCACGTTCCGGGCAACCGGAGCGCGCTCGGCGGCACGTGAGCGGCCGGGGTCGCGTTCGGACAGTCCGAACGCGACTTCGGCCGGCGCGGTGAGCTCGGTGCTCCCGGAGATGTCGTGGCGGGCTCCTACCCGCCGTCGTGGCCGCCGAGGGGATTGGTTCGCCTGGTCAGCACCGCCCACACGACCTTGCCGCCGGACCACGACCGGTTGCAGCCCCAGACCTTCGCGACCTGGGCGACCATGCGCAGCCCGAGGCCCGGTTCGAGGGCGCTGAGCCGCTCGCGCAGGACCGCCTGCTTCGGGTCGTCGTCGCTCACCGCCACGCTGAACATGCCGTTGCGCAGTTCCAGCCGCAGCCGCGGGGGTGAATCCGTGTGCCGGATCGTGTTTTCGACCAGTTCCGTCGTGACCAGGAGCGCGTCGTCGGTGAAGTCCGGGACCTCCCACTCGGCGCACACCCGCCGGACGAAGTCGCGGGCGAGGGCCGACGAGTTCGCCGACCGGGCCAGCAGCTGCGCGGCCCGGCGACGCCGGGGCCGGGACAGCTGGTGCTCGGCCGACTCGCGGTCGCCGTGCACCGGCACGAACCTGTCGACCGTCCGGTCGGCGAACATCGTCCGGTGCTCGGGATGGCCCGTGACGACCGTGAACGAGATGCCCGGCCAGTCGCCGATCCGCATCGCGACCAGCGAGAACACGGTCACCAGCGCCGGGTCGCGGATGGCCAGCCCGTCGATGTCCGCGATGAGCGCGTCCGGCGCTTCCGCGGCCAGCTTGAGCAGCCCGTCGCGGAGGTCGGGGTACGACTCGACGTCGAGGACCCCGGTGACGACGGCGGTCATCGCCCCGGCCCGGTACCGCGGAGCCAGGTGCACGTGACCGGCCACGGCGCTCACGGCACAGGCCCGTCCCGCGCGTCCGCCATCGCCGGGGCCGGGCCGGGTGACAGGTGCACGGTGACCGGGATCGAAGCGGGGAAGTCGAGCGACCGGGCCGGCGCACGGAGCGCATCGACGTCGCCGCCGGACGCGCCGACGACAACGTTGTCCCGCAGGGACGCGGGCACGGTCACCACCTCCTGCCACCACGTTAGCGCCCGGCCTTGCCCACGGGTAGCCCGGCGGCAACGGGGCGAAACCCGATGGTCACCCGTCGCGAACGGCAGCGCGTCGTGGATCCCCGCCCACGGCAGGCGGGGCCCCGGGCCCGAACGGTCCGTACGGCCTGGTTTCGGCGCACGGGAAGCGGGCACCCCGCGCGCATGGCCGCACTGCCCGAACCGCTCTCCCTCTGGGTCGACACCGCGCCCGCGCCGGACCGGACGGGGGTGCCGGTCCCCGCGGAGGCCGAGGTCGCGGTGCTCGGGGCGGGCATCGCCGGGCTCACCACGGCCCTGCTGCTCGCCCGCGCCGGCCGCTCGGTCGTCGTGCTGGAGGCCGAGCGGGTCGCCGCCGGGGTGTCCGGTCACACCACGGCGAAGGTCAGCGCCCAGCACGGGGCGAAGTACGCGGAGCTGACGTCCCGTCACGGCGCGGAAGCGGCCAGGACCTACGCCACGGCGCAGACGGCCGCCCTCGAGTGGATCGCGGCGACGGCGGCCGAGGCCGGGATCGACTGCGGCTTCACCCGCGAAGACAGCTACGTCTACACGACGCGGGAAGGCACCGTCGACTCGCTCAAGCGGGAGGCGGACGCCGCCGCGGCGGCCGGACTGGCCGCGTCCTTCGTCGGCGAGGTCGCGCTCGACGTGCCCGCGCTCGGCGCCGTGCGGACCACCGGGCAGGCGCACTTCCACCCGCGCCGGTGGCTGCTCGCCCTCGCCGCCGAGATCGAGCGCGCGGGCGGCACGGTCGTCGAACACGTCCGCGCGACCGCGCTCAACGGCCAGACGGTCCGCACCTCACGCGGTGACGTCGTGGCGGGCGAAGTCGTCGTCGCGACCCACTACCCGGTGCTCGACCGCGGCCTGTACTTCGCCCGGCTCGAGCCGGTCCGCGACCTCGTCGTGGCGGGCCCGGCGTCCGGGAACGCGTTGCCGGACGGCATGTTCCTCGACGCCGACACGCACCACTCCGTGCGCGGGTACACGGAGAAGGGCACACCGATCGTGATCGCCGGCGGCGAGCACTACCGGGTCGGGGCGCACGTGCACGTCGAGCGCCGGTACCGGCGGCTCGCGGACTGGGCGGACGCGCACGCGGGCCTGCACCGCGTGACCCACCGCTGGTCGGCCCACGACATGTCCACTCCGGACGGCCTGCCCTACATCGGCCGGTATCTGCCGGGGACGAAGAACCTCTGGGTGGCCACCGGCTTCGGCCAGTGGGGCATGACCGGCGGCACCGCGGCCGGGCACGTCCTCGCGGCGCGGATCCTCGGCGAGCCGCACCCGGCGGCGGACCTGTTCGACCCCAACCGGTTCGACGCCCGTTCGGTGCTCGGCGTGGCCGAGGACAACCTCACCGTCGCGCGGTACCTGATCGGCGACCACGTCGCCGCGCTGTGGCGGTCGGACAAGCTCGACGACCTCCGTCCCGGCGACGCGGAGGTCGTCCGCGTCGGCGGCGAGCTCGTCGCCGCCCACCGCGACGAAGCCGGACGGCTGCACACCGTCGGTGCGCACTGCACGCACCTCGGCTGCCTCGTCTCGTTCAACGACGCGGAACGGACGTGGGACTGCCCCTGCCACGGGTCGCGGTTCGGCGTCGACGGCGAAGTCGTGCAGGGCCCGGCGGTCCGCCCGCTGCGTCGCGGGCCCGCATGAGCGTCCTGCGCGTCCTCACGATGAACGTGCTCGCGCCCGAGTACGCCGGCTGGCCGGAACGCCGCCGCCTGCTCGCCGGGCGCCTGCGGGCCCTGGAACCGGACGTCGTGGCGCTGCAGGAGATCGCCCCGGACGGGGTGGCGGAGCTGCTCGGCGACGGCTGGCACGTCGTGGCCCACGCCGGCGTCTCCGACGGCGTGGGAGCGGCGCTCGCGAGCCGGTGGCCGATCGGCGAGACCCACGAGATCGACCAGCGGCCCGCCGGACGGGCGATCCGGCCGGCCTGGTGCGCCACGGTCGTGGCGCAGGTGCTCGCGCCGCCGCCGTGGGGTCCGTTGTGGATGGTCCACCACAAGCCGAGCTGGCCCTACAGCTACGAAGCCGAGCGCGAGGTGCAGGCGTTGCGGGCGGCCCGGTTCGTCGAGGAGCTGCTCCCCCGCGCCGAAGAGCACGTGGTGCTCCTCGGCGACCTGGACGCGACGCCGGACTCGGCGAGCATCCGGTTCCTGACCGGCAAGCAGGCGCTGAACGGCACGAGCGTCTGCTACACCGACGCCTGGGCGAGCCGGTACCCCGAGGAGCCCGGGCACACGTTCACCCCGGCGAACGCGCTGGTCCGCGCCGGTGACATGCCCCTGGAGACGGGCCGCCGGATCGACTACGTGCTGGTCCGCGGCGGCCCGTGGGGACCGCCCCTCGCCGTCTCCGCGTGCCGCCGGGTGCTGGTCGACGCGATCGACGGCGTCCAGGCCAGTGATCACTACGGTGTGTTCGCCGAGCTGACCGTCCCACCGCACCCGCCGGGCGCCTGGCCGGGGTGACGACCGGGTTTCCCGGCGCGCGGCGCGGGTATTCGCGCCGATGGGACGCACCCGACTCCGCCGCAGCGACCTGCGTGGCCCCGGCATCCGGCGGGTCCGCCGCGGCCGAGGGTTCTCCTACACCTCCTCCGACGGCGAGCCCGTCGCCGACGCGGAGCTGCTCGACCGGATCAAGGACCTGGTCATCCCGCCCGCCTGGCGCGACGTCTGGATCTGCCCGCACCCCAACGGGCACGTCCAGGCCGTCGGGACCGACGACGCGGGGCGGCGCCAGTACCTCTACCACGGGCAGTGGCGCCGGGACCGTGACGAGGAGAAGCACGACCGCGTGCTGGCGATGGCCCGCCGGCTCCCGGAGTGGCGGGCGGCGGTCGAGGCCGACCTGGCCGGGCGCGGGCTCACCCGGACGCGGGTCCTCGCGGCGGCGCTGCGGATGCTCGACCGCGGGATCTTCCGCACCGGCGGCGAGGAGTACGCGGAGGAGAACGGCACCCACGGCGTCGCGACGCTGCTGCGGTCCCACGCGTCGGTCCGCGGCGACGAGTGCCGGTTCCGCTACGTCGCCAAAGGCGGTCTCGACCGCGAGGTGGCGATCCGGGACGCCGCGCTGGCTTCGGTGGTGAAGTCCCTGCTGCGCAGCCGGTCCGGCAGCGACCGGCTGCTCGTCCACCGCGTGGGCCCGACCTGGCACGAGGTGCACGCGGCCGACGTCAACGAGCGGTTCAAGGAGCTGGCCGGCGACGACTGCACGGCGAAGGACCTGCGCACGTGGAACGCGACGGTGCTGGCGGCGGCCGCGTTCGCCGCGGCGGACCCGCCCTCGTCGGAGACCGCCCGCAAGCGCGCGGAGGCGGGCGTGATGAAGGAGGTTTCGCGGGCGCTCGGCAACACCCCGGCGGTGTGCCGAGCGTCCTATGTGGACCCGAGGCTGGTCGAGGCGTACCGCGGCGAGCGCACGATCGCGGCGGCGCTGAAGCGGGCGGCCCGCGTCGACGGGGACGACGCGCGGGCGGTGCTGGAGAAGGCGTGCGCGCGATTGCTCAGCCGCGCGTGATTGAACGTCACCCGGTCGGGGAAACCGCCCGGTGATCCGGAGCTGACGAGTGACAGGAGACACGGTGAGTGAGCGCCGATCCACCCGTCCGTGTACTGGCCCGCCGACCCGCCAGTCCGGGAACCTGGGACCGATGAACCCCGATGCTTCCCCCGTGCGCTGGCGCGCGTCGATCGGCCTCGCGGTCGGCGGCGGCGGGCCGGTGTCGAGCATCGTCGAGTCCGACCACGGGAGCGAGGGCTCGGCCCGGGAGTGGATCGAGCGGAAGCTGCCGGGGACGAGGTTTCCGGCGTGGATCCCGGCGGCCCGGCGCGCCGACGGGGTCGAACTGTTCGGCCGGGTCGCCCGCGGACGCGTCGTCACGGGGCGGCTGCTGCCGACGTGGGAGTCCGAAGAGACTCAGGTGTGGCACGCGGACCGGGCCGGGGACCACGTGTCGTGGCGCCGCTGCGCGGCCGAGCCCCCGGTCGGTGCCGACGGCCGTCAGGCTCCCACATCCGTGCGCAGCAAGCAGAACTCGTTCCCCTCGGGATCCTGCAGCACTTCCCAGGACTCGCTGCCGTCCTGACCGACGTCGGCCGGCCGCGCACCCAGTGCCAGCAGCCGCGCCAGCTCCGTCTCCTGGTCGCCGCCCGCCGGGCTCACGTCCAGGTGCAGCGGCAGCTTCCCGCGGCGGGGGTTCTCCGTCCGAGCCAGCACCAGCGTCGGCGGCCCCTGGCCGAAGCGGCCGCCGGGCGGGCCCAGCTCGAGACCGTCGGGCTCGTGGCCGATGACCTCGTAGCCGAGCACCGCGCACCAGAACTCGGCGAGCCGGTCCGGGTCCCGGCAGTCCAGCACGAGTTCGGTGATCCGGCAGGCCATCCGCTCAGCTCCGTTCGGTTTCCTTCGCCACAGCCGCGGCTTCGTCGTCGTCCATCGCCTTCGTGTCGCGCGGCGGCAGGAACGGCTCCTCCTGGTCTTCCTCGCGCCCCGCCTCGATCGTGCGGCCGCGGGCGACCTCGGCGTCCAGCTCCGCCCCCAGCAGCACCGCGAGGTTCGAGATCCACAACCATACAAGGAACACGATCACCCCGGCCAGCGAACCGTAGGTCTTGTTGTAGGAACCGAAGTTCGCGATGTACAACGCGAATCCCGCGGACGCCAGCACCCACAGCACCACGGCCACCAGCCCGCCCGGCGTCAACCACTTGAACCCCGGCTGCCGCACGTTCGGCCCCACCCAGTACAGCAACGCGAACGCCAGGCTGACGAGCAGCGCGATCACCGGCCACTTCGCGATCTCCCACACCAGCACGCCGGTCGAGCCGAGCCCGATCAGGTCGCCGATCCGGCGGGCGACCGAGCCGGTCGCGACCACGCCCAGCGCGCACGCCGCCAGCAGCACGACGATGCCGACGGTCAGCCCGATCCGCAGCGGGATCGTCTTCCAGATCGGGCGTCCTTCGGGCATGCCGTAGATCGAGTTCGAGGCGCGCATGAACGCGCCGACGTAACCGGACGCCGACCACAGCGCGCCCAGCAGGCCGATGATCGCCAGCGGCCCGGCCAGGCCGCGTGAGCCGGCCAGCTCCCTGATCGCACCGACGAGGATGTCCTTGCCCTGTCCCGGGACGACCTGGTTGATGTTGTCGATCACGGTCTGGATCGCGCTCGGGCCCAGGAGTCCGAGGATCGCCGTGAGCACGATGATGCCCGGGAACAGCGACAGCACGGCGTAGTAGGTGAGCGCCGCCGCCCAGTCGGTCAGGTTGTCCCGGTTGAACTGCTTGAACGTGCGCTTGAGCACCCCGCCCCACGTCGACTTGGACAGCTCACCCGGCCCGTCGGGTGTTTTTCGTCGTCCGGCCACCATCGCCACCTCCGCTTTCCGCGGCGGGCATACCCCGTCCACGACGGGGTACTCCTGATTCGTCCCGACAAGCAGGAGGAAACCGTGACCGAGGTCAGTCGTGTGATCGACGTGCCACCCGAGGCCGTGTTCGAGGTGCTCGCCGACGGCTGGCTCTACGCCGGCTGGGTGGTCGGGAGTTCTCACATCCGCGACGTAGACCTCGACTGGCCGGCCGTGGGCGCGCGGATCCACCACAGCGTGGGCCCGTGGCCGGTGCACATCCAGGACGAGACGGTGGTCCGGGCGGTCGAGCCGGGGCTTTCGCTGTCCCTGGAGGCCCGAGGCTGGCCCCTCGGCGCGGCGGCGGTCGGGCTCACACTCGTCCCGCACGGCGAAGGAACCCTGGTCCGCATGACCGAGCACATCGTCCGCGGCCCGGGGAAGGTGCTGCCGGCGGCGGTGCAGTCGCTGCTGGTGAAGCCACGCAACACGGAGTCCCTGGCCCGGCTGGCGGACCTGGCGACGGGCAAGCACGCCAGAGCCAAGAGCGGCCACCCGCGGCCTTAGTGCCGAACCGCTGCCCTCGGCAAGCGTCGCAGGCCGGCGCGGCGGCTGGTCACGATGGTCGGCCGCCCCGCGCCGGAGTCAGCCGTAGATCGCGCGGTGCGCGGCCCGGATCACCACCGCACACCCGGGCCGCCGCCCCGCGCCGGAGTCAGCCGTAAATCGCGCGGTGCGCCGCGCGGATCACCGCCGCGTACCCGCCGCCCAACCGCCCCGCCCGGGCCAGCGCCGCCCGGGCCGCGTTCGCCCCCGGCCCACCGTGCACCGCCCCTCCCGGGTGGGCCGAAGCCCCTGCCAGGAACAGGCGGTCGACCGGGGTGTCTGCGCGGCCCGTTCCCGGTACCGGGCGGAAGAACAGCTGCTGGTGGATCGCCGTCGTCCCCGCGTTGATCGCGCCGCCCACCAGTCCCGGGTTGCGGTCCGCCAGCTCCGCCGGCCCTTGGACGTAGCGGGCCTTGATCAGACCCGTGAACCCCGGCGCGTTCGCCTCGACCGTCTCCTCGATGCGCTTCGCCCGCCGCTCCAGGGCCGCGCGGCTCTCCATCGTGCCGCGCGGCACGTGCGTGTACGCCCACGCCGCCTCCGTGCCCGCCGGCGAACGCGTCGGGTCCGTCGTCGTCATCTGGCCGAGCAGCAGGAACGGGCGACGCGGGGTCCGGCCGCGCGCGAGCTCGCCGCCGAACGCCGACAGCCCGTCCAGGTCCGTGCCGAGGTGGACCGTCCCCGCGCCCCGCGCCCCCTCGGCCGTCCACGGGATCGGGCCGGACAGCCCCCAGTCCACCTTCACCGTCGCACTGTCCCATTCGAACTTGCCCAGGTCCTCGACCAGCCGCGACGGCAGCCACTGCTCCCCCACCAGCTCGCGGTACAACACCGGCGCGGGGACGTCGGCCAGCACGGCCTTGCGGGCCCGCACCGGAGACCCCGAACTGTCCCGCACGCCCAAAGCCCGGCCGTCACCGATGAGGATCTCCCGCACCGGACGTCCACAGTGGACCTTCCCGCCGCGGGACTCCAGCCGGCGCACCAACGCCGAGATCAGCTCGCCGGCGCCGCCTTCGGGCACCGGGAACCCTTCGTCCTGCCCGATCATCGCCAGCAGCCAGCCGAAGACCGCGCTACCCGCGTTGTCCACGGAAAGGTCGCTGTGCGCGGAGTTCCCGGCCACCAGGAGCCGGGCGCCTTCGCCGTCGAAGAGCTCGTCCCCGAACCGGCGAGCCGGCAGCGTCAACATACGGGCCAAGCGCAACGCGTCGGCCGAGCCGGTGCGGCGCAGCAACTTCAGCGCCGGGCGGACCGGCGGGAACGGCGTGAACAACGCGTTCAGCAAGGGCTCGCGGATGTCCCGCCACTGCTCGAACAGCCGGCGCCACGCGTCGCCGTCGCCGGGCGCGAACTCCTCGACCGACGCCGCAGTGCGGTCGACGTCGCGCGAGAGCACCACGCTCCGGTCGTCGGGCAGGACGTGCGCCAGGACGTCGGGCGCGTGCCGCCAGCGCAGGCCGTGTTCCTCCAGCCGCAGGCTCTTGATCGCCGGTGACACCGCCGTCATCGGGTAGAACGCGCTGAACAGGTCGTTGCGGAAGCCGGGTTCGGTGACCTCGGCGGTGCGCACCGCGCCGCCCGGGTGCTCCGTGGCCTCCAGGACGAGCACCGACCAGCCCGCGTCCGCCAGGACGTTCGCCGCCACCAGGCCGTTGTGCCCGGCGCCGATCACGACGGCGTCGACGGCTTCGGTACTCACTGGCGGCCTCCCGGCGATCAGGACTGTGACTGGTGGCTCGGCCCGACCCGCGTGAGGGAGCGGAGCCGGGCCAGTGCCCCGTCGCGGCGCGGCGGGGCCAGGGGCGCACTCGCCGCCCCCGCGCCCGACCGGAGCCCGGCGACCAGCTCGGCGAGCGCGGACGCGGCGTCGTACCGAGGTTGCCAGCCCAGCTCGATCTTGGCCAGCGCCGGATCACCGAGCGCGGCCCGGTCGGCGAGCTCGAGCCAGCCCGGGTGCAGCGGCAGCGCGCCGGTCCACCACGCGGCCCGCGCCGCGACCTGCACCAACGGCTTCGGGACCGGCACGCGGACGCCGCCGAGGACCGCGGCCAGCGCGTCGGCGTCGAGTACCTCGGGCGCGGCGAGGTTGACCGGGCCGGTGAAACGGGCGTCAAGGATCAGCCGGATCGCCTCGGCGACGTCGGAGGTGTGCACGATCTGCGCGCGCAGGTCCGTCCACAGCGGAACCGGCAGCACGCGGCCGCCGACGAGGCCGGCGGGCACCACCGGGTCGAGCAGCCAGCGCGCGAACTCGCCGGCCGCGCGCCGGTGCAGGATCGCGCACGGCCGCAGCCGCGCCACCCCCACCTCGGGGTGGCGCTCTCCGAACCGGTCGAGCAGGGTCTCCAGCGCGGCCTTGCCCCGGCTGTAGGCGCTGGAGGCGATCCCGGTGCACGGATGCGTTTCGGGCACCTTTTCCCAGCGCGGCGCCGGTCCGTAGGCGGCGACGGACGACGCGACGACCAGGTGCGGCACCCGAGCCGCCGCGACCGCCGACAGGACGTGCCGGGTGCCGTGGTCGTTGGTCCGCCACATCGGCGGATCGCCGCGCACCGGCGAGATCGCCCAGGCGAGGTGGACGACGGCGTCGGCACCCTCGAGCAGGCTGGTCAGCTCGCGGTCCGCACCGGGCTCGCCGATGTCGACGGCGCGCCAGCCCGCGGCGCGGTAGGGCTCGGCCGTCGTGTCGGGCAGCCGCCGGGCCAGCCCGACCACGTCGTGGCCGGGTTCGAGGGCGTCCAGCAGGGCCGTTCCGACGTTGCCGGTGGCTCCGGTGATCACGATGCGCACACCCGACGCGTACCCCGTGTCGCGGCGGCGAAACTCAGACCAGGTCGCGCGGGATCCGCCGTCGTCGGCGTGACTACGGCTGCAGCAGGATCTTCTGGGCGCCGTCGAGCTTCTTCTGGAAGATCTCGTACGCGCGGGGCGCGTCTTGCAGGGGCAGCTTGTGCGTGGCGAAGCCCTCGACGCCGAGCGGGTCGCCGTCCGCGGTGAGCACCGGCATGATGTCGTCGAGCCAGTGCCGGACGTTGGCCTGGCCCATCCGCAGCTGGACCTGCTTGTCGAACAGCTCCATCATCGGCATCGGGTCGACCATGCCGCCGTAGACGCCGGACAGCGAGATCGTGCCGCCGCGGCGGACGCTGTCGATGGCCGCGTACAGCACGCTCAGGCGGTCGATGCCGGCCTTCTCGGTGATCTTCGCGCCGAGCTGCTGCGGCAGCAGGTTGACGAAGTTGTGCGCAAGCTTGCCGATCGGGGCGCCGTGGGCCTCCATGCCGACGGCGTCGATGACCGAGTCCGCGCCGCGGCCGTTCGTGAGCTGGCGGATGCCGTCGCCGATGTCCTTGTGGTCGCGGGTGTCGATGGCGGTGGCGCCGTGCTCGCGGGCCCGGGCGAGCCGCTCGGGCACGAGGTCGACGCCGATCACCTGGCCGGCGCCGCGGTGCCGCGCGATGCGGCAGGCCATCTGCCCGATCGGCCCGAGCCCGAAGACGACGACCGTGCCGTCCGCCGGGACGTTCGCGTACTCGACGGCCTGCCACGCGGTGGGCACGACGTCGGAGAGGTACACGAACCGCTCGTCCGGCGGGCCGTCCGGGACCTTGATCGGGCCGTACTGCGCCTGCGGGACGCGCAGGTATTCGGCCTGGCCGCCGGGAACCTGGCCGTAGAGCTTGGTGTAGCCCAGCAGCGCGGCGCCCTTGCCCTGCTCCTTGACCTGGGTGGTCTCGCACTGGGACTGCAGGCCGCGCTCGCACATCCAGCAGTGGCCGCAGGAAATGTTGAAGGGGATCACGACGCGGTCGCCGGGCTTGATCCCGGTGACGGCGTCCCCGACCTCTTCGACGATCCCCATCGGCTCGTGGCCGAGGATGTCGCCTTCGGTCATGAACGCGCCGAGGACTTCGTACAGGTGCAGGTCGGAGCCGCAGATCCCGGTCGAGGTGACGCGGATGACGGCGTCGGTGGACTCCTCGATCTTGGGGTCCGGTACGTCCTCGACGCGGACGTCGCGCTTGCCGTGCCAGGTCACTGCCTTCATGGCTCTCCCTTGTCCGCGTGCGGGTCTCGGACCCGGTTTCCCGCACGCGGGTCAGGCAAACGCCCCTCAGGTCAGCGCGTCGGCCACCAGGTACACCGCCGCCGCGACGGCCGCCGCGGCCGGGAACGTCAGGACCCAGCCCAGGACGATGTCGCGGGCGATCCCCCACCGCACCGCCGACAGCCGCCGCGTCGCGCCGACGCCCATGATCGCCGCCGTGATCACGTGGGTCGTCGAAATCGGAGCCTTCACCGCGAACGCCGTCACGTACAGCACCGACGACGCCACCGACTCCGCGACGAACCCGTGCGGCGGGTCCAGGGGGAACACCCGTCGTCCCAGGGTCCGCATGATCCGGAGCCCGCCCGAGTAGGTGCCCAGCGACAGGGCCCCGGCGCACAGCAAGGTGGCCCACAGCGGGACGTCGAACGTCTTCTGCTCACCCGCCGCCACCAGCGCCAGGACGATCACGCCCATGCCCTTCTGGGCGTCCTGGAGACCGTGGCCGAGGGCGAGCGCCGACGCCGAGAGGATCTGGAACCGGCGGAACACCCGGCCGCTGCGGTGCGGGTTGGCGCGGCGCAGCAGCCACAGCGCCGCGACCATGGCGAAGTAGCCGAGCCCCAGCCCGAGCAGCGGCGACGCGACCATCGGGATCAGCACCTTCTCGCCGATCCCGGCCCAGTGCACGGTGCTCGCGGCGGCCAGCGCGGCGCCGACCATCCCGCCGATCAGCGAATGCGAGGACGACGACGGGAGCCCGAAGTACCAGGTCGTCAGGTTCCAGGTGATCGCCCCGGCGAGCGCGGCGAAGACGACGGTGAGCGCGTCCGGGCCGGCCGGGACGTCGATGATGCCCTTGGCCACCGTCGCGGCGATGCCGGTGGACAGCAGCGCGCCCGCCAGGTTCATCACGGCCGCCAGCAGCAGCGCCGCGCGCAGGGTCAGCGCCCGCGTCGACACCGCGCTCGCGATCGCGTTCGCCGCGTCGTGGAAACCGTTGGTGTAGTCGAAGAAGAGCGTCAGGACGATGACGACGACCAGGGCGGCGGTGCCCGTCACTCACGACTCCTTGACGGCAATGGTCTGCACCACGTCGGCGACGTGCTCGAACGCGTCGGCCGCCAGCTCGAACTGCTCGACGACCTCCTTGGTCTTCAGCACCTCGAGGGCGTCGCCACCGGGCTCGAACAGGTGCGCCAGGATCCGCCGGTAGATCCGGTCGGCCTCGTTCTCCAGCTCGTTGATCTCGATCCAGTACGGCTCGAGGTCGCCCACCTTGGCCAGGCCGGGCATCGAGGCCGCGGTCAGCTCGGCGCACCGGGACAGCACCCGCACCAGCAGGTCGGTACCCGGCGGGAACGCCTCGATGCGGTACAGCACGGCCAGGTCCGCGGCGGTGTCCATGAAGTCGAGCGCGTCGTCGATCTTCCCGGCCAGCGCCTGGATGTCCTCGCGGTCGAACGGGGTGACGAACGAGCTGTTCAGCTCCACCATGATCGTGTGCATCAGCTCGTCGCCCTGGTGCTCGACCTCGTGCAGGCGCTTGGCGAGGGGCTCGCGATCGGCCGGTTGGGCGGCGACGAGGTCGTGCAGCACCGCGGTGGCGGTCACCAGGTTTCTCGCGGCGTCGGTGAGCAGGTCGAAGAACCGGGTACCCCGCGGGGTGAAGCGCATGAAAAGCCGTCCCTTCGTCGACGCGACCGCCACGAACCGGGTACCCCCCGATCCGGCGCCCGAGCGTACTGCCCGGCCCCGCACCCGGCGCGCGGAGGCACGATGACCAGGCGCGCCGGGCTTGCGGGGACCGGAGCCGGGTGGCCGCGTACCGGCAGCTCGACCCCTTCGGCGAACGCGACGCTGGTCTGTACGGCCTGCCGCCGGTATCGCGCCGAGGCGGAAGCCGTCGCCGTCCGCTGAGCCGGTCAGCGGTCCTCCAGCTTCTCCACCAGGAGCCGGGCGGGGAGCGTCATCGTGCCCAGGCCGAGGCGGGCCGGGACCCCGTCGCCCTCCGCCGTCACCAGCCGCAGCTCCAGCTTCTCCAGCAGCGCGCGGCACTCCTCCAGGTCGACCGGCTCGCCGGCCACCGCCACCGACTGGACCGCGCCGGCCAGCAGGTGCACCAGGTCCGCGAGCGCGTCCCGCGCGTCCGGCCAGGGGTATTCGAACGGGTGCTGTTCGCGCCGGACCGCCGTGGTGCGGACCGCGGCGATCAGCTGCGCCACCGAAGGCCACAACGCGATCAGTGTCCGCAGTGGACGCTCGTGGCGCGCCCCGGCCTTCGGGCGGCCGCGGCGCAGGTTGAGCCGCCGCCCTTCCCGCGTGAGGCCGGCCGCCTCCTCGGCCGCCAGCACCTGGCTCCGCGCGTCCTGGGCCTGCGACAGCAGGTCGTCGAGGTTCCCCGGCTCGTCCCGGCGGACCAGGTCGGACAGCGACTCGAGCAGGTCCGCCAGCGCCGTCCCGAGCCGGTCGGCCGCGGTGGCCAGGCGTTCGCCGTAGAGCGGCGGGAAGATCAGGGTGTTCACCGCGACGCCGATCGCCGCGCCCAGCGCCGTCTCCAGGAGCCGGTCGCCCATCAGCGCCGAGTCCCGCGCTGTGCCGTAGGAGACCAGCAGCATGCCGGTGACGCCGACCCAGACCCCCGAGGTGCCGAAGCGCCGCCAGTTCCCCGCGAGCAGCCCCACGAAGACGACGACGGCCAGCGCGACCGCCTGCGACGGGATCAGCCGACCGGCCACGGCCGCGAGGAGCACGCCGGTCGCCACCGACCCGACTTGCTGGAGCCACCCGCGCAGCGACCGGTACACCGTCGCCTCGACCAGGAAGATGGCCGCGTAGGGCGCGAGAAACGGCTGCGGCAGCTCGAGCAACAGCGTCGCCAGCAGCCACGCCCCGGTCGCGGCCAGCGTGGCCTTGGCCGCCTGGACGACGATCCGGCGTTCCCGGCCCGGCACCCGCAGCGCGCGGGCGATCCACGTCACGGGAGTCCGGTCGTGCTGCTCGGTTTCCGCCGGGGCGAACGCGGCGGCGAGGCCGCGCTTCACGTCGTCGCCCGCCTTCAGCCGGAGCGCGCGGACGCGGGCACGCCGTCCGGTCATCCCCACCTCGCTTCGTGTCCCTGTCCGGTTACCCGCGCGCCCCGCGGTCGACACGCCGGGTTCTCCCGTCCACTTCGGATCCCGTGTTTAGTCCGTCGAGGACGTGGTAGCCGCCGAAGAGAGTTTCCCCGAGACCAGGGGCTCGCGTTCCGGCTGCAGGGACCGGCGCGGGTCCCGGCCGCGGGCCGGACGACGGATCTCCCAGCCCCGCCGTCCGGCCCCTCCCCCTTGCGCGAGGAGGTCCCATGACGTCCGCCGAGACCCGCTCTCGGATCGGTGCGGCCTGGCTGCGCCCGGTCGGCGGCGGCGCATGACGAACGGCGAGACGGCGGTCGTCGTCCAGCACCGCCTGCACGCCGGGTTCGCGGTCCGGTTCCCGTGGCTGCGCCGCGCGCTGGGTCCCCGTAGCGGGCTGGAGCTCGACGCCGGCGGCCTGCGCGTCCGGCTCGGGCCGTGGCTCGTTTCGACCCCGCTGAGCAACGTCGCGGGCGCCGAGGCCGGCGGTCCGTACAGCCCGCTTCGCGGTCTCGGCGTGCGGCTGTCGCTCGCCGACCGCGGCCTGACCTTCGGCACGACGACCGGCGGCGGCGTGTGCGTGCGGTTCCACGAACCGGTGCCGGGCATCGACCCGTGGGGCCTGATCCGCCACCCGGGCCTGACGGTCACGGTCGCCGAACCGGACCTGGTCGCCGCGGCGATCAACCGGGTGGTGACGGGGGCGTGAGCACGGTGAAGAACCGGCTGCACCTCGACCTCGCCCCGGGGTCCCGCGACGAGCGCGCGGAGGTGGAGCGGCTGGTACTGCTGGGCGCGAAGGTTCTCCGGCCGCGCTGACTCAGGCTTGGCCCTCGGGCAGGCAGACGTCGTCGCTCGCGTACGTCGCGAGGCGTTCGTCGAAGCCGTCCTGGGCCCCGGGTCTCCGGAAGTCCGGTGGGTCCGGCTGGCCCGGGTAGCTGTCGCCGTAGAGACCTCGCACGAACGCCACCACCGTCCTCGGGGACGGCAACACGTCTTCGCCGAGGTACGCGAGCACCACCACGTCCTCGCCCGTCGCCGACTCCACCGCCGCCGCCCAGCCGTCGCGCTCGTCCCACAGCAGCGCCGTCTCGTGCTCCGGGAACCGCGCCAGCCGCTGCTCCAGCGCGAGGTACGCCGTGGCGGGTGCGTCCACCTCGCAGAACCAGGCGGGCGCGTCCAGCTCGGCCGCGACGGCCAGCAGGTACTGCCTCAGCCCGCGCGCCGCCGCGCCGAGCCCGTCCCGTTCGATCATCGCGCGCCTGCCCATCCGGTCGGAACCCCCGCCGGGTGGTACCCCGCCGCCCAGCCCGTCAACCCCGCTGTTCCCCCAGGTGGAGCAGCAGGTCAAGGACATCTTCGTCACTCGTCTGACGGAAATCCGCGTACCACTGGCCGACCGCGCGAAAGTCCGGCGGTTCGGTCACGCAGACGACGTCGTCGGCTTCGTGCCGCAACCCCGCCACCGCGTCCGGGGCACCGACCGGCGCCGCGAACACGACGGTCCGCGGGTGCCCGGCCCGCACGTCGCGCAGGGCCGCCGTCGCGGTGACGCCGGTCGCGAGCCCGTCGTCGACGAGGATGACGTCACGACCGGTGACGCCGATGGCGGGCCGGCCGTCCCGGTAGCGCCCGAGCCGGCGGCGTGCCTCCGCGCGTTCCCGGCGCTCCGCCCGCGCCATCCGGGCGGCGGTGAGCTCGAGCCCGCGCAGGATCGCCTCGTCGTAGATCGCGGGGCCGTTGGGGGTCACCGCGCCGACGCCGAACTCGCGCCGGCCGGGCGCGCCGATCTTGCGCGCCACCGCGACGTCCAGTTCGGCGCCGAGCCGCCGCGCGACGACGGCGGCCACCGGCACGCCGCCGCGGGCGAGGCCGAGCACGAGCGGACCGGTCCAGGTGCGGCGCGCCAGCTCGTCGGCCAGCCGGCGGCCGCCGTGCTCGCGATCGGCGAAGACCCGCTGACCGGCCATCCCCGCTCCCTCCGCGTCGGTCGCCAGGGTAAGCCCGCTCAGGCCCGACGAGAGAGCGCGGAGTGCGTGAATTCCTGTCCGAAACCTGTCTCGGTGAGGACTGGACCAATATTATTAGCTCCCGAGAATGGAGACATCGCCCTTCAGCGCGGAAGGTGACCGATGAACCTCCTCCTCCCCCTGCTGTCCGTGGTCCTCGCGGCCACCCCCACTCCGGCTCCCTCGCCCGCCGCCGCGGCACCGCTGGCGACGATCTGTGACAAGTACTGCGACGCCAGGGATCCCGCCCTCTCCCCCGGCGATCGCGAAGGCGCGTCGGCGTCCATCAGCGGCCGCCGGCTGTCCCTGCACCTCGACGACGGCGACGACATGGGCTGGGCCGCGATCACCGGCGGTGCGGCCGGCGACCACGTCTGGCTGGACCGCTCGTTCGACGCCGGGCGCACGTGGGCGTCGGGCAGCAAGCTGGGCGACACGGCGACGCCGTCCGGGTCGACCGGCTGGCGGACCCTGATGTACAACGCCGACGACTGGAACAACCGCGGCGTCGGCCTGCTGCGCGCCTGCGGGCAGCCCGCGGGTTCGGGGAGCATCGCCTGCACCGGGTGGGCCCGCCCGACGTGGAACGCCTGGGACCGGCGCACCGCGGCCGCGACGGCGCTGATGGAGCGCTACAACCAGGGCACCGGCCTCTTCGACACGACCGGCTGGTGGAACTCGGCCAACGCGCTGACCGCGGTCATCGACAACGCCCGCATCAGCGGCATGGACAGCTACCGCTACGCGATCGACACGACGTACACGAAGAACCTCGGCGCGCAGGGCGGCCAGTTCCGCAACGACTACATCGACGACACGGGCTGGTGGGGCCTGGCGTGGGTGGACGCGTACGACCTGACGGGCGACAGCAAGTACCTGAACACCGCGCGCGCCGACGCGGACCACATGTTCGCCTACTGGGACGGCGTCTGCGGCGGCGGAGTCTGGTGGAGCACGAGCCGCACCTACAAGAACGCGATCCCGAACTCGCTGTACATCCAGCTCAACGCGGCGCTGCACAACCGCATCGCGGGCGACACGACGTACCTGGCGCGCGCCCGCGCGGGCTGGACCTGGTTCGCCGGCAGCGGCATGATCAACGGCTCGAACCTGGTCAACGACGGGCTGACCACGTCGTGCGCCAACAACGGCCAGGCGGTCTGGTCGTACAACCAGGGCGTGCCGCTGGCGGCGCTGACCGAGCTGAACCGCGCGACCGGGGACGCGAGCCTGCTGACGAAGGCCCGCGCGATGGCGAACGCGTCCACGACGAACGGCTCGCTGAACCCCGGCGGCATCCTCCGCGACCCGGGCGAGTCGGCGGGTGGCGGCGGCGCGGACGGGCCGACGTTCAAGGGCGTGTACGCCCGGGATCTGGCGGCCCTGAACAAGGTGCTGTCCGACCACCCGTACACGGCCTACCTGCAGCGGCAGGCGAACTCGGCCTACGCGAACGACCGGAACAGCGCGGACGCGTACGGCCTGCTGTGGGCCGGCCCGTTCGACCAGGCCGACGCCGCGCGCCAGCAAAGCGCCCTCGACCTGATGAACGCGGCCCCCTGACCGGGTCGTGAGTGAGAAACAGGGTTAGAACACTGTTTCTCACTCACGACCTCTCAGAGCGTCTTCTCCAGGCGGCTGGCCAGGAGCTTGATGAAGCGGGCCGGGTCGCCCAGCTCGCCGCCTTCGGCGAGCAGCGCCATCCCGTACAGCAGCTCCGCCGTCTCGGCCAGGCCCTCGTCCTCCGGACGAGCCGTGTGCGCCTCGCGCAGGCCCGTCACCAGGCCGTGCTCCGGGTTCAGCTCCAGGATCCGCTTGATCGGCGGCAGCTCCTGCCCCATCGCGCGGTACATCTTCTCCAGCGTCGGCGACAGGTCGTGCGTGTCACCGACGATGCACGCCGGCGACGTCGTCAGCCGCGACGAGAGCCGGACCTCCTTGACGTCCTCGCCCAGCGCCGTGCCCATCCACGACAGCAGGCCCTCGAAGTCCTTGTTCTGCTGCTCGCGCGCGACCTCGGTGGCCTTCTTGTCCTCGTCCGACTCGAGGTCGACCTGGCCCTTGGCGATCGACTGGAACTGCTTCCCGTCGAAGCCCGGCACCGCGTCGACCCACATCTCGTCGATCGGGTCGGTCAGCACCAGCACCTCGTAGTCCTTGGCGCGGAAGGCCTCCATGTGCGGCGAGTTCTCGATCGACGAACGCGACTCGCCGGTCATGAAGTAGATGTGCTCCTGGCCGTCCTTCATCCGCTCGACGTACTCGCGCAGCGAAGTCGGCTTCTCCGCGTCGTGCGTCGAAGCGAACGACGAGATCTCGAGGATGGCCTCGCGGTTCTCGAAGTCGTCGAGCAGGCCCTCCTTGACCGCCCGCCCGAACTCCCGCCAGAACGTCGCGTACTTCTCGGCGTCGGCGGTCATCATCGTCTTGACCGTCGAGAGGACCTTCTTGACCAGGCGACGGCGGATCAGCTGGATCTGCCGGTCCTGCTGCAGGATCTCCCGCGAGACGTTCAGCGAGAGGTCCTGGGCGTCGACGACGCCCTTGACGAACCGCAGGTACTCGGGGACGAGCGACTCGCAGTCGTCCATGATGAAGACGCGCTTCACGTACAGCTGGACGCCGCGCTTGCGCTCCCGCAGGAACAGGTCCATCGGCGCGTGCAACGGCAGGAACAGCAGCGCCTGGTACTCGAACGTCCCCTCGGCCTGCAGCCGGATGGTCTCCAGCGGGTCCTGCCAGTCGTGGCTGACGTGCTTGTAGAACTCGTGGTACTCGGCCTCGGTGACCTCGCTCGACGAGCGCGCCCACAGCGCCTTCATCGAGTTGACGGTCTCGACCTTCGGCTCTTCGCCCTCGGTGGCGTCGGTGGCCTCGGTGGCCATCCGGATCGGCCAGGTGATGAAGTCGGAGTACTTCTTCACGATCTCCCGGACCTTCGCCGGGGACGTGTAGTCGTAGAGGTGGTCCTCGGCGTCCTCGGGCTTGAGGTGCAGCGTGACCGCGGTGCCCTGCGGCGCGTCCTCGACCGGCTCGATCGTGTACGTGCCTTCGCCGGACGACTCCCAGCGGACGCCCTCGGTGGTGCCGGCCTTGCGGGTCACCAGCGTGACCTTGTCCGCGACCATGAAGCTCGCGTAGAACCCGACGCCGAACTGACCGATGAGGTCCTGCGACGCGGCGGCGTCCTTGGCCTCCTTCAGCTTGCTCAGGAAGTCGGCGGTGCCGGACTTGGCGATCGTGCCGATGAGGGCGACGACCTCGTCGCGCGTCATGCCGATGCCGTTGTCGCGCACCGTCAGGGTCCGCTCGGCCGGGTTCGTCTCGAGCGCGATGTGCAGGTCTTCGGTGTCCGCGCCGAGGTCCTTGTCGCGGTACGACTCCAGCCGCAGCTTGTCGAGGGCGTCGGAGGCGTTGGACACGAGCTCCCGCAGGAACGTGTCCTTGTTCGAATAGATCGAATGGATCATCAGCTGGAGCAGCTGACGCGCTTCCGACTGGAACTCGAGCGTCTCGATCGGGGTGGTCACTTCCGGTCCTTTCCGGTGCGGGGTGCCGAGCGGGCCGATCCTACCGAGGCGGTCCGACATTCCCGGTGCTCACCCGGTCGCGCACTTTATGAACGCAATGTAGGTGGGCCCCGGCTCCCGGGGTGATGCTGGCCACGCCCCGCTGTCGATCAAGGAGGATCGAGTGCCCGGACCCCTGCCCCGGTTGGCGGCCGTTTTCGCCGCGGCCTGCGCCCTGACCACCGCTTTCGCCGCTCCCGCCGCCGCGTCGACCGTCGTCGACCACCCCGTCCGCACCACCGGCTGCGGCCGCGCCGCGCCGGTGCCGTCCGGGGTGACGACCACCCGGCACGTCGGCTCCGGCGGGCTCGACCGCGAGTACACCGTCCACCTGCCGGCGCACTACGACCCGCGCCGGGCGTACCCGCTGCTCCTGTCGTTCCACGGGCACAAGCGCACGTCGCAGTACCAGGAGGAGCTCTCCGGCTTCTCGGCGCTCGACGCGATCTCGGTCTACCCGCAGGGCCTGATCGGCACCGACGGCGAGTCGGCCTGGACCGGCGCGCCCTACTCGGCCGCCGCCGACGACGTCCTGTTCACCAGCGACCTGCTGAACTCGCTGCAGCGCGAGCTGTGCGTCGACAACGACCGGATCTTCGCGGCGGGCAAGTCCAACGGCGGCGGGTTCGTCGGCCTGCTGGCCTGCCGGCTGCCCGGCCGGATCGCGGCGTTCGCCCCGGTGTCGGGCGCGTTCTACCCGCAGGCGGCGCCTGCCACCCGAGCCGGCCCGCGCCGATCCTCGACTTCCACGGCACCGCCGACACGACCATCCCCTACACCGGCAACCCGGCGAAGGGCCTGCCGTCGATCCCGGACTGGCTGGCCGGATGGTCCACAAGGGACGGTTGCTTCCCGAAGCCGGTGTCGTGGACGCCGGTGCGCGGGGTCGTCGCGCAGAAGTGGCTCGGCTGCGACCGGCGGAGCACGCTGGAGCACTACCGCGTCGAAGGTGCCGGGCACGTCTGGCCCAGCACTCGGCCGAACAACGACTCGGCCACGCCGACGGTGATCGACGCGACGCCGGTCATCTGGCGGTTCTTCCGCACGCATCCGCTGCGGTGAAACACGATTGACGCACCACTTTCCTCTCGGCGACGATTTCCGCCGAGAGGAAAGAAGGTGTGTTGTGAAGGTGCTCGTCCTGAACGCCGGATATGAGCCGCTGCAGACGGTCTCGGTGCCGCACGCGATCCGCATGCTGGTCCGGCACGTCGCCGAGATCCACGAGGCCGAAGACGGTCTCGCGTACGGGCTGTTCCCGCGCCCGAAGATCGTGCGGTTGCTGAGGTACGTCGTCATGAAGTGGCGATATACGCAGCCGCCCCGCTGGTCACGCCGCGGGGTGCTCACCCGTGACGGCCACCGCTGCGCGTACTGCGGCCGCCGCGCCACGACGATCGACCACGTGACGCCGCTGAGCCGCGGTGGTCCGCGGACGTCGTGGCTGAACACGGTCGCGGCGTGCGGCGGCGCATCCCGCAGCTGCAACGCGCGGAAGGCCGACAAGCTGCCGGCGGAGGCGGGGATGACGCTGCGCTTCACGCCGTACGTCCCGACCTGGGACCAGCTGCACGCGCTCGCGGGGTGAGGCGCTCGTCGGCACGCACGGGCGGGGGTCGTTAAGCTCGAACCGAACGTCCCCCGCATCCGTGTGTTCCGGGGAAGGCCGGGAGGTCGTCGTGACCGACGCAGGAGAGCTGATCGCCGGGCGCTACCGGCTGGTCGACCGGATCGGCCAGGGCGCGATGGGCGTCGTCTGGCGTGCCCGCGACGACCGGCTCGACCGCGTCGTCGCCGTCAAGCAGCTGGGCTACGACCCCTCCGGCGGCGGCCAGGGCGGCGCGCGGGCGCTGCGGGAGGCCCGGCTCACCGCCCGGCTGCGGCATCCGCACGCCATCACCGTGCACGACGTCGTCGAGCACGACGGCGCCCCGTACCTGGTCATGGAGTACCTGCCGTCGCAGAGCCTGGCCGACGTCCTGCTGGAGCGCGAAACCCTGCCGGCCGACCAGGTCGCGCGGATCGGCGAGCAGGTCGCTTCGGCGCTCGCCGCCGCGCACGCCGAAGGCATCGTCCACCGGGACGTCACGCCCGGCAACGTCCTCACCACGCCCGAGGGCGTCACGAAGATCGCCGACTTCGGCATCTCCCGCGCCACCGGCGAAGGGACCGTGACGGGCGGCGGGTTCATCGCCGGCACGCCCGCCTACCTGGCGCCCGAGGTTGCCGGAGGTGCCGAAGCCGGGTTCCCCTCGGACGTCTTCTCCCTCGGCGCGACGCTCTACCGCGCGCTGGAGGGCACCCCGCCGTTCGGCACCGAGGACAACACGATCGTCCTGCTGAAACGGATCGCGCGCGACGAGGTCATCCCGCCGAAGCACGACGGCCCGCTGGCCGAGGTGCTCGGGCGGCTCCTGCACCGCGACCCCGACCAGCGGCCGGCCATGGCCGAGGTGCAGGAGCTGTTCGAGGCCGTCACCGGCGGCCGTCCGCTGCCGCCGCCGCGCCCCCGGCCTCGCACCGAAACCCGCATGCTGCGCGTCCACCGGCCGCGCCGCCGGGTGGTGCTGGCGTCCGCGGGCGGCGCCGTGCTGCTGGCGCTCGGCGTGGTGATCGGGACGGCGCTCGTCCCGGACGGCAGCACCCCGGTCGCCGCGCCCGCGTCGTCGGCTCCCGCCACCACCAGCGCGCCGCCGACGACGTCCGGCACCCCCGCCGACCTGGGCTGCGCCGCCCGCTACGACGTGACGAACTCCTGGCCGGGCGGCTACCAGGTCCAGGTGACGGTCCGCAACGACCACGACACCGGGCTGCGCGGCTGGAGCGTCCGCTGGTCCCTCCCCGACGGGCACCACATCGCGGGCCTGTGGAACGGGACGTTCACGGTCGAGGGCACGACGGTGACGGTGGACAGCGCCGACTGGAACGCCAAGCTCGACGCGGGCGGCTCGACGACGTTCGGCTTCAACGCCGTGACCGGCACCGGCAACGCCGCCGACCGCCCGGAGCTCACCTGCCGGACGGTCTAGGCAGCGTCGGCCAACGCCCCCCTCAGCCGCGGATCCGGTCGAACGGCAGCCGCAGGACCTGCCCCGCGGGAACCGGCGCGTTCCGCACCCGGATCGCGTCGAGCTCCGCCGCCGACAGCGCCCGGCGGTAGAAGCGGACCTCGTCGAACGAGCCGTTCCAGCGGAACTGGTTGTCCAGCCGCTGCCCCAGCTGCAGCTGGAACGACACCGTCTGGCTGACCGACCCGGCCGCGGCGGTTCCCGAAGCGACCTGGACGCCGTCCACCCACAGCAGCAGCTTCCCGCCGGTGCGCTCGAGAGCCACGTGGTGCCAGGCCTGGTCGTCATAGGCCTGGGCCGACAAAATCGACGCACTCCCGGCCGACGTCGTCATCATCGCGATCAGCCGGTGGTTGGCCGGCTCGCCGCGCAACCACAGCTGCGGTGCGGTCGTGCCCATCCCGCCCAGCCAGAACAGCACCTGGTTGCCCTTCGTGGCGCCGTACCGGAACCAGCCGGTCCACGTCAGGTCGCCGTCGCCGGGCGGTTGCGCCGGGTCGTACGGCACCCGGACGTAGTCGTCGACGCCGTCCAACGCCACCGCGCTCCCGAAGCGACCGGCGGCGAGGGAAGCGCCGCCGAGGACCCGGGCGTCCGCGTGTCCCGAAACGTCCGGTGTGGACGGTCCCGCCGAGTTGTGCCGGCCCAGGTACGACTCGTCGAAGCGCGCGAACCGGATCTCGTCACGCGCGTCGACGGCGCCGCCCTCGTACAGCAGCCCGATCCGCGAGCCGCCGATCCCCACCAGGTCCGAGTACCCGGACCAGTCGGTCGTGATCTGCGTGCCCTGCTCGGCGTTCTCCCACGTCCGGCCGCCGTCGTAGGACGAGCGGATCATCATCCACCGCCGCCGGTCGGTGTCCGACGGTGACGAGAACAGCAGCCGGTCGCCGAGGCGCAGCACCGCTCCCTGCACCATCGGCGTCACCAGGTCGGGGATGGTGGTGAAGGACCGGGAGAACGTCTCGCCGCCGTCGCGGCTGAGGGCGTAGTCGCGGTTGCCGATGTCGGTGCCGCCCTGCTCGCGGCCGCCGGCGTAGATCGACCCGTCGGGCAGCTCGGCGACCGTGACCTCGGACGGCTTCTGCGTGTACGTGGCGCCGACGGGATGCGGATAGCTGTTCACCGCGCCGACGTGCCAGCTGCGCCCGCCGTCGTCGCTGTAGACCAGGCCCGCGTGGTTCTCGATCGAGTTCTTGCCGTCGCTGGTTTCCGCGTTGAAGCCGAACACCAGACGTCCCGCGTGCCGGCCGCGGGTCAGCTGGATCCCGTGGACCGGCCCGGACGCGTACCACGAATCCCAATTGGGGAGCTTGGCCTGCGCGCTGATGTCGACCGGAGTGGACCACGTCAGGCCGTCGTCGTCGCTGTACTGCGAATGCGGCGTGCGCGGGCACGGGACGTCGCACGCCTTGTCGTCGGTGCGGCCCTTGTTGTACGTCGTGATCAGCACGATCCGGCCGGTGCGGCCGTCCACGATGGGGACCGGGTTGCCGTGGGTGTCCCCGCCGCCGGGGTTGACGACCTGCAGCGGCGACCACGTCTTCCCGCCGTCGGTGGAGCGCTTGAGCACGAGGTCGATGTCGCCGGTGTCACCGCAGTTGTCGATGCGGCCTTCGGCGAACGCCAGCAGCGTGCCGTGCGTGGACTTCACGATCGCCGGGATCCGGAAGCAGCTGTACCCGGGGTCTTGCGAGGCTTTGAACAGGACCTGCTGGTCGAACTGCGGCGCGGCCTGCGCCGGGCTGACGGCGAGCAGCGTGCTCGCCACCAGGGCCACCAAGGCGGCCCATCTCCCCAGTGTTCTCATTCTCATCCCTTCAGGACGGCGACACCTCGCGGGGCGAGCCGGACCTCGCGCACCGGCCGCGACGGGTCGGTCAGCAGGTCCGGCGCGGCGTGCGGCAGGTCGACGGTGACCGGCTCGGTGCCGTGGTTGAGCAGGATCAGGTAAGCGCTTTCCTCACCGTGCCGGACGACCGCCTGGACACCCGGCGGCGCACTCAGCACCGGCGTTACCCCGGCTTCGGCGGTGACGCGGCCCAGCAGCGAAGCCAGGTCGGGCCGGGTCCCCACGTACCAGGCGACGCCGTCGCCGAACGCGTGGCGGGTGATCGCGGGCCGCCCGGCCAGGTCGCCGGAGGCGAAGGACGCGACCACTTCGGCGCCTTCGAGCTCGATCCATTCGGACCAGATCGCACCGGAATCCGTTGTCCCGTCGGCGAAATCGAGCGGGATCGGACCGTCCAAGGGCCAGAACTCGTCGACCCGCAGACCGAGGATGTCCCGCAGCGGTGCCGGGTGGCCGCCGGGGTACGCGCGGTCACAGCCGTCGACGATGCCGGAGAAGTACGACACCACGAGGTGCCCGCCGCCGGCGACGTACGCGCGCAGGTTGTCCGCGGACGCCTGTTCCAGCAGGTACAGGTTCGGGATGACGACGAGCCGGTAGCCCGACAGGTCACGCGACGGATAGACGACGTCGCAGGTGATGTTCGCGTCGAACAACGGCGCGTAGTGCGCGAGGTGTGTCTCGAGCTGGTCCAGCGACGCCGGGTGCGAGTCGAGTTCGAGGCCCCACCAGCTCGGCCAGTCGTGCAGGAGAGCGACGTCGGCCCGCACGCGCGTCCCGGCCAGCTCGGGCACCCGAGCCAGTTCCTTCCCCAGCGAAGACGTCTCGCGGAACGTCCGAGTCTCGCGGCCACCGTGCGGGACCATCGCCGAGTGGAACTTCTCGGCGCCGCCACTGGTCTGGCGCCACTGGAAGAACAGCACGGCGTCGGCGCCCTGGGCGATGGCCTGCCAGCTGCCGAGCCGCATCGCGCCGGGCGGCTTGGGACTGTTGCGGGGCCGCCAGTTCACCGCGCTGGGCGCCTGTTCGAGCAGCATCCACGGCCGGTCCTTCGTGGACCGCACGAGGTCGTAGGCGAACGCGGCTTCGACGTGGGTACGCGGGTCGTACGGGTCGGGGTAGGAGTCGAGGCTGACGACGTCCTCGTGCGGCGTCCACGTGTGCCAGTCGAGGGCTTTCTGCACCAGGCCGACGAAGTTGGTCGTGATCGGTGTGTCGGGGGTGAGCCGCCGCAGCACCGCCTGTTCGGTCAGGAAGCAGCCGAGCGCGGCGTCGGAGGAGAACCGGTGGAAGTCCAGCTGCTGCGCGGGGTTGGGGAACGTCGGCGCGACGCGCGGCGGCAGGATCTCGTCCCACTCGGAGTAGTGCTGGGCCCAGAAGGTCGTCGTCCACGCGGTGTTGAGCGCCTCGATCGAGCCGTAGCGCTCCCGCAGCCAGCGACGGAAGTCCGACGCGGACTCGTCGCAGTAGCAGGCGCGGATGTGGCAGCCGAACTCGTTGCCTACGTGCCACATCGCCAGGGCGGGGTGCCCGGCGTAGCGCGTGGCCAGCTGGTCGACGAGCCGGGCGGCATGCGCGCGGTAGACCGGGCTCGACGGGCAGAACTGCTGCCGCGCACCGGGTGAGAGCCGGACGCCGTCGGCGCGCACCGGCAGGATCTCCGGGTGCGCGTGGGACAGCCACGCCGGCGGCGACGCGGTCATCGTCGCCAGGCACACCCGGACGCCCGCGCCCGCGAGGTCGTCCAGGACGTCGTCGAACCAGCCGAAGGCGTACTCCCCCGGCCGCGGTTCGACGCCGGCCCACGAGTAGATCCCCGCCGTCACCATCGTGACGCCCGCTTCGGCCATCAGCTTCAGGTCTTCCCGGCGGACCTCTCCGGGCCAGTGTTCGGGGTTGTAGTCGGCGCCGTAGTGGAGCACTAGAGCAGACCCGCTTCGGCGAGCTTCTCCTTGATCCGCAGGAGTTCCTCGTCGTCCAGGGGAAGCTGCGGCGGTGCCATGACAGCGTTGTCGATGAACCCGCGCATCTTCATCGCGGCTTTGAAGGCCCCGAGCCCGGCCGAGCCGCGGCCCATCCGGCTCGGCGGCGCGACGGAGGTGATCGAGAACAGCTTCAGCAGGCGCTCCTGTTCGCGGCGGGCCGCGGCCAGGTTGCCGGACTTGAAGTGGTCGTGGATGAGCACGTACCCGACCGGGTCGACGTTGCCCAGGCCCGGGACGGCGCCGTCGGCCCCCATCGCCAGGGCCGCGTCCACGACCAGCTCGGACCCGGTGAACACGGCGAAGGTGTCGAGGCCGCGCTCGCGCTTGCCGAGCAGCACCGAGCGGAACGCGGCTTCGTCGCCACTCGAGTCCTTGAGCCCGGCGATGACGCCGTCGGCGGCCAGGTCGAGGACCATCCCGCCGTCGAGCTTGGTGTGCACCGCGACCGGGATGTCGTAGGCGACGATCGGCAGCGCCGTGCGCTCGCGCAGCAGGCGGAAGTGCCGGTCGACCTCGGCGACGTGCGTGCGCGTGTAGTAGGGCGCGGTGACCACGACGGCGTCCGCCCCGGCGGCTTCGGCCGTCTTGATGTGCTCGGCGACCCGCAATGTCGTCATGTCGATACAGCCGACGAGCACCGGGACGCGGCCCGCGACCTGGTCGACCGTCGTTTCGACGACGACGCGGCGCTGGGCGTCGGGCAGGAAGGCGACCTCGCTGGAGGAGCCGAGGACGAACACGCCGTGCACGCCGGCGTCGAGCTGGACCTCGACGTGGCGCCGCAGCGAGTCGGTGTCCACGCTGAAGTCGTCGTTGAACGGCGTGCACAGCGGCGGGACGATTCCGGCGAACTTCGGCATCAGGTGCTCACTCCGGTCGGGATCTCGGGATGGATGCAGCGGTAGGTGTGCCCGCCCTCGGCCGCGGCGAGCGGCGGCAGCTCGGCCGCGCACTCGTCGGTGGCCTTCGGGCAGCGGGTGCGGAACGCGCAGCCGCTCGGCGGGTTCGTCGCCGACGGCACCGGGCCGGTGAGCACGATCGGCTCGACCGGGTTCAGCAGGCTGGGCGTCGCCGAGAACAGGGCCCGCGTGTACGGGTGGCGGGCCTCGGCCCGCACCGGCGCTTCCTCGACGATCCGGCCCAGGTACATCGTGACGATCCGGTCGCTCATCTTCGACACGGTCTGGATGTCGTGGGAGACGAAGACCATCGCCAGTTCCAGCTGTTCGCGCAGGTCGAGCAGCAGGTTGAGGATCTGGGCGCGGACCGAGACGTCGAGGGCGGACGTCGGTTCGTCGGCGACCAGCAGCGCCGGTCGCAGGGCCAGTGCCCGCGCGATGGCGACGCGCTGCCGCTGGCCGCCGGAGAGCTGGCCGGGCACCGCGTCGGCGGCGCTGGCGGGCAGGCCGACCAGCGACATCAGCTCGCGGACGCGGTCGTCGCGCTCGGCCGGCGTCCCGACGCGATGCACGTCGAGGGGGTCGCGGATGATCTTGGCGACGGCGAGCCGCCGGTTCAGCGCGGTCGACGGGTCCTGGAAGACCATGCCGACCTCGCGTCCGAACCCCTCGTCGAGGGGCTTGCCGCGGAACCGGACCGTGCCCGCGGTCGGCGGCTGCAGGCCGACGATCACCTTGGCCAGGGTGGACTTGCCGCACCCGGACTCGCCGACGACGCCGATCGTCTCCCCCGGCTCGACGACCAGGTGGGCGTCGGTCAGGGCGTAGACGCTGTCGTGGCCGAACAGGCCCCGGCCGCGGATCTTGTGGACGACGTGGACGCCGTCGAGCTCCAGCAGGCTCACGCCGTCGCCTCCTTCTCGCGGGCGATGTCGACCGCCGGGAAGTGGCAGGCGACGAGGTGGTCGACCGGCTCGCCGAAGCGGACCGGGGTCTCGTCGTGGCACTTGGCGCGCGCGGCCGGGCAGCGGTCGGCGAAGCGGCAGCCCGCCGGGAACTCCGCCGGGGCCGGGACGACGCCCTTGATCTGGGTGAGCCGGGCCTCGTTCTCCTCCAGCGACAGCACCGCGCTGAGCAGGCCGCGCGTGTAGTGGTGCCGCGGCGAGCCGACGACCTCAGCGGTGGCGCCCAGCTCGGCCACCTGCCCGCCGTACATGACGACGACGCGGTCGGCGATCTCGGACACCAGCGCGAGGTCGTGCGAAACAAGGATGAGCGCGAAGCCGAGCTCCTCCTGCAGCCGCAGCAGCAGCGCCATGATCTGGGCCTGGACCGTGACGTCCAGGGCCGTCGTCGGCTCGTCGGCGACGATCAGCTTCGGGTCCCGCGAGAGCGCCATCGCGATCAGCACGCGCTGGCGCTGACCGCCGGACAGCTCGTGCGGGTAGGCGCGCAACGTCCGCTCCGGGTCGAGGTTGACCAGTTCGAGGAGCTCGGCCGGGGTGCGGGTGCCGCCGCGGCGGGTGAACTGCTTGAGCTGCGCGCGGATGGTCATCGCCGGGTTGAGGGAGCTCAACGCGTCTTGGTAGATCATCGCGATGTCGTGGCCGAGGTGCCTCCGCCGTTCACCGGGGCGCAAAGCGAGCAGGTCGCGCTGCGCGAACCGGATCTGCCCGGACACGCGCGCGGTCGCCGGCTGGAGGCCGAGGATCGACAACGCCGTGAGCGTCTTGCCGCAGCCGGACTCGCCGATCAGGCCGAGGACTTCGCCCGCGCGGACGCTGAACGACACGCCGTCCACGACGTCGACGCCTTCGTGGCGGCCCGGGAACGCGATCCGGAGCCGGTCGACCTCGAGGACCGTGTCGCGGTGGTCCAGGGACCGGGCGGTGCGGGCCAGCCGCTCCCCCGCTTCCCGCAGGCCGGCGATCGGCAGGACGGGCGCAGTGTCGGCGTCTTCGCGCTTCTCGACGGCCTTCGCGACTTCGGCCGCCTTGACCGCGCGGGCCGAGGGTGCGGCCCAGGCGTCCGAGATCCGCTCGGACAGGATGTTCAGCGCGAGCACCGTGACGAGGATCAGCAGGCCGGGGAACAGCGTCGCCCACCAGCCGCCGGTCAGCACCAGGTCCTTGCCGTCGGCCAGGACCGAACCCCAGGACGGGTCCGGCGGCTGGATGCCGGCGCCGATGAACGACAGCGACGCCTCGAACACGATCGCGTCGGCCACCGTGACCGTGCAGTAGACGAGGACCGGTGCGGCGCAGTTGATCGCGACGTGCCGGGTCAGCACGAAGAACCGCCGGGCACCGATGACGCGTTCGGCCGCGACGTAGTCCTCGCCGTACTGGGCCAGGACGTTCGCCCGGATCACCCGGGCCACCGGCGGCATGTTGAGGAACCCGATGGCCAGGATCAGCACGAGGATGCCGTGGCCGAACACGGCGACGAGCACCGCGGCCAGCGCGATGCCGGGGAACGCCATGATGACGTCCAGCACGCGCATGACCACGGCGTCCACCCGGCGGTGCGAGGTCGCGGCGAACGCCCCGATCACCGCCCCCGACACGAGCGCGAGCGCCACCGCCCCCAGGCCGATGGCGAGCGACCAGCGCGTGCCGGCGACGAGCCGGGAGAAGATGTCCCGGCCCGACGTGTCCGTCCCGAACCAGTGCGCCCCGCTGGGGCCGCCGGTGTCGGTGCTCAGCGCGTCCGGGTTGTGCGTCGCGAGCAGCGTGCCGAGCACGGCGACCAGGAGCAGGACGCCGAGGATCGCGAGCGCGGGCCAGGCCGCGCGCAGGCGCTTCACGCGTGGCTCCGCAGGCGCGGGTTCGCGATCAGGTACAGGACGTCGACGATCAGGTTGACCAGCACGAACCCGATCGCGATCGTGATGACGAAGCCCTGCACCTTGGCGGTGTCGCCGTCGGTGACGGCCTGGATCATGTTCTGCCCCATCCCCGGCAGCGCGAACATCGTCTCGATGACGACGGCGCCGCCCAGCAGGTAGCCGACCCGCAGGCCGAGCACGGTCAGCGGTGTGACCAGCGCGTTGCGCAGCACGTTGCGCCCGACCACGACCACCGGCGGCAGGCCGCCGCCGCGGGCGGTGCGGACGTAGTCCTTGTCCAGCTCCTCGACCATCGACGTCCGGATCACCCGGGTCAGCTGCGCGGCCACCGGCAGCGCCAGCGAGACCGCGGGCAGCGTCAGCGAGTTGAGCCAGCCGCCGAAGGAGTCGGCCGGGCTGACGTACCCGCTGGTCGGGAACAGCCCCTGGCCGACGGCCAGCCACTGGACCAGCAGCAGCGCCACCCAGAACGCCGGCGCGGCGACCCCGGCCAGGGTGACCACGCGGATCACCTTGTCCGGCCAGCGGTCGCGGAACAGCGCCGACGTCACGCCGAGCACCAGCGCCGTCACCAGCGCGATGACCAGGCCGAGCAGGGTCAGCTGGACGGTCAGCGGCAGCGCGGTCGAGATCGTCCGGCCGACCGGCTGCTTCGTGATCACGCTGGTGCCGAAGTCACCCTGGACCAGGTGCCAGACGAAGTGGACGTACTGCAGCGGCAGCGGGTCCAGCAGCCCGTTCTCGAGCCGGAACTGCTGCAGCTGCTCGGCGGTGGCGTTCGCGCCGTCGAACGCGGCCAGCGCCGGGTCGACCGGCGCGAACCGCATCACGATGAACACGAACAGGATCACGCCGAGCAGCAGCGGGATCAGGGCGAGGATGCGGCTGAGCAGCATCCGCACGACGACGGCCACGGGTGTTCTCCTCCTAGACCGGCTTGGCCTGGTTCAGGTAGATGCCCGGGTAGCCCTGGGCGCGCACGCCGGAGATCGCCTTGGGGTCCCAGGCCGTGCCGAGCTGGGTGAACACGACCGGGTAGATGACGGCCTGCTCGGAGATCCGGTCCAGCAGCTGCTTGTTCAGCGTCGTCCGCTTGCCCTCGTCCGTCTCGGCCGCGGCCTGGTCCTGCAGGGCCAGCAGCGACTGGGCGTCGGAGCCGGTGAAGCGGGCGTACTTGCTCGTGAGGATGGACTTGGCGTCGTAGTAGTAGCGGATCATCAGGTCGGGGTCGTTGCCGAACTGCAGCGGGTTGTTCGTCGTGGCGACGACCTGGAAGTCGGCGCCCGCGTCCAGCTTGGAGAACAGCGCCTTGGTGTCCTGGGAGTCCAAAGTGGTCTGGACGCCGATCGCGTCCCAGCCCTCCTTGATCACCTTCACGCAGTCGGCGACCAGCGAGGTGTTCGTCGTCGACAGCGTCACCTTCAGCCCGGTGGCGCCGGCCTGCTGCAGCAGCTGCTTGGCCTTGTCGGGGTTGTAGACGAAGTCCTGCGACGCCGGCTGCGAAGACGGGAGCTTCGGGTTGATGAACGACGTGCCGGGCGAACCGGCGCCCTTCAGCCCGATGTCGATCATCTTCTGCTTGTCGATGGCGTAGTGCAGGGCTTGGCGGACCAGGTTGCTGTCGAACGGCTTGTGCGCGGTGTTGAAGAGCAGGAAGAGGTTGTTGCCGCCGTCGGCGAACTCGACCGTGCGGCCGGCCTTGCGGAGCTGGTCGGCGTTGGCGGCCGGGATGTTCTCGGCGATCTGCGCGTCCGGCGTGGCGCCGGAGATCGCGGCGACGCGCGGCGCGGAGTCCACAATGGACTTCCAGAGCATCTTGTCGTAGGCCGCCGGGCGCGGGCCGTTGTAGTCGGCGAACTTCTCGAAGCTGGTGTGGCTCAGCGGCGCCTGCTCGACGACCTTGTACGGGCCGGAGCCGACGACCTTGCCGCCCTTGGCGTCGTCCCACTTGCCGTCGTAGACGTGCTTCGGGACGATCTTGCAGCACTGGATCCGCTGCAGCGCGTACGGGAACGGGAACTTGAGGACGAACTCGACCGCGCGGTCGCCGGTCTTGCGAACCTCCTGCAGCCAGTGCGAGAAGAAGCTGTGGATCAGCACGTTCTCCTTCTCGTCGAGCGCGCGGGCGTAGGTGAAGACGACATCGTCGGCCGTCACGGGCTGGCCGTCGTGCCACTTCGCGCCGTCTCGCAGCTCGAACTTCAGGCTCGTTCCGCTGACGTCGGCGGGCAGCGCCTTCGCCAGGCCGGGGAACGGCGCGCGGGTGATCGGGTCACCCTCCACGAGGGACTCGTAGCAGTGCAGGATCGCGGCCATCGAGAAGGCGGACGCGGTCTGCAGCGGGTCCCACGTCTGGTTGTTGCCGTAGCCGATGACGGCGGTCAGGGAGCCCGCCGAGCTGCCGGTCTTGTTGGTGGACGCCGGCCCGCCGCACGCGGCGAGCACGGTCGGGAACGCCATGGCCGCCCCGGCGAAGGTGGTGTAGCGCAGCAACTGGCGGCGGCTGAGCGACGGGCTCTGGGACATCGGTGTCTCCGGCTGGCCTCGAACGGTAGGACATGGGACGTCCTATGACCGGCGTGAGCCTAGGATGGGTTCGCGTGCTGGTCAACCCTTCTGGACGTATGACGTAGGATGTCCTCTCACGACGCATCCGGGGAGGACAGCAGTGGCCCGTCCGCAGCGCAGCGAAGAGATCACCAAGCGCATCATCGACCTGATCGTCGAGCGGGAGCTCCCGCCGGGCGCACCCATGCCCACCGAGCTGAGCCTGATGGAGGACATCGGCGTCAGCCGCAACTCCATCCGCGAGGCGATCAAGGCCCTGCAGGCCCTCGGCATCGTCGAGATCCGCCACGGCTACGGCACGTTCGTCGGGTCCGCCGGGTCGGAGTCCCTGCAGACGTGGCTGCTCTTCCGCACCCGCGCCCGCGGCGCCACCGACGTCGGGCGGCTGCGTGACCTCCTGGAGGTGCGGGAGATGCTCGAGACCGAGCTGACCCGGCGCGTCGCGACCGACCACCGGCCCGGCCTGATCGAGGAGCTGCAGGCCTGCGTCGCGCGGATGAAGCGCAAGGGCCCCGACGCGGCGGAGGCCGACCGCGAGTTCCACGACCTCATCTGCGCCGAGGCCGGCTTCGACCTCGCGCGCGAGCTCACCGGGCTGTTCTGGGACGTCTACCGGATCGCCGAAAGCGAGTTCGGCGGACCGGCCGCGTCGCCGACCGCCACCGCGAAACGCCACCAGGTCATCGTCGACGCGCTCCTGCTGCGGGACGCCGACGCCGCGGCCGAAGCCGTGCACCGGCACTTCGACGAGGTCCGCAAGCGCGCGAAAGCCGGTCCGTACGGCGGTTTCGGCGTCGCCCGGCCGGTGCCCGCGGCCCATTCCTGACTCTGGGTCGTTGACCCGATCGAGGTAACTTCGCGAAGATCGAGAACCGGGCTCAACGGGTCCGGCGTCTGGCTCGTCGGTAGTGGTGATCAACCACCACACGGAGGTGCCAGTGCGAAGAACTTTGTCCGTCCTGGGGGTCGTGCTCGCCGGGCTCGGGGGAATCGCTTCCCCGCAGGCCGGCGCCGCGGTGCCCACGACGTCCGCCACCTTGGTCACCGGCGAACGCGTCAGCGTCCGGACCACCGCCGACGGCCGGTCCCTGTTCGAAGTCCAGCCGGCCGCGGAGAAGGGCATGGCCCGGACCCTGGTGCACCTGCGGCTCGGCGACCGTGACTACGAGGTCCCCGGCACCGCGCTCCCCTACCTGGGGCGGGGCCTGGACCTCGGTCTGTTCGACGTCGGTGCGCTGCTGGCCGGCGCGCCGCTGCCCGCCGACCCGGCGACGTTCGGGCCGGCGCTGGCGAAGCAGTTCAAAGAGGACAACGCGCGCGGGCACTTCGGCGGGCAGGGGCTCTTCGCCGGCGGCGCTCGTTTCGCGTTGCCCGGGGCGCGCCCGGCCGTCCAGCCGCGTTCGGTGATGCGCACGGTGTCGGTCGATGCCGATGACATCGTGGGTCAGCCGGCCGACACCGGCGTCGCGTTCCTCTACAACACCGACGACGGGAACCTCCTCGACCCGGACGAGAGCCTCAACTACTTCTCGGGTGGCACGGCGAAGTTCAGCGTGCCCGACGGGAACTACAGCGCACTCGGCCTGTTCTGGACGGCCGACGCCGACGGCAACCCGACGGAGGTGCGGTTCAGCGCGCAGCCCGAGTTCGCGGTCAAGGCGGACAAGACCGTCCGCGTCGACGCTTCCCGCGCTTCGAGCAAGCTGACGTGGGTGACGCCGCGGCCGGCACTGCTCGACGACACCGGGTTCCTGTTCCGCCGGGCGGCGAAGACCGGGCCGGCGCTGCTCGTCGACTTCGACGCCGGGCCCGGCGTGCCGATCTCGGTGTCGCCGACGGCCGTCCCGGTCCGGACCGGCGCGCTGCAGACGTACCCGTACAGCAGGCTCGTGTCCCCACCGGGGCCGGGCACGCCGTACGAATACGTGCTCCAGAAGGCGAGCGTCGGCACGATTCCGCAGCAGCGGTACGTGATCACGGCGAAGGACGTCGCCGCGGTGGACGCGACCTACTTCAGCGAATACGCGACGCTCGGGCGGCGGCAGCGCAGCGGGATGTTCTCCTTCGAGGACAGCAGCGGCCGGGCGTCGCACCTGATCGAGACGCCCCGGAAGCAGACCGAGTACGTCTCGGCCGGGCCGGACCTGCGCTGGTTCGGCGGGTTCTCGAAGTACGTCGTGCCCGGTCCGTTCCCGGCGTGGGCCGGCGGTCAGTACGAGCCGTTCCACTCCTACCAGGGCGGCTCTTCCGTCACCGAGGACTGGAACAAGTTCCCGCTGCACCCGGCGGGCGGCGTCGCGCTGCTGCCGCTGTCCGACGGCAGCGCACCGGAGATCCCGGCCGCGACCCGCGCCGGTGACCTGCTGCGGGTGAACATCACGCCGTTCAGCGACAACCAGCCCGGCCACACCGGCTTCGGCTTCTACGGCGAACCGACGGACACGATCACCGGGCACTACACGCTGACCCAGGACGGCGCGACGATCGCCGAGGGCAGCCCGGTGGGGGCGACCGCACTGGCGCTGGAGCAGGAGGTCGCGCCCGGGCCGTCGACCCTGGGGCTGACGATCGACGCGGGCCGCACCGGCCCGATGTACCACCAGAGCACGGCGACCCACACCGAGTGGACGTGGCCGTCGCAGCACGCCGACGGCACGCTCCCCCCGGCGCTGCACTGCGCGCGTGGCGCGGACCGCGCGTGTGCGGTCGAACCGATGCTGACGCTGGGGTACGCCGTCGGCGGGCTGCGGCCGGACGGCTCGACGCCGTCGGGTCGTCAGGGCCTCGACCTCACGGTGGGGCACCTGCAGCAGAGCGCGGGTTCGCCGGTGACCGCCGCGACGGTGCAGTACTCGACCGACGGCAAGACCTGGCACGACGCGACGGTCACGCCTCGCGGCGACGGCGTCTTCCACGCGGACTTCGCCGCGACCACGGACGCGTTCCGCGGCGGAGACGTCTCCCTGCGCGTCACGGCGTCCGACGCGGCCGGGGCGACCGTCGCCGAGTCGATCGCCGCCGCCTACCACATCTACACGTCCTGAGGGAGGGTCCACTGTGAACAGACGAATGATCGGCGTGCTGAGCGCCGTGGCGGTCGTCGCCGGGGTGTTCGCCCCCGCGGCGTCCGCCGCCCCGGTGAAGCGCGCCGCGTGTCCCGACCGGCCCGGTGAGCTGCGCTGCCTCACCACGTACACGCCGGTGCACGCGTTGGTCGACGGCCCGGCCGGCTGGGGTGCCGACGACCTGGCGTCGGCGTACGGGCTTCCGTCCGACCCGGGTCCGGACACCGTCGTCGGCATCTCGATCGCCTACGACGCACCGAACCTGGAGGCCGACCTCGCGGCCTACCGGGCGCAGTACGGCCTGCCCCCGTGCACGACGGCGAACGGCTGCTTTCGCAAGGTGAACCAGCAGGGCCTCGCCGCACCGCTCCCCGCGGCGAGCTTCGGCTGGGCGATGGAGTCCACTTTGGACGTCTCGATGGTGTCGGCGGCGTGCCCGTCGTGCCGGCTCGTGGTCGTCGAAGGCGACTCACCCGGCTTCGCCGACCTGGCGGCGACGGAGGACACCGCGGTCCGGCTGGGGGCGAAGGTGGTGTCGAACAGCTACGGCGCCCGGGAAAGCGGCGCGCCGCTGGCGTTCGCGAGCCACTACCAGCACCCGGGGGTGACGGTGGTGGCGTCCTCGGGCGACGCGGGGTTCACGGCGGCGAGCTACCCCGCGGTCCTCGCGACCACGATCGCGGTCGGCGGGACGGCGCTGGCCCGTGACCCGTCCTCGGCGCGGGGCTGGACGGAGTCCGCGTGGCAGTACGGCGGCAGCGGCTGCTCGGCGTACATCGCGAAGCCGTCGTGGCAGCGGGACACGCACTGCGGCAAGCGCACGGTCGCGGACATCGCGTCGGCGGCGGAGGACATCGCGATCCACTACACGGACGCGGGCGGCTGGCTCCCGGCGAACGGCACCAGCGCGTCGGCGCCGTACATCGCGGGGCTGATCGGCCGTGCCGGCCACGCGGGGGTGACCCAGCCGGCAGACCTGTACGCGTCCGCTTTCGTCGACATCACGGCGGGCAACAACGACCCCGCGGGCGGCGGGAAGAAGTGCGGCGACGACTACCTGTGCGTGGCGGGGCCGGGCTATGACGCCCCGACCGGACTGGGGGTGCCCCACGGCCTGACCGGCTTCTGAAATCCGTGAAGGCCGCCTACCGGCTCTTAGGGTCGGTAGGCGGCCGTCACGGCCGTTCGGTGCCCGGCCGGCACAACCCCCGCTCGTAGGCCAGCAACCCCGCCTCGGTCCGGTGCGCGCACCCGAGCTTCCGCACCACCTGAGCCACCAGGCCCCGCACCTCCGGCTCCCCGACCCCGAGCCGCGTCGCGATCTCCGCGTTCGTCAACGCGGACCCGACGCCGACCAGCACCTCGCGCTCCCGCACCGACAGCCGGTCCACCCCGGCCAGCCGCTCGTCCCGCGGTCCGGACAGCCGCGTCGCGGCCGACACGAGCCGGCGCGACGCGTCCGGGGAGAGCACCACGTGCCCGTCGGCGGCCAGCCGGACCACCTTGATCAGCTCGTTGCGCCGGGCCGAGCGCAGCACGTACCCCGATGCCCCGTCGCGCAGCGCCCGCAGGATGCCCGTGTCGGAGTCGAACGTCACCAGGGCCAGCACCGCGGGGCGGCGGAACACCGGCCCGAGCGGCCCCAGCCGCAGGTCCAGCAGCACCACGTCCGGCAGCCGGCTGCGCAGCGTCGTCCGGGCCGCCGCGGCGTCCGGGGCCGAGCCGATCACCTCGATGCCGTCGACGTCGGCCAGCAGGGAGCCCAGGCGGGCCCGCACCGCCGGGTCGCGTTCGGCCACCAGGACCCGGACCGGCGGCGGTGGCAGCACGGTCAGTCCTTGGGTCGCAGGCGGATCAGCGGCAGGTCGGTCCGCGACGCGCCCACCAGGTCACGCCCGCCCGGGCCGCGCAGCCGCAGCTCGCGGAACCGCACCGAAGACAGCTGCGCCGCTTCGATCGGGTACACGTCGCCGTAGCGCTTGATCTTGTCGACCAGTTCCTTGCCCAGCAGCTCCACCAGGCCAGTATGCCGGTTCGAGCCGCCGCCGAGGGGGACGTCCAGCTGCCGGCGCACCTCGGGGAACCGCTGGTCCAGCTCGACGGCCAGCTGGTGGATCGTGACGTAGGCCGGGCCGAACTCCGACGCGTCCGGCCCCGGCGGGATCTCCGTCAGCACCTTGATGAGCTTGTCGTCCATCCCGAGTTTGTCCCACAGGGTCACGTTTTCCTCCTGTCGTGGCCGCCGCAGGTCTACCAGAGGACCGGCACGCGGTCCACTCCCCCGGTGACCCGGTTGGTCCGGACCGCCAGCTCCTCGACCGGCACCGCCAGCCGCAGTCCCGGGAACCGGCGGAACAGCGAGCCGAACACGACACGCAGCTCCGTGCGGGCGAGACTCGCGCCGATGCAGAACCAGCCGCCGTAAGCAAACGACACGTGCGAGTTCGGCTTGCGCTCGGGGTCGAACTCCGCGGCGGCGGGGAAGACCGACGCGTCCCGGTTCGCCGCCGCCATCGAGAGGACGACCGCGTCGCCCCGGGCGATCGCCACCCCGCCGAGCTCGACGTCGTCGTGCGCGTACCGCAGCGCGCCGAGCCCGCCCGGCGCGGACAGCCGCAGGACCTCCTCGACGACGCCGTGCACCCGGCCCTCGGGGTCGGCGGCCAGCGCATCGCGCCGCGTGAGGTCGGCGAGCAGGTAGAGGACGCCGAGGTCGATCCGGTTGGACGTCGTCTCGTGGCCGGCGAACAGCAGGCCGGCGGCCAGCCGGGCGAGGTCGCCGTCGGTGAACGTGGGGTCTTCGGCCTGCGTGCGCACCATGTCGGAGACGACGTCCTGACCGGGCGAGCGCCGCTTGGCCGCCGCCAGCCGGCCCATGTACCCCGCGAACTCGTCGAGCGCGGCGTCGGCGCCGGACCCGATGTCCATCCGGCCCATCCGCTCGGACAGCACCCGGAACGTGTCGCGGTCTTCGTAGGGGACGCCGAGCAGCTCGCAGATCACCAGCACCGGCAGCGGGAACGACAGGTGCTCGTGCAGGTCGACCGGCTCGCCGGGGTGCCGGGCGCGCTCCATGGCGTCGAAGCAGCCGTCGGCCAGCTCCTGGACGTGACCGGCGAGCCGCCGGATCCGGTTGGCGGAGAAGGCGGGCACGAGCATCTTCCGCATCCGCGCGTGCTCGACGTGCTCGGTTTCGTGGTCGCCCTGCGGCCGGCTGAGGATCGCCGCGTCCGACAGCGACGACGCGGTCTCCGGCGCCGGGTGCGACCGGCCGAAGCGCGAGTCGGTGAACACCGCGCGGACCTCTTCGAACCCCGTGACCAGCCACGCCGGGTCGCCGGTCGGCGTGGTCACCGGCACGACCGGCCCCTGCCGGCGCAGCACGTCGTAGAGCGGGGCGATCTCCAGGACGTTCGGCCGCTCGAACGGCAGGCGTGGGGTGTCCGTGGTCGCGGTCATCGGGTTCTCCTCCCGGCTGCGCGGCCGGTCGGCGCGGACGCGGGCGGCCCGGTCACCGGCCGCTCCCGCCGGTCCTCCCCGCGTCCCACGGTACTCAGAAACCCGCGCGAGAGCGGCGATCGCGCGATTCCCCGCCCTTTCGGGCCAACGACCCACGACCGCGGGCGCGGGGCACCGGCACGACCCATCGGCCGACCTGGTGCCTGTCTTGCCCGCTTCACCCGGTAGAGGTGGATACCGAGGGCCGAAGCCCGCCCGCTCACCCGGAACTGTCGGTGCCCTCCGCTACCGTGGAAACCGGGGGCCGGAGGGCCGCCTACAGCAACTTCCACGCCTGGGTCAGCGTGTCGCGCAGGATCTGCTCCATCTCGTCGAACTCCCGCTGGTCGCAGATCAGCGGCGGCGACAGCTGCACGACCGGCTCAGCCCGGTCGTCGGCGCGGCAGTACAATCCGGCGTCGAACAACGCGTCCGACAGGAACCCGCGCAGCACCCGCTCGGACTCCGCCGCGCTGAACGTCTCCTTGGTCGCCTTGTCCTTCACCAGCTCGATGCCGTAGAAGAACCCGGCGCCGCGGACGTCCCCGACGATCGGCAGGTCGGTCAGCTTGTCCAAAGTGGACCGGAACGCGCCTTCCCGCGAGAGCACGTGGTCGTACAGGCCCTCACGGTCCATCAAGTCGAGGTTCGCCAGCGCCACGGCGCACGAAACCGGGTGCCCGCCGTAGGTCGAGCCGTGCATGAACGTCGTCGCGCCGCGGGTGAACGGTTGCATCAGCCGCTCCGAAGCCAGCACCGCGCCCAGCGGCGCGTACCCGGACGTCAGGCCCTTCGCCGTCGTCATGATGTCCGGCTGGTAGCCGTAGCGCTTGGCGGCGAAGTCGTACCCGACGCGGCCGAACGCGCAGATCACCTCGTCGGAGACCAGCAGCACGTCGTGCTTGTCGCAGATCTCCCGCACCCGCGCGAAGTACCCCGGCGGCGGCACGAAGCAGCCGCCGGTGTTCTGCACCGGCTCGAGGAACACCGCGGCGACGGTGTCGGCGCCTTCGAACTCGATGGCCTGCTCGATCTGGTCGGCGGCCCACCGGCCGTAGGCCTCGTAGTCGTCGGCGTGCTCGGGCGCGCGGTAGAAGTTCGTGTTCGGCACCCGCAGCGTGCTCGGCACCAGCGGCTCGAAATCGGCTTTCGCACCGGGAATGCCGGTGATCGACAGCGCGCCCTGCGACGTCCCGTGGTAGGCCAGCGACCGGCTGACCACCTTGTGCTTGGTCGGCTTGCCGACGAGCTTGAAGTACTGCTTGGCGAGCTTCCACGCCGTCTCGACCGACTCGCCGCCGCTCACGGTGAAGAACACGCGGTTCAGGTCGCCGGGCGCCGCGTCGGCCAGCCGGGTGGCCAGCTCGATCGCCGTCGGGTGCGCGTGGCCCCACAACGGGAAGTACGCGAGCTGCTTCGTCTGCCGCGCGGCGGCTTCGGCGAGCTCCTCGCGGCCGTGGCCGACCTGGACCGCGAACAGGCCGGCGAGCCCGTCCAGGTAGCGCTTCCCGCGGGCGTCCCAGATGTAGGCGCCTTCGCCGCGCACGATCACCGGGACGTCGGTCTCGTCGTAGGCGGAGTGGCGCGTGAAGTGCATCCAGAGGTGGTCGCGGGCGGCCTGCGCGAGGTCCGAGGCGGCGGTAGTGGTCATGGCTCGGTTATCGCACGCGGTGACGACCGAGCGCAAGCGATTCAGTCGCCCAGACGAACATCATCAACTAATCCATCGGAAGAATTTCCGCTGAACCTTCGGATTTAGTCGTCACGGTCAGCGAGAGCCCCACTGGTAGGTCTGCTTCCGCAGCTTGAGGTAGACCATCGCCTCCGCGTGCCGGACGCCGGGCAGCGCGCGGATCCGCGTCGAGATCAGCCGGAGCAGCGCCTCGTCGTCCGCGCAGACGGCCTCGCAGAGCAGGTCGTAGCGCCCGGCGCAGAGGATCACGTACGCGATTTCGTCCATTTCGGCCAGTGCGTCGCCGACCGGTTCGAGGGGTCCCTCGACGGTGATCGCGATCATCGCCTGCCGGAACAGCCCGACCTGCAAGGGATCCGACACCGCGACGATCTGGATGACGCCGGAGTCGGACAGCCGCTGCACCCGCTGCCGGACGGCGGCCTCCGACAGGCCGACCGCCTTGCCGATCGTCGCGTACGCGCGCCGGCCGTCCTCCTGCAGCTGCGCGATGATCTGCCGCGAGATGTCGTCGAGCACCGGCGGCGCGGGCCGGCTCGGGGTGTCCTGGCTGCTCACGCCCCGGATCATCCCCGACACGGGTGACACAGGGCAAACGCAGCAGCCCGGTCACGATGAGTGACTAAATCCGAAGGCACTGTCCGCACAGGACAACGATTTCAGTCGTCTTTGTGGCGTTGACAACACCGAATCGGTGCTGTTCCATCCGTCGCACCTTGCCCCGGCCGGAGGGAACGCCCATGCCCCGCACTCCCGCCCCGCCCGACGCCGACACGGCCACCGCGTCCACCGCGTCCACCGGAGCCCGCACGCTGACGCGGTCCATCGGTGTCGGCGGCGGCACCCTGCTGACGCTCAGCTGCGTGACGCCGGCGTCGTCGTTGTTCGTCCTCGTGCCCCCGCTCTTCGCCGACCTCGGCACCGGCACCGCGCTCGCGATCGCCCTCGCGGTGCTGCTCTGCGTCGGGATCGCCTTCTGCTACTCCGAACTCGGCACGCTGGTCCCGAGCGCGGGCGGCGAGTACGCGATGGTGACGACCGTGGCGAACCGGTTCGCCGGCTGGCTGACGTTCATGCTGTCGTTCATCGTGATCCTCGTCGTGCCACCGATCATCGCGATCGGCGTCGCCGACTACGTCGCCGCGATCGCGGACATCAACCCGTCGGTCGCCGGCGCGCTCGTGATGCTCGCGTCCACCGTGATGGGCCTGCTGAACCTGCGCTCCAACGCCTGGATCACCGGGATCTTCCTGGTCATCGAGATCGTCGCGATCTTCGTCGTGTCGCTGCTCGGGTTCACCCACACCACGCAGAGCCCGGCGGTGCTGGTCAAGCCGACGCTCGGCACGAGCGGGATCGGCCTGATCGCCGTCGTGGCCGGGCTCGCCGTCGCGCTGTTCGTCGTGCAGGGCTTCAGCACCGCCGTCTACCTCGCCGAGGAGATGCGCGAGCCGCGCAAGACCGTCGCCAGGACGGTGTTCTGGACGCTCGGGATCAGCGCGGTGGTCATCCTCGTCCCGGTCGTCGCGGTCACCCTCGCGGTGCCGGACGCGGCCGCGCTCGCCGGCGTGGACCTCACCGCGCTCGTCACCGGCTGGAGCAACTCGGCGGTCGGCGCCGCGATCAGCCTGTGCATCGCGGCGGCGATCGTGAACGCGGTGATCGTCATGGTCATCCAGAATTCGCGCGTGCTCTACGCGTCCGCGCGCGACCAGGCGTGGCCGTCGCCGGTGAACCGCGCGATGAGCGTCGTGAGCGAGCGGTTCGGCGCGCCGTGGGTCGCGACGCTCGTGGTCGGGCTGTCCGAGGCCGTCCTCTGCTTCGTGCCGGTGGACACGCTCAGCGGCGTCACCGGGGTCGCCGTCGTCGCGCTCTACCTGAGCGTCGCGACCGCCGCGCTGGGCGCCCGCCGGGCGGCGCACGGCAAGTCGCACGTGTGGCGCATGCCCGCGTGGCCGGTGGTGCCGGTGCTCGCCGTCGCGGCGCTCGCCTACGTCCTGGTCGAACAGAGTGCGCTCGACCTCGGCATCACCGCCGGGGTGCTGGTGGTCTCGGCGCTGTACTGGTGGGGCTACCTGCGCCGGCGGCCCGAGCGTTGGGTCGTGACGGTGCCGGGCGAGAAGTAGCTCAGTCCTTGCCGCGGCCCTTCAGCTGGCGGAGGCCGACGATGATCACCGCGAGCAGCCCGACGACCCCGACCACGACCCAGATCCAGTCGGGGATGCCGGTGGTGTCCACCGCGGTCGGGGCACTGGGCGCCTGGGCCTGCCACGCGGTGCCGGTGACGGGCTCCGGTCCGGCGTGGGCCGAGGCCGGCCCGGCGAGCAGGACCAGCCCGGTGAGGGCGGCGAGGACGGCTCCGAACGCACGACGCGGGATCATCCGGACATCCTGCCCTATCCGGCCGTGCAGTCTTCGTGTCCACCCGTGCACCCGGGTGGGGTTCCCTTCTCATCCCGGCGCGCAGTGGCCAGGATGGACGCCTGGGTGGCGAGGGAAGGAACTCCATTGGCGACTGTGCGCGACGAGGCCGACGCGCGGCGGCAGCTGCGGGCCGAGCACCAGCCCCAGAAGGACGAACCGAGGGAGCGCGCCTCGGGTGTCGCGGAACCGCGGGGTACCGGCGCGGCCGCGCTGGTCGCCGGCGGCACCGACGTCCTCGAGCTGGACTACGCCGAGATCGACGCGGCCAAGAACGCCCTCGACGCGCGTCACCAGGAGCTGTCCGGCTACCTCGAAAGCGCCCGCGAGCTGGGCACGCCCCTGGCCGACGGCAAGGGCCCGGTCTCCCACTGGATGCGCCGCTCGTTCGGGCTGCGCGGCGGCGCCGAAGCCGGCGGCGTGCAGGCGGCGCTGGAGTCGTACCTCGGCGAGCTCGCGTCGCTGCGGCAGGCGCTCGACACCGTCGCGTCGTCGCACCGGGCCAACGACGAGGAGGCCGCGGCGGCGCTGCGGACGGGTGAGCGCGATGCCTGAGTTCCACTCCACGCACCACGAGCCGACCGCGCGTGAGAAGGCGAAAGCGCGGCGAGTGCGTCGCGAGAAGGCCGTGAACGACCGCGAAGACGCGTTCGGCAAGATCAACTGGGACAGCTACGACCACCGCGAGCTGTGGGACATGGTGCAGTCGGCCGACCCGCCGAGGCTCGGCGAGCAGGCGCACCGGTGGGCCGAGCTGGCCCGCAGCGTCGACACGGCCACCGGCGACGTCCACACGCTGGTCCAGAAGCTGCTGCTGTCGTGGCGCGGTCCGTCGGCGGCCCAGGCGGCGGACTCCGTGCAGCGCCTGACCGGCTGGGCGAGCACGGCGGGCGAGAACGCCAGGCACATCGGCGACGGCCTGGACACGTACACCTCGGCGATCGGCGAAGCGCGGCGGAAGATGCCGGAACCGGTGCACTACTGGGCCGAGCGGTGGTTCCAGGAGGGGTACGCGGTCAAGCGGCTCGACGGCCCCCAGGGCGCGTACATGCTGGACGAGCTGCTCGACGACAAGCTGCCGACGAAGAAGCAGGCGGACGACGCGAAGGCCGAAGCGGTCCGCGTGATGGAGCAGTACGAGGGCGCGAGCCACGACGTCCGCCACCGCCTGCCCCCGGCGTTCGACACGGCGCCGCAGGTGAGCGCGGCGGGTTCGGACGTTGTGGTTCCGCGTGTGCCTGTGGTCCATGATCCGCTGCCTGATCACGACCCCGGGGTTCCGGACGATTCGACGTCGACCGCGTCGGCTTTGCCGCCCACGTTGACCGGGGCCGGGGCGCTTCCCGGCGTTCTGGACGGAGTGATCGGCGCGGCCGGGCCCGGGGCTGCTTCCGGGGCAACAGGTTTCACGGGCATCGTCGGCCCTGGTGGCGCTGGCGGCTCCGTTGGCTCCGGTGGCTCCGTTGGCGACGGTGGGCGGGCCGGCGTCGGACGCTTCGGAACGGCGACCTCGGGTTTCGGCCCGGGAGCGGCCGGCGGTCGCGGCGCGGGAACCGGGTACGGCATGTACCCACCGGGCCAGGGCACCCGCCGCGAGGAGGACACGGAGCACCGCGACAAGTACGCGGACGGTTACGACCTGCTGGACGATCTGCCCCCGGCCTACCCCCCGGTGTTCGGCGAATGACGGGCTTCCATGCGGACCCGGCGGCTCTCGACGCCTTGGCGGTCCGCCTCGAGGACACGTCGGAGGAGTACGGCGAGGCGGCGGCCCAGGTCGAGGCAGCGGCTTCGGACGAGCTGGGGCCGCCATCGGTGTCGGCCGCACTCACCGCGCTGACCGGCGAGTGGTCCGGCAGGATACGAGCGGTGGAAGCGGACTTCGCAACGGCGGCAGGCAGCGTCCGTGCGGCGGCGAAGGCTTACCGGACATCGGACGCAGCCGCGGCCGAAGAGCTGGGCCGCGCCGATGGCTGAGTTCCGCGGCCTCGGCTTCGACCCGGTCCCCGGCCGACCCGATGCCGTTGCCGAAACCGCGCGCCGCTACGCCGCCGCAGCAACGAAACTCGGCGAAGTCCCTGCCATCGGAGCGATCCCCGAGTGGGCCGGCCGATCCGCGCAGGCCCTCGCCGACCGTGCCGAGCGTGCCTCGGCCGGCCTCGCCCCCGTCTCCGAAGCTCTCCGCTCGGCCGCCGCGATCCTCGACGACTGGGCCGGCACCCTCGTCGCCCACCACCGCCGCGCCGAGGAACTCGACCGCCGGGCCATCAACGCACGACGAGCCGTCACCAGCGCCCAAGACGACGTCGACCAAGCCGAAACCGAAGCGCAGTTCTCCCCCGCCACCCAGCCGAACCTCACCGCCGCCCGGGCCCGGCTCGCCACGAAACAAACCGACCTCGACCGCGTCCTCGCCGAAGCCCGTGAGCTGGAACGCGCCCACATCAACGAAGCAACCCGCGTCGCCGATCGGCTTCGAGCCCTCGGCGACGGCACCCCCCAACCGAGCGCCCCGGATTTCCGTGGCGTGGCAACACATATGCAGACGTTCTCGACCATCGGACGCGAGCTGGGCGTCAACGTCGCGAAAACACCCGCGACACCCGTGACGCCGCCACCGGGCGCGGTCGGCGCCTTCGCCGCGGCACTGGGTGGCCGGTGAAACTGCCCGCCGTTCCGGGGATCACCCCGGTGAACCTGGACTCGGTCGCGCGCACCACCGCCGAGCTGCACGCGCTCATGGCGCGCCTGCGTGGCCCCGATGCCGCCCGCGATCTCGGCCTGGAGGCCGCCGCCGTCCAGTGCGCCGAGATCGCTCACGAGCAGCGGGCCGGGTTGCTCGCGCTCGTCGAGCACCGCGACGCCGATCCCGCGTTGCTCATCGCCGGGGTCGTCGCGGTCGACGCCACCCTCGACGAAGCCGCGGACCTCGGCCACTTCGTCGCCGACACGACCCCGGGCATCCGCGAGGTCAGCACCGCGCGGACCGGCCGCGGCTACCCGGTGGTGATCGTCGAGCGGATCGGGCTGTCCGGCGCTCAGCTGCAGGCCGTCGTCCTCGATCCGGACCGGCCGCGCGCGGCCGTGTTCACGCTCCACTCCCCCGGTGGCCGGGGCTGGCTGGAGGTCGCCGGGCTGGCCGGGACGCTCGTCGCCGGCGTCGACCTCACGCCCGCAGCGCCCGCTCCCGGAACTCGCGTGGGGTCCGGCCCGTCGCGCGGCGGAACGTCCGCGAGAAGTGCGGGGCGCTCGTGAACCCGCAGTCGCGCGCGATCTCCGCGATCCCCCGCGCCGCCTTCGCCGGGTCCGCCAGCAACGCCTTCGCGCGCTCGACGCGCAGGCCCTTCAACCGTTCCGAGACGCCTTGGCCGTCGTCGAAGAGCTGGTACAGCCGCCTTCGCGAGATGTACAGCGCTTCGGCGATCCTGTCCGCGCTGAGCGACTGTTCGCCAAGGTGCGCGCGCATGTACTCGAGCGCTTCACGCCTTCGCGTCGCCAAAGCGTCGACGCGGTCTAGTTCGACGCGTAGCGCGCTACGCAGCACCAGTTCGGCCAGCCCCAGCAGGTGGTGGGCCAGCCCGTGCGGGTCCAGCCGCGGGCCGGCCGCCAGGACGTGCGCCACCGCGCCGGCGAACAGCGACCGCAGCGGCGCGTCGACCTCGACCGGCCGGAACATCAGCGGCCGCAGCTCGGCGAACGAGATCGACAGCTTCGCCGTCGCGACGGTCAGCATCACGACGCCGGACGGCAGGAGGTGCAGCGTCGCGTCGGCGTACGTCAGCTTCGCGCCGGACTCGGCCACCGCGCGCGGGACCGGGCAGCGCAGCAGCAGCTGGATGCCGTCCGGGTCGCGACGGCCGCCGAGGATCGCGGCGACCGCGGCCGCCGCGCCGGAAGCGCGGACGACGAGGTACCCGCTCGCGGGAACGTCCATCGACTGCGGCTCGGCCATCGGCACCATCGTGCCTGACGGCGGCCGCGCACCACGGGAAGGGTGACCATGGCGCGGCGCACCGCGACGGCGGCCGGAGTGATCCTGTCGCATCTCGAGTTCGATCTCCTCTGGGCGGACCTCGGGCCGGGCGGGCCGCCGCCGTACCCGTTCGACGTGCCCTCGCACGGCGCGACCCACGCCGAGCGCGACGACCTGGGCGTGCGTGTCTTCGCCGGGCTGGCGGAAGCGGGTCTCACCGACGGCGACGACGTCGACCCCGGGCTGGCGGACCTGTTCGTGCTGCTGGGTGCGCCGTCGCTGAGCGTCGACGCGCTGGTGCTGGGCGAAGCGCCGTGGCGGCTGCTCGCGGCGGTGCGGGACACGGCCGGGGTGCTCGCGGTGCTGGACGAGCGCGACCTGGTGCTGGAGCCGCTGCGCCCGGCCGACCTGGTCCCCGCGGTCGCCCGGATGCTCGGCGACGCGGAGGCGGGCCCGGGCGACCAGCTCCGCCTCCCCCGCGCGACGTACTCGGCGGCGATGGACGCGTACGCGCGCGGCGGCTACGACGCGTTCGAGCGAGCTTTGGCGGCGGCCGGGATCACCGGCCGCGCGGTCCGTCCCCTGGCGACGCTGGTCACGGCGCAGCGGCACGCGGCGGGCCAGCTGGCGGCGACCGGCCCGGCGGGCCGCACCCCGATCCTGGCCTGGTTCGACACGGCGGCGGGGCGGTACGCGGTGACGCCGGAGGACGTGGCCGGCGAGCCATGGGTGACGATCACACCGGCGGACGGCGCCTGGCTGGCCGACCGCCTGGCCCGCATGGTCGACGACGCCCGCTGACCGCACACGTTCACGGGAAAGCGCCGCCCTCGCGCGGCCCCGGCCAACGGCGCCCAGCCGGCCGGCACGCCTGGTCGACAACGCCCGCTAAGCGCTCGCTTCCACCTGAAAGCGCCGCCCCCGCCCGGCCCCGACCGACGGCGCCCGGCCGGCCGGCACGCCTGGTCGACAACGCCCGCTGAGCACGCGCTTCCACATAAAAGCGCCGCCCCCGGCCGGCCGTGCCCCGGACCGAGGGCCGCTCGCCCCTGTCCCGCCTCCACGCGACCCCGACAGACCGGCGTCGACCAGGAGGACGCCCGCCGACCCGAGTCCTCCGCGGCCGGTCGTGGGGGGGGAAAAAGGGTTTTTACCCGCTTTTTTCCCACCCCCCCCCCCGCTCCCCTTCCCCCCCTCCTCCTGGAGGAAACCCCCCGGTCCCGGGTCTGTCCATTGCA